>NZ_SWDV01000016.1 GCF_005877905.1 Pseudomonas nicosulfuronedens | reverse complement strand
CTCTTTATGCACAAGGGGGAAAGCTTTAGGGCAGAAATTGCATATGAGATGTGATAGCAATCACGAAGTTTCGTAACTTGCTGTTTTTTAAGTATTTAATTTATATGTACAAAAAATAACCAGATCGCAGCGAGGCGGTCTGGGCGGTCAGTCAGGGACGGTTCTTCCTGGGTTACGAACAGAGTTATCCACAGGGTCTGTGGGTGAAGCGCTGGAACGACCGTCTCAGGTGCGTTCAGCCAGCAACAGCAGGTTGCGAGGGGTCATCCGGGTGGCGCAGAAGGCGCCCAAGGTGGCGCGATAGCCCTGTTCCTCGAGGAATAACGCGCGGTCGAGCAACAGCCACAGCTCCATGGGGCGGCGGAACAGCCCGCGCACCAGTTCAAGGTTGCGAACCTGGGCCAGGCGCTGCCAGCCCCGTGCCTCCAGTTTCTGCCAGTCCGTCCCAGCAGGCAGGTCGAGCCCCCTGAGGGCGGCGAGGTCGCAGCAGTAGTCGGCGAATGGCTTGTCCAACCAGATTGGCGACACTGAAGGAGTGGTCAGGTAGTCGTGGCTGCGGCGGACTTCCCGTTGCAGCAGGTCGAATGCCAGTCGCCGCGCCATTGATTCGTCGCGCTGGCGGCGCACGCGGGCGCCAGCGGTCACGGTTTCGGCGAGCGGCAAGCGCAGGTCGTCCCGCGAGAGCAGTAGAGCGGAGCCTTGCGCGGCGGTCGAGAGCGGCTGGTAGTGCTCGCTATCGATGCGGTTGTAGCAGCAGGGTGCCACTGCCAGCTGACGGCAGCCCTGGGCGCTGGCGAGCTGCAGCAGGCGCACGTGCAGGTTGCCGCAGGCGTGCAGGGCGACAGCCGTGTGCTCGGCTTGCAGGTGCTGGTGGGCGTCGGGTGCTAGCACGTCCTGCTGGCGATGTCGGGCGTGAAGCTGAAGCCGGTCGCTCAGGCGTTGGCCATCTTCCACCAGGGATTTGTCGAACTCCAGGCTCAGCAGCGGCTTGCCGTCGCGAGCCAGCAGGCGGCCAAGATGGCCTTTGCCGGCGCACCAGTCGAGCCATTGTTGCGGTGCTTCGGCGAAATCCAGGCGGCTGGCGAAGGCTTCGATCTGTTGCCACTTTCGGCCGGGGACATCGACCGTCAGTTGGTTCGGCAGCTTGCCCAGTGGCGTTGCCGGGAGTTCGCCAACGGCGGACAGCTGCGCGGCGGTGGCGGCCAGTGCGGGGAAGGGGGCGGGAGCGTCGAGCTGTTCAGGCGTGTTATGCGCCGCATCGGCGTCCTCGAGGCTGCGACTGCGCAGCCAGGTGGCCAGTTCGGGGTGATCGCGCTCCCAGGGCAGTTCCAGTTCCGTGAAGGGCTTCGGCCGCCACAGCGCCTGATGATCCAGCAGGAACCCATCCAGAGCCTGGAAGCGCTGGAGCAGGTCGGAGCCGGTCAGGGGAGTATCGTTCGGGAGCACGGTGCGAAGGGGAGGAAGCCACGGGGCGCGCATTATAGCGGCCCCGTGGGCGAGCGGTGCGCCGGTCAGCGGCCCTGCATGGAGTCCACTTTCAGCCAGCGTTCCAGCAGGCGGAAGATGCGGGTCAGCAGCAGGGTGATGACCAGGTAGAACAGTCCGGCGAGGCAGAAGAACAGCATGGCCTCGTAGGTGCGCGCGATGATGGTGCGGGTCATGCCCATGATGTCGAACAGGGTCACGGTGTACACCACGGCGCTGGCCTTGAGCATGAGGATCACCTCGTTGCTGTAGGCCGGCATGGCGATGCGCGCGGCGCGCGGCAGGATGATGTGGAACAGTGCTTGGCGACGAGACATGCCCAGCGCGCGGGCGGCTTCCACTTCACCCACCGGGATGGCGTGGATGGCACCACGCAGGATCTCGGCGATGTAGGCCGCGGTGTGCAGCGTCATGGTCAGCAGGGCGCACCAGTAGGGATCGCGCAGATACGGCCAGAGCGGCCCCTTGCGAACGCTCTCGAACTGGGCGAAGCCGTAGTAGACGATGAACAGCTGCAGCAGCAGTGGTGTGCCGCGGAAGAAGAAGATGTAGGCGTAGGGTACGGCGCGCACATACCAGTGCCGCGAAGCGCGGGCAATGCCCAGCGGTACGGCGAGGCACAGGCCGGCGACCACGGCAATGGCCAGCAGCTCCAGGGTCAGGGTAGCGCCCTGGAGCATCTTTGGCATCCATTTGAGGATCAGCTCGAGATCGGTCATAGCTCATTCCTCACGAAGCCACGGCCGGCGCGACGCTCGAGGAAATGCAGGGCGGCCATGATGAAGACGGTCAGGCCCAGGTAGATGAAGGCCGCGGTCATGTAGAAGGTGAAAGGTTCCTTGGTCGCATTGGAAGCAACCTGGGCCTTGCGCATGATTTCGTCGAGGGTGATCAGCGAAACCAGCGCGGTGTCCTTCAGCAGAATCAGAT
This sequence comes from Pseudomonas nicosulfuronedens, assembly GCF_005877905.1. Taxonomy (GTDB): domain Bacteria; phylum Pseudomonadota; class Gammaproteobacteria; order Pseudomonadales; family Pseudomonadaceae; genus Pseudomonas; species Pseudomonas nicosulfuronedens. The sequence continues at coordinate 154,047 of NZ_SWDV01000016.1, read as the reverse complement.
AGAGGTTGCCCAGGCCCGGCAGCGCCACGCGCCATACCTGCGGCAGCACGATGCGCCAGAAGATGCGCGGGGCGGAGAGGCCCAGTGCCTGGCCAGCCTCGCGGTGGCCTTTGGGGATCGCCAGCAGTGCGCCACGGAAGACTTCGGTGGCGTAGGCGCCAAAGCACAGGCCCAGGGCACAGGTGCCCGCCGCGAATGGCGACAGGGCGAATTCGGGATAACCGAACAGGTCACCGATGGCGTTCAGGCCGGCCACGGTGCCGAAATAGATCATCAATACCCAGAGTGTCTCGGGTACGCCGCGCACTACGGTGGTGTAGAAACCGCCGAGCATGCGCAGGAAGCTGTTCTTCGAGGTCTTGGCGACGGCGCCGAGCAAGCCGAGGATCAGTCCCACGCAGACTGCGGCGAGCGAAAGCTTGAGTGTCATCCAGGTGCCGGCGATCAACTGATCGCCAAAGCCGTGCAGGTCGAAAATCATGGGGAGTCACGCCTGAAGGCGCGCGCCGCCCGGCAAGGGGCGGCGCGGCACGTGCATCAGTAGATGCTGAAGGGGAAGTACTTGTCGTTGATCTTCTTGTAGGTACCGTCGTCGACGATTTCCTTCAGAGCGGCGTTCAGCTTGTCACGCAGCGGGTCGCCCTTGCGCACGGCGATGCCGATCTTGTCGTTGTCGAACACCGGCTCGCCTTTGAACTCGAAGTCCTTGCCGGCATCGCTCTTCAGCCAGTCGTACTGCACGAACTTGTCGGCCAGCACGCCATCGAGGCGGCCCGAGGAGAGGTCGAGGTAGGCGTTTTCCTGGGTGTCGTACAGCTTGATGGTGACGGTGTCGGACATGTTGTCCTCCAGCCAGGTACCCGCGATGGTCGCGCGCTGGGCACCGATCACCTTGCCTTTCAGGTAGCCCTTGTCGGTCTTGAAGTCGGTCGACTTGGGCGCCACGAACTGCAGCTTGTTGGTGTAGTAGGGGTTGGTGAAGTCGACTGCCTGTTTGCGCTCGTCGGTGATCGACATGGAGGCGACGATGAAGTCGAACTTCTTGGCGTTCAGGGCCGGGATGATGCCGTCCCAGTCGGAGGTGACGACGTCGCACTCGGTCTTCATCTTGGCGCACAGCGCCTTGCCGATCTCGATATCGAAACCGACGACCTGGCCGCTGGCGTCGATGCCGTTGAAGGGCGGGTAGGCGCCTTCGGTACCGATGCGCAGTTTGTCTGCGGCGATGGCCTGGCTCCCCAGTGCGAAGGTGGCCGCGATAGCCAGAACGATCTTCTTATAGTTGTTCATGCAGTGATGCTCCGTTAGCGGTGGCTGGACATGAATTGTTTACAGCGTGCCGATTGCGGGTTGTCAAATACCTGCTGCGGCGGTCCCTGCTCTTCTACCAGGCCCTGGTGGAGGAACACCACCTCGCTGGATACCTGGCGGGCAAAGTTCATTTCATGGGTCACCAGCAGCATGGTGCGACCCTCGTCGGCGAGCGCGCGGATAACGTTAAGCACTTCCTGGACCATTTCCGGGTCCAGTGCCGACGTTGGCTCATCGAAGAGGATGACCTTGGGCTGCATCGCCAGGGTGCGGGCGATGGCGGCGCGTTGCTGCTGACCACCGGAAAGCTGCGCGGGGAAGCTGTGGCGCTTGTCGGAGATGCCGACCTTGGCCAGCAGGGCCTCGGCAATCTCGGTGGCTTCGGCCTTGGTCTTGCCCAGTACACGACGCGGTGCCTCGATGATGTTGTCGAGGATGCTCATGTGCGGCCAGAGGTTGAAGTTCTGGAAGACGAAGCCCAGTTCGCTGCGCAGACGGTTGATCTGCTTGTTGTCCGAGGCGACCAGCGAGCCGTCCTTGGTTTTCTTCAGCTTGAGTTCTTCACCGGCGACCAGAATCTGGCCCTGGTGCGGGTTCTCCAGCAGGTTGATGCAGCGCAGGAACGTGGATTTACCGGAACCGGAGGAGCCGAGAATGGAAATCACATCGCCGTCGCGGGCGGTCAGGGAAATGCCTTTGAGCACTTCCAGGTCACCGTAACGCTTGTGCAGGTTACGGATTTCCAGTGCGGGTATGGCCGTGGCCATAGGGGGCTCCTCTATTGTTATTCGGACGCTTTCGCAGCAGGTCACTGCAGAATCGGGGCCATCCTGGCGAGGGGCAACCTAACACGCACTCTGGAGTGCGCCAAGCGCCCATCTGCCGCGGTCGTCGGCTGTAGTGGCAAGTTGTCGCATTGCCGCTCGGCGTTGTCGCCTGGGCTGAACTAGCCGCGCTGGATCGGGGCGTCGGCTGATGGCGCGGGGGGCGGGATAGTGCCAGTTTAGGCCGGCCGTTAAAAGTCCGACGGCCCTGGGGCCGCCGGTTGGGGTTACTGCATCATCTGCCGCAGTTGCGGGCTCGGATCTTCGATGGCTTCGGCGGGGGTGATGTCGTCCTGGGATTCCGGCGGCTGACTGGCCATCAGGTTCGGGTGCCCGGACAGTCGCGGAATCGGCAGGAGCTTGGCGTCGGCGAGCCCCGTACCACCGGCTTCGGTGGCGTTGATCGTCGATTTGCGCGGCTGGGTCAGCACGTGGAAATCGGTGATCTCGATGACGCCCTTGCCCTCGGCGAGCAGGTGGAAGGAGAACGCCTTGCGCGCTTCCTCGTTGTCGAAGCCGAAGGTCACCTCCAGCGGCTGGTTGCGTTTCACCAGCGGGAATTCGGGCATCTCGATAGGCACTGGCTTCTCGAAGGAGCGCGTCTTGAGCGTCACTTTCGCGCCATTGGCGTCCATCTGGATGGCGCGGATCTTCAGGCGCACCGTGGTGTGGGTGTTGGCCGGAAACTCCAGATACTGTGCGCCGATCAGGTTGTCGGTGTACTCATTGTCGATCTGCGGCTTCAGCCGGATGCGCTCCTTGGTCGCGAACTGGTATTCGCGGGCCGACTGCGCCTTGGTCACCGACTGGTCGAGAATGTCCGCGCGGGCGGTCATCAGGCGAGCGTCGCGACCACTGAAGCGGCCTTCGAACTTGGCGGTGTCGGCAATGAAGCCGTCACTCTTGTAGCGCCGGCAGACCTGCTGGAAGTCGCATTCGGTGAAGTTGCCCTTGCCGTCGTGGTAGCGCTGCATGCCGTTGGTGAAGGACACCATCTCGCGGCCGGTGGTGTAGTCGCGGAACAGCGAGCGGCCGGCGATATCCTGCGGCGCCTTGATCGCGAAGTAGTCGAGCACCGAGGACTCCAGGTCGACGTGGCCGTAGACGCCGGCCTTCACCGGCGGCAGAGCGGCCTGTTCCGGTGCAAGAATCAGGTTCAGGCCCCAGGCCGAGGCAAGGCGTACGTTGTCGATACCGTGGGATTCGTCGGAGGTGACGATCACCAGGGTGTCCTTGAGCACGCCTTTTTCTTCCAGACCCTTGAGGAAGGCGTCGACGGCGTCGTCCAGGTAGGCGATGGCGGCCTGGCGCGGGGTCGGGTATTTGGCCAGGTATTCGGGAGTGGCCGAATACGGCTGGTGTGTGCCGACGGTGAGCAAGGTGAGCATCCACGGCTGCTTCTTCTGGCGCAGCTGGCCGACATAGTCCAGCGCACCTTCGAAGAAGGCCTTGTCATCCATGCCCCAGGCGAACTCCAGGTACGGTTTTTTCTTGAACCAGTCACGGCCCAGGGTCTTGTCGAAGCCCATGGCCGGCATGACCTTGTCCTTGGCCATGAAGCGCAGCCCGGCGCCCTGCAGGAAGTGGGTGCTGAAGCCGGCCTGGTGCATCTGCGCCGGCAGACATTCGGCGGCGCGGGTCGGGTTGCCCAGCAGTTCGACACCCTTGGGCGTGCCGTTGTCCAGCTTGCTGTAGTCGCCACAGAGCATGGCGTAGAGGCCGCGGATAGTCTGGTGGCTGTGCACCACGTAGTCCGGGGTGGTCATGGCGCGCTCGGCCCAGGTGCTCAGGCGCGGCATCATCGATTCTTCGTAGCTGCTGCTCAGGGCGGCGCGGTTGGTGGCGACGTAGGCGCCGGGGATACCTTCCATGGCGATGATCAGCACGTTCTTCGCCTGCCCTCGGCCGGCCAGCAGCGGAGTGCCGTTGAGGTCGTGCTGGGTCAGGCCCGTGACATCCGGGCGGGCTTCCGGCTGGTCGCGGTCGCGCCAGTCCTGATAGGCCATCTCGCCGCTGGTGACTGCGCGTGAAACAAGCTGGTGCGGCAGGTTGAACTGCTTCCACATCTCCGCATCGCTGGGCTGGAAGTATTGCACGCCGGCGTGGGCGGCCAGCAGCGCGGCCGGCACGGCATAGGCGTAGCGTGGCAGCGGCGTTTCGCGGCGGCGCCAGAGCAGTGCGCAGAGCAGGATGCCGGCGCCGATCAGGATCGCCAGGTGCAGGTGGTTGAGGCCACCGCCCTCGGTGGAGTTGGCGACGAAGGTCGGATCGGCGAGGAAATGCAGGTCTTCCGGCGCGGGCATGCGGCCCACGGCGCTGACCAGCTCGGCGGTGCCGATGACCGACAGTGCCCAGATCAGCATGACCGGAATGGCGATGAACAGGCGTCGGTTGTGCAACGCGACGACCAGCAGGGTGCCAAGTGCGAGGTCCGACAGGTAACCCAGCGGCGTGCCCCAGCCAAGACTGTAACGGCCGATCACCGGGACCAGAAGGAAGAGGGCAGACAGAGAAACCAGGTTACCCCGGGAATTCCACCAGCTTATGAGTTTGCGCACAGTGACTCCGCTACGAAACATCGAATCCCGGAGGGTATCCCACTGAAGTGTGGAAATCGCCCGGATGGTCATGATTCTGAAAGATCGACGTGCTATGTGCCAGTAGACACTGTACTTAGGCAAACATTCGATACGAATCGTGGGAGCGCGCTGGGGCGGGGGAGTGACTTGTGCGGAGGGAAATGAAAAAGCCCCTGAAATCTCGCGATTTCAGGGGCTTTTCGGAAGGCTTGGTGCCCAGGGACGGAATCGAACCGCCGACACGGGGATTTTCAATCCCCTGCTCTACCAACTGAGCTACCTGGGCAACGTGGCGCGCATTAAAAGGGTTTTCGGAAGGGGTGTCAAGCGTGCCGCGAAAAAATTTTTCAAATAATACCGAAACTTACGCGCTGGGCGGGACGTAGCCCTCGGCCTGCGCGTATTCCTCGCCGGAGAGGAACTTGTCCATCTCGGCAGTGAGGAACTTGCGATCCTCGGCATTCATCATGTTCAGGCGGCGCTCGTTGATCAGCATGGTCTGGTGCTTCTGCCATTCGTCCCAGGCTTTCTTCGAGACGTGCTCGTAGATGTCCTGGCCCTTGGCTCCGGGATAGGGTGCGCGATCGAGGCCGGGCAGCTCTTCTTTGAATTTGCGGCACATCACCAGTCGGGTCATGACATTTCTCCTGCGTTCAACACGTCGGCAGCTCGTTTGAGCAGCTTCTTCACCGGGGCGGCGAGGCCGAGCCGCGGCGGGGTGGCGAGGTTATACCAGAGCCAGTCGGCCTCGGCCACGGCGGGGGCTGCGTCCTCGACGCGCACCAGCCAGGGCTCGATGGCCAGCTGGAAATGGCTGAAGGTATGGGTCAGGCCGGGCAGCTCGCGGCGCTCGCCCAGGCGCAGGGCGTGCTGCTGCGCGAGTGGGGCGAGGGCAGCCAGGTCGTCCAGTTCGGGAAAGCTCCACAGTCCCCCCCAGAGACCGGTCGACGGGCGGCGGTAGAGCAGGATGTCGCCGTCGCGGTTGGCCAGGATCGGCATCAGCGTGCGCTTCTGCGGCAGCGCCTTGCGCGGCTTGGACACCGGGAAGTCGGTCTCGCGGCCGAGGAAGTGCGCACGGCAGCCCTCGCGCAGTGGGCAGAGCAGGCAACTTGGCTTGCTGCGGGTGCAGAGCGTGGCGCCCAAGTCCATCATCGCCTGGGTGTAGTGGTTGACCCGCTCGTGTGGGGTGAAGCGCTCGGCGGCCTCCCACAGCAGCTTCGCCACCTTGGGCTCGCCCGGATAGCCGTCGCAGGCGATGTAACGAGCGAGCACGCGTTTGACGTTGCCGTCGAGGATCGGCGCGCGCAGGCCCATGGAGATGCTGGCGATGGCGCCGGCGGTGGAGCGGCCGATGCCGGGCAATTCGGCGAGTTGCTCGACGTCACGGGGGAATTCTCCGCCGTGCTGCTCCATCACCGTCTTCGCCGTCTTGTGCAGGTTGCGGGCTCGGGTGTAGTAGCCCAGGCCCGTCCACAGGTGCAGCACTTCGTCTTCCGGCGCGTTGGCGAGATCAGCCACCGTCGGCAGCGCGGTCATGAAGCGGTCGTAGTAGCCCATCACGGTGCTGACCTGGGTCTGCTGCAGCATGATTTCAGAAACCCACACCCGGTAGGGCGTGATGTTCTGCTGCCAGGGCAGGTCATGGCGGCCGTGGCTGTCGAACCAGTCGAGCACGGCCGAGTTGAAGCTTTGCGGGGTCACTTCTTGAACAGCCCTTTGAGTGCGTCTTTGAGTTCGGGACTGACCTTGTCGCCGAGCTTCTCTTCGAGTTTCTGGTTCAGCCGGTCCCCGGCCAAACGTGCGGCGATCTTGCCGATGCCGTCCTTGTCCAGGCGACAGGCCTTGGCACCCAGTTCCAGCGGGCCGCGGCAGCGCAGTGGCCATTCGATGCCGACGTAGCGCTTGTTCACTTCGCAGGCGGGGTCGGGCATGTCGCTCTTGTCGCCTTCGATGGTGACGCCAACACGGTAGTCCATGCCCAGCACGCGCAGGTCCAGGTCGCCATCGGCCTTGACGGTCAGGCCGGGGATGCTGGCCTTGAGGTCCGGGTTGCTGGCCACGCCATTCTTGAACACCAGGTTGCCCTGAAGCTCGCGGAACGGCGTGTCCTTGCCGCCATGCTCGGCGGTCAGCGACTTGCGGTTGAGCGTGGCGATGCCCTGGCAGAGCTGCTGTTCGAGGTTGGCGTTGAGCAGTACGCCCTGGGTCATGACGAAGCGCGCGGTGCCATTGAGGTTGTCGATCCAGGCCTTCTGGCTATTGCCCTGGGTGGTGATGTCGGCATCCAGGTCCAGCAGGCCCTTCACCGGCGGCTTCTGGCCCTGGGATTCGAGCAGGCGCTCCACCGGTACATCGGCGATGTGCTTTTTCGCCTGCAGGGTCGGTACGTCCTGGCGCACGTCGAGCGTGGCGCTGGCGTTGAACTTGCCGTCGTAGAGCTCGCCGCGCAGGTCGTCGAGGTTGATCAGGCCGCCTTGGCCGCGGAGCTTGAGCACGGCGTTCTCGATGGGCAGCTTGTCCAGGGTCAGTTGGCCGAGGTTCAGGCTGGCGTCCAGGTCCAGTGCCCGCAAGCGGGCAACCGGCAGTAGCGGGGCGTCGCTCCAGGCCTGCTGGGTTGGCTGGCTGGGCAGCGGGGTGTCACCCTTGATGGCGCTTTGTTCGGTGCTGGCGACTTCTGCCTTGCGCGCGCTGTTGGTGGCCTCCTGGGCCTTCTTGACCTTGGCGGGCAGGTAGCGGTCGAGGTTGAGCTTGTCACCGTTGAGCTGGGCGCGAATGGCCTGTTTGCCGAAGTCGGCGATGCCGAGGTTGCCGTTGAAGGTGCTGTCGTCCAGTTTCAGCTTGATGTCGTTCAGGGTCAGGCTATTGCGGCTACCGCTCAGGCGGGTAGCCAGCTCCACTCTGGTCAGGGTGGTGGAGTCGGCCATTTCCGGCAGGGGCTGGCCGATGCTTTCGAGAAATTCGCGCAGGTTGAACGGCGCCAGGGACAGGCCGCCGTCGAGCTTGGGCTCCTTATCCAGTTCGCGGGCCTTGATCTCGCCAAGGGCGCGCAGCTGGTTGACGGTGACCTTCAGGCCGTTCCACTCGGCGACCTGGGCGGCCTGATCGAGCACCAGCTGGCCCTGGGCGCTGTAGTTGGCAGTCTTGCCCTGGAACGGGTCGCCAGAGACTTCGCCGGAAAGCTTGGCGTCTTCGAGCTGGTAGCGCTTGAGGGCGCGATCAAAGCGCAGGCTACCGGTCAGCTCGGTGCGGGCGCGGATCACCGGCTGGTTGGTGCCCAGGTAGGCGCTGAGCTTGATCGGGATATTGCTGCCTTCTCGGATGGCGCCGGTGGTCAGTTCGATGCCTTCGACGCTGTAGTTCTTGCCGCTCTGCGCGTCGGCGTAATCGATGCGGGCGTTCTTCACGCTCAGGCTGTCGATGTCCAGCTTCATCGCCTGGTGGCCTTCGCCGGCAGTGGGCTTGGCCGGCTCTCTCGGTGCGGGCGTCGGTTGTGTGGCGGGTGTGGTGCCGGTGGCCGGCTGGGCGGGCTTGCCGATGCTTTCCCAGTTGCCGACGCCATTCTTGTCCTTGTTCAGGGAGAGGGTCAGGCCTTCGACGCGGATGTCGCTCATCTGCACTTCCTTGCGCAGCAGCGGCAGTACGCGCACCGACATGGCCAGCAGCTGCGCGTCAGCGAACGGCTTGTCCGGCGTCTGCAGGCTTGCCACGCTGGTGTCATGCAGCTCCAGGCCCAGCCAGGGGAACAGGCTCCAGCCGATGTCACCCTTGAGGTTCAGCTCGAGGTTGGCCTTGTCCCGGGCAAGCTGGCGGATCTCGTCCTTGTAGTCGTTCGGATCGAAGAAATGGGTCAGCACGAAGCCGGCGGCGACGATGAGCAGCAGCAGGACCAGGGCAACGATGCCGATGATTTTGCCGAACGCTTTCATGTACGGGTCCTTGTTCAGGCGGCGGGTGGAATGGCGAGAAAGTATACCAATGACGCGACGGCGCCCCAGCCCGGAAGGCAAGGTGCGGGTATTGCGGAGTTTGAACGGGGACTTTGCGCTCGGTTCCCGATTCAGTCCGGTTGCAGCGTCAGCCCGAGGTGATGCGCGAAATCAGCGGCTTGTGGTTGATCCGCAGCCGCGATCAGTCGCAGCGCGGCGCCCTGCAAGATGGCCAGGCGTTGTGCCTCTTCCAGCAGTCGCCGGGCCACACCGCGGTTGCGGGTGAGCTGACGCACGCACAGGCGGGACAGCCGCCAGGTGTCGTCATCGCGCTCGATCCAGGCTGCACCCAGCAGGCGGTCGTTGAAGCGTCCGGTGAGCAGCCGGCCCTCGGCAAGCCCGCGGGTGACCAGCGCCTCGGCATCGGCAAAGGGTGCCAGCAGCCATTGTGGCGCGTCGGCGTAGATCTTCAGCAGGTCCTGACGGTCCTGTTCGCTGGGCTGGGTCAGGTGCTGGACGACGACGGGCATGGGCAATCCTCGAAAGGCGAGCCGCGCAGTGTAGGACCATCGGCCAGCGCCGACCACCGCCCATAGCCGCGCAGCGCCCGGCGCGCCTATAATGCCGGCCCTTCTTATAATTACGTGCAGTGTTAGCTGTGGAGCTGGTGATGGCCGAACGCAAGGCATCCGTCGCGCGCGACACCCTGGAAACCCAGATCAAGGTTTCCATCGACCTGGATGGAACGGGCAAGGCCCGCTTCGATACCGGGGTTCCCTTCCTCGAGCACATGATGGACCAGATCGCCCGCCACGGCCTGATCGACCTGGACATCGAGTGCAAGGGCGACCTGCATATCGACGACCACCATACCGTCGAAGACATCGGCATCACCCTCGGCCAGGCCTTCGCCAAGGCCATCGGCGACAAGAAAGGCATCCGCCGCTACGGCCATGCCTACGTGCCGCTGGACGAGGCTTTGTCGCGCGTGGTCATCGACTTCTCCGGCCGTCCCGGCCTGCAGATGCACGTGCCGTTCACCCGTGCCAGCGTCGGCGGCTTCGATGTGGACCTGTTCATGGAGTTCTTCCAGGGCTTCGTCAACCACGCCAACGTCACCCTGCACATCGATAACCTGCGTGGGCATAACACTCACCACCAGATCGAGACCGTGTTCAAGGCCTTCGGCCGCGCGCTGCGCATGGCCATCGAGCTGGACGAGCGCATGGCCGGCCAGATGCCGTCCACCAAAGGGTGCCTGTAATGCAGACGGTAGCCGTCATCGACTACGGCATGGGTAACCTGCACTCGGTGTCCAAGGCGCTGGAGCGCGTGGGCGCCGGGCGCGTGCTGGTGACCAGCGACGCCAACGTGATCCGCGAGGCGGACCGCGTGGTGTTCCCCGGCGTTGGCGCGATCCGCGACTGCATGGCCGAGATCAAGCGCCTGGGCTTCGACAGCCTGGTGCGCGAGGTCAGCCAGGACCGCCCGTTCCTCGGCATCTGCGTCGGCATGCAGGCGCTGCTGGAGCGCAGCGAAGAGAACGACGGCGTCGACTGCATCGGCCTGTTCCCCGGCCAGGTGCGCTTCTTCGGCAAGGACCTGCACGAGGACGGCGAGCATCTGAAGGTGCCCCACATGGGCTGGAACGAAGTGGCGCAGAGTGTGGATCACCCGCTGTGGCACGACATCCCGGACCGTGCGCGCTTCTACTTCGTGCACAGCTACTACATCCAGGCCGGCAATCCGCGCCAGGTGGTCGGTCGCGGCCATTACGGCGTCGACTTTGCCGCCGCGCTGGCCGATGGCTCTCGCTTCGCCGTGCAGTTCCACCCGGAGAAGAGCCATACCCATGGCCTGCAGCTGCTGCAGAACTTCGCCGCCTGGGACGGGCGCTGGTAAGCCATGGCCCGGCAGAAGGACAAGCCCGCGATCCTCGACCTCGATGGCGTCCAACGCCAGAGCGCGGCGCGGGCGATCCAGCGTTTCCTCGAAGACCGCTTCGAGCTGGACGTCGGTTCCTTCGAGGCCGAAGAGGCGCTGGACTTCTTCCTGCGCGAGTTCGGCCCGCTGTTCTACAACAAGGCGATCTTCGACGTGCAATCTCACCTGAAAGACCGGTTCGAGAGCATCGAAAGCGACTTGTGGGCGCTCGAGAAGAGCTGACCCTACCCCATTCAACTTTGGATTCGAGCAGGTTCAACCCATGCTGATCATCCCCGCAATCGATCTGAAAGACGGCGCCTGCGTGCGCCTGCGCCAGGGCCTGATGGAAGACGCCACGGTGTTCTCCGACGACCCGGTATCCATGGCCGCCAAGTGGGTGGAGGGCGGTTGCCGCCGTCTGCACCTGGTGGACCTGAACGGTGCCTTCGAAGGCAAGCCGGTCAATGGTGAAGTGGTCACCGCCATCGCCAAGCGCTACCCGAACCTGCCGATCCAGATCGGCGGCGGCATTCGCTCGCTGGAAACCATCGAGCACTACGTCCGCGCCGGCGTCAGCTACGTGATCATCGGCACCAAGGCGGTCAAGCAGCCGGAATTTGTCGGCGAAGCCTGCCGCGCTTTCCCGGGCAAGGTCATCGTCGGCCTGGATGCCAAAGACGGCTTCGTCGCCACTGACGGCTGGGCCGAAGTGAGCGAAGTGCAGGTGATTGACCTGGCCAAGCGCTTCGAAGCCGATGGCGTCTCCGCCATCGTCTACACCGACATCTCCAAGGACGGCATGATGCAGGGCTGCAACGTCGAAGCCACCGCTGCCCTGGCCAATGCCACGCGCATTCCAGTGATCGCTTCGGGCGGCATCCACAACCTGGGTGATATCCAGAAGCTGCTGGACGCCCGCACCCCGGGCATCGTCGGCGCCATCACCGGCCGCGCGATCTATGAAGGCACGCTGGACGTTGCCGAAGCACAGGCGCTGTGCGACAGCTTCAAGGGCTGATCTGAACGCAGGCTGGGTGGGCCGCGAGGCGGCGTAACCCGGCGATGAGGACCTGGGGTGGTTTGGCAGCATGGGTATCGCTGCGCTCCACCCATCCTACGAGAGCATTGCTATGGCACTGGCTAAACGCATCATTCCCTGCCTCGACGTGGACAACGGCCGCGTGGTGAAGGGCGTCAAGTTCGAGAACATCCGCGACGCCGGTGACCCGGTAGAAATTGCCCGTCGCTACGACGAGCAGGGCGCGGATGAGATCACCTTCCTCGACATCACCGCCAGCGTCGATGGCCGGGACACCACCCTGCATACCGTCGAGCGCATGGCGAGCCAGGTGTTCATCCCGCTGACCGTGGGCGGCGGCGTCAGGACGGTGCAGGACATTCGCAACCTGCTCAATGCCGGTGCGGACAAGGTCTCGATCAACACCGCCGCGGTGTTCACCCCGGAGTTCGTCGGTGAGGCCGCCGCACGCTTCGGTTCGCAGTGCATCGTGGTCGCCATCGACGCCAAGAAAGTGTCGGGCCCCGGCGAAGCCCCGCGCTGGGAAATCTTCACCCACGGCGGCCGCAAGCCCACCGGGCTCGATGCGGTCGAATGGGCGAAGAAGATGGAAGGCCTGGGTGCCGGTGAAATCCTCCTGACCAGCATGGACCAGGACGGCGTGAAGAGCGGCTACGACCTGGGCGTGACCCGCGCCATCAGCGAGGCGGTGGGCGTTCCGGTGATCGCTTCCGGCGGCGTTGGCAACCTGGAGCACCTGGCCGCCGGCATCATCGAAGGCAAGGCCGACGCGGTCCTCGCGGCGAGCATCTTCCACTTCGGCGAGTACAGCGTGCCGGAGGCCAAAGCCTACCTGGCCAGCCGCGGCATCATCGTGCGCTGACCCCTTCCGGGCCGGGGTTCTCCCGGCCCGATGGCTCTATCCTGGGCCGTCCTTCTCCCGCGTCCGGTCGCCGCATCTCCTTCCTTCGCACGAAGCTTGCTAGCCAAAGGCTCAAGTCAAGGTGCTGGCGCTTCTGAGTCAAGGTACTGGCGTTCCAAAGTGAATGTGCTGGCGTACCTGTGTCCCATTGCCATATTCATAGGGTTTATTGGCGTCAATTCTCCGAGTAAGCTCTGCGCCTTCTTAGAAATGTCATACGCAGGAAATATCTCGATGCTGAAGCGCATTCTGCTCGCATGGCTAGGCTGCGGCCTGCTTCTGGCCAGCGCGGCAAGGGCTGAAACGGATTCTTCGGACTACAGCGTGGTGCTGCTCACCGAGAACTTCCCTCCCTACAACATGGCCATCAACGGCAAGAACTTCGCCCAGGAAGACAGCATCGACGGCATCGCCGTGGATATCGTCAAGGAAATGTTCAAGCGTGCCGGCGTGCAGTACAGCCTGACCCTGCGCTTCCCCTGGGACCGTATCTACAAGCTGGCGCTGGAGAAGCCCGGCTACGGCGTATTCGTCACCGCCCGCCTGCCCGAGCGCGAGAGCCAGTTCAAGTGGGTCGGCCCGATCGGCCCGGACGACTGGGTCCTGCTGGCCAAGGCCGACAGCAAGATCACCCTGAACAACCTGGACGAAGCCAAGCAGTACCGCGTTGGCGCCTACAAGGGCGACGCCATGGCCCAGTACCTGACCGAGCACGGCTTCGAGCCGGTGCTGGCGCTCCGTGACCAGGAAAACGCCGCCAAGCTGCGCGACGGCCAGATCGATCTGTGGGCCAGCGGCGACCCGGCGGGCCGCTACCTGGCCAAGCAGGTGGGCGTCACCGGCCTGAAGACCGTGCTGCGCTTCAACAGCGACCAGCTGTTCCTCGCGCTGAACCGCGAAACCCCAGACGCCGTGGTGCAGAAGCTGCAAGGGGCGCTGGACAAGATGCGCGCCGAAGGCTTCGTCGACGACGTGCTCAACAGTTACCTGTAACACCCGAAGGCCGGCCACTCGCCGGCCTTCGTGTTTGGCGCCGACATCCCTCGGCGCCGGTTTTGCCACGGAAGGCAGACGAGCGAAGTATTCCGTCCCCTCTGCAGGGATGCCGCAAGCCCAATAACGATAACCAAGCGAGCGGTATGACCATGCTGAAAGTCCTGATCAAGACCCTGACCCTGGGTCTGCTGTTGGGGGCCGCCACGGCCCGCGCCGAGTTGCCCGCCGATTACAAGATGGTGCTGCTCACCGAGAACTTCCCGCCGTTCAACATGGCGGTGGACGACAAGAACTTCGCTCGCGATGACGGTATCGACGGCATCAGCGCCGATATCGTCCGCGAGATGTTCAAGCGCGCCGGCATCCAGTACAGCCTGAGCCTGCGTTTCCCCTGGGATCGGCTGTACAAGCTGGCCCTCGACAAGCCCGACTATGGGCTGTTCTCCACCACCTACACGCCCGAGCGCGTGCCCCTGTTCAAGTGGGTCGGGCCGATCGCCAAGACCCATTGGGTCCTGCTGGCGCCGCCGGGTAGTTCGATCAAGGTGAAGGACCTCAAGGACGCCGCCAAATACAAGCTCGGTGCCTACAAGAACGACGCCGTCAGCCAGAACCTGGAAAGCCAGGGCATCCCGGTGCTCAACGCGCTGCGCGACCAGGAAAACGTGAAGAAGCTGACTACCGGCGAGATCGACCTGTGGGCCACCACCGACCCGGTGGGCCGCTACCTGGCCAAGCAGGAGGGCGTGTCCGGCCTGCAGACCGTCCTGCGCTTCAACGAGGCCCAGCTGTACCTGGCGATCAACAAGGACACCCCGGACGAGGTGGTGGCGAAGCTGCAGAAGGCGCTGGACGAGATGCGCGCCGATGGCTTCATCGAGCAGGCGACCAATAACTACCTGTAAGGTCGGCTTTTCGTTGTAGGGGCGAGCTTGCTCGCGAACCCGGCCTCCGGGGATTCCGGTGCCGGGTGCTGTTCGCGAGCAAGCTCGCTCCTACAGAAAGCCGATCCTGCCTACCTCTATCGGTAAATCCCGTCGCGCCCATGCCCCGCCATGGCGCGGTTGCCGCGCTCGGCGATCATCAGCGAGGGTTTCACCAGCTCGAAGCCCTGAGCCTTCAGGGTTGGTAGCACGCGCTTGAGCACGGCCAGGGTCGCCGGCTTCGGGTGGCCGATCATCACCACCGTACCCTGCTTGCGCGCCAGGTCCAGGCCACGCTGCATCTGCTCCAGCACCGCCGCTTCGCTCGGGTCGTCATCGAGGAACACGTCCCGTGACAGGCTGGCGAGGCCGATCTTCTGCGCCTCGGCGGCGGCCACGGTGGCGGCGCTGGTGCGGCTGTCGAGGAGGAACAGGTGGCGGCGCTGCAATTCCGCCGCCAGCCAGGCCATGGCCGGGCGGTCGGCCGTCATGCGGCTGCCTTCGTGGTTGTTCAGGCCTTGCACGTAGGGCACTTTCGCCAGCGCGGCGTCGAGGCGGCGCGCGCGTTCTTCCTGGCTCAGCTCCGGACGCCAGGCGTAGTCACCGCCGGCCGGGTCCATCGGCATGTGCAGCATGATGGTGCGCCCGCGCTGATGCGCCTCGCGCGCCAGTTCGGCGGCGTGGGGCGTGTCGGGGATGATCGCCAGGGCGATGGCGGGGGAGATGTCGAGCACCTGGCGGTCGCGTGCCAGATTCTGCCCAAGGTCGTCGATGACGATGCTGACCAGCGGCTTGCCGCTGGCCGGCCGGGGCGCAGCGGCCGCCGGCAGGCACAGCAGCGCGCCCAGGCACAGGCCGAACAGCAGCCAGGCCGAGCGCATCGCTTAGTTGTTGCCGCGGCTGACGCTGAGTCCTTTCAGCAGGCTGAGGGCTTGGCTGAGCTGGTAGTCGCCATCCTGCGGGCGATCCACCGGCGGCTTGCCGGAAGTGGTCGGGCGATCCTGGCCACCGTTGCCGTTGGCCAGGTGGCCCTGCAGGTCGGCTTCCTTGAAGCCGTCGAACTCGCTTTTCTCGCGAGTTACCTTGGCGCGCTCCACCTCGATGTCCGGGGTGATGCCCTGGGCCTGGATGGAGCGGCCGTTGGGGGTGTAGTACAGCGCGGTGGTGAGCTTCAGGGCGCGGTCGTTGTTCAGCGGCAGCACGGTCTGCACCGAGCCCTTGCCAAAGCTGTCGGTGCCCATGAGGATCCCGCGTTTCTGGTCCTGCAGGGCGCCAGCGACGATCTCCGCCGCCGAGGCGCTGCCGCCGTTGATCAGCACCACCAGCGGGACGCCGTCGCTCGGGTCGGCCGGATCGGCGGAGAAGCGCAGCTCGGAGTTGGGAATGCGGCCCTTGGTGTAGACGATCAGACCCTTGGTGAGGAAGGCGTCGGCCACTTCCACTGCCGATTGCAGTACACCGCCGGGGTTGTTGCGCAGGTCCAGGATCACGCCCTTGAGCTTGCCCTTGTTGTCGTTGCGCAGCTTGGACAGCGCCTTGACGGTCTCCTCGCCGGTGTTGACCTGGAACTGGGTGATGCGCAGGTAGCCGTAGCCCGGTTCGAGCATCTGGCTCTTCACGCTCTTGACCTTGATGATCGCGCGCTTGAGGGTGACGTCGAACGGCTTGCTGCCGCCGCGGACGATAGTCAGGGTGATCGGCGAGCCGGCCTTGCCGCGCATGCTGTCCACGGCTTCGTTCATCGACTGGCCCTTGGTCGGCTTGCCGTCGATCTTGACGATCAGGTCGCCGGGCTGGATGCCGGCGTTGGCTGCGGGGGTATCGTCGATCGGCGAGATCACCTTGACGAAGCCATCCTCGCTGCCGACCTCGATACCCAGGCCGCCGAATTCGCCGCTGGTGCTTTCCTGCAGCTCGGCGAACTCTTCCGGACCGAGGTAGGCGGAGTGCGGGTCGAGGTTGCTGAGCATGCCCTTGATGGCATTCTCCAGCAGCGTCTTGTCGTCCACCGGTTCGACATAAGCCGCCTTCACCCGGTCCAGGACCTCGGCAAAGGTGCGCAGCTCGTCGAGCGGCAGCGGAGCCTCCTTGCCGTTGGCCGCGGGGGATGCAGCCGGCGCGTCGGCGGCCTGGACCGCACCGACACCGAGCAGCAAGGCCAGGGCCAGGGTAGTGAGACGGAAAGCATGCGACATGTTTGGCTCCTAATGCGTGTTCGACGCTTATCCCTGCGTGCGACACCAGGTCGAAGGGTCCGCCGGGCGGCCCTGATGGCGAATGGCAAAATACACCGCCGGGGTACTCTGACCCCCGCTGGCTCCCACGGTTGCAATGGGATCGCCCGCTTTGACGGTATCGCCGGCGTCCTTCAGAAGACTTTGATTATGCCCATAAAGGCTGAGGTAGCCACCACCGTGGTCGAGAATGACCAGCAGGCCTGAGCCGCGCAGCCAGTCGGCGAACACCACGCGGCCGCCATGCACGGCACGCACGGTGCTGCCGGCGGAGGCACCGATCAGCACGCCATCCCAGGTGGCACGGGGGTCGTCGCCGCGCGGGCTGCCGTAGCGCGCCAGGACGCGGCCATCCACCGGCCAGGGCAGCTTGCCCTTGGTGGCGGCAAACGCGCCGCCGAATCCAGCGCCGCTGGAAACCAGCGGACCGCTGTAGTCGGGGCGCTTGGAGGGTGTCTGGGGTTTCTCGCCGCGGGCGGCCAGTTCCTGCTCGCGCTTGACCCGCTCGCGCTCGGCGGCCAGGGCACGCTGGCGCGCTTCCTCGGCTTCGCGGGCCTGGCGGGCGAGGGTTTCCTCGATGGTCTTGAGGACCTTGTTCAGGTCGTCCTGGCTCTGCTCGCGGTCCTTGAGCTTGCTGCTGCCGTCCTTCAGGTCGCTGTTGAGCTTGGCCAGGGTTTCCTGGCGCGCCTTGCGGGCGTCGGCCAGCTCCTGGCGTCGGGCCTCGAGGGCCGTCTGCTGGGCGACCTGCTCGTCCTTCTGCGAGGTGATTTCCTGCTCGACGTTGCTCAGCTGGCGCAGGGTCTCGTTGAAGGCCGAGAGCTGCTCCAGGCGCGCCTTGTTGATGTAGTCGTAGTAGGTCAGGGTGCGGCTGAACTTCTCGGGATGTTCCTGGTTCAGCAGCAGCTTGAGGTATTCCTGGCGACCGCTCTGGTAGGCGGCGCGGGCCTGGATGGCGATCAGGCGCTGCTGCTCAAGGCGTGCGCCCTGGAGTTTTTTTTTCTCTGAATCAAGGCGCTGCAGCTCTTCCTCGTTCTTCTTCATCTCGTCCTGGATCTGCTTGATCTGCTTTTCCAGGTCGCCCATCTGGGTCTCGGTGGACTTGAGCTGCTTCTGCACCCCGGACTTCTCGTCCTGGATGTTCTTCAGGTTCTTTTTCAGCTCATTGATGTCTTTCTGCGTCTGCTCCAGCTGACGTTGGGCGTCGGCGCGTTCGTCGGCAACGACCGCGAGCGGGCTCAGGAGGCAGATCAGCAGCAGCGGGAGGAGGGCACGAGGCATTGGGTGGCGGGCACCTGGATTCTGGACCGGGCTAGTATGCCCGTGGCGGGCGCTAAAAAAAACGCCCCAGGCCGCATGGCGTGGGGCGTTTGCTCTGACCGGCGGGAGATGGCTCACGTTCCCGCCAGATGATCGGCCTTAAAGCAGGCTGATGATCGACTTGCCGGTCATCTCTTTAGGCTGTTCCAGACCCATCAGATTCAGCAGGGTCGGGGCCACGTCGGCGAGTACGCCGCCCTCGCGGATGCTGACCTTGCGCTTGCCGACATAGACGAAAGGCACCGGCTCGCAGGTGTGCGCGGTGTGCGCCTGGCCGGTCATGGCGTCTTCCATCTGCTCGACGTTGCCGTGGTCGGCGGTGATCAGGGCTTCGCCGCCGACCTTGTCCAGCGCTTCGACGATCCGACCGACGCAGGTATCCAGGCACTCGACGGCTTTCACCGCGGCCTCGAACACACCGGTGTGGCCGACCATGTCGCCGTTGGCGTAGTTGACGATGATCACGTCGAAACGCTGGTGCTCGATGGCGTCGACGATCCGGTCGGTCACTTCCGGCGCGCTCATTTCCGGTTGCAGGTCATAGGTGGCGACCTTGGGCGACGGAATGAGGATGCGTTCTTCGCCTTCGAAGGGCTCTTCGCGGCCGCCGGAGAAGAAGAAAGTCACGTGGGCGTACTTCTCGGTCTCGGCGATGCGCAGCTGGGTCTTGCCGTTCTTGGCCAGGTACTCGCCCAGGACGTTGTCCAGGGACTCGGGCTTGAACGCGCTGGGCGCCGGGATGCTGGCCGCGTACTGGGTGAGCATCACGTACTCGGCCAGGTGCAGCTCGCGCTGGCGCGGGAACTCCTTGAAGCCCGGCTCGACGAAGGCGCGCGACAGTTCGCGGGCGCGGTCGGCACGGAAGTTCATGAAGACCACGGCATCGCCGTCTTCCACTCGCACCTGGTCGCCAATGCGGGTGGCCTTGACGAATTCGTCGCTCTCGCCGCGCTCATAGGCCGCGTTCAGCGCCCCCACGGCAGTGCCGGCGGTGAATTCGGCGGTGCCGTCGGTGATCAGGTTGTAGGCGGCTTCGACGCGGTCCCAGCGGTTGTCGCGGTCCATGGCGAAGTAGCGGCCGATGATGCTGGCGGTGCGGCCCTTGCCGATGCGGGCGAAGGCGTCGTCGAGCAGCTTCAGCGAGGGCTCGGCGCTCCTGGGTGGCGTGTCGCGGCCGTCGAGGAAGGCGTGCAGGTAGATTTTCTCGGCGCCCCGCTGCGCGGCCAGTTCGGCCATGGCGATCAGGTGGTCCTGGTGGCTGTGCACGCCACCATCGGAGAGCAGGCCGAGGATATGCACGGCCTTGCCGGCACCGGCGGCCTTGTCGACGGCACCGGTCAGCACCGGGTTCTGGAAGAACTCACCGTCGCGGATCGCCTTGGTGACGCGGGTGAAGTCCTGGTAGACGACGCGGCCGGCGCCCAGGTTCATATGGCCAACCTCGGAGTTGCCCATCTGGCCATCGGGCAGGCCGACGTCCATGCCCGAGCCGGAGATCAGGCCGTTCGGCTGGCTGGCCAGCAGGCGGTCCCAGTTGGGCTTCTTCGCGGCGTAGATGGCGTTGTATTCCGGGCTCTCGCTATGGCCGAAGCCGTCCAGAATGATCAGGACCAGCGGTTTGGGCGTTGCAGTCATAGTTACGGCTCTTTCCGAGAATAGGGGTCAGAAAAGGACCGGCATTTTACCTTTTGGTGCCGACAGACGCCATGATCCGCAGGGTTCAGCCGTCAGATACGCGCGTGTATACTGGCCGGCATTTTTACGTCTGGATGTCCTGCGCATGTCTTCGTTTCTTCCTCGTCTGATCGAATTCGCCACCCACCACTACCTGCTGGTCGGTGCCCTGGTCATCCTGCTGGTGCTGTTGGCCCTGCATGAAATGCGCAAGGGCGGCCGTGCGCTGTCCACCCGCGAGCTGACCGCCATGGTCAACGCCGAGCAGGCCGTGGTGCTGGATATCCGCCCGACCAAGGAATTCGCCACCGGCCACATCGTCGGCGCGCTGAACATTCCGGCGGACAAGCTGAACGCGCGCATGAGCGAGCTGGATAAGCACAAGGCCAAGACCATCATCGTGGTCGATGGCATGGGCCAGCACTCGGGTACCTGGTGCAGCGTGCTGCAGAAGGCCGGCTACACCGCCGCCAAGCTGTCCGGGGGCATCGGCAGCTGGCGTGGCGACAACCTGCCCCTGGTGAAGTGAGATGCCGTCGACCTTGATCTACACCAGCGCGTGGTGCCCTTATTGCATCCGCGCCAAGGCCCTGCTGGACAGGAAGGGTGTTGCCTACGAGGAAATCTCCGTGGACGGCAAGCCTGGCGTTCGCGCCGAGATGGCCAGCAAGGCAGGTCGCACTTCGGTGCCGCAGATCTGGATCGACGGAACCCACATCGGCGGCTGCGACGATCTTTACGCGCTGGAACGCGCGGGCAAGCTGGATACGCTGCTCTCGGCGTAATTCCTCATTCTGAAACGATGCACAAGAAGGTCCCGAAATGACTGAACAAGCCAGCAACGGCGCAGCCGAACAAGACAACAACCCGCAGTTCTCGCTGCAGCGCATCTACGTGCGCGACCTCTCCTTCGAGGCCCCCAAGGCTCCGGAAATCTTCCGTCAGGAGTGGCAGCCGAGCATCGCCATGGACCTCAATACCCGTCAGAAGCAGCTCGATGGCGACTTCTACGAAGTGGTCCTGACCGTTTCGGTGACCGTGAAGAACAACGAAGAAACCGCTTTCATCGTTGAAGTGCAGCAGGCCGGTATCTTCCTGATCAAGGGCCTGGACGCTTCCAGCATGAGCCACACCCTGGGTGCCTTCTGCCCGAACATCCTCTTCCCCTACGCCCGCGAAACCCTGGACAGCCTGGTTGTCCGTGGTTCCTTCCCGGCGCTGATGCTGTCCCCGGTGAACTTCGATGCGCTGTACGCGCAGGAAATCGCCCGCATGCAGGCATCCGGCGAGATCCCGGCCCAGTAATCACTGACGCCGAACGAGAAAGCCGCCTTAGGGCGCCTTTTTCTTTGTCTGCGATTCGTGCTGAGTGGAATTTGATCAGCTTTGCGCGAGCGCCGCACCGTCCGGTTTACAGACGGTTATCCACAGACTGTTCCGCTAGTTGCTCAGCAATGCTGTGGGTAAGCGCTGTTGCTCTTCGTAGGAGCGAGCTCGCTCGCGAACAAACTCCCCTGCTGGGTTGAAAGGTTCGCGAGCAAGCTCGCTCCTACAGAACAGATCGGCGTGTCGGGCGTTCAAGTTTGGTGCGTGCGCACTAGAGGGGCGCAGGCTGGCGACAGGCTATCGCTTCAGCATTTGCTCCCGGGTGCTGCGATGCAGACGCATAGGGAATCGCCAAAAGCCCCGCCGTTACTGGCCTGTAGCTGCTCTCGCAAGATGCCGGCCGAAGGCGGTGCCAATCTTGGCACGCCCTCTGCAATACCCCTGATAACAGCGATTTCAGGGGCCTCGGTACAGGCAGGCTGGGGAACCCCTCTTTTACAACTTGCGAACGCGTCGCCCGAAGCGGTGGCCGTCGCAGCCGGTTCGGGGGTCCTGGTACAGGCAGGCCGGGAAAGCCCCCTTTTTATGCCCGCAGGCGCGCCACGGCGAGCCTCGCACCCGTTAGGGGTCCTGGTACAGGCAGGCCGGGTAAACCCCTCTTTTATGTCGCGATTCTCCGTCTGGAGGACTCGCTTCCCGCTTCGGGGCCCCGGACCAGGCAGGCCGGGAAAACCCCGCTTTTATTCGGGCCGCGCGCTGATGGTCAGGCGCCACTGGCCGTCGACCTCAGTGCTGTCCCAGCTACCCTGCAGGCGTCGGGTCGACAGCAACGTCAGCAGAACCCCGCGCTTCCTTGGCTCCAGCTTCCAGCGCACCGGCGCATCGCCGATGCGCAACTGGCCCTGTTGCGCGTCGCCGCTGGCATCGATCTGCAGGGCGAGGGCGCCATCCAGGTGGCCGGCGCGAATGGCAGGCTGCGCGTCCAGGGTGAGCACCAAGCCACCGGCAGACGGCTCTACGGCAAGGATCTGCGGTGGCCCCTCGTGCGGTGGATTGACCAGGCGGCCCAGCATCAGGCCCAGCAGCAGGCCAAGCACGCATAGCGAAACCAGCACCTTCAGCCACGGCCTGGGCCGCATTTGCTCCTTGGCGGGGGTAGAATGCCCGCCGTTCTCAGGCTCGGAGCGCTGCATGTTCCACGTAATCCTTTTTCAACCGGAAATCCCCCCAAACACCGGCAACATTATCAGGCTGTGCGCCAACGCGGGTTGCAGCCTGAATCTCATCGAGCCGCTGGGCTTCGAGCTGGACGACAAGCGTCTGCGTCGTGCCGGGCTGGATTACCACGAGTACGCCAGCGTGCGCCGCTATACGAGCCTCGAAGAATGCCTGGAGCAGCTCGACCAGCCGCGTCTGTTTGCCTTCACCACCAAGGGTTCGCAGCCGTTCCACGAAGTGGCCTATGAGCGCGGCGATGCCTTCCTGTTCGGCCCGGAAAGCCGTGGCCTGCCGGAAGAGGTGCGCGACGCCCTGCCGCCGGAGCAGCGCGTGCGCCTGCCGATGCGCCCTGGCTGCCGCAGCCTGAACCTGTCCAACACCGTGGCTGTGACCGTCTACGAAGCCTGGCGCCAGCACGGCTTCGCGATGGATTGAGCGTTTTTTGATCAAATCGCGCAAACCCGCGCCGGTAGGGGAGCGCAGCGGCTTGCCCCAAGCTTATCCACAGGCAGGCGCACAGTGGATGTGGGCAAGCCGAAAATTCCTGCACAGAAACCACGCAAACCCCTAGGCCCCGCGTGCTCTGGTCTGTAGCACGTTCCTTCCCCGTTCCGTGCACAGTGTTATCCACAGGTTCTGGGGGTAAATATTGCCGGGATATGACTGCGTTCAACCCGGGCAGCGCTCGGGCCAGAGGCGTTTTTGGCAAGCGCAGCGCAAGAAAAAGGGGCCATTCGGCCCCTTTGTCGTGGAAGGACTTCAGTCCTCGCCGTCGTCGTCCGGGCCGTCGATCTTCATGCCCAGCTCCTTGATCTTGCGGGTCAGGGTGTTGCGGCCCCAGCCCAGTAGCACGGCGGCATCACGTCGGCGACCGGCCGTGTGCTTGAGCGCGGTCTCGATCATGATCCTTTCGAACGCCGGTACGGCAGTGTCCAGCAGGCTGGACTGTCCGCGCCCCAGTGCCTGATCGGCCCAGTGGCGCAGGGCCTGTTCCCAGTTCGCAGCCGGTACGCTGTCCTGCGGTTGGGTCATCAGCTCCGGCGGCAGGTCATCGACGTGCACCTCGCGGCCGGAGGCCATGACGGTGATCCAGCGGCAGGTGTTCTCCAGCTGGCGCACGTTGCCCGGCCAGCCGAGGTTCTTCAGGTATTCCTCGGTTTCCGGCTTGAGCAGCTTGGGCTCGACCGCCAGCTCTTGCGCGGCGCGGGAGAGGAAGTGCCGGGCCAGCGCGGGGATGTCCTCGCGGCGGTCGGCCAGGCGCGGGATGTGTACGCGGATGACGTTCAGGCGGTGGAACAGGTCCTCGCGGAACTTGCCTTCGCGCACCAGGTTTTCCAGGTTCTGGTGGGTCGCGGCGATGATCCGCACGTCCACCTTCACCGGGGTGTGGCCGCCCACACGGTAGAACTCGCCATCCGCCAGCACCCGCAGCAGGCGGGTCTGGGTGTCGGCCGGCATGTCGCCGATCTCGTCGAGGAACAGCGAGCCGCCGTCGGCCTGCTCGAAGCGGCCGCGGCGCTGGTTGGCCGCGCCGGTGAAGGCGCCTTTCTCGTGGCCGAACAGCTCGGACTCCATCAGGTCCTTGGGGATCGCTGCCATGTTCAGTGCGATGAAAGGCGACGTTGCGCGGGGGCTGTGGCGGTGCAGGGCATGGGCAACCAGTTCCTTGCCAGTGCCCGACTCGCCGTTGATCAGCACGGTAATGTTGGAGTGCGAGAGGCGGCCGATGGCGCGGAACACCTCCTGCATCGCCGGCGCTTCACCGATGATTTCCGGGGTGCGCGTCTGGTTGGCCGGTGCTTCCAGGCCCTGCTGCTCCTGGGCGTGCTGGTTGGCGCGCTTGACCAGGGAGACGGCTTCGTCGACGTCGAAGGGCTTGGGCAGGTATTCGAAGGCGCCGCCTTGGTAGGAGGCCACGGCGCTGTCCAGGTCCGAGTGCGCGGTCATGATGATCACCGGCAGGCGCGGGTGTACTTCGCGGATCTGCGCCAGCAGGTCCAGGCCGCTGGAACCGGGCATGCGGATGTCGGAGATGATGACGTCCGGTTGCTGCCGGCCCAGGCGGCTCATCACGCTGTCGGCGCTGTCGAAGCTGACGGTAGTCATGCCTTCCTGCTGCAGGGCTTTTTCCAGTACCCAGCGGATGGAGCGGTCGTCGTCGACGATCCAGACGGTCTCTGATCGGCTCATGGTCAATGCACTCCTTGTTCCAGGGGCAGGAACAGACTGAATACGGTGTGGCCTGGATGGCTCTCGCATTCGATCAAGCCCTGGTGCTGGCTGATGATGTTCTGGGTGATGGCGAGGCCCAGGCCGGTGCCGTCGGCACGGCCGCTGACCATGGGATAGAAGATGGTGTCCTGCAGTTCGGCCGGGATGCCCGGGCCGTTGTCGATGATCTCCACCTTGCACACCAGGCGATGACGCGTGTGGCCGATGGTGAACTGGCGCAGGGTGCGGGTGCGCAGGGTGATGCGCCCCAGCTTGAGTTCGTTCTGCGCGGCAATCGCCTGCATGGCGTTGCGCACGATGTTGAGCACGGCCTGGATCATCTGCTCGCGGTCGATCAGCAGGTCAGGGATGCTCGGGTCGTAGTCGCGCACCAGCGGGATGGTGCCCTGGGTCTCGGCTTCCACCAGGCTGCAGACGCGTTCCAGCACCTCATGGACGTTGGTCACCGAGAGCTGTGGCAACTTGTTGGAGCCGAGCATGCGGTCCACCAGATTCCTCAGGCGGTCGGCTTCTTCGATGATGACGTTGGTGTAGTCCTTGAGCGATTCCTCTGGCAGCTCACGGGAAAGCAACTGCGCTGCGCCCCGAATGCCGCCCAGCGGATTCTTGATCTCGTGGGCCAGGCCGCGCACCAGCAACTTGGTGGTTTCCTGCTTGGACAGTTGTGCCTCTTCCTTGGTGATCCGCAGCAGTCGGTCGCGCGGGTGGACTTCCAGCAGCAGCAGGGTATCGCGGCGGTCGAGGATCGGCGTCACCGCGTAGTCCACGGTGATGGTCTGGCCGGTCAGCGAGGTCAGGCTCGCCTCGCGCTTGGTGAAGGGGTGCGCCTCTTCCACTGCCTGGCGCAGGGACTGCAGCGCCTCGGGCGATTCGGTGAACAGCTCGCTGATGAACTGCCCGTGGCTGCGCTGGCCACTGACCGCCAGCAGCATTTCTGCCGCCGGGTTCATGTACTCCAGGCGCAGCTCGGCATTGAGCAGGATCACCGCCGTGGTGAGGTTGTCGAGCAACAGGCGGAGCTGGGTTTCTGTAGGCATGGCGTAAGAGATGTCCCAAGACTGTGCGGGAAAATGCAAAAAGCAAACCAGGCCCTGAAAAGACGCGTAT
This sequence comes from Pseudomonas nicosulfuronedens, assembly GCF_005877905.1. Taxonomy (GTDB): domain Bacteria; phylum Pseudomonadota; class Gammaproteobacteria; order Pseudomonadales; family Pseudomonadaceae; genus Pseudomonas; species Pseudomonas nicosulfuronedens. Next base: position 128,514 of record NZ_SWDV01000016.1, on the reverse strand, counting down.
TTCGCGGCATCGCGCTGATTTGCGGTGCGCAGGCGGCCGATCCGGTCAGCAGAAATGACCCGAAATGGGGAGAGTATAGAAAGTGGTGCAGGCGTACGCACCGATATGGTGCGTTTGTGGCAGGCCGCACGCCGCGTCAGTGGTCGGCGGCGGCGAGCGGCTGGGAAGTGTCGAGATCGGCCGATTCGGCCACTGAAACGCGGAACATGTGGAAAGGCTGACTGGGCGTCTGCTCGATGGTGCGGCCCAGGGTGTCGATGATCTCCACCGAGAGCTGGTGGGTGCCCCGGTCGATGTTGTTCAGCGGAAACACCGGGCTGCGGCCGGGCTCACCCACGGGCTTGCCGTCCAGCAGCAGGCGGTAGAGATGGCCGGGGAGCAGGGCCGGGTCGCTGGTGGCCGAGACGATCAGCGCGCCGTCATTGGCTCGAACGGTGGCGTCGGGCTCTGGCACGATGATACGCAGCAGCTGGTAGGCCGGAGGTCCGGGCGGCAGCGCGGGCGTGGCTGGCGCGTAGAGCGGTGGCGGCATGCGCACGCCGTTTGGCGAGCCGGGCTGGGAGTTGATCGGCGCCAGTTGCAGCTTCTGCGCGTTGCCGCGCGGCGGCTGGTCGGTGAAGACGCGATTACCTTCCTTGTCGATGTAGGTGTAGACCTCGGCGCTGGCCGACAGGCAGAACAGCGCCGACAACAGGAGCATCACCAGATAGCGCATCGTCAGCCGCCCGTCCGGGGTTGGACCTTGGGCCGTTGCGGGCTGTTGGTGCTGATGCGCTGCAGGGTGAAGCTCACCGGCGCGCTGGCCTGGATCACGCGGCTGCCCTGCAGGACCTGGACGGCCAGCGTGTGGTCGCCGCGGTCGATTTCCTGCAAGGCGATGCTGGTGCTGCTGGTCGGTGCGCCATAGGGCTGGCCGTCGAGCACCAGTTGCAGCAGATGGCCGCCCGCCAGGGCGGGCTGCACCACGACATTGACGATGAAGCTGCCGTTGTTCTGTCGCAGCGATTCATCGTCCGGCAGGTTGCTCAGGGCGAGAATCGCGTAGGCGTTGCTGGCCTGGTTCGCGGTGCCGCTGTCGGCGGGCACTGCGACCGACCCCTGCGGTCCGACTGTGTTGGTCGGTGGCAGCTCAACGGGCTTGGCGTCGACGTTGGTCGGCGGCTGGTTGGTGAACACTGTCTTGCCGTTGGCATCGGTGTACTTGTAGATCTGCGCGCTGGCTGGCAATGCGGCGGCGAGCAGCAGGGCGGTGAGGATCAGGCGCATGAAGAATCTCCGGATGGTCATGCCAAGCCTTGCACCGCCGACGGCGGCTGGCAAGTTGCCTATTGTCTTTCAGCAGGGCGCCGCGCGTTGTGCGCTGCTCCTCGTGGGGAGGACCTTTCCTGCGCGGGACGGGTCCGAGCCTGGCGCCGGCGTCTGTATGATGCGGGCAAGCGTGATTTTCCATTGTTCCGGGGTGTGCCTGTGATTCTGATTCGTTACCTGCTTCGTCAGTGGTTGCTGCTGTGCTGCCTCGGCCTGGGCCTGTCCTTCGCCGTACCCGCCATGGCAGCGCTTCCCGGGGCTCTCGCCGGGGTGACGGGCAGTGGCGAGGCGAAGGTCAGCGATGCCCAGTTGGAGCAGTCGCTGAACCAGGTGATCAAGACCCTGGAGAACGACCAGCAGCGCGCCGACCTGCTGAAGAAGCTCAAGCAGTTGCGCGACGCCACACAGAAGGGCGCTGAAGAACAGGGCGGTGTTCTGGGGCTGATTGGCGACACCCTTGGCAGCCTGGAGAAACAGTTCGAGGGCGCCAACAGCCCGGTGGTACGTTGGACCGAGCTGTTCCAGGGTGCCGGCTTCGAGCTTGAAGCACGGACCCCTTCGCTGGCGGAATGGCCGGGCATGATCCTCGATTTCGCCCTGGTCATCCTCATCTGGGCCTGCGTTGCCCTAGGCCTGCGCTGGATCGCCGGGCGCATGCGCAAGCGCTTCGGCCTGGAGGATGAACTGCCCCAGCACCCCAAGACCCGCGACCTGCTGTTGTTCGCCCTGCGCAAGCTTGGCCCCTGGCTGGTGGCCTTCCTGATCACCGTCTACCTGTCCGTGGTGCTGCCCAGTTCGCTCGGCAAGCTGGTGGCGATGGTGATCGCCTACACCCTGGTATGCGGCACGCTGTTCTCCGCGCTCTGTGTGATCTCCCTATCGCTGCTCAGTGGCCCGCACCGCATGCGAGCGCTGGACATCCTGCGCCGTCGTGCCTTCCGCCCGCTCTGGCTGATCGGCAGCCTCGCGGCACTGGGCGAAGTGATGCACGACCCTCGCGTCATCGAGAGCCTGGGGATGAACATCTCGCTGTTCGTCGGCTCCGTGGCGAACATCTGTGCAGCGCTGCTTACCGCGCTGTTCGTCCTGCAGTTCCGCCGGCCCATCGCCCACCTGATCCGCAACCAGCCGCTGGAGCGGCGCCTCAAGCGCAGGGGCCTGAGCGACCTGGTGGAGCTGGTCGGTTCGATCTGGTTCCTGCCGGTTCTGGTGCTGGTGGGCATCTCGCTGTTCGCCACCATCGTCACGGCTGGCGACAGCAGCTACGCCCTGCGTCGCGCGCTGGTCTGTGCTGTCGTGGCGGTGGTCGCGATGACCGTCAATGGCCTGATCCGCCGTGCCCATCAACGCTCGGCCCGACGCGGTGCACGTCGCCATGCGCCGTACATCGAGCAGTTGCAGAGCTTCGGCTACACGCTGCTGCACATCGCCAGCCTGCTGTTCTTCCTGGAGATCGGCCTGCGCGTCTGGGGCATGTCGCTGGTGCGTTTCGCCGAAGGCGACGGCTCGCAGATCAGCCTCAAGCTGTTCAGCTTCGGCACCACCCTGCTGGTCGCCTGGTTGGTCTGGATTCTCACTGATACCGCGGTACAGCACAGCCTCGGCCTGGGCGGCAAGAAGAGCGCCAACGCCCGCGCGCTGACCATGCTGCCGCTGATCCGCAACGTGCTGTTCGTGACCATCGCGGTGATTGCGCTGATCGTCGCCCTGGCCAACATGGGCATGAACGTCACGCCGCTGCTCGCCGGTGCCGGTGTCATCGGTCTGGCCATCGGTTTCGGTGCGCAATCGCTGGTGGCGGACCTGATCACCGGCCTGTTCATCATCATCGAGGACTCGCTGTCCATCGACGACTACGTGGATGTCGGCGGCCACCTGGGGACGGTGGAGGGCCTGACCATCCGCACCGTGCGCCTGCGCGACCTGGATGGTGTGGTGCACACCATCCCGTTCAGCGAGATCAAGAGCATCAAGAACTACTCGCGGCAGTTCGGCTACGCGATGTTCCGCTGGCCGGTGCCGGCGAGCATGCCCATCGACGACGCGCTGGCGCTGGTCAAGGAGGTCTCCGGCGAGTTGCGCGGCGACCGCACCATCAACCGCGCCATCTGGTCGCCGCTGGAAATCCAGGGTATCGAGAGCTTCGATGCCGGCCAGGCGATCCTGCGCTTCCGCTTCAAGACCGCGCCGATCCGCCAGTGGGAAGTGCAGCGCGCCTTCAACCTGCGCCTGCGGCAGAAGCTCGACAAGGCCGGGCTGGAGCTCTCCATGCCACGCCTGAATGTGCAGCTCTCGCGCCTGCGCAAATCGCGCCGCGAGGATGACGAGGAGCACGGCGCGCCGGTCGACGGCGGGATCTGAATCCGGCCTTCCGTTGTAGGAGCGAGCTTGCTCGCGAATGCGTTATCCGGTGACTCCAGTGCTGTGCGGTTCGCGAGCAAGCTCGCTCCTACAGGCGCAGACGCAGGCATAGGCACAGATACAGGTGCCGGCGGTTTTCTCCAGCCCATAAAAAAGGCCTCCCGAAGGAGGCCTTAATGGTGTCGCTATTTATAGGTATTCGTGGATCAGACGCTGTAGTACAGGTCGTATTCCAGCGGGTGCACGAAGGTGCGCACCTTGATTTCTTCTTCCGACTTCAGCTCGATGTAGGCATCGATGAACTCGTCGGTGAACACGCCGCCCTTGGTCAGGAACGCACGGCCCTTGTCGAGTTCTTCCAGCGCTTCTTTCAGGCTGCCGCAAACCTGCGGGATTTCCTTCGCCTCTTCCGGCGGCAGGTCGTACAGGTTCTTGTCGGCGGCATCGCCGGGGTGGATCTTGTTCTGGATGCCGTCCAGGCCCGCCATCAGCAGTGCGGCGAAGCACAGGTAGGGGTTGGCAGCCGGGTCCGGGAAGCGCGCTTCGATGCGGCGGGCTTTCGGGCTGGAAACGTACGGGATACGGATCGAGGCGGAACGGTTGCGGGCCGAGTAGGCCAGCATGACCGGGGCTTCGAAGCCCGGAACCAGACGCTTGTAGGAGTTGGTGGCCGGGTTGGTGAAGCCGTTCAGGGCCTTGCCGTGCTTGATGATGCCGCCGATGAAGTACAGGGCGGTGTCGGACAGGCCGGCATAGCCTTCGCCAGCGAAGGTGTTCTTGCCATCCTTGGAGATGGACATGTGAACGTGCATGCCCGAGCCGTTGTCGCCGTACAGCGGCTTCGGCATGAAGGTCACGGTCTTGCCGTAGGCGTCGGCCACGTTGTGGATGCAGTACTTCAGGGTCTGAACTTCGTCAGCCTTGGCAACCAGGGTGTTGAACTTCACGCCGATTTCGTTCTGGCCGGCAGTCGCCACTTCGTGGTGGTGAACTTCGATGACCAGGCCCATTTCTTCCATGGCGTTGCACATGGCGGTACGGATTTCGTGGTCGTGGTCGACCGGCGGTACCGGGAAGTAGCCGCCCTTGACGCCCGGACGGTGGCCTTTGTTGCCGGTCTCGATGTCAGCGTCGGTGTTCCAGGAAGCCTGCTCGGAGAAGATCTTGAACATCGAGCCGGAGATGTCGGACTTGAACTTCACTTCGTCGAAGATGAAGAACTCCGGCTCCGGGCCGACGAATACGGTGTCACCGATACCGGTGGACTTCAGGTATTCCTCGGCGCGCTTGGCGATGTTGCGCGGGTCGCGCTCGTAGCCTTGCATGGTGCTCGGCTCGATGATGTCGCAAACGATGATCAGGGTCGGCTCTTCGGTGAACGGGTCGAGCACGGCGGTGCTGTCGTCCGGCAGCAGGATCATGTCGGAGGCTTCGATGCCCTTCCAGCCTTCGATGGAGGAACCATCGAACATCTTGCCGGCTTCGAAGAACTCGTCGTCCAGCGCATCGCGGGCGGGCATGGTGACGTGCTGCTGCTTGCCTTTGGTATCGGTGAAGCGCAGGTCAACCCACTTCACGTCATGATCTTTGATCAGTTGTTGCGACTTGTACGACATGCTGTCCTCCAGGAGGGATTAGAGCTGGGAGCTTTCTGTGCCCCAGTATCGGGTGATGCCGGCCGGAATACTCCGCCAGGGCAACCTGCCTCACAAGAGAGCAAGTTGCGTGCCAGTGCCCGTAAATGGGCAGGGCCCCTGAAATCACGGGCTCTGGCGTGTGCTATGGATAATTGCACGGAAATAGTGCACTGCTTTGGTGCTCCGCCATGGTGCATAAGTCCATTTTGGTGCACCAAAAAGAAAGTCTCCGATTTCTGCTCAAGTCTTGAGCAATTTCGGATATAATTCCGCCCCTTTTTTTCAGTCCCATGGCAATCGCCCGATCCGCATGAAACTCATCGTCAAGGTCTTCCAGGAAATCACCATCAAGAGCCGGCCGGTGCGCAAGCGCTTCATCCGCCAGCTGGCGAAGAACATTCGCACGGTGCTCCGCGATCTCGACCCCGAGCTGCTGGTCGAGGGCGAGTGGGACAACCTTGAGGTCGAGACCAGGGTCGCCGACCCGAAAGTCCTGCGCGAGATGATCGAGCGCCTGACCTGCACGCCGGGCATCGGCCACTTCCTGGAAGTGCACGAATACCCGCTGGGCGATTTCGACGACATCCTCGAGAAGTGCAAGGCCCACTTCGGCGACAAGCTGCAGGGCAAGGTCTTCTCCATGCGCTGCAAGCGCGCCGGCAAGCACCCTTTCACCTCTATAGATGTGGAGCGTTACGTCGGTGGCGGCCTGCGCCAGCACTGCGGCGCGGCGGGCGTCTCGCTGAAGAACCCGGAAGTGGAAGTGCGCGTGGAAATCCGCCACGACCGCCTCTACGTGATCCACGCCCAGCACGATGGCCTGGGCGGCTACCCGCTGGGCGCGCTGGAGCAGGTGCTGGTGCTGATGTCCGGCGGCTTCGACTCCACCGTGGCGGCCTACCAGATGATGCGCCGCGGCATGATCAGTCACTTCGTGTTCTTCAACCTCGGCGGCCGTGCCCACGAACTGGGCGTGATGGAAGTCGCGCACTACCTGTGGAAGAAGTACGGCAGCTCCCAGCGCGTGCTGTTCGTCAGCGTGCCCTTCGAGGAAGTGGTCGGCGAGATTCTCACCAAGGTCGACGACAGCTACATGGGCGTGACCTTGAAGCGCATGATGCTGCGCGCCGCCAGTCGAGTGGCTGAGCGCCTGGAGATCGACGCGCTGGTGACCGGCGAGGCGATTTCCCAGGTGTCCAGCCAGACCCTGCCGAACCTCTCGGTGATCGACCGGGTGACCGACACCCTGGTGCTGCGCCCGCTGATCGTCAGCCACAAGCAGGACATCATCGACACGGCGACGAAGATCGGCACCGCCGAGTTCGCCAAGCACATGCCAGAATATTGCGGTGTGATTTCGGTGAACCCGACCACCCAGGCCAAGCCGTACCGCGTCGACCACGAAGAAACCAAGTTCGACATGGCGGTGCTCGACCGCGCCCTGGAGCGTTCCACCCAGATGACTGTCGATCGCGTGATCGATGAGCTGGGCAAGGACCTGTCGGTGGAAATGGTCGGCGAAGTGCTGGCCGGCCAGATCGTGGTGGACATCCGTCACCCGGATGCCCAGGAAGATGAACCGCTGGCCATCGAGGGCATCGAAGTCCTGGCCATGCCGTTCTACGCGATCAACAGCAAGTTCAAGGAACTGGACCCCAACCGCCAGTACCTCCTGTATTGCGACAAGGGCGTGATGAGTCGCCTGCACGCCCACCACCTGGTCAACGAAGGGCACACCAATGTGCGTGTTTACCGTCCGCAATAAAGGCGCGGACCAACGCCGCCAGCCCGGACTGTTCGGCGGCAGTATCCGCCACCGACCTCCCGACACATTCGGTGCGTAGGCTCACGCCCTGACCTTTTGCACCGCCGCGCCACGGCCCGGCCCCCGCTGCCGAAAACGGCAGCCGAAGATTCACTATCGAGACTGACACTGTGATCGAAAAACTGCGCAACATCGCCATCATCGCCCACGTCGACCATGGCAAGACCACCCTCGTAGACAAGCTCCTGCGCCTGTCCGGCACCCTCGACCGCAAAGAAGCGGAAAACGAGCGCGTGATGGACTCCAACGACCAGGAAAAAGAGCGTGGCATTACCATTCTGGCGAAGAACACCGCCCTGAAATGGAATGACTACAGCATCAACATCGTCGACACCCCCGGCCACGCCGACTTCGGTGGCGAGGTTGAGCGCGTGATGTCCATGGTCGACTCCGTACTGCTGGTGGTCGACGCCCAGGACGGCCCCATGCCGCAGACCCGTTTCGTCACCCAGAAGGCCTTCAAGGCCGGCCTGCGCCCGATCGTCGTAGTGAACAAGATCGACCGTCCGGGCGCGCGTCCTGACTGGGTCATCGACCAGATCTTCGACCTGTTCGACAACCTCGGCGCCACCGACGAGCAGCTGGACTTCCCGATCGTCTACGCCAGTGCCCTGAACGGCATCGCCGGCATGGACCACGAGAAGATGGACGACAACATGGACGCGCTGTTCCAGGCGATCATCGACCACGTCCCGGCGCCGAAAGTCGACGTCGACGGCCCGTTCCAGATGCAGATTTCCCAGCTGGACTACAACAGCTTCCTCGGCGTGATCGGCATCGGCCGTATCGCCCGCGGCAAGGTCAAGACCAACACCCCGGTCGTGGCCATCAGCGACGACGGCACCAAGCGCAACGGCCGCATCCTGAAGATCATGGGTCACTCGGGCCTGCAGCGCGTCGAAGTCGCCGAAGCCGAAGCCGGCGACATCGTCTGCGTCTCGGGCATGGACGAGCTGTACATCTCCGACACCCTGTGCGACCCGCAGAACGTCGAAGCGCGCCCGCCGCTGACCGTCGACCAGCCGACCGTGAGCATGACCTTCCAGGTCAACGACTCGCCGTTCGCCGGTAAAGAAGGCAAGTTCGTCACCAGCCGCAACATCAAGGACCGTCTGGACAAGGAACTGCTGCACAACGTGGCCCTGCGCGTCGAGCAAGGCGACTCCCCAGAGAAATTCAAGGTTTCCGGCCGTGGCGAACTGCACCTCTCGGTACTGATCGAAACCATGCGCCGTGAAGGCTTCGAGCTGGCCGTAGGCCGTCCGGAAGTGGTCATCATCGAGACCGCCGAAGGCGAGAAGCAGGAGCCGTACGAGAACGTCACCATCGACATCGAAGAGCAGCACCAGGGCTCGGTGATGGAGCAGATGGGCCTGCGCAAGGGCGATCTGACCAACATGATCCCCGACGGCAAGGGCCGCGTGCGCCTGGAGTACACCATCCCGGCGCGTGGCCTGATCGGCTTCCGTAACAACTTCCTGACCCTGACCTCGGGCACCGGCATCCTGACCTCGACCTTCAGCCACTACGGCCCGATCAAGGCCGGCGAAGTGACCAACCGTCAGAACGGCGTACTGGTCTCCATGGCCACCGGCACCGCGCTGACCTACTCGCTGGAAACCCTGCAAAGCCGCGGCAAGCTGTTCCTCGGCCCAGGCGACGAGATCTACGAAGGCCAGCTGGCCGGCATCAACAGCCGCGACAACGACCTGGTGATCAACCCCACCAAAGGCAAGAAGCTCGACAACATGCGCGCTTCGGGCAAGGACGAAGTCATTGCCCTGGTTCCGCCGATCCGCTTCACTCTGGAGCAGGCGCTGGAATTCATCGCCGATGACGAGCTGGTGGAAGTGACGCCGAAGTCGATCCGTCTGCGCAAGAAAATGCTCAACGAGAACGACCGCAAGCGCTACGAACGCGCCAAGGTCTGATTCGACGGGTAACAAGGAAAAGCCGGGCATCTGCCCGGCTTTTTTTTGCCCGTCTTCCAGGTAGCTTCACTGGATCTGTAGGAGCGAGCTTGCTCGCGAACGGATTCTCCGGTGGCATTGAAGCGGGGCGGTTTGCGAGCAAGCTCGCTCTTACGAAAGGCACCCTCGTCTTTGAAATTTCAGTGAGGCGTGGCTACGAGGCAACTTCGCGACGTCAGAGTACTCGAAGCTGAGCGTTAGTGGACGCAGGCCAGGGAGCCAGGCCGATATACTCAGCTTCCCGGGCGTTGCCGCCCGGGTCGGGATGGATTCGCACAGAACCTCAAGGATTCGAAAGCATGCAATGGATTTTCATGCTGGTCGGCCTGGTCATCGGCGCCGCTGCAGGCGAGTCGATCACCGGGGCGGTATTGGGCGCAGTGGTCGGCCTCGCGCTGGGGCAGACCTTCGCGCTGCACAGCCTGCAACGGGAGAACGCCAGCCTTCGCAGTGAGCTGAAGACCTTCGGCGAACGCTTCGACCAGGGCACCAAGGCCCTGTATGAGCGGTTGCTGCAGGTGGAGCGTGGCCCGGTCGGGCAGACGCCTCCACCGGTCAGCGTCGAGACTGTCGCGCCGGAAATGCCGGTTGCCCCGACCGAGCCCGAGGTCGAGGTCGACGTACCCGTCAGCGAACCCGCTGCCACAGAGCTGGAGTGGAACATCGAGCTGCCCACCGACGAACTGGCGCCGGCCCCGGCGGCCGCTGCGCGGGTGGAAGCGCCCATCGAGTGGTCCGACCTGGTGCTCGAGCCGATGGAAAGGCCGGCTGCCCAGGCCCGCGTCGAGGAGCCAGAGGCTCAGCCACAGCCGGCTCCTGCTGCACCTCCGCTGCCGCCGGCTCCGCCCGTTCCATCCTTGTTCGACCGTGCCTTCGGCGCCGCCCGCGACTGGTTGCTGGGCGGCAACACGGTGCTTCGCGTCGGTGTGGTGCTGCTGTTCCTCGGCCTGGCCTTCCTGCTGCGCTATGCCACCGAAGGCATGACCATGCCGCCGCAAGGGCCGTACCTCGGCACCGCCGCTGCCGCGCTGGCACTGCTCGGGCTCGGCTGGTGGCTGCGTCAGCGGCGCCCGGCCTATGCGCTGATCCTCCAGGGCACCGGCGTCGCCGTGCTCTACCTGACGGTGTTCGCCAGCATCAAGCTGTATCCGGCGATGAACCATGGCGAGGTGCTGATCGACCCGAAGGCCGGTTTCGTGCTGCTGGTGGCGGTCACCCTGTTCTCGGCGATTCTCGCCATCCTGCAGGACGCAGTGGGTCTTGCCGCTGCCGCTGCGCTGGGCGGTTTCGCCGCGCCGATCCTGGCGTCCACCGGCGGTGGCAGCCATGTCGCGCTGTTCAGCTACTTCGCCCTGCTCAATGCCGGTATTTTCGCCATCGCCTGGTTCAAGGCCTGGCGGATGCTCAACCTGATCGGCTTCTTCGGTACCTTCGGCATCGGCCTGGCCTGGGGGCTGCGTTCGTACCAGCCGGAGCTTTTCGCCACGACCGAGCCGTTCCTGATCCTGTTCTTCCTCACCTACGTCGCCATCGGCCTGCTGTTCGCCCGCCGCCGCCTGCGCGAGGCAGCCGGGGCGCCGGACGATAATTCCCGCGAGGCGCTGCTGCGCTGGTCGGCGCGGCAGACCGACTACGTCGACGGCACCGTGCTGTTCGGCACGCCGCTGGTGGGTTTCGGCCTGCAATACGGGATCATCCAGCACCTGGAGTTCGGCGCGGCGTTCAGCGCCCTGGCGCTGGGTCTGTTCTACATGGTGCTCGCCCGCCTGCTAGCCGGGCGCACCGCCGGTCGCGCGCTGCTGCTGGTGGAAACTTGCCTGGCGCTGGGCGTGGTATTCGGCACGCTGGCGATCCCTCTGGGCCTCGATGCGCGCTGGACCTCAGCCGCCTGGGCCGTGGAAGGTGCCGGCATCTTCTGGCTCGGCTTGCGTCAACAGCGGCCGCTGGCTCGGATCTTTGCCTTGTTGCTGCAAGTGGGCGCGGCGCTGGCCTTCCTTGCCGGCCTGGAAGTGAACCCGCTGTCGCTGACGCTGCTCGACGGCGCGCCACTGGGCGCACTGATGCTCGGCGTGGCGCTGCTGTTCAGCTTCTGGAGCCTGCGCATTGCCGCTCCGCAGACCTTGCGCAGCTGGGAGCCGAACGCTCGCCCGGTGCTGGCGGCCTTCGGTCTGACGTTTCTCTACCTGATCGCCCCTCTGCTGATGGGCGCGGACGGCACGGCCATGTCCTGGGCCGTAGCCGGGCTGGCGACCCTGTTCGCCGCGCTGCGCCTGCGTTCGCGCACCTTCCTGGCCTGCACCTTTGCGGTGCAACTGCTGGGCGGTGCGGTGTTCCTCCTGCATCTGCACGGCGCACAGGAGGGTGGTGGTGTGCTCGGCTCGGGTTGGCGCGGGCTGGTGACGGCATCGTTGATCGGGCTGGCGCTGATCGCCGCCATGCTGATCGCCGCGCGGGATTCGATGGTGCGCGACGACCGCCGGCTGATGCTCGGCCTGAGCGTGGTCCTGCTACTGGGCCTGGCCTTCATCAACCTCGCCGTGCTCTTCGTGCTGCGCTGGCAGACCGCCGCCGCTGTCTGGGCTGGCAGTGGGTTGCTGATCCTCTGGCTGAGCCTGCAGTTGCAGCAACGCGCGGCCTTCGTCTTCGGTCTGGTGCTGCAGGTTATCGGCGCGGGCGCCTTCCTCTTCGGTGGCGCGGCACTGTTCGGCGACCTGCCCAGCGAGGGCCTGAAACCGCTGGCGCACATGGGCTTCTGGACCCCGGCAGTGCTGGCGCTGGCTGCGCTGGTCGGCGCCTGGCGCCTGCACCGCGCCAGCGAGCGCGAGCGCAACCTGGCGCTGGGCGGCCTTGGGCTGGAGCAACTGTCGCAATTGCTGCTGGTGTGGGGCGCGGGCTGGTGGGCGCTGACCGCTGTCTGGGAAATCGCCCGCTTCGTACCCGGCGAGATGCGTGAACATGTGGCGCTGCTGGTGGCGGCGGTCAGCGTCGGCCTCTGGTCGCTGCTGGCGCGCCGCGAGCAGTGGCGCGCGTTGGCACTGCTGTGCCTGGCATTGGTGCCGGTGTCGCTGGTGGCGCTGGCCAGTGCCTGGAGCCTGGGCTATCACCCGCTGGCAGAACTGGGCTGGCTCGGCTGGCTGGCGGTGTTCGCGGTGCACTTCTTCACCCTGCGCCGACTTGACGCCTTGCTGCCGCACCGCGCTGCACAGGTGGCCCATGTACTGGGTTGCTGGCTGATCCTCGGCGTGCTGGCGTTGGAGCTGCGCTACCTGTTCTTCGCCCTGGCCGAGCATTACAACGCCTGGCGCTGGCTGGGCTGGGCGCTGGTGCCGAGCCTGTTCCTGATCCTCATGGGGGGCATGGCGCGTCTGCCGTGGCCGGTGGCGGCCTTCGAGCGCGAGTACCGCGCGATCGCTGCCGTCCCGGTGGCCCTGGCGCTGCTGGGCTGGTTCTGGCTGGTCAATCTGTTCAGCAACGGCGCGGCCGACCCGCTGCCGTACCTGCCGTTGGTGAACCCGCTGGAGCTGGGCATGCTCATCGTGCTCGCGGCGATCTTCCAGTGGACGCGCCTGGGCCTGCCGCAACTGGGCGTTGCCGAGTCGACCCTGCGCCTGCCGGTGCAGGCGGTGCTGGGCGCTTCGCTGTTCGCCCTGCTGACCATGGCGGTGTGCCGCACCGCGCACCATTGGGGCGGCGTGCCGTTCGAGTTCGATTCCCTGAGCCAGTCCATGCTGGTACAGGCCGGGTTGTCCATCGTCTGGGCGCTGATCGCGCTGGGCCTGATGATCGCCGGGCACCTGCGCGGTCGCCGCGACTTCTGGCTGGTCGGGGCAGTGCTGCTGGTGGTCGTGGTGATCAAGCTGTTCCTCGTCGATCGCGCCAGTGGTGGCAGCCTGGAATGCATCATTTCCTTCATCGGCGTCGGCGTGCTGATGCTGATCGTCGGCTACTTCGCACCGCTGCCGCCGCGCCGGCCACAGCCTGATGAGCAACCGCAACAGGAGCTCCCCTCCGCATGAAGCTCAATACCCTCTTCCTGCTCGCCGGTGCCTGCCTGCTGGGCAATCACGCCAGTGCCGCACCCACTCCGGCGGACTTCGCCCATCGCGTGCCGCTGGAGCTTTCCGGCCAGGGGCCGTGGTACCGCGTACAATTGCCCATCGAGGTCCTGTTCGCCGCCCGCCATGGCGACCTGCGCGACGTACGCATCTTCAACGCCGAAGGCGAGGCGCTGCCCTACAGCTTGCGCACCAGCGCAGCCAGCGAGAAAGAGGTGCGCAGCGAAGTGCAGGCGCGCATCTTCCCGCTGCGGGGTGCCTCTGGCAGCGCGGCCGGCGACAACCTGAAGATCGTCCGCAGCACCACCGGCACCATCCTGGAAATCACCCCGAACGCGCCCGCGCAGGACAAGACCCAGGTGCTGCGCGGGTGGCTGCTGGAAACCGGCTCCGGCGACTTGCCGCTGGACCGCCTGCAGCTGGACTGGACGGCGGACAGCGACGGCTTCCAGCGCCTGCGCATCGAAGCCAGCGATGACCTGGAGCACTGGCGCTCCCTGGGCGAAGGGCAATTGGCCCGGCTGGATTTCAACGGCCAGCGCATCGAGCAGAACGACATAGCGCTGCCCGGCGAGACGGCGCGCTACCTGCGCCTGTGGTGGGAGTCGCCGGAGCAGGCCGCGCAACTGGTCGGCGCCACGCTCAGCGGCAGCCGCAGCAGTAGCGGCCCGGTACCGATGCTCTGGTCCGAACCCCTGGCGGCCAAGGTCGACAATAATGGCGACTTCAGCTGGAGCCTGCCGCTGGCGCTACCGGTGGAGCGCGTGCGGATTTCGTTGCAACAGGACAACACGTTGGCTCCGGTGGTGATCTCCGGCCGCCACGACGGCAATGTGCAGTGGTCGCCGTTGGCGCGCGGCGTGCTGTACCGCCTGCCGGGTCAGGGTGGTGAAATCACCCAGGAGGAGCTGGCATTGCCCGGCACCACCCTGGGCCAGCTGCGTCTGCAGGTGGATGCGCGCGGCGGCGGCCTCGGGGGTTCGACGGCGCACCTGAGCGTGGGCGTTCGCGCCAGCGAACTGGTGTTCCTTGCACGCGGCGGTGAGCCCTACGAACTGGCGGTGGGCAGTGGATCGATCACCGATGGCAGCCTGCCGCTGACCACCCTGGTGCCCGGCTACGAGCCCAAGCGCCTGGCGAACATGGGCGAGGCGCGGCTCAAGGGCGCTCTGCAGGCGCCGGCGACACCACTGCCTGCCGATGTCGCGAAAGCCGATACCCACTGGAAGCGCTATGGCCTGTGGGCGCTGCTGCTGGCGGGCGTCGGCCTGCTCGCGCTGATGGCGCTGAGCCTGCTGCGGAGCAACCGCCAGGCGAGCTGATCGGCGCGGATCGCCCCAAGATAGGGGTGTCGCCTGTAGAAATTCTGATACTGTCTGGGTTGTTCTGATTACCGAATAACAACAAAGCATGGAGTAGCAGAATGATCAGAAAGGCGCTCACCCCGCTGGCGGCTGCGTGCGCGTTGGCCATTGCCGCGCAGGCCTCCGCAGCCCCTTCGCCGTATTCCACCCTGGTCGTCTTCGGCGACAGCCTGAGCGATTCCGGCCAGTTCGCCGATGCCGGCGGCCCCGCTGGTGCCAGTACCCGCTTCACCAACCGTGTCGGTCCGACCTATCTGGACGGCAGCGGCGAGATCTTCGGCCCCACCGCACCGATGATTCTCGGCGGCAAGCTGGGCATCAATGGCGCCGACCTGAACCCCTCAACCTCGCTGGTCCCCGGCACCGTGGACGGCAACAACTGGGCGGTCGGTGGCTACCGTACCGACCAGATCTACGACTCGATCACCGCTGCCGGTGGCTCGGTGGTCACTTCCGGCTCCACCAGCCGCACCCGTGACGGCTATCTGGTGAACAACCGCGCTGATCCGAATGCGCTGTACTACCTCACCGGTGGTGGCAACGACTTCCTCCAGCTGCGCATCACCAACGACCCGACCGCCCGAGCTGCAGCAGGCCGCCTGGTGGATAGCGTGGATGCGCTGCACGACGCCGGTGCGCGCTACATCATGGTCTGGCTGCTGCCCGACCTCGGCCAGACCCCGGCCACCAACGGCACCGCGCTGGAATCCTTCGGCACCCAGCTGTCGGGCATCTTCAACGAGGAACTGGTCAGTCAGCTGGCCGCCTCCGACGCCAACGTCATCCCGCTCAACATCCCGGCGATGTTCAAGGAAGTACTGGCCAACCCGGGCGCCTATGGCCTGGCGACCGACCAGAACCTCGTCGGCACCTGCTTCAGCGGCAACAGCTGCACCGAGAACGCGGTGTATGGCCGCCACGGCACCAACCCCGACCCGACCAAGCTGATCTTCAACGACGGCGTGCACCCGACTATCGCCGGCCAGACGTTGATCGCCGACTACGCCTACTCGGTGCTCTCCGCCCCGTGGGAAGCGACCATGCTGCCGGAGATGGCCCTGGGCACCTACAACGCCTACCAGGACCAGCTGCGCAGCCAGTGGTTGGCGGACTGGGAGAACTGGCAGGGCGTCAACCAGTGGCGCGGTTTCGTCACCGGTGGGGCGCAGCACCTGGACTACGACGACCAGGACAGCGCGGCCGATGGCGACGGCTACGGCGCCAACCTGACCCTGGGCACCAGCTATCGCCTGGATGACGCCTGGCGCGTCGGCGGCTCGCTGGGCTTCTACCGGCAGAAGCTGGAGCTTGGCTCCGACGACTCCGACTACAAGCTCAACAGCTACCTGGGCAGCCTGTTCGTCCAGTTCCAGCAGAATCGCTGGTGGGCTGACGCCTCCGTGACCGGCGGCAAGCTCGACTTCGATGAGGCGAACCGCAAGTTCACCATCATCAACCACGAAGTGGAGGAGAAGGCCGATACCGACGGCAGCCTGCTGGCCTTCAGCGGTCGCTTGGGGTACGACATCGCCCAGGGCGGCGAAAACTGGCACCTGTCGCCATTCGTCAGTGCCGACTGGGCGCGGGTGAAAGTGGACAGCTACGAAGAGGGCAGCGGCCGTTCCACCGCGCTGGCCTATGACGAGCAGGACCGCTACTCCCGTCGCCTCGGTGCCGGCCTGCAGGGCAAGCTGGACCTCTCCCAGGAAACCCAGCTGTTCGGCGAGGTTGCCGTGGAGCGCGAATACGCCGACGACACCCAGAATGTCGGGATGAACTTCACCAGCCTGCCGGACATCGGTTTCAGCCTGCAGGGCTACACCCCGCAGAGCCATCTGCAGCGCGCCACCATCGGCTTCGCCCAGAAGCTGACCCCGGAGCTGTCGCTGCGCGGCGGCTACAGCGCGCACCGCAGCAGCGACGACCTGGCGCAAGGGGTGAACCTGGCGTTGAGCCTGGACTTCTGACCGCCTGAGGTGAGCGCGGCGGGGTGACGGGCGGTTGCGGCCGTCACCCCGCTTTCTTTTCAGCGTACCGCTCGCCACGCGGCCGAAGGTCGCGGTGCCGATCGCCTCTGGGGAACTGCCCGTGCGCGGCGGGCTCCAAGCATTCTGCGTGCCTCTGCGCAAGGAGGCATCGCGGTCGTTTCCACGCTAGAATGCGCCCTGATTTTTATCTTCTCCCCTGGAGTCTTCCATGTCCCGCGTTACCCTGAGCCGCTACCTGATCGAGCAGACCCGCAGTCACAACACCCCGGCCGACCTGCGTCACCTCGTGGAAGTGGTGGCCCGCGCGTGCAAGGAAATCAGCCACGCCGTGTCCAAGGGTGCGCTGGGTGGCGTGCTCGGCAGCATGGAAACCGAGAACGTGCAGGGCGAGGTGCAGAAGAAGCTCGACGTCCTGTCCAACGAAATCCTCCTGGAAGCCAACGAGTGGGCCGGTAACCTGGCCGGCATGGCCTCCGAGGAAATGGACCACCCCTACCAGATTCCGGGCAAGTACCCCAAGGGCGCCTACCTGCTGGTCTTCGACCCGCTGGATGGCTCCTCCAACATCGACGTCAACGTCTCGGTCGGCACCATCTTCTCCGTGCTGCGCTGCCCACAGGAATACCTGAGCCAGAACGACAGCCTGCGTGAAGAGGCCTTCCTGCAGAAGGGCACTACCCAGGTCGCCGCCGGCTACGCCATCTACGGCCCGCAGACCATGCTGATCCTGACCCTGGGCAACGGCGTGAAAGGCTTCACCCTGGACCGCGAGCTGGGCAGCTTCGTGATGACCCACGACAACATCACCGTGCCGACCAGCACCGCCGAATTCGCCATCAACATGTCCAACCAGCGCCACTGGGAAGCCCCGGTGAAGCGCTACGTCGACGAGCTGCTGGCCGGCAAGGAAGGCCCGCTGGGCAAGAACTACAACATGCGCTGGATCGCCTCCATGGTGGCCGACGTGCACCGCATCCTGACCCGCGGCGGCGTGTTCATGTACCCGCGTGATTCCCGCGAGCCGGAGAAGCCCGGCAAGCTGCGCCTGATGTACGAAGCCAACCCGATGTCCTTCATCATCGAGCAGGCCGGCGGCGCCGCCACCAACGGCCGCCAGCGCATCCTCGACATCCAGCCCGACAGCCTGCACCAGCGCGTCGCGGTGTTCCTGGGCTCGAAGGAAGAAGTCGAGCGCGCCACCGCCTACCACCAGGAAGGCTGATGAGCACCGCGCCCTGGCAGACCCTGCTCGACTGGTGGTTCGGCACTGCGCTGGATGCCAATGAAGTCGCCGCCCAGCGCAACGCGCTGTGGTTCGGCAAGAGCGGCTGCCAGGACGTGGACTCGGAAAACCGTTTCGGCGGCCTGGTGCGCCAGGCCCTGGACGGCGGTCTGCAGGAGTGGGAGCGCGAGCCGCAGAGCTGGCTGGCGCTGATCCTGCTGCTGGACCAGCTGCCGCGCATGGTCTTTCGCGACAATCCGCGCGCCTATGCCGGCGACGCCCGCGCCCAGCAACTGGTGCGCCAGGGCCTGGAAGCGGGTTTCGACCGCCAGTTGCCGCGCATCGAGCGAGTGTTCGTCTACATCGTGCTGGAGCACGCCGAAGACCTGGCCAGCCAGGATGAGGCGGTACGCCTGTACGAAGCGTTGCAGGCCGAATCCAGCGAGAGCGAGAAGGTGCTTTTCGCCGGTTACCTCGCCTACGCACGCAAGCACCAGGTGGTGATCGACCGCTTCGGCCGTTTCCCTCACCGCAACGCCATCCTCGGCCGCCAGTCCACGGCTGAAGAAGCGCAGTTCCTCACGGAACCTGGCTCACGTTTCTGACTCCAACCCGGCGGCCGAATCGGTCGCCCTGTGCCAAGCTTGTTGGCCTGCCCCCAAAACAATGGAGTTGTCGATGTCCTTCCGCCGCCTCGCGCTCGTCGCGTTCTGTGTCGTCCTGGCCGCTTGCAGCAAAGTGAACCAGGAGAACTATTCCAAGATCAAAACCGGCATGACCAAGGCCGAAGTCGAGGACCTGCTCGGCAAGCCTGCCGAATGCTCCGGAGCTCTGGGCGTTTCCAGCTGCACCTGGGGTGACGACAAGGCCTTCATCAGCATCCAGTACGCCGGCGACAAAGTGCTGCTGTTCTCCGCCCAGGGCCTGAAGTAACCCGCCCGGGCAGGGCAGGCAGCCAAGGAGGAGCGAATGCATCGATCCATGATCTGGCTGGCCTGCCTCGTTGCACTGAGCGGTTGTGCGGGCTCTACCCAGCAGCCGCCGCAGACCGTGCAGGTCGACCTCAAGCGCTACATGGGCACCTGGTACGAGCTGGCGCGCAAGCCGATGTTCTTCCAGCGCCAGTGCACGCAATCCGAAGCCCACTACCGCCTGCAGGACGATGCCAGCATCGCGGTGACCAACCGCTGCCTGACCAGCGATGGCGACTGGGACCAGGCCACTGGCCGCGCCGAGGCTCAGGTGCCGGGCCGCACCGACAAGCTCTGGGTGCGCTTCGACAACACCTTCACGAAACTCTTCCCCGAGATCGCCAAGGGTGACTACTGGGTGCTCTACGTCGACGACGACTACCAGACCGCGCTGGTCGGCAACCCCGACCGCGAATACCTCTGGCTGCTGTCGCGCCAGCCGGTGGTGCCGGATACGACGCGGCAGAAGCTGCTGGGGCTGGCCCATGCGCGGGGTTACCAGACGGATGACCTGATCTGGCGCGCAGCCGACTCCAGTTCGGCGACCCAATGAAAAAACGCCCCTCGGGGCGTTTTTTCATTGCGGCCATCTCGCGCGGTATGACCGGCGCGGGTTTTCGTAGGAGCGAGCTTGCTCGCGAACCAGCCCCGCTGTGGAGATCGTTCGCGAGCAAGCTCGCTCCTACAGGTGTGGTCCCTGGCTCGTAGGATGGGTGGAGCGCAGCGATACCCATGCTGTATCTGCGCCCGGATCGATGGGTATCGCTGCGCTCCACGCCATCCTACAAAGGCAATCAGTCCAGCAATTCGCGCAGCACGCTGGCGAACTCGCGGGCGCTCTGTTCTTCGAGCGCATGCCGGCCGCCGCGCACCCGCCACTGTCCGGCAACCATCACTTCGCGCACCTGGCGATCGCCACCGGCGAACAGCCAGCGGTTGAGGATGGCGTCACCACGGGCGGTCTGCAGGTAAGGGTCGCCGCCGTCGAGCACCAGCAGGTCAGCGCGCTTGCCCACCGCCAGTTCGCCGGTGGGTTGGCCAAGGGCCTGGGCACCGCCGGACAACGCCGCGTCGAACAGGGTGCGGCCGACCATGGGCTGGTCCTGTCCATAGAGACGGTTGCGACGCTGGTCGCGCAGGCGCTGGCCGTATTCCAGCCAGCGCAGTTCTTCCACCACGCTGAGCGAAACGTGGCTGTCCGAGCCGATGCCGAAGCGGCCGTGCTGGGCCAGGTAATCTACTGCCGGGAAGATGCCGTCACCCAGGTTCGCCTCGGTGGTCAGGCACAGGCCGGCCACCGCGCCACTGCGGGCCATGGCGGTGACTTCGTCGGCTTCGGCATGGGTGGCGTGGACCAGGCACCAGCGCTCGTCCACGGCGACGTTCTCGTACAACCACTGCAGCGGGCGCCGGCCGCTCCAGGCGAGGCAGTCATCGACTTCCTTCTGCTGCTCGGCGATGTGGATGTGCACCGGGCAGCCGCTGGTGTCGGCGCCCAGCACCTCGGCGATCTGCTGTGGTGTCACTGCGCGCAGGGAGTGGAAGCACAGGCCGAGGCTCTGCTGCGGCTGCGTCGCCAGGTGCGCACGCAGGCCGTCGATCAGCTTCAGATAGTTTTCGGTGCTGTTGATGAAGCGACGCTGGCCCTCGCTGGGTGCCTGGCCGCCGAAGCTGGCGTGGGAGTAGAGCACCGGCAGCAGGGTCAGGCCGATGCCGGCGTCCGTCGCCGCCTGGCTGACGCGCAGGGCCAGTTCCGCCGGATTGGCGTACGGCTGGCCGTCGACGTCGTGGTGCACGTAGTGGAATTCGGCGACGCCGGTGTAACCGGCCTTGAGCATCTCGATGTACAGCTGGCGGGCGATTACCCCGACTTGCTCGGGCGAGAGGCGGCCGACCAGGCGGTACATCAGGTCGCGCCAGGTCCAGAAGCTGTCGTTGGGGTTGCCGGCGACTTCCGCCAGGCCCGCCATGGCGCGCTGGAAGGCGTGCGAATGCAGGTTCGGCATGCCCGCCAGCAGCGGGCCGGCAACGCGCTCCGCACCTTCTGCACTGGCATCCGGGGTGATCGCGGTGAACAGGCCGTCGGCATCGATCTCGAAGCGGACATTGCGCGCCCAGCCGGAGGGCAGCAGGGCGGATTCGGCGAACAGGACGGACATGCTGGGGCCCTCGCAGGGTTCTTGTTAAATAGGCGGGGAATTTGTATATACATATACAGACGTTTGCCGAGACCGTAAACTGCCAGGCACCCGACGGTCGCTACAGGACTTGTATGCACCGGTCGAATCCGGTACATGCCGGAGTCAGACCCAGGCCTTCGTCCACCGTCGCCCAGACAAGGAGTTTCCCGTGCCCGCATCGCCCACGCCTACCTCGCCCGCCGAGGGTTCGTCGCTCGCCGCGCAGATGGGGGAAATTCCCGCGCCGTTGTACGCCCGCGTCAAGCAACTGATCATCCAGCAGATCCAGTCCGGCACCTGGCCGCCGCACCATCGCGTGCCCTCCGAAGCGGAGTTGGTCGACGAGCTGGGCGTCAGCCGCATGACCATCAACCGCGCGCTGCGCGAGCTGACCGCCGACGGCCTGCTGGTGCGCATGCAGGGCGTGGGTACCTTTGTTGCCGAGCCCAAGGGCCAGTCCGCGTTGTTCCAGGTGCAGAACATCGCCGAGGAAATCACCGCCCGCGGCCACAAGCATCACCTGGTGGTGGTCAGCCTGATCGAAGAACTGGCCAGTGCCGAGCGAGCGTTGGCGCTGGACGTGCGCGAAGGTCAGCGCATCTTCCACTCGGTGATCGTGCACTACGAGAACGATATTCCGGTGCAGATCGAAGACCGCTATGTGAATGCCGCCGTGGCACCGGACTACCTGAAGCAGGATTTCACCGGGCAGACGCCGTTCGCCTACCTCACCCAGGTCGCGCCACTGAGCGAGGGCGAGCACGTGGTCGAGGCGGTGCTGCCCAGTCCCGAGGAATGCAAGCTGCTGTCTGTCGACCGCCATGAGCCGTGCCTGCTGATCCGTCGGCGCACCTGGTCGGGACGCAATACCGTGACCAGCGCGCGCCTGCTCTATCCGGGCTCGCGCTACCGCCTGGAAGGACGTTTCAGTTCATGACCGATCTGCGATTGCTGCGCGCTGCCGACTACCCGGCGATGCCCTGGAAGAATGGCGCGGGCACTACCCGCGAGATCGTCCGCGATGCCGGCGATGGCCTGGAAGGTTTCGGCTGGCGCGTGTCCATCGCAGACGTTGGTGCGCCGGGGCCGTTCTCCGCGTTTACCGGCTACCAGCGCATCATCAGCGTGCTGGAAGGCGAAGGCATGCAACTGAAGGTGGATGGTACCGACTCCCGCGACCTGCGCGCGCTCGACGCCTTCGCCTTCGATGGCGCCAGCGCGGTGGACTGCACGTTGCTGGGCGGGGCGATCCGCGATTTCAACCTGATCTATTCGCCGGCTCGTTACCGGGCGCGGCTGCAGTGGTTGAAGCTGGACGGTGCGGCGCACTTCTTCAGCAGCGCTTCAACGGTGCTGCTGTTCAGTGCGGGGGAGGGTGTCCATGTCAGCCACGATGATGAAGCTGCCGGTCTACTGGGGCTGCATGACACGCTGCTCGCTGAGGGCGATGGTGCGCTGCATGAGTGGCGGCTGTCAGCAGCGGGCAAGACGGATATCTGCGTGATCGAACTCGATCCGCGTTGAATGGAAAGGGCGCCCTTGAGGCGCCCTTTTCGTTTGTAGGATGGCGTGGAGCGAAGCGATACCCATCAATCACTCTGCGGCGATCCGCATGGGTATCGCTTCGCTCCACCCATCCTACGGGTAAGCCGGACAGCCCTGGTTGCCGCGTCAGTCGTAAAGCCGCGCGTAACCGATCCAGCGGCTCATCACTCCATCCTCCACCCACGCCCGCGCAGCGGCGATGTCCGGCGCGAAGTAGCGGTCCTGCTCATAATGCGGCACCTGGCTGCGGATCAGCGTGCGGACTTCCTGCAGCTGCGGCGAGCTTTGCAGCGGCGCATGGAAGTCCACGCCCTGTGCGGCGGCCAGCAGTTCGATGGCGACCACGCCGGCACTGTTGCCGGCCATGTCCTGCAGGCGGCGGGCGGCGAAGGTGGCCATGGACACGTGGTCTTCCTGGTTGGCCGAGGTGGGCAGGCTGTCCACCGAGGCCGGGTGCGCCCAGGTCTTGTTCTCCGAGGCCAGCGCCGCCGAAGTGACCTGGGCGATCATGAAGCCGGAGTTCAGCCCGCCCTCCTTGACCAGGAACGCCGGCAGCCCGGACATCGCCGGGTCCACCAACTGGGCGATGCGTCGCTCGGACAGCGCGCCAATTTCCGAAATCGCCAGCGCCAGCACATCGGAGGCCATCGCCACCGGCTCGGCGTGGAAGTTACCGCCTGACAGAACGTCGCCGTCAGCGCTGAACACCAGCGGGTTGTCGGAAACGGCATTGGCCTCGCGCAGGAAAACCCCGGCGGCGAAGCGCAGATGATCCAGGCACGCGCCCATCACCTGTGGTTGGCAGCGCAGCGAGTAAGGGTCCTGCACGCGCTTGCAGTCGATGTGCGACTGGTTGATCGGACTGTCGTGCAGCAGCTCGCGGTACAGCGCGGCGACGGCGATCTGCCCCGGCTGGCCGCGCACTTCCTGGATACGTGCATCGAAGGGGACGAACGAGCCTTTGAGCGCTTCTACCGTCAGGCTGCCCGCCACCACGGCAGAGACGAACAGCTTCTCCGCCGCGAACAGCCCGCGCAGGGCCAGCGCGGTGGATACCTGGGTGCCATTGATCAGCGCCAGGCCTTCCTTGGGGCCGAGCACCAGCGGCTCGGCGCCGGCGAGAGTAAGGCCTTCGGTGGCTTCGAGGATGCGCCCTTCATGGCGAACCTGGCCAACGCCGAGCAGGATCGAGGACATATGCGCCAGCGGCGCCAGGTCGCCCGAAGCGCCCACCGAACCCTGGGACGGGATGCAAGGGTAGACCCGCGCCCGGTACAGCTTGAGCAGCGTCTCGATCACCGGCAATCCGACGCCGGAGAAGCCGCGCGCCAGGGAACCGATCTTCAACGCCATGATCAGCGCGACGCTGGAATCGTCCAGCAGCGGGCCGGTGCCGGTGCAGTGGGAGAGGATCAGGTTGCGCTGCAGGGTAGCGAGCTGGTCCTCGGCGATGGAGGTGCGCGCCAGCAGGCCGAAGCCGGTGTTGATGCCGTAGACGGTGCGCTGGTCGGCGATGATCTGGCTGACCGTCTGCGCGCTGCGCAGGATGGCTTCGCGGCATTCGTCGGCGAGCTGCAGGTCGGGTTGGTGCTGGTAGATGGCGCGCAGCTGGTCGAGGTCGAACTGGCCGGGCGTCAGGAGCAGGGTTTCGGGCATGGCGGCATCCTGGATTCGGTGAAGTGTTACCGTGGATCGTTCCTGTATATACAGGTATAGCAATCGCTGTGCCATGGCGCGCCAGGGCCCGTATGTGCGTCGTCAGCATGGCTGTGAAGTGATTCAGGGGAGAGTGAATGTCACCGCCGGTGGCATTTCCAGTCCGATGGTCGTGGGCAAATCGCGGATCGACGGCTAAACCCTAAGGGACACCGACGCGCCCGGAGCCGCCCAATGCCTGCCATCCGTTGCCTGTTCGCCCTGTTGCTGGCCTTCGGGCTGTGCGCCCAGACCCTCGCCGCTGGCTGCCCTTACCCGAAAACCGTGGTGTTCGCCGGGCTGAACTGGGAGAGCGGCATGTTCACCACCGAGGTGCTGCGCTTCATCCTGGAGAAAGGCTACGGCTGTCAGACCGATGCGGTGCCGGGTAACACCGTGACCATGGAAAACGCGCTGAAGCAGAACGACATCCAGGTCACCGGCGAACAGTGGGCCGGGCGCAGCACCGTCTGGCAGCAGGCGGAGAAGGCCGGCCAGGTGTTCTCCGTGGGCGAGACGGTCAAGGGCGCCAGTGAAGGCTGGTGGGTGCCTGACTACGTGGTGCACGGCGACGCCAAGCGCGGCATCAAGGCCTCCGCGCCGGGACTGAAGTCCGTCAGCGACCTGCCTGAATACAAGGCGCTGTTCAAGGATGACGAGGAGCCGGACAAGGGCCGGTTCTACAACTGCCCCACCGGCTGGACCTGCGAGATCGTCAACACGCAGAAGCTCAAGGCCTACGGCCTGACGGACAGCTACGTGAACTTCCGCACCGGCGCCGGCCCTGCGCTGGACGCGGCGATCAGCTCGGCCATCGCCCAGGGCCGGCCGGTGCTCTTCTATTACTGGGCGCCGACGCCGCTGCTGGGGCGCTTCAAGCTGGTGCAGCTGGAAGAGCCTCCCTTCAATGAGGAGGCCTGGAAGACGCTGACCGATCCGAACAATCCCAGTCCGAAGGGTTCGCGCTCGTTGCCGGCGAAGATCAGCATCGGCGTGTCCCGCGACTTCCACGACAAGGCACCGGCACTGGTGCAGGTATTCGAGAGGGTCGAGCTGCCATTGCCGATGTTCAACGCGCTGCTGGCGAATATGGCCGAACACCACCGGGACGTGGCGGATGTGCGGGCGAAGTTCTTCCGTGAGCACCGGGAGCTTTGGTCGAAGTGGGTGACGGCGGAAGCGGCAGGGAAGATTGATGCGGCGTTGAAGTAGGCGCGGCGTTCGGATGGGTTCGCGAGCAAGCTCGCTCCTACGAAGAGCCTATCGGCGCCTGCCCTGTAGGAGCCAGCTTGCTCGCGAACATCGCCGTTGCCGACCTCCATTCCCTGCTCGGAAATGGCTTGTCTATACAACCTGTGTTCCTTGGTAGCGAGCGGTGTTACCGAACGCAACGAAACGGTGCACGTAAGCCTTCTTCTGGTGCGCTTGTCTTTCAGACGGCAGTTTTTGTCAGTCGCTAAAGCTTCCCGATTTTTCGCTTTTTATTCTTATAAATCAATTGGTTGATTGTTCGTCTTGGTGGGCGAAAGGCTCCGCAGGGCAAGGTTGGCCTTTGCTTTGCTTATACTTGTACATACAAGCATAGACATGACGGTTTCGAGCCCCTCGCAGCCGTCCACCGAACCGCCAGAGCCCTAACCGGCTTAACGATCCGAGCAAGCGAAGGAGCCTTCCGTGACCAAATTCCGCGACGTCGAAATCCGTGCCCCGCGCGGCACCCAACTGAACGCCAAGAGCTGGCTGACCGAAGCGCCGCTGCGCATGCTGATGAACAACCTCGACCCGGAAGTCGCCGAGAACCCGAAGGAACTGGTGGTCTACGGCGGCATCGGTCGCGCCGCGCGCAACTGGGAGTGCTACGACAAGATCGTCGAGACCCTGAAGGAGCTGAATGAGGACGAGACCCTGCTGGTGCAGTCCGGCAAGCCGGTCGGTGTCTTCAAGACTCACGCCAACGCTCCGCGCGTGCTGATCGCCAACTCCAACCTGGTGCCGCATTGGGCCAACTGGGAACACTTCAACGAACTGGATGCCAAGGGCCTGGCCATGTACGGCCAGATGACCGCCGGCTCGTGGATCTACATCGGCAGCCAGGGCATCGTTCAGGGCACCTACGAAACCTTCGTCGAAGCCGGCCGCCAGCACTACAACGGCAGCCTGAAAGGCAAGTGGGTGCTCACCGCCGGCCTCGGCGGCATGGGCGGCGCCCAGCCGCTGGCCGCGACCCTGGCCGGGGCTTGCTCGCTGAACATCGAATGCCAGCAGAGCCGCATCGACTTCCGCCTCGCCAGCCGCTACGTCGACGAGCAGGCCAAGGACCTAGACGACGCCCTGGCGCGAATCGCGAAATACACCGCCGAAGGCAAGGCTATCTCCATCGCCCTGCTGGGCAACGCCGCGGAAATCCTCCCGGAACTGCTCAAGCGTGGCGTACGCCCGGACATGGTCACCGACCAGACTTCCGCCCACGACCCGCTCAACGGCTACCTGCCGGCCGGCTGGACCTGGGAACAGTACCGCGACCGCGCGCAGACCGAACCGGCTGCCGTGGTGAGGGCCGCCAAGCAGTCCATGGCCGTGCACGTCAAAGCCATGCTGGAGTTCCAGAAGCAGGGTGTGCCGACCTTCGATTACGGCAACAACATCCGCCAGATGGCCAAGGAAGAGGGCGTTGAGAACGCCTTCGACTTCCCCGGCTTCGTCCCGGCCTACATCCGCCCGCTGTTCTGCCGCGGTATCGGCCCGTTCCGCTGGGCGGCGCTGTCCGGTGATGCCGAGGACATCTACAAGACCGACGCCAAGGTCAAGGAGCTGATCCCGGACGATGCCCACCTGCACAACTGGCTGGACATGGCCAGGGAGCGCATCAGCTTCCAGGGCCTGCCGGCGCGCATCTGCTGGGTCGGCCTGGGCCAGCGCGCCAAGCTCGGCCTGGCGTTCAACGAAATGGTCCGCAGCGGCGAGCTGAAGGCGCCCATCGTGATCGGCCGTGACCACCTCGACTCCGGCTCGGTGTCCAGCCCCAACCGTGAGACCGAAGCCATGCGCGACGGCTCCGATGCCGTATCCGACTGGCCGCTGCTCAACGCCCTGCTGAACACCGCCAGCGGCGCCACCTGGGTCTCGCTGCACCACGGCGGCGGCGTGGGCATGGGCTTCTCCCAGCACTCGGGGATGGTGATCGTCTGCGACGGCACCGATGAAGCCGCTGCGCGTATCGCCCGCGTGCTGACCAACGACCCAGGCACCGGCGTGATGCGCCATGCCGACGCCGGCTACCAGATCGCCATCGACTGCGCCAAGGAGCAAGGCCTGAACCTGCCGATGATCACCGGCAAGTGAGGGGGCGCCGCACGTAGGGCGGATAACGCTGGCGCGTTATGCGCCCTACGACGGGCAATCCATCGCGGGTAGCGAACCAGGACCAGGGAGAGGGCCGCCGCACGGCGTGGTGCGGCGGCCTGGTCCGTGAAGCAGCAGTGCATCGACAGACAAGAAATCCCTTCGGGAGAACAATAACGATGTCCCAGGCCAGTGATAGCTCCAAACCCCTGATCGAAGTGCGTTCGATCAACTACATTCCCGAGGCCGAGCGCCACGGCAAGCTCTACAGCCAGTTCACCCTGTGGCTGGGCGCCAACCTGCAGATCACTGCCATCGTCACCGGCGCCCTCGCCGTGGTGCTGGGCGGCGATGTGTTCTGGTCGCTGATCGGCCTGCTCATCGGCCAACTGCTCGGCGGTGGCGTGATGGCGCTGCACGCCGCCCAAGGGCCGAAGCTCGGCTTGCCACAGATGATCTCCAGCCGCGTGCAGTTCGGCGTCTACGGCGCGGCCATTCCGATCGTGCTGGTGTGCCTGATGTACCTGGGCTTCACCGCCACTGGCACCGTGCTTTCCGGTCAGGCGCTGGGCCAGCTGTTTGGCGTCAGCGACAGCGTCGGCATCCTGATGTTTGCCAGCGTCATCGTGCTGGTGACCGTGCTCGGCTACCGGGTGATCCACGTCATCGGCCGCATTGCCAGCGTCATCGGGGTGATCGCCTTCGTCTACCTGTTCAGCCGCTTGATGAACCAGACCGACGTCAGCGCGCTGCTGCAGATTCGCCATTTCAGCTGGAGCAGCTTCCTGCTCGCGGTGTCCCTGGCCGCCTCCTGGCAGATCGCCTTCGGGCCGTATGTCGCGGACTACTCGCGCTACCTGCCGAGCAAGACTTCCTCGGTGAAAACCTTCCTCGCCGTGGGCGCAGGCTCGGTGATCGGCGCGCAAGTGGCGATGATCTTCGGCGTGTTCGCAGCAGCCGGAGCCAACGGGCAGTTCGCCGGCCATGAAGTGGCCTACATCGTCGGCCTGAGCGGCAGTGGCGCTGTCGCTGCGCTGCTGTACTTCAGCATCGCCTTCGGCAAGATCACCATCTCGACGCTGAACTCCTACGGCAGCTTCATGTGCATCGCCACCGTGATCAGTGGCTTCCGTGGCCACCTGGAAGTGAGCCGCGCGCAGCGCCTGGTGTTCGTCCTGCTGATCGTCGGCGCCGCGACCCTGATCGCGCTGCTCGGCCAGCATTCGTTCCTCGGCGCGTTCAAGTCCTTCATCCTCTTCCTGCTGGCCTTCTTCACCCCGTGGAGCGCGGTCAACCTGGTGGACTACTACTGCATCACTCGCGAGCACTACGACGTGCCGGCGCTGGCCGACCCCGATGGCCGCTACGGTCGCTGGAACATCCCCGGCATCAGCGTCTACGTGATCGGCGTGCTGGTGCAGCTGCCCTTCATCTCCACCAAGTTCTACACCGGCCCGCTGGTGGACGCCCTGGGTGGCGTGGATATCTCCTGGATCATCGGCCTCGTGGTTCCGGCCGTTCTCTATTACCTGGTCGCCCGTCGCGTCACGCGGGCAGTACCGGACCGGCTGATCCTGCCGGCCCGCACCTGAACAGACCGGCCCGGCCGCGCGGCCACAAGCACGCACGGCCCTTGCACTGCCCAACCTCATTCACGTTTAGGAGCATCAGATGAACAACACCAAGAAGACGCTGCTGGGCCTGTTCCTGTCCGCCGGCCTGCTGGCCGGCACCTCGGCCCAGGCCGCCGGCTGGTGCGAGAGTGGCAAGCCGGTGAAATTCGCCGGGCTGAACTGGGAGAGCGGCATGCTGCTCACCGACCTCATGCAGATCATCCTGAAGAACGGCTACGGCTGCGAAACCGACAGCCTGCCGGGCAACTCCATCACCATGGAGCAGGCGCTGGCGAACAACGACATCCAGATCTTCAGTGAGGAATGGATCGGCCGCAGCGACGCCTGGAACAAGGCCGCCGCCGCGAACAAGGTGGTCGGCGTGGGCGCCCCCATCGTCGGCGCCACCGAGGGCTGGTACGTCCCGCGCTTCGTGATCGAGGGCGACAAGGCGCGCAACATCGAAGCCAAGGCGCCGAACCTCAAGGCCGTGACCGACCTTGCCCAGTACTCCGAAGTCTTCCGCGATCCGGAAGAGCCGGGCAAGGGCCGTTTCTACAACTGCCCGGCCGGTTGGACCTGCGAGCTGGAAAACTCCGAGATGCTGAAGAAGTACGGCCTCGAGGACAAATACACCAACTTCCGCCCCGGCACCGGCCCGGCCCTGGATGCCGCCGTGCTGTCGAGCTACAAGCGCAAGGAGCCTATTCTCTTCTACTACTGGTCGCCGACGCCGCTGATGGGCCAGGCCGACCTGGTGAAGCTGGAGGAGCCGGGCGTGAACAAGGACGTGAAGATCCAGGTCGGCCTGTCCAGGGCCTTCCATGACCAGGCCCCGGAACTGGTCGCCGTGCTGGAGAAGGTCAACCTGCCCATCGACCTGCTGAACCAGAACCTGGCGAAGATGGCCAAGGAGAAACTGACCTCCGAGCAACTGGCCAAGGCCTTCCTCAAGGAACACCCGGAAGTGTGGACCACCTGGGTCAGCGAGGACGCTGCGAAGAAGGTCCAGGCCGCGCTCTGACGCCGCCAAACCCGGAAGGAGCCTCGGCTCCTTCCGGTGATGCCCACTCCTGACGAGTACGTGCCATGTTTCCCGAACGCTTCACCTTCTCCATCGCCGACTGGGTCAACGGTTGGGTCGATGCCCTGGTTACCAATTACGGCGACGTGTTCCGCCACATCTCCGACACCCTGCTGTGGGCCATCGTCAACCTGGAGAGCGTGCTGCGAGCCACGCCCTGGTGGCTGATGCTGGCCATCGTCGCGGGCATCGCCTGGCACGCCACGCGGCGCATCCTGCCGACCGTGGTGATCGTCGGGTTGCTGTTCCTGGTGGGCGCCGTGGGGCTGTGGGACAAGCTGATGCAGACCCTGGCGCTGATGATGGTCGCCACGATCATCTCGGTGCTGATCGGCATCCCGCTGGGCATCGTCGCCGCGCGCAGCGACCGCTTCCGCGCCGTGTTGCTGCCGCTGCTGGACATCATGCAGACCATGCCCAGCTTCGTGTACCTGATTCCGGTGCTGATGCTGTTCGGCCTGGGCAAGGTGCCGGCGATCTTCGCCACCGTGATCTACGCCGCGCCGCCGCTGATCCGCCTCACCGACCTGGGCATTCGCCAGGTCGACCGCGAGGTGATGGAAGCCATCACCGCCTTCGGCGCCAACCGCCGCCAGCAGCTGTTCGGTGTGCAGCTGCCGCTGGCGCTACCGAGCATCATGGCCGGCATCAACCAGACCACCATGATGGCCCTGTCGATGGTGGTGATCGCTTCGATGATCGGCGCCCGTGGGCTGGGCGAGGATGTGCTGGTAGGCATCCAGACGCTCAACGTCGGCAAGGGCCTGGAGGCGGGTCTCGCCATCGTCATCCTCGCCGTGGTCATCGACCGCATCACCCAGGCTTACGGCCGCTCGCGCCACCATGAGGCCAGCAAATGAGCAAGATCCAGGTCAAGAACGTCTACAAGATCTTCGGCGCCAAGGCCGATGCGGCCCTGGCGATGATCCGCCAGGGCAAGAGCAAGGCCGAGGTACTGGCCGCCACCGATTGCGTGGTCGGGGTGAACGACCTCTCGCTGTCCATCGAGGCGGGGGAGATCTTTGTCATCATGGGCCTCTCCGGTTCCGGCAAGTCGACCCTGGTGCGCCACTTCAACCGCCTGATCGACCCCACCAGCGGGCAGATCCTGGTGGACGGCGAGGACGTCCTCGCCTACGACGCTGCCGCGCTGGAGAACTTCCGTCGGCGCAAGATCAGCATGGTGTTCCAGAGCTTCGGTCTGCTGCCGCACAAGAGCGTGCTCGACAACGTCGCCTACGGCCTGAAGATTCGTGGCGAGAGCAAGGCGCTGTGTCAGGAGCGCGCGCTGCACTGGATCGCCACCGTGGGCCTGAAGGGCTACGAGAAGTCCTACCCGCACCAGCTCTCCGGCGGCATGCGGCAAAGGGTTGGTCTGGCCCGCGCACTGGCCGCGGATACCGACATCATCCTCATGGACGAAGCCTTCAGCGCCCTCGACCCGCTGATCCGCGCGGACATGCAGGACCAGCTGCTGGAGCTGCAGAAGACCCTGCACAAGACCATCGTCTTCATCACCCATGACCTCGATGAAGCGGTGCGCATCGGCAACCGCATCGCCATCCTCAAGGACGGCCAGCTGATCCAGGTCGGTGCGCCCACCGACATCCTGCACAAGCCCGCCGACGAATACGTCGACCGCTTCGTCCAGCGCCGCGTCGCCGCGATCTAAAGCCATTCACCGGCGGGGAAGGGGGCTTCCCTGCCTACAGGAGTTCTGCATGTCGTCCTCTTCCACCATCACCCTCGACAACGGCCCGCTGCGCTGGCAGGACCTGGTCGCGGTGGCTCGCCATGGCGCGCACCTGCAACTGGCGCCGGCGGCCTGGGCGCGCATCGACAACGCCCGAGGGATCGTCGAGCGCATCGTCAGCCGGGGAGAGCGCGCCTATGGCATCAACACCGGGCTGGGCGCGCTGTGCAACGTGGTGCTGCAGGGCGAGCAACTGGCGCAGCTGTCGCGCAATACCCTGCTCAGCCATGCCTGTGGCGTCGGCGAGCCGCTGAAGGACGAGCAGACCCGCGCGATTATTTGCGCGGCCATCACCAACTACAGCCACGGCAAGTCCGGCCTGCATCGCCGTGTGGTCGAAGCGCTGGTCGCGCTGCTCAACCACGGCATCACCCCGCGCGTGCCGTCGCAGGGTTCGGTCGGTTACCTGACCCACATGGCCCACGTCGGCGTGGCGCTGCTGGGCATCGGTGAAGTGAGCTACCGCGGCGAAGTCGTTCCGGCCTTCCAGGCCCTGGCCGCCGAAGGCCTGGAACCGGTGCAGCTGGGTGCCAAGGACGGGCTCTGCCTGGTCAACGGCACGCCATGCATGACTGGCCTGAGCTGCCTCGCCCTCGACGACGCAACGCGCCTCTCGCAATGGGCCGACGTCATCGGTGCCATGAGCTTCGAAGCCCTGCGCGGGCAGATCGACGCGTTCGACGCCGAGATCATCGCGCTCAAGCCGCATCCGGGCATGCAGAAAGTCGGTGCCAACCTGCGTGCGCTGCTCGAGGGCAGTGAAGTCATCGCCGCCAGCAAGGGCATCCGGACCCAGGACGCGCTGAGCATCCGCTCCATGCCGCAAATCCACGGCGCCTGCCGTGACCAGCTGGAGCACGCGGCGAAGCAGATCGAGACCGAACTCAATTCCGCCACCGACAACCCGCTGGTGCTGGGTACGCCGGACGACTACCGCGTGGTCTCCCAGGCCAACCCCCACGGCGAGTCCGTGGCCATGGCCGCCGACCTGCTGGCGATTGCCGTGGCCGAGCTGGGTGGCGTTGCCGAGCGCCGCCTGGATCGTCTGATCAATCCGCTGGTCAGTGGCCTGCCGGCCTTCCTGGTCAGCCAGCCGGGCGTTAATTCCGGGATGATGATCGTGCAGTACGTCGCCGCCTCCCTGGCCGGCGAGAACCGCCAGCTGGCCCAACCGGCGGTGGTGGACAACTTCGTCACCTCCGGCCTGCAGGAAGATCACCTGAGCCTGGGCACCAGTGCCGCGCTGAAGCTGGGCAAGGTGGTTGGCAACGTCACGCAGATCCTCGCCATCGAATACCTGCTGGCCGCCCAGGCCTTCGAATTCCTCAAGCCGCAGCGTTTCGGTGCCGGCACCGACTGTGCCTGGAGCCTGCTGCGCGAGCGCGTGCCGGCCTACGACAGCGACCGCTGGCTGGCGCCGGACATCGCCCGCGCCGCCGCGCTGCTGGATGACCGCGCTGCGCTGCAAAGCGTCGGCGCGAGTATCGGGAGGCTGCAATGAAACACCTCTGGCAGCACTGCCATGCCGCCACGATGAAGGCGGGGCGCTACTCGATCATCGAGGATGCCGCGATCATCACCGAGGGCGAACGCATCGTCTGGATCGGCCCGCGCTCCGAATTGCCCGAGCGCCCGCTGCAGAGTACCGACCTGGGCGGCGCCTGGGTCACGCCCGGCTTCATCGACTGCCACACCCACCTGGTGTTCGGTGGCGACCGCAGCGGTGAGTTCGAGCAGCGCCTGAACGGCGTCAGCTATGCCGAGATCGCCGCGGCCGGTGGCGGTATCGCCAGCACCGTGCGCGCCACCCGCGAAGCCAGCGAGGAGGAGCTGCTGGCCAGCGCCATCAAGCGTGCCCGCCCACTGCTGGCCGATGGCGTGACCGTGCTGGAGGTGAAATCCGGCTATGGCCTGGACCTGGACAGCGAGCGGCGCATGCTGCGCGTGGCCCGCCGGCTGGAACAGGAGCTGCCGGTGACGGTACGCACCACCTGCCTGTCCGCTCACGCCTTGCCGCCGGAGTATGCCGGCCGCGCCGACGAGTACATCGAGCGGGTCTGCCACCACATCCTCCCTGCCCTGGCCGAGGAAGGTCTGGTGGACGCTGTGGATGCCTTCTGCGAGCACCTGGCGTTTTCCCCGGCGCAGGTCGAGCGGGTATTCCAGACCGCCCAGCGTCTGGGGCTGCCGGTCAAACTGCACGCCGAGCAATTGTCTTCGCTGCATGGCTCCAGCCTCGCCGCGCGGTATGGTGCGCTGTCCGCCGACCACCTGGAATTCATGGACGAGAGCGACGCCATCGCCATGGCCGAAGCCGGCACCGTTGCCGTGCTGTTGCCGGGCGCCTTCTTCGTCCTGCGCGAAACCCAGCTGCCGCCGATGGACGCCCTGCGCAAGCACGGCGTGAACATCGCCATCGCCAGCGACCTCAACCCCGGCACCTCGCCCGCGTTGTCGCTGCGGCTGATGCTGAACATGGCCTGCACGGCATTCCGCCTGACCCCGGAAGAAGCGCTGGCCGGCGTCACCCTCAACGCCGCGCGGGCGCTGGGCATGGCCGACAGCCACGGCAGCCTGGAAGCGGGCAAGGTCGCCGACTTTATCGCCTGGGACATCCAGCGCCCCGCTGAACTCGCCTATTGGCTCGGCGGCGACCTGCCCAAGCGCATCATTCGTCACGGCGAAGAACTATGAGCTGCTTTTCGTAGGAGCGAGCTTGCTCGCGAACAGCCCCGCTGCGGAGTTGGGTTCGCGAGCAAGCTCGCTCCTACAGGTTCGTTCTCGCCCGTACTGGAGCTAGCACCCCATGGACAACGTTCTCGAATTCAAACGCGGCCGCGTGCCCCTGCTGATCAGCATGCCGCACCCCGGCACTCGCATGACCCCGGCCGTGGAAAATGGCCTGGTGGACGAGGCCCGCGAGCTGGCCGACACCGACTGGCACATCCCGCAGCTCTACAGTTTCGCTGAGGAACTGGGCGCCAGTACCCTGGCCGCCGGCTACTCGCGCTACGTCATCGACCTCAACCGCCCGGCCGACGACAAGCCGCTGTACAGCACCGCCACCACCGGCCTCTACCCGGACACCCTGTTCGACGGCCGCCCGCTGTTCAAGGACGGCCAGACGCCTTCCGCCGAAGAGCGCGCGCGTTACCTCGCCGAAGTCTGGACGCCTTACCACCAGACCCTCACCGACGAACTGGCGCGCCTGAAGGCCGAGTTCGGTTACGCGTTGCTGTGGGATGCCCACTCGATCGCCTCGGTGATCCCGCACCTGTTCGACGGCAAGCTGCCGGACTTCAACATCGGCACCAACAGCGGCGCGAGCTGCGATGCAGAGTTGGCCGAGCGATTGGTCGCGGTGTGTGCCGGCGCACCGGCCTACAGGCACATCCTCAACGGCCGCTTCAAGGGCGGGCACATCACCCGCCACTACGGCCAGCCGCAGGACAACGTGCACGCGGTGCAGTTGGAACTCGCACAGTGCAACTACATGGATGAGCAGGCGCCCTTCGGTTACCGCGAAGACCTCGCCGCACCGACCGCCCAGGTGCTCCGCGGAATGCTGGAAACCTTCATCGCCTGGGGCCGCGAGCGCTACGGCCGCTGAGTTTTACGCAGCTTCCTGTCGCGCCGGGACTGTCGGCGCGGCTCCGCCGGACCACGCATCCCGGCGGCGCTGCCCTGGTTCGGCAGGGGGCTGTCTTTTATTCGAAGCGATGCTGCGCCAGTTGTTTCTCAGCGTGCCGCACCAACATCTCCAGCAGCAGCGCCTGGGTATGCGGCGGCGTTTCGTCGGCGCGGGTGAGGGCGTAGAGCGTTACCTTCACGGTGGGGGACAGGGTGCGCTGCACGGTCAGGCGCTCGTCGGCGCCCAGCGCGGTGAAAGGATCAACCAACGCCAATCCCGTTCCGGCTTCCACCAGCGTGCGCGCCAGGGCGTAGGTCTGCACCGCGATCCGCACGCGTGGTGGCGGCTCGATATTCGCCAGATGGCCTTCCAGGCGTGCCGAAAGGGGGTCGGAAGTGGACAGGCCAATCATGGGTTCGCCCGCCAGCTCGTCCAGTGTCAGCGCCTTACCCAAACGGCCTTCCGGCCAGTGGCCGCGCGGCGCCAGGGCCACCAGCGGGCCGCTGGCAATGGGCTGCGAGCGCAGGCCGGGATGGTCGGTCTGCTGCAGGGTCAGCGCCAGATCCAGCTCGCGCATCAGCAGGTTCTGGATCAATTCGCGCGAGTGCTGGGTCGCCAGTTCGCAACTGCTCTGCGGGTAGCGGTCGGTCCATTCGCGGATCACTGGCGGTAGCAGCGACAGTGCCATCGCCGGTGTGGCGCCCACGCGCAGGCGGTTCTCCGGCTGGCCGCGCAGGCTCTGCGCGAGGCGCCGGACGCCTTGCAGACTTTCCGTGACCTTCGCCACTTCGCGCTCCAGCTCCAGCGCCTCGGGCGTCGCCTGCAATTTGCCGCGCACGCGCAGGAACAGCGGGAAGCCCAGTTGCTGCTCGGCGTGCTGCAGCACCTTGGTCACCGCCGGCTGGGAGACATGCAGCAATTGCGCGGCGCCGCTGACCGAGCCGGTCTCGCGGATGGCCTGGAACACTTCGATATGGCGCAGGCGCATGAGCGCTTCCCCTTGGGTGAATAACGTACGCGTATAACGCAAGGTTATGGGTTGCCCATGTTTATTCATTGTTCGCCGCCTGTCATCCGGCCCTAAGGTCGAGGCCTGGAATCGATGGGCAGTGAGACGGCAATGGCACAGCGGGTTTGCATTATCGGCGCGGGGGTGGTCGGGCTGAGCACGGCCCATGCGCTGGTCCTCGAAGGCTTCGACGTCACCGTGCTGGAGGCGCGGGATCAAGCCGGGCTGGAAACCAGCTTCGCCAACGGCGGCCAACTGTCCTACCGCTATGTCGCGCCGCTGGCCGATGCCGGCGTACCGCAGCAGGCGTTGGGCTGGCTGCTGCGCGGGGACTCGCCGTTGCGTCTGCGCCCGCGCCTGGATCCGGCGCAGTGGCGCTGGCTGCTGGATTTCACGCTCGCCTGCCGGCGTTCGGTGAACCAGGCCAATGCCCGGCATCTGCTGCGTCTTGCGTTGTTCAGCCAGCACACGCTGGCGCAGTGGCGCGAAGAGGGGCTGGACGGTTTCGACTGGCGGCGCAACGGCAAGCTGGTGGCCTTCCGCGACGAAGGCAGCTTCCGCAGTGCACGGCAGAACCTGTCCGATCCTGCCGCGCAATTCGTGTTGTCGGCGCAGCAGTGCCGTGAGCTGGACCTGGCGCTTGAGCGCGCGCCCTTTGTTGGTGGCATCCATACGCCGGACGAAGAGGTCGCCGATTGCTTCCTGTTCTGCCAGCGACTGGTCGAGCAGCTCCAGGCGTCCGGCCGTTGCCGCCTCGTCTATGGGCATCCGGCGTCGAAGCTGATTCTGCGCAACGCTGCCGTGGCCGGCGTAGAGGCGGGCGGCCAGAGTTTCGAAGCCGATCACGTCGTCCTCGCCGCCGGCTACCGCAGCGCCGCGCTACTGCCGGGCGGGCCGCGTCTGCCGCTCTATCCGCTCAAGGGTTACAGCCTGACGGCGCCGATCCGTGCCGGTGACCACGCGCCGGACGTGAGCCTGACGGACTACGACCGCAAGGTGGTCTACGCGCGCATCGGCGAGCGCCTGCGCATTGCCGCCATGGTCGATATCGTCGGCTTCGACCCGCGCCTGGAGCCCAAACGGCTGGCGCTGATCCGCCAGCAAGCGATGGATACGCTGCCCGACGCCTGCGACTACGACGCCGCCATCGAATGGGCCGGCATGCGCCCGGCGACGCCCACGGGCGTGCCGCTGGTAGGCGCCTGCGGCCCGCGCGGGCTGTGGCTGAATCTCGGGCACGGCGCGCTTGGTTTCACCCTGGCCTGCGGCAGTGCGCAACTGATCGCCGCGCAGATCGCCGGCCGCCGCCCGGATATCGACACCAGCGGCCTCACGCCCGAACGGCTCGCCGGCTGATTTCATTGGATCAGGAGACTCACCATGCAACTTACCCGCATCGCCACCAATGACCGCCTCTCCGGCGCTATGGTCTACGGCTCGCTGGTGTTCCTCTCCGGGCAGGTGCCCGGTCAGGCCACCGACATCCAGGGCCAGACTCGCGAAGTACTGGCGAAGATCGACGCATTGTTGGCCGAAGCCGGCACCGACAAGGCCAACATGCTCAGCGCGACGATCTACCTGAAAGACATCGCCACTGATTTCGAGGCCATGAACGGCATCTGGTCCGCCTGGCTGCCCGAAGGTTGCGCACCGACCCGCACCACGGTGCAGGCGTTGCTGGCGCGGCCGTCCGTGCGGGTAGAAATCACCGTCATCGCCGCGCGGCCCTGAATTTCAACCGACCCATAACAACAAGAGGGATCGAACCCATGAAACGACTCGTACTGGGAATGCTGGCGGCGTCCAGCCTGGTCTGCGCGCTGGCGCAGGCGAATGAGGCACTGGATGGCACGCTGAAGAAGGTCGCCGATCGAGGCACGATAACCCTGGGTTATCGCGACGCTTCCGTGCCTTTCTCCTACCTGGGCGACAACAGTGGCCAGCCGATGGGCTACTCGGTGGACCTGGCCGGCAAGGTGGTCGAGCGCATCAGGCAGAAGCTCGACAAGCCGGACCTGACGGTGAAGTACAACCTGGTGACTTCGCAGACACGTATCCCGCTGGTGCAGAACGGCACGGTCGATCTGGAATGCGGCTCCACTGGTGTCACCGCCGAGCGATTGAAGCAGGTCGCCTTTTCCTACGGCTTCATCTACGTGAAGGGTCAACTGCTGACCGCCAAGGACAGTGGCATCCAGGGTTTCCCCGACCTCAAGGGCAAGAACGTGGTGACCACCGCCGGCACCACCAACGAACGCTACCTCAAGGCTTACAACGCCGAGCACAAGCTGGGCATGAACGTGGTCAGTGCCAAGGACCACGGCGAAGCCTTCCTCATGCTGCAATCCGGTCGAGCGGTGGCCTTCTACATGGATGACGCGCTGCTCTACGGCGAGAAGGCCAAGGCCCGCGACCCGCACCAGTGGGTGGTGGTGGGCGAGCCGCAGTCGCGGGAGATCTACGCCTGCATGGTGCGCCGCGACGATCCGCAGTTCCTTGCCTTGGTCAACCAGACCCTGGCCGATCTCTACGCCTCGGGCGAGATCAAGGGTATCTACCAGCGCTGGTTCGAGCAGCCTATTCCGCCGAAGAATCTCAACCTGGAGTTCCCCATGACCGCCGAGTTGCAGGCGATCATCGCCAAACCCACCAGCGAGCCGGTGCAGTAACGCCGCTAGCGTTGCAGGCCGAGGTGGCGGATCAGTGGCTGTGCCTCGGCCAGGCGTTCCCAGACGTCGTCGAGCAATTCGGCGGGGTAGTAGGAAGGCAGGCGCGGCAGTTCCTGGCGGGGTATCCAGGCGACCTCGCGGATATCGAATTCGTCGCCGCCCAGGCCGCGCAGGTTGTCCAGGCTGACGCGGCCATCCCAGGTGTCGACACGGTAGAACAGCTCCATGTGGAAGCGCCCGGCCACCGGCTCGGCGAACTCGCGCACGTAGACCAGCGGGCCGACTTCCACTGCCAGCCCGGTTTCCTCCCTGCACTCGCGGCGCACCGTGTCGCGGGTGGAATCGTCCTTGTCCGACTCGAAGCCGCCACCCGGCGGAATCCAGTACACAGCGCCGGCGACCTCGTGACGCACCAGCAGGATTTCGTCGTTGCGCAGCAGCAGGCCGGCGGCGCGGATGCGGTGTTGCAGGGGCGTCTTCATTGCCAGTCGAGCCTCGCCAGTTTCCACTCGGAGCCGTCGCGCCACCACTCCAGCCTCACGGAGTAATGCCCGGCGCTGTCGGGGATGAGGTTCTCGGCGCCGGTGAGGGCGACCTGCGCGTCGGTCTGGCCGCGGTTGGTGTAGGTCGGATCGATCCGGCTCTCGCTGCTGAGCAGGATCACCTTGACCTGCTGGTGGCGCAGGAACATCAGCGTCATGGTGCGCTTGGCCCAGTCGCGATCGAATTCGCCGTTGGCGCGGAAATCGCCGGCCAGCTGATCGATCACGGCCCCGCTATTCTTGGCTTCGAGGTTGTCCTGCAATTGCTTGACGGCGGCGTCCAGTTGCGCGCGTGGGTCGTCGCGGCCGCAGCCGCTCAGAGCGAACAGCATCAGGAACAGAGAAAGAAACAACTTCCGTGGCATGGCTCACTAACTCCCTTATGGGTTTTTCGCTGGCCCGAGTATCATGCCCGACACCGTGGGGGCCGAAGACTTTCGATGGAAGTCGCGCTGCGGCAACGCGACTTTCTATAAGGTGGCGACAGGCCCTAGGATGGTTACTGGTCCGGGAGCGACCGTACGCACTGATCCAGGAGCGAGCCATGCAAACTTTGTATCCGGAAATCAAGCCTTATGCGCGCCATGAACTGGCCGTCGAAGCGCCGCACGTCCTCTATGTGGACGAGAGCGGGACGCCCGACGGACTACCGGTTCTGTTCATCCATGGCGGCCCGGGCTCCGGTTGTGATGCCATGTCGCGGCGCTTCTTCGATCCCAATATCTACCGCATCGTCACCTTCGACCAGCGCGGGTGTGGCCGCTCCACGCCCTACGCAAGTCTGGAGAACAACACCACCTGGCACCTGGTGCAGGATATCGAGCGCATTCGCGAGCACCTGGGCATCGACAAGTGGGTGCTGTTCGGTGGCTCCTGGGGCTCAACGCTGTCGCTGGCCTACGCCCAGGCCCATCCCGAGCGTGTGCTGGCGCTGATCGTGCGCGGCATCTTCCTCTGCCGCCCGCAGGAAATTCGCTGGTTCTACCAGGAGGGTGCGAGCCGCCTGTTCCCCGACTACTGGGAGGACTACCTGGCGCCGATTCCTGCCGACGAGCACGACGACCTGCTGCATGCCTTCCATCGCCGCCTGACCGGCCCGGACCAGATCGCCCAGATGCACGCCGCCCGCGCCTGGTCCACCTGGGAAGGCCGCACCGCTACGTTGCGTCCGAATCCGGCGGTGGTCGAGCGCTTCGCCGACCCGCACCGCTCGCTGTCCATCGCGCGCATCGAGAATCACTATTTCGTCAACGACGGCTTCCTCGAGCCCGACCAGTTGCTGCGCGACATGCACAAGATCGCCCACCTGCCGGGAGTGATCGTTCACGGCCGCTACGACGTGGTCTGCCCGCTGGACAATGCCTGGGCACTGCACAAGGCCTGGCCCAACAGCGAGTTGCAGATCGTCCGCGACGCCGGTCACGTCGCCGGTGA
The DNA here is from genome assembly GCF_005877905.1 of Pseudomonas nicosulfuronedens. Lineage (GTDB taxonomy): Bacteria > Pseudomonadota > Gammaproteobacteria > Pseudomonadales > Pseudomonadaceae > Pseudomonas > Pseudomonas nicosulfuronedens. The sequence continues at coordinate 87,316 of NZ_SWDV01000016.1, read as the reverse complement.
GCCGGGCATCACCGATGCTCTCGTGCGCGCCACCAACGAGATCGGCCGGCGCCTGCTGAACCTCCCGCCGGAGGCTGAATGAAGGGTCTGATCCAGCGGGTGCGCGGCGCCCGTGTCGAGGTCGATGGGGAAATCGTCGGTGCCATCGATCACGGACTGTTGGCCCTGGTCGGCGTCGAGCCGCAGGATGATGAGACCTCCGTGAACCGTTTGTTGCACAAGCTGCTTAACTATCGAGTGTTTGGCGACGATGAAGGTAAAATGAACCTTTCATTGAGCGATGTCGGCGGCGGTCTGCTGCTGGTCTCGCAGTTCACCCTGGCCGCGGATACCCGAAAAGGGCTGCGACCGAGCTTTTCCAGCGCGGCGCCACCTGAAAAGGGCGCCGCGTTGTTCGATCTACTCGTGGAGCAGGCGCGAGAGCGTCATCCGCTGGTCGCCACTGGCCGTTTTGGCGCCAACATGCAGGTCCACCTGGTCAACGACGGCCCGGTGACCTTTCTACTGGAGGCTTGAACGCGCGGCAGCTTGTCATATCGCCGTGGGATGATGGTTAGGGCTTATGCACTTAGAACAATGCGCCTCCGGGAGCCCGAAGTACCCGTGGAAAGAATCGGGGAATCATTCAGGCTCACCGGGGTCGGAATTCAATCGCCGGCAAATTGGCATCGCCTTTGCTGGCTTTAATCGTTTTGTGTTCACGGACGAGGGGGACTCGTGATTTTCCGTTCCGTTCAACAACCGCTTTCGCGCCAAATCCTTCGCGGACTGGTCGGCTCCGCCCTGTTGGCGTTGAGCGCTACCCATGCCTGGGCCTTCAATCTCGACGACGTTGGCGAAAAGGCCAAGGCGCTGGCTGCTGAGAAGTACAGCGCACCGACGAGCAACCTGCCATCGGAATTCAGCGAAATGAAGTTCGCCGATTACCAGCAGATTCGCTTCCGTAACGAGAAGGCCTACTGGGCCGACGAGAAGACCCCCTTCAAGATCAGCTTCTATCACCAGGGCATGCACTTCGACACCCCGGTGAAGATCAACGAAGTCACGGCGACCGACGTCAAGGAGATCAAGTACGATCCCTCCCGTTTCGACTTCGGTTCCCTGAAGTTTGACGCCAATGCCACCAAGGATCTGGGCTACGCCGGCTTCCGCCTGCTGTACCCGATCAACTCCCCCGACAAGCAGGACGAGATCGCCACCTTCCTGGGGGCGAGCTACTTCCGCATCATCGGCAAGGACCAGTGGTGGGGCCTGTCCGCACGCGGCCTGGCGCTGGACACCGCGCTGCCGTCGGGTGAGGAATTCCCGCGCTTCCGCGAGTTCTGGATCGAGAAGCCCAAGGCCAAGGACAAGCACCTGGTGATCTTTGCGCTGCTGGATTCGCCCCGTGCGACCGGCGCGTACCGCTTCACCATCCGTCCGGGCAACGACACCGTGGTCGACGTGAAGGCTCGCGTGTTCCTGCGCGACAAGGTGAGCAAGCTGGGCCTGGCACCGCTGACCAGCATGTTCCTGTTCGGCTCCAACCAGCCGTCGCCGGAGCACAACTTCCGTCCGGAACTGCACGACTCCACCGGCCTGCAGATCCACGCTGGCAACGACGAGTGGATCTGGCGTCCGCTGAACAACCCGAAACACCTGTCCGTCAGCGCCTACAGCGTCGAGAACCCGAAAGGTTTCGGCCTGCTGCAGCGCGGTCGCGAGTTCTCCCGCTACGAAGACCTGGACGACCGCTATGACCTGCGTCCGTCCGCCTGGGTCGAGCCGCAGGGCGATTGGGGCAAGGGTACCGTCGAGCTGGTGGAAATCCCGACCCCGGACGAAACCAACGACAACATCGTGGCCTTCTGGAACCCGGAGAAACGCCCGGAAGCCGGCGAGCCGCTGGACTTCGCTTACCGCATGCGCTGGACCAAGGACGAGGAAGCCCTGCACGACGCGAAGAATGCCTGGGTCATGCAGACCCTGCGTTCGGTCGGTGACGTGAAGCAGAAGAACCTGATCCGCCAGCCTGATGGCAGCGTTGCTCTGGTCGTCGACTTCGTCGGTCCGACCCTGAAGGCGTTGGCGGCCGATGCGCCGGTGAGCACCCAGGTGAGCACCGACGACAACGCCGAGGTGAAGGAAAACGCCCTGCGCTATAACGCAGTGACCAAGGGCTGGCGTCTGACCCTGCGGATCAAGGTCAAGGATCCGAAGAAGCCGACGGAAATGCGCGCCGCCCTGGTGAACGGTGGCCAGACCATTTCCGAAACCTGGAGCTACCAGCTGCCTGCCGATGAATAATTCCACCGCTACCACCGCGCCGGTGGCCGACTACCTCGCGCACCTGCCCCTTTCGGCGCAGGAGCGGGAGCGGCTGGCCCAGGCCGGTTCCTTCAGCGAGCTGCATGAGCAGCTCGCTGGCGATGTCCAGGGAGAAGACGCTGCGCTGGCTTCGGTCGGTGCGCGTCTGCGCCACGGCTATGGGCAGGACCTGGACGATGCCCAGATGCTGGGCATGGACGATAACGGCCGCACCTACCTCAAGGCTGCGCCGCCGATCCAGCGTACCAAGGTGATTCCCGAGCCCTGGCGTACCAATCCGATCATGCGCGGCTGGCGCCGGCTGACCGGTCGCAGCAACCCGGCCAAACCTGCCCGTGACCTGCCCAAGGCACGCTGGCAGCGGGTCGGCTCGCTACGCCGGTTCATTCTGGTCCTGCTCATGCTCGGCCAGACCAGCGTCGCCACCTACTACATGAAAGGCATCCTGCCCTACCAGGGCTGGGCTTTCGTCGACCTTGAAGAGATCAATCGCCAGACCTGGCTGCAGACTCTGGAGCAGGTGCTGCCCTATGCCATTCAGTTCGGCGTGCTGGCGCTCTTCGCCATTCTCTTCTGCTGGGTGTCGGCCGGTTTCTGGACTGCCCTGATGGGCTTCTGGGAACTGCTCACCGGCCGCGACCGCTACCGCATCTCCGGCAGCAGCGCGGGCAGCGAGCCGATTGCCGCCGATGCGCGTACCGCCATCGTCATGCCGATCTGCAACGAGGACGTTCCGCGCGTCTTTGCCGGCCTGCGGGCGACCTACGAGTCGGTGGCGGCCAGCGGTGAGCTGGATCGCTTCGACTTCTTCGTGCTCAGCGACACCAACCAGCCCGACATCGCCATGGCCGAAGAAAAGGCCTGGATCGAGCTGTGCAAGGAAGCCCTGGGCTTCGGTCGCATCTTCTACCGCCGCCGTCGGCGCCGGGTGAAGCGCAAGAGCGGCAACATCGATGACTTCTGCCGTCGCTGGGGTGGCCAGTACAAGTACATGGTCGTCATGGACGCCGACAGCGTGATGAGCGGCGACTGCCTGACCAAGCTGGTGCGCCTGATGGAGGCCAATCCCGAGGCCGGTATCATCCAGACCGCGCCCAAGGCGTCGGGCATGGACACCCTCTATGCGCGCATGCAGCAGTTCGCCACCCGCGTCTACGGCCCGCTGTTCACCGCCGGCCTGCACTTCTGGCAGCTGGGCGAATCCCATTACTGGGGCCACAACGCGATAATCCGGGTGAAACCCTTCATCGAGCACTGCGCCCTGGCACCGCTGCCGGGCAAGGGCTCCTTCGCTGGCGCGATCCTCTCCCACGACTTCGTCGAAGCCGCGCTGATGCGTCGTGCCGGCTGGGGTGTGTGGATCGCCTATGACCTGGAAGGCAGCTACGAAGAATTGCCGCCCAACCTGCTGGACGAGCTCAAGCGCGACCGCCGCTGGTGCCACGGCAACCTGATGAACTTCCGCCTGTTCCTGGTCAAGGGCATGCACCCGGTGCACCGCGCGGTGTTCCTGACCGGCGTGATGTCGTACCTGTCGGCGCCGCTGTGGTTCTTCTTCCTGGTGCTGTCCACCGCGCTGCTGGCGGTACACCAGTTGATGGAGCCGCAGTACTTCCTGGAGCCGCGCCAGCTGTTCCCGATCTGGCCGCAGTGGCACCCGGAGAAGGCCATCGCGCTGTTCTCCACCACCCTGACCCTGCTGTTCCTGCCCAAGCTGCTCAGCGTCATGCTGATCTGGGCCAAGGGCGCGAAGGGTTACGGCGGCGTGATCAAAGTGACGATGAGCATGCTGCTGGAGATGTTCTTCTCCGTGCTGCTTGCCCCGGTGCGCATGCTCTTCCACACCCGCTTCGTACTGGCCGCGTTCCTCGGCTGGGAAGCGCAGTGGAAGTCGCCGCAGCGTGACGACGACGACACCCCGTGGAGCGAAGCGATTCGTCGCCACGGTCTGCAGACCCTGCTGGGCCTGTGCTGGGCACTGCTGGTGGCATGGCTGAACCCGCGTTTCCTGTGGTGGCTGTCGCCCATCGTCGGCGCGCTGATGCTTTCGATCCCGGTTTCGGTGATCAGCAGCCGGGTCAAGCTGGGCCTGGCCTCGCGCGACGAGAAGCTGTTCCTCATTCCCGAGGAATACGACACTCCGCGCGAGCTGCGTGCCACCGACGAGTACACCTACCAGAACCGCTGGCAAGCGTTGAAGGATGGCTTCGTTCGTTCTGCTGTCGACCCGGTGCTGAACGCTTTGGCTTGCGCCATGGGCACCGCCCGTCACGGCCAGTCCGCGGCCATCGAGGCGACTCGCACCGCGCTGGTCGAGAAGGCGCTGGAAGCCGGCCCCGAGCAGCTCGATGGCAACCGTCGCCTGGCGCTGCTGAGCGATCCGGTGGCGCTGTCGCGCCTGCACCTGGCGCTCTGGCAGGGCGAGAAGGAGCAATGGATTGGGCCGTGGCGCCACTCGCTGCAGGCTGACGCCCATGCCCCAGCCGTCCCTCTGACGCCGGTCGCGGAGCAGGGCGCGATGGCCTTGCCCGCCGCGCAGTCCTGATGCCGCGTCGCTCTCATCCTGCTCCTGTGAAGAGCGGGGTGAGGGCGACTCGCCGGTTTCCCCTGTTTTCCCCTCGCTCCGCTGCTGGTACCCTGCGCCAGCTATCCAGAAAAGATTGAGATATCCGCCGCATGGGGTACGCTTCGCACCCTTCTGCGCCCGGCATGCCTTGGCGCGCCCGGCTCGATCGCTGGAAAAAACAACAAGTTCTTTCATTTGCTTGGGAGTTTGGGGATGAAAAAGTACCTGGCATCGCTGGTGATGGGCGTCTGCGCCCTGGTCAGCGTGAGCGCGGCTCAGGCCGGCGCCATCGATGAAGCGGCCAAGCGCAGCACCCTGCGCGTGGGCATGGACCCGACCTACATGCCGTTCGAGATGACCAACAAGCGCGGTCAGATCGTCGGTTTCGAAGTGGACCTGCTCAAGGCCATGGCCAAGTCCATGAACGTCAAGCTGGAGCTGGTTTCCACCGCCTACGACGGCATCATCCCGGCGCTGCTCACCGACAAGTTCGACATGATCGGCTCGGGCATGACCTTGACCCAGGAACGCAACCTGCGCCTGAACTTCTCCGATCCCTTCATCGTGGTGGGCCAGACCCTGCTGATCCGCAAGGAACTGCAAGGCGAGATCAAGTCCTACAAGGACCTGAACGACGCGAAGTACCGCATCACCTCCAAGATCGGCACCACCGGCGAATTCGTCGCCAAGAAGCAGCTGTCCAAGGCCCAGTACCACGGCTTCGACAACGAGCCCGAAGCGGTCATGGACGTGGTCAACGGCAAGGCCGACGCCTTCATCTACGACTCGCCCTACAACGTCGTTGGTGTGAGCAAGTTCGGCGCTGGCAAGCTGGTGCACCTGGACCAGCCGTTTACCTACGAGCCGCTGGCCTTCGGCCTGAAGAAGGGCGACTACGACTCGATCAACTTCATCAACAACTTCCTCAAGCAGATTCGTGAAGACGGCACCTACGATCGTCTGCATGACAAGTGGTTCAAGAGCACCGATTGGCTGAAGGACATGGAATAATCCACGTCTGACGCTGGTTGACCCGACGCGCAGGCCTCAGGCCTGCGCGTTCGCATTTTCACGGTAGAGATTCGTGGCTAGAACGAAACGCGCAACCTGGCCCTGGCACGGGCTGACCGGACTGATCCTGCTGTTGATCGGCCTGGCCCTCTGGTACTCCACCTCGCTGATTTCCTACGAGTGGCGCTGGAACCGCGTCCCGCAGTACTTCGCCTACCAGGCTGAAGAACCCCTGCGCGCGGACAGTATTTCGCGGGTAGAGAAGATAGAGGATCAGGGCGACAACGCTCGCGTCACGCTGGTGGATGAGGACGGCAAGCAGCAAGTGCTGACCGTGGCCGCCGACAGCCTGCAGTTCTCCGAGAACGACGATGTCGCCGAGGGCGATGTCGTCGGCGCGACCCGCCACTGGGCCGCCGGGCCGCTGGCCTGGGGGCTGTGGACCACGGTGTGGATCTCCTTCGTCTCCGGTGCGCTAGGCCTGTTCATCGGCCTGTTCACCGGTCTCTGCCGCCTGTCGAAGAACCCGACCCTGCACGACCTTTCGACCCTCTACGTCGAGCTGGTGCGGGGTACGCCGTTGCTGGTGCAGATCTTCATCTTCTACTTCTTCATCGGTACCGTGCTGAACCTCTCCCGCGAGTTCGCCGGGGTGGCGGCGCTGGCGCTGTTCACCGGTGCCTACGTGGCCGAGATCGTTCGGGCTGGCGTGCAGTCCATCGCCCGTGGCCAGGACGAGGCCGCGCGTTCCCTGGGCCTGAACGCCGCGCAGTCGATGCGCCATGTGATCCTGCCGCAGGCCTTCAAGCGCGTGTTGCCGCCGTTGGCCGGGCAGTTCATCAGCCTGGTCAAGGACACCTCACTGGTCTCGGTGATCGCCATCACCGAACTGACCAAGAGCGGCCGCGAGGCGATCACCACCTCGTTCTCCACTTTCGAGATCTGGTTCTGCGTCGCCGCGCTCTATCTCGTGATCAACCTGCCACTGTCCCACCTGGCGGGGCGCCTGGAGCGGAGGCTCGGCCAAAGTGATTGAAGTCCGTAACCTGTGCAAAACCTATGAGACGCCCGGGTTGCTGGTGCGCGCGGTGGACGATGTCACCACTGGCGTGGCCAAGGGCGAAGTGGTGGTGGTAATCGGCCCGTCCGGCTCGGGCAAGTCCACCTTCCTGCGCTGCCTGAACGGCCTGGAAGAGTTCGACTCGGGCTCGGTGAGCATCGACGGCGTCGACCTCGCCAACCCGAAGACTGATATCAACGCCTATCGCCGCGAAGTCGGTATGGTGTTCCAGCACTTCAACCTGTTCCCGCACATGACCGTGCTGGAGAACCTGTGCCTGGCGCAGAAAGTCGTGCGCAAGCGCGGCAAAGCCGAGCGCGAGGCCAAGGCCCGTGCGTTGCTGGAGAAGGTCGGCATCGGCCAGAAGGCCAATGAGTACCCGTCGCGCCTCTCTGGCGGCCAGCAGCAGCGCGTCGCGATCGCCCGTGCGTTGTGCATGGAGCCGAAGGTGATGCTGTTCGACGAGCCCACCTCGGCGCTCGACCCGGAAATGGTCGGCGAGGTGCTGGACGTGATGAAGACCCTGGCCGTGGAAGGTATGACCATGGTTTGCGTAACCCACGAAATGGGCTTCGCCCGTGAAGTGGCCGACCGCGTGCTGTTCTTCGATCACGGCAAGCTGCTGGAAGACGCCGCCCCGGCGGAATTCTTCGCCCAGCCCAAGGACGCGCGTGCGCAGAGCTTCCTGCGGCAGGTGCTGTGAGATTCATGCAGTTGTGAAACAGCCGCCTTCGGGCGGCTTTTTTGTGCTTGTTCGGTGGGCGAGGGGCGGCGCTTGTAGGAGCGAGCTTGCTCGCGAAAAAGCTCCGCAGCGGACTCAGTTCGCGAACAAGCTCGCTCCGGCGAAAAGCCTTCCAGTATCCAGGGAGCCCCACAATTGCCGGGCAAAAAGAAACCGCCCCGGAGGGCGGTTTCTTCTACAGCATCACTCGCGGTTGCGGGTCAGCAGCGCGGGACGCTCGGTCTTGCGGCGCGGCTCCAGCTCTTCCAGCTGCTCCGGCGTCGGGAAGCGGTCGGTGCGGACCAGATCGCGCTTGTTGATCACCACCGGCTGACGGGTCGGCTTGGCAGCGCCGTACTCGCTCGGCTCGCGCAGCGGGGCGTCGTTCATCCGCGAAGCCGGCGCCTTGCCACCGCGTTTGCGCTGGCCTTGCTTGCCCTGGCCGTTGCCACCCTGGCCTTGGCCCTGGGGGCGACCGCCGCCGTTAGGCTTCTTGGCGGCTCGGCCCTGACCTTGACCCTGGCCGCGATTCTGACCTTGCCCCTGACCTTGGCCGCCGCCCTGACCACCCTGGCCGCGAGCGCGCGGTTGGCCCTGGCCCTGGTTCTGGCCCTGACCTTGACCCTGGCCGCCACGGCGGCGCTGGCCGCGCTGCTGGTCCTTGTCCGGGAATGGGCTGACGTAGTCGGCGCGGTTGCCGAAGTTGTCGAAGTCGTCGTCGAGGAATTCTTCCGGATCGCGGTTGCCGTCGGCCTTCGGTGCGCGAGCCGGTTTGCCCTGCTGCTGACGGCCCTGGCCCTGCTGTTCTTGCTGGCGGGGCTGGCGCGGTTGGCGGGGCTCACGCGGCTGGGCGTTGGCATTGGCATTGGGTTGAGCGTCGCCGCCCTGGCCGTCGCCCTTCTTCTTGCCGCGACCGCCACGGCGGCGGCGCTTGCCAGCGGGCTTGTCGCCCTCGGCTGTTTCGCCTTCTGCGGCGGGCGCAGTGTTCAGTTGTTCTTCGCCCTGGGCCTGCTGCGGCTTGTCCTTGTTGCGGTCCTTGCGCTCGCCACGCTTGGCCTTGTCCTTGCGCGGTTGGCGCTGGGGGGCCTCCTTCGGTTCGGGCAGCTGGACTTCCGGCAGCACGGCGTCGGGGTCGAAGCCCTGCATGTCGCCATCAGGGATGCGCTGCTTGGTGAGGCGCTCGATGGCCTTGAGCAGCTTGTCTTCGTCCGGCGCCACCAGCGAGATGGCTTCACCGGTGCGGCCGGCGCGGCCGGTACGGCCGATGCGGTGGACGTAGTCTTCCTCGACGTTGGGCAGCTCGTAGTTGACCACGTGGGGCAACTGGTCGATGTCCAGGCCGCGGGCAGCGATGTCGGTGGCGACCAGGATGCGTACGTCGTTGGCCTTGAAGTCGGCCAGGGCCTTGGTGCGCGCGTTCTGGCTCTTGTTGCCATGGATCGCGGCAGCCGGCAGGCCGTGCTTGGTCAGGTACTCGGCCAGGCGGTTGGCGCCGTGCTTGGTACGGGTGAACACCAGCACCTGCTCCCAGGCGCCCATGGTCACCAGGTGTGCCAGCAGGGCACGTTTCTGTACGGACGGAATGCGGAACACGCGTTGTTCGATGCGCTCGACGGTGGTGTTCGGTGGGGTGACCTCGATGCGCTCCGGGTTGTGCAGGAGCTTGTTGGTGAGGTCGATGATGTCTTTGGAGAAGGTCGCCGAGAACAACAGGTTCTGGCGCTTGGCCGGCAGCTTGGCGAGGACCTTCTTCACATCGTGGATGAAGCCCATGTCGAGCATGCGGTCGGCTTCGTCGAGGACGAGGATTTCCACACGGGACAGATCGACGCTGCCCTGACCGATCAGGTCGAGCAGGCGGCCGGGGCAGGCGACCAGGACATCGACGCCCTTGGACATCGCCTGAACCTGCGGATTCATGCCGACGCCGCCGAAGATGCAGGCGCTCTTGAGGGGCAGGTCACGGGCGTAGACCTTGAAGCTGTCATGCACCTGGGCAGCCAGCTCACGGGTCGGCGTCAGTACCAGGACGCGGGCCTGGCGCGGGCCGTGGCGGTGTTCGCGGTCCGGGTGGCCTTCGGGGAACAGGCGTTCGAGCACCGGGAGGGCGAAGCCGCCGGTCTTGCCGGTGCCGGTCTGGGCGGCAACCATGAGGTCGCGGCCTTGCAGTACTGCGGGGATGGCGCGTTCCTGGACGGGAGTGGGGCGCGCGTAGCCGGCAGCTTCAACGGCGCCAGCCAGGGCCTCGGAGAGACCGAGGGAAGTAAAGGACATGCGGGGTTCCTGTAGGCCGGCGACCTGCCGGCTCGAGGGCGCGTGATTTCAAGCTCGGGGCGAGCGCTCAGCCGATGGCTGGAAGCACCCCGTCCACGATACGCCGGCGTTGCGCTGGCCGGGATCGCGGACGGTAAGCCCGGAGCAATGATCCTCAGCGGGGGAGCTTGAGGTTGTTCCAGAGCGCCAGGCTGGGTTCAGCCTGGTTCAGGGTGTAGAAATGCAGACCGGGTGCGCCGCCTTCGAGGAGACGTTCGCACATGTCGGTGATGACCTGCTCACCAAAGGCCTGGATGCTGGCGATGTCGTCGCCGTAGGCTTCCAGCTGCTTGCGAATCCAGCGGGGGATTTCCGCGCCACAGGCGTCGGAGAAGCGGGCCAGTTTGGTGTAGTTGGTGATCGGCATGATACCCGGTACGACCGGAATGCTGACACCAAGTTTCTCCGCACGCTCGACAAAATGGAAGTAGCTGTCGGCGTTGAAGAAGTATTGTGTGATGGCAGAGTCGGCGCCGGCTTTGACCTTGCGCACGAAATTCGCCAAATCATCCTCGAAATTGCGCGCTTGCGGGTGAACTTCCGGATAGGCGGCAACTTCGATGTGGAAGTGGTCGCCGGTTTCGGCGCGGATGAATTCCACCAGTTCGTTGGCGTAGCGCAGCTCGCCGCTGGCCATGCCCATGCCCGAGGGCAGGTCGCCGCGCAGTGCGACGATGCGACGGATCCCGGCGTCCTTGTAGTGGGCCAGCAGGGCGCGCAGCTCGGGCTTGGTGTCGCCGACGCAGGACAGGTGCGGTGCGGTCGGCACCTTCACTTCGCCATCCAGTTGCAGCACGGTGGTCAGGGTGCGGTCGCGAGTGGAGCCGCCGGCACCGTAGGTGCAGGAGAAGAAGTCGGGCTTTTTCGCGGCCAGCTGGCTCGCAGTGGCCAGCAGTTTTTCATGGCCGGCTTCGGTCTTGGCGGGGAAGAACTCGAAGCTGAAACGGCGTTCTTTCTGACTCATGGTCGTTCCTTCGGCGCCGCGTCATTGCGTGGCTGCCGGCATGTGCCGTCGACTTCAGAAGTAACGGCGGTAGTGGTCTATCTTCGTGCGCAGTCGCTCGGCGCTGGGCTCGTGCGCATGGCCGAGGACGGCCAGGATGCGCTGCGACTGAACATGGTATTGGGCAATCTTGCTCCGCGCCCAGGTCGAGGGTGGCGGCTGCAGGTTGGTGATCCGGTCGCACAGCTTGACGATCGCATACTGCGGCGCGCCGGTCGCCAGCCTTTCGAGGTAGATGTCGAATGGCAGCTTCTCGCCATTCACCACCTTGCTCAGGCACTGTGCGCCCTCGGCGACGAACTCGCCGAAACGCGTCTGCAGTTCCTCGAAGGGCACCGGGGTGTCTTCGAGCACGTCGTGCAGCAGGGCGATCTGGACGGTTTCCGCCAGGCGCTCGATGGGCGCTTCGCGGTCGGCCGCCATCACTTCATTGGCCACCATCGCCAGGTGGACCGCATAGGGCAGTGTCGAGGCGGTCAGCGTCTGCCCGGCGTGAGCGCCGGCGGCGAAGAGCCAGGCCTGGTTGTAGCTGTCCTGCAGATCCATGGGGCACCAGATGGCGAAGAGGGCAGACGATTGCTCGTCTGCCCTCTGGTACATCAGTAGCGGTAGGTGTCCGGCTTGAACGGGCCTTCCACGGTCACGCCGATGTACTCGGCCTGTTTCGGGGTCAGCTGGGTGACGACGCCACCGAAGCCTTTCACCATTTCCAGGGCCACTTCTTCGTCCAGTTTCTTCGGCAGTACCTCGACGGTCAGACGCTGGGCTTTCTTCTCGGCGGAGAGGTCGGCGTACTTCTGCTCGAAGAGGAAGATCTGCGCCAGTACCTGGTTGGCGAAGGAGCCGTCCATGATGCGGCTCGGGTGGCCAGTGGCGTTGCCCAGGTTCACCAGGCGGCCTTCGGCCAGCAGGATCAGGTAGTCGTCGTTGGCCGGGTCGAAGTCGCCAGCGCCGGTGCGGTGAATCTTGTGCACCTGCGGCTTGACCTCTTCCCAGGCCCAGGTCTTGCGCATGAAGGCGGTGTCGATTTCGTTGTCGAAGTGACCGATGTTGCACACCACGGCGCGCTTCTTCAGCGCTTTCAGCATGCCGGCGTCGCAGACGTTGACGTTGCCGGTGGTGGTAACGATCAGGTCGATCTTGCCCAGCAGGGCGGCGTCAACGCTGGCTTCGGTGCCATCGTTCAGGCCGTTCTTGTAGGGGGATACCAGCTCGAAGCCGTCCATGCAGGCCTGCATGGCGCAGATCGGGTCGATTTCGGAAACCTTCACGATCATGCCTTCCTGGCGCAGGGACTGGGCGGAGCCCTTGCCCACGTCGCCGTAGCCGATCACCAGGGCCTGCTTGCCCGACAGCAGGTGGTCGGTACCGCGCTTGATGGCGTCGTTCAGGCTGTGACGGCAGCCGTACTTGTTGTCGTTCTTGCTCTTGGTGACCGCGTCGTTGACGTTGATCGCCGGGACCTTCAGGGTGCCGGCCTTGAGCATGTCGAGCAGGCGGTGCACACCGGTGGTGGTCTCTTCGGTGACGCCGTGGATGCGCTCGAGCATCTGCGGGTATTTCTTGTGCAGGATCTCGGTCAGGTCACCGCCGTCGTCCAGCACCATGTTGGCGTCCCACGGCTGGCCATCCTTGAGGATGGTCTGTTCGATGCACCACTCGTACTCCTGCTCGGTCTCGCCTTTCCAGGCGAATACCGGGATGCCGGCGGCGGCGATGGCGGCAGCGGCCTGGTCCTGGGTGGAGAAGATGTTGCAGGAGGACCAGCGCACTTCGGCGCCCAGCGCAGTCAGCGTCTCGATGAGTACGCCGGTCTGGATGGTCATGTGGATGCAGCCGAGGATTTTCGCGCCCTTGAGCGGCTGGCTGGCGGCGTACTTGCGGCGCAGGCCCATCAGAGCCGGCATTTCGGACTCGGCGATGATCAGCTCGCGGCGGCCCCAGGCGGCCAGGGAAATGTCGGCGACTTTGTAGTCAGTAAAAGCAGCGCTCATGTGTAACTCCATTCGTTGTCTGCGAATGGGCGCCGTTGATGCGTTTGGCGGTTGGCGGCAGCCGACCGTGACGCGCCCCGTCCGAGCCTGACAAGCCGAAGCGAATCGACCTGCTGCAGCGCCCCTCGGACAGGTGGCGGGAACGACCGGGCAGCGCCGGCCGTTATTGAAGCTCGCGGATTATAGCCATGGCGCATGACAAGCCAAAGGCTTTTGGTCGCGTTCGCGCGGCACATCGCGACCCGGAACCCCGCCGCGCCCGCGCCAGGGGCCGTGAAAACCCTGGCGCGGGCGTCGTTTCGGGGATCGTCGTGCACCCGCAGGGCACGGGTGCCGGTTGTCAGGAGGTTTAGATCACGCCGCCTTCACGCAGCTTACCGATGGCCGCCAGGTCCAGCCCCAGCACGCCTTCGAGGATTTCCTGCGTGTGCTGGCCGAGGGTCGGCGGGGCGTTGCGGTATTCCACGGGCGTCTCGGACAGGCGGATCGGGCTGGCCACCTGCGGCACACTACCGGCCAGCGGGTGCGGCAGGTCCACGCGCAGGCCGCGGGCGATCACCTGCGGGTCGGCGAACACCTGTGCCAGGTCGTTGATCGGGCCGCAGGGCACGCTGGCTTGTTCCAGTACGGCGATCCACTCGGCGGTGGTGCGCATCACGGTGGACTGGCGGATCAGCGGGATCAGCACCTCGCGGTGCGCCACGCGCGCCTTGTTCGTCGAGAAGCGCTCATCGGTGGCCCACTCCGGGTGGCCCGCCAGTTCGGCGAACTTGCGGAACTGGCCGTCGTTGCCGACGGTGAGGATGAAATCGCCATCGGCGGTCGGGAAGTCCTGGTACGGCACGATGTTCGGGTGCGCATTGCCCAGGCGACGCGGCGGGTTGCCGGTGGTCAGGTAGTTCAGGGTCTGGTTGGCCAGGCAGGCGACCTGCACGTCCAGCAGCGCCATGTCGATGTGCTGGCCGATGCCGCTGACATCGCGGTGGGCGAGGGCGGCGAGGATCGCGGTGGAGGAGTACAGGCCGGTGAGGATGTCGGTCAGCGCCACGCCGACCTTCACCGGGCCGGCGCCTTCCTCGGCGTCGGAGCGCCCGGTCAGGCTCATCAGGCCGCCCAGGCCCTGGATCATGAAGTCGTAACCGGCGCGCTTGGCGTAGGGGCCGAACTGGCCGAAGCCGGTGATCGAGCAGTAGATCAGCTTCGGGTTGAGTGCTTTCAGCGACTCGTAGTCCAGGCCATAGGCTTTCAGGCCGCCGACCTTGAAGTTCTCCAGCACGATGTCGGCCTTGGCGGCGAGCTCGCGCACCAGGCGCTGGCCTTCGGGCTGGGTGAAGTCGATGGTCAGGGACTTCTTGTTGCGGTTCGCCGACAGGTAATACGCCGCTTCGCTGGTGTCGCGGCCATCGCTGTCCTTGAGGAATGGCGGGCCCCAGGCGCGGGTGTCGTCGCCGCTGCCGGGACGCTCGATCTTGATCACTTCCGCGCCGAGGTCGGCGAGGATCTGCCCAGCCCAGGGGCCGGCGAGAACGCGGGAGAGGTCGAGGACACGGATGTGCGAAAGGGCGCCGGACATGCAATCACCTGCAGCTTGAATAGGGGCGGGGAGGACGCGGTGCGGGGACTCCACGGTCCTCCCCGGGGCCTCTCGGGCGAGAGGTAAAACGGGCGCCGACCTGCCCTCCAGTGGGAGCGGGCCGACGCGAGGCGCTTAGAAGAACGCCTGGATGCCGGTCTGGGCGCGACCGAGGATCAGCGCGTGGACGTCGTGGGTACCTTCGTAGGTGTTCACCACTTCCAGGTTGACCAGGTGGCGGGCCACGCCGAACTCGTCGGAGATGCCGTTGCCGCCGAGCATGTCGCGGGCCAGGCGGGCGATGTCCAGGGCCTTGCCGCAGCTGTTGCGCTTCATGATCGAGGTGATTTCGACGGCGGCGGTGCCTTCGTCCTTCATCCGGCCCAGGCGCAGGCAGCCTTGCAGGGCGAGGGTGATGTCGGTCTGCATGTCAGCCAGCTTCTTCTGGATCAGCTGGTTGGCAGCCAGCGGGCGGCCGAACTGCTTGCGGTCCAGGGTGTACTGGCGAGCGGTGTGCCAGCAGGCTTCGGCGGCACCCAGGGCACCCCAGGAAATGCCGTAGCGAGCGGAGTTCAGGCAGGTGAACGGACCACGCAGGCCGCGCACGTCGGGGAAGGCGTTTTCTTCCGGGCAGAACACGTTGTTCATCACGATCTCGCCGGTGATCGAGGCGCGCAGGCCGACCTTGCCGTGGATCGCCGGGGCGGACAGGCCTTCCCAGCCTTTTTCGAGGACGAAGCCGCGGATCTGGCCTTCGTCATCCTTGGCCCAGACCACGAAAACGTCGGCGATCGGGCTGTTGGTGATCCACATCTTGGCGCCGGTCAGGCGGTAGCCGCCGTCGACTTTCTTGGCGCGGGTGATCATCGAGCCCGGGTCGGAGCCGTGGTCCGGCTCGGTCAGGCCGAAGCAGCCGATGTATTCGCCGCTGGCCAGTCTCGGCAGGTACTTCTGCTTGGTGGCTTCGTTGCCGAATTCGTTGATCGGCACCATCACCAGGGAGGACTGCACGCTCATCATCGAGCGGTAGCCGGAGTCGATGCGCTCGACTTCACGGGCGATCAGGCCGTAGCACACGTAGTTCAGGCCGCTGCCGCCGTATTGTTCGGGGATGGTGGCGCCGAGCAGGCCGGTTTCGCCCATCTCGCGGAAGATCGCCGGGTCGGTCTGCTCATGGCGGAAGGCTTCCAGCACGCGCGGGGCCAGCTTGTCCTGGGCGAACTGCTGGGCGCTGTCACGCACCATGCGCTCTTCTTCGGTGAGTTGCTGATCCAGCAGCAGCGGATCTTCCCAGTTGAAGCTTGCTTTGGTCGCCATGGAGAAACCTCTAACGCAGACAGTGAATGACCCGCACAAGTCTAGGCGGGCTCGGTGTGGGCCATCCTAGTCAGCCGTCGGGAAGCCGGGCAACCGACTAATTCGCACGCTGTTGTGCTATTTTGTCACTCCGTAATTGTGGATTTGACGCATTTCTCCGCATGAATGGCCTCTATATCAGGCGTTCCTGGCGAATTCTGCGCATCACGATATTCCGAAGAGGCATTCGATGCGACGCAAGATACCGACCACCGCGGCGCTGGTCGCCTTCGAATCGGCGGCCCGCCACGAAAGCTTCACCAAGGCCGCCGACGAGCTGTCGCTGACCCAGAGCGCGATCTGCCGGCAGATCGCCACGCTGGAGGAGTTCCTCGGCGTCGAGCTGTTTCGCCGCTCGCGGCGCGGGGTGAAGCTGACCGAAGCGGGGCTCAACTACAGCCGTCGCGTCGCTCAACGGCTGGACGCCGTGGAGCGCGACACCCTGGCGGTGATGGGCCAGCAGGGTGGCGGCACGCTGGAGCTGGCGGTGGTGCCGACCTTCGCGACCCAGTGGCTGCTGCCGCGGCTGAAGGACTTCAAGCGCCTTCACCCGGAAGTGACGGTCAACCTGACCAACCGCACCCGGCCCTTCCTCTTCGCCGACACCGAATTCGACGCCGCGCTGTATTTTGGCGATGGGGTTTGGTCCGGCACGGTGGCCAACTTCCTCATGCACGAGAACCCGGTGCCGGTTTGCAGCCCCGAGCTGCTGGGCGGCCGCCGGGAGCTGTCGGCCGCGCAGATCGCCGAGCTGCCGCTGATGCAACAGACCACCCGACCCTACGCCTGGCGCCAGTGGTTCGGCTCGCTGGGCATGAGTGTGGCGCACGACATGAGCGGTACGCGCTACGAGCTGTTCTCCATGCTCGCCCAGGCGGCCATGCATGGCATGGGGGTGGCACTGATCCCGCCGATGCTGATCCAGCAGGAGCTGGCCGACGGCAGGCTGATCGTGCCGATGCAACATGCCTATTTGAGCGAAAATGCCTATTACCTGATGATTCCCGAACGCAAGGTGGAATCGGCGACCCTGGGAGCCTTCCGCGACTGGCTGGTGGATGAAGCCGCGCGATACCGCGCCGAAGCTGGCCTTGGCTGAGCCAGGGCAGGGTGGGCAGCGGCAGTCCGAGCCAGACTTGCATAGCCGGTGGGGCTTTCCCCGTCATCGCGCTCACGAGGCGCAACCTCCCAAGAAGGAGCTTTCATGAATTTCCATACCCGCAAATGGGTCAAGCCTGAAGACCTCAACCCGAACGGTACCCTGTTCGGCGGTAGCCTTCTGAAGTGGATCGACGAAGAAGCGGCGATCTACGCCATCGTCCAGCTGGGCAACCAGCGTGTGGTCACCAAGTTCATCTCCGAGATCAACTTCGTCAGCTCCGCGCGCCAGGGCGACATCATCGAACTGGGCATTACCGCCACCGAGTTCGGTCGCACCTCGATCACCCTGAGCTGCGAAGTGCGCAACAAGATCACCCGCAAGAGCATTCTCACGGTCGACAAGATGGTCTTCGTCAACATCGGCCCGGACGGTCAGCCGGCACCGCATGGTCGCACCGAGATCCTCTACATCAAGGATCAGTTCAAGGACGACGCCATTCCCCAGCCCTGATGGCTGATTCGCCAGGGTGATTGCCAGCGTGCCCGGAGCCAAGCCGATCCGCGGCGAAAACCTTTGCATTTGCGTCGATTGAATGTGAGCCTTTGCCCGCCCACGGCGGGCATGGGCCGACGCAAGCTCCCCGCCGATCCAGCAGCGCTTCATTCGCCAGGAATGCAGCTGCAAAACAATGACCGGGGAGAGACCATGCACACCACCTTCGCATCCGCACTGCGCCAACTGGCCGTGGCCACCTGCGCCAGCCTGCTGCTGGCCGGCGCCGCGCACGCCGCCGCGATCAAGGCTGACACCAAGCCCGAGGCCGGCACCTTCAAGATGGGCATGCAGCCCTGGCTGGGCTACGGCCAGTGGTACGTCGCCGAACAGGCCGGCGCCTTCAAGGCCAATGGCCTGGAGCAGGTCGAGCTGGTCAACTTCACCGAAGACAAGGACATGAACGCCGCCCTGGCCAGCGGTCAGATCGATGGCGGCAACCTCGCCACCCACACTGCCATGGCCATGGTCGCCGCCGGCCTGCCGGTGAAGATCGTCCTGCTGCTGGACCAGAGCACCAGCGCCGACGCGCTGATCGTCGACCCGTCGATCAAGACCCTGACCGACCTCAAGGGCAAGCAGGTTGCCTATGAAGAAGGCACCACCAGCGACATCCTCCTGCACAGCGCCCTGCGCAAGGCTGGTCTGACCATCGCCGACGTGCAGCCGGTGCCGATGCCCGCCGCCAACGCCGGCAGCGCGCTGATCGCCGGGCAAGTGCCGGCCGCGGTGACCTACGAGCCTTACCTGTCCGCCGCCAAGCAGCAGAACCCCAAGGTCAACCTGCTGTACAAGGGCTCGGATGATCCGGGCATCATCAGCGACGTATTCGTGGTCCGCGACGAAGTGCTGAAGGAGCGTCCCGGCCAGGTGCTGGCGCTGATCAAGAGCTGGGAAGCCGGTCTGAAGCACTACAACGAGAAGGGCGCCGAAGGTCGCGCCGCCATCGCCAAGGGTGTGGGGGCCGACGAGTCCGAGCTGACCAGCGCCTTCGACGGCGTGCACTTCTACTCGGTGAAAGAAAACCAGGCCGAGCTGAAGGGCGCCTTCCAGAAAGGCTCGTTCGAGCACATCCAGAAGGCCGCCAGCGAAGCCGGCATCCTGCAGCAGCCGGTCACCCCGGCGCAGGCCATCGACGCGCGTTTCGTCGAGGCACTCTGATCCTCTGATACACCCCGCGCGCCGGCCCTGAGCCGGCCCGCGTCTTTCTCCGTTCGACGAGCCCGACATGAAAGCCCGCAAATCCAACCCGCTGTTCACCATCGGCAAGCCGATCGCGCAGCGCCATTTCCTGCTCATCGGCGGCGCCGTGTTCGTCCTGCTGGCGCTGCTCTGGTGGCTGGCCGGGGCGAGCGGCGCGGTACCGAAAATCTTCCTTCCCGCGCCCGGCGACGTCTGGGCACGCATGCTCAAGCTGGCCGCCGACGGTACCTTGTGGTCGGACCTGAAGGTCAGCGTGTACCGCATCGCCGTGGCCTTTGTGGTGTCCTCGGCGATGTCCATCGTGATCGGCGTGTTCGCCGGTTGCTACGGCTTCTGGAAGGCCGCGACCGAGCCGCTGGTGGACTTCGTGCGCTATATGCCGGTAGTCGCCTTCGTCCCGCTGACCATCCTCTGGGCCGGCACCAGCGACTTCCAGAAATTCCTCATTATCTGGATCGGTACCTTTTTCCAGCAGGTGCTGATGGTGATGGACGCGATCAAGCGCGTGCCGGCGGATTTCGTCGGCCTCGGCCGAACGCTCGGCATGCCGGATCGCCGCATTCTCCTGAAGATCGTCCTGCCCAGCGCGTTGCCGGGCATCTGGGATGCGCTGCGGATCAGTCTTGGCTGGGCCTGGACCTGGCTGGTACTGGCCGAGCTGGTGGCCGCGACCTCGGGCCTGGGCTACCGCATCACCGTGTCCCAGCGCTTCTTCCAGACCGACACCATCATCGGCTACATCCTCCTGCTCGGCTTCCTCGGGCTGGTCACCGACCAGGCCATGCGTGCCGGCGAGAAGGTCCTGTTCCGTTACAACCGGAGGCGCAGCTGATGGCGACCTTGGAAATCACCGGCCTGAACAAGAGCTTCGCGGTCGGCAAGGAGCGCCGCGAGGTGCTGCGCAACATCGACCTGACCCTGGCGGACAACGAGTTCGTCTCCATCGTCGGCACTTCGGGCTGCGGCAAGAGCACGCTGCTGTCCATCGCTGCCGGCCTGGAGGAGTTCGACAGTGGCAGCGTGCGGGTCGACGGCGTACCGATCACCGGGCCGGGCCTGGACCGTGGGGTGGTGTTCCAGTCCTATACCTTGTTGCCCTGGCTCACGGCGCGGCAGAACGTCGAGTTCGCGCTCAAGGCCGCCGGCCTGTCCCGCGCACAATGCCGCGAGATCGCCGACGAGCACCTGGAGCTGGTGAAGCTGACGAAATTCGCCGAGGCTTATCCGAACGAACTGTCCGGCGGGATGAAGCAGCGCGTGGCGATTGCCCGCGCGCTGTCCTACCGGCCGAAGATCCTGCTGATGGACGAGCCTTTCGGTGCGCTGGACGCCATGACCCGCCACCAGATGCAGGAACTGCTGACGCGCATCTGGGAAACCCATCGACTGACGGTGATGTTCGTCACCCACGACGTGGAAGAGGCGGTCTACCTGTCCGACCGCATCGTGGTGATGGGCCTGGGGCCGGGGCGGATCAAGACCACCTTCGACGTAAAGCTCGGCCGCCCGCGCCACGAGGACATGGCCGCCAGCGCCGAGTTCATCGAGCTGCAGCGCCAGGTGCTGCGCTCGATCCGCGAGGAAGAACAGGGCGTCGCCGCCCTGTAATTCTCAGCGGGAGTTACCAGCGGCCGGAGGCACCGCCGCCGCCGCTGGAGCCACCGCCACCACGAAAGCCGCCACCCCCTCCACCGCCACCACGACCACCCCGGCCGATGGAGCTGAGGATGCTCATCAGCAGTTGCAGCACGCCCATGGTCAGCCACATCGGCGGCAGGAAGAAGATGTACAGCACCAGCGGGATCGAAAAGGCGCCGATCATCTGTTGTTGCAGCGCCGCGGGGTTTGCTTCGCTCAACAGCAATACGCCGGAGGCTGCGGCGCCTACTACCGCGCTGCACAGCAGGTAACGGCCCATGCTGCGCTGGCGCATCCAGGACATCGGCAGCAGCATGCCCAGTAGTGGCACACCGATCAGCAGGCCAAGCATCGCAGCCAGGCGGGTGGGCGGGATTTCCTCGACGCTGCTGGCGTTCTGGTTCGAGTAGGTGTCGCTGTAGTTCTCCGCCGGGCCGGTGCGCGGCAGCTCGTCGTCGGGACTGTCCGGAGTGGCAGCGTTGACCGGCGGCTCGATCAGTGCGATCAGGCTGTTCACGCCGGCCTGGATGCCGCCGGGGAAGTCGCCTTTCTGGAAGGAGGGAACGATCTGCTCGCGGATGATCCGTCCGGCCTGCACGTCGGTGATGGTGCCTTCCAGCCCGTAGCCGACCTCGATACGCAGGGTACGGTCGTTCTTGGCGACCACCAGCAGCACGCCGTCATCTACGCCCTTGCGGCCCAGCTTCCACTGCTCGAAAGCGCGTACCGCGTAGTCCTCGATGCTGTCCTCGCCGGTGCTGGGAACCAGCAGCACGGCCAGCTGCGCGCCCTTGCGCTGCTCCAGGCCGGCGAGCTGGCTTTCCAGCTGCGCGCGCTGGCCCGCATCGAGGGTCTGGGTGAGGTCGGTGACGCGGGCGCTGAGCGGCGGGATGGCGACCGGCGCGGCTTGCAGCAGGGCCGCCCAGCACAGCAGCAGGGCGGCCAGCAGCCAGCGCGGCAGGGTCATTGCGCGGGCTGCGCCGGCGCGTTGCCGAAGTCCACTTTAGGCGCGGTGGAAATGGCGGCTTCGTTCTCGACGCTGAAGTTGGCCTTGGGCTTGTAGCCGAAGATCTTCGCGGTGATCACCTGCGGGAACTGGCGAATCATCACGTTGTACTCCTGCACGGCCTTCACGTAGCGGCCACGGGCGACGGTGATGCGGTTCTCGGTGCCTTCGAGCTGGGTCAGCAGGTCCTTGAACAGGCCGTCAGCCTTGAGCTGCGGGTAGTTTTCGGAGACCACCAGCAGGCGCGACAGCGCCGAGCTGAGCTGGCCCTGGGCCTGCTGGAAGCGCTGCATCGCTTCCGGATCGTCCAACTGGTCGGCGTTGATGGTGGTGCTGCCGACCTTGGCGCGTGCCTCGGTCACCTGGGTCAGCACGCTGGCCTCATGGGCAGCGTAGCCCTTCACGGTGCTGACCAGGTTGGGAATCAGGTCGGCGCGCCGCTGGTACTGGTTGAGCACTTCCGACCAGGCGGCCTTCACCCCTTCGTCGCCGGACTGCATGGCGTTGTAGCCGCAACCGGAGAGCAGGGTGACGAGGATATAAGCAGTCAGGAACTTGATCAGGCGTGGCATGGCAGGTGCTCGTGCAGGCGAAAAGGCCCAGTCTAGGCCAGTTCTGGCTGATCAGTCAGATGGAAATGTCCTAAACACTCGGTGCTTGCCGGCAGTGGGGGCGCTCGGGGTAGAATTGGACTGGTCTATACCAGGAGTTCGTTTTCGTGCTCGCCACTACCCTGGTGCTGCTGGCCGCCCTGCTGCACGCCACCTGGAACACCCTCGTCAAATTCAGCAACGACCGCCTGCTGGTGGTCGCCTGCATGGACATGGTCGGCCTGGCCGCTGCGCTGGTCGTGCTGCCCTGGATCGAGATTCCTCCCGCCGCCGTCTGGCCCTGGCTGCTGGCCGCCGTGTCGCTGCAGCTGGTCTACCGGGTGCTGCTGATCCAGGCCTACAAGGTTGGCGACCTCGGGTTGGTCTACCCGCTGATGCGCGGCCTGTCGCCCTTGGTGGTCTTGGCGCTGACCCTGACCTTCGGCGGCGAGCACCTGACGGACAAGCAGATTCTCGGCATCCTGCTGATCCCGGTCGGCATGCTGTTCCTGCTCAAGGGCGGCGGCGGTTCGAAGCTGCCGTGGATCGCCTATCCCACCGTGCTGCTGATGGGCCTGTGCATCGGCAGCTACACCTGGACCGACGGCAACGCGCTGAAGCTCTGGCCCAAGCCGCTGGATTATCTGGTCTGGCTCTCGCTGCTGTCCGGCTTGCCGTTCCCGCTGGTGGCGCTGTTCGGGCGGACGCGGGCCTTCGCCAAGTTCTGGATCAATGACTGGAAGCTGGGTCTGAGTGTTGGCTTCTGCGTGCTGCTCAGCTATGGGTTGGTGCTCTGGGCCATGCAACTGGGCTCCATCGCCGAGGCCGCCGCGTTGCGCGAAACCAGCGTGTTGCTGGTGGTGCTGTTCGGCATGCGCTTCCTCAAGGAACCCTTCGGCCTGCCGCGCCTGGCTGCTTGCAGCCTGGTACTGGCGGGCATGCTGGTGATGAAGCTCTGAGGATTGGCCCCGGCTACGGGGCAAGCCGCCAAGCCGGTCAAGGACGCGGTGTGCAGCCTTGATCTAAGCTGCGCGCTTTCCCCCTCGACGAGACTCCTCCATGCCCATTGCCTTCTGGTGCGTCCTGATCGCGATCTTCCTGCCCTACGTCGGCACCAGCATCGCCAAGTTCACCGGCGGCGGTTTCGGTCCCCGGCAGAACCACGACCCGCGTACCTTCCTCGCCACCCTGGAGGGCTACCGCAAGCGCGCCAATGCCTTCCAGATGAACAGCTTCGAGGTGACCCCGGCGTTCGCCGCGGCAGCGATCATCGCTTACGTGGTGAACAATGCCGAACCCGCCACCATCGACCGCCTGGCCATCGCCTGGGTCACCAGCCGGCTGCTCTACCTGATCTTCTACATCGCCGACCTGGCGCTGCTGCGCTCGCTGGTGTGGTTTGCCGGCATGGCGCTGATCATCGCGATCTTCGTCGTCTCGGCCTGACCTGAGCGCACCTGAACGGCAGCTGAACGAAAGGCACGGTGCTGCGGCGGATGGCCGCAGCGGCGGGCGGCCGGTCTGGATCATTCGGGGATCGGGGCGGATAATCCGGCGCTTCCGTGTCCAGCCGTCCTACAAGAGTCCCCCATGAAGTTGAAGACCCTGCTCGTTCTGCTGCTCGCCGGCACCGCGCTCGCCGGCTGCCATCGCCAGGACCCGAACTCACCGGAATACAAGCGCCAGGCGGTGTTCAAGGAGATGCTCAAGACCAGCGAAGACATGGGTGGCATGCTGCGCGGACGCATCCCCTTCGATGCGGACAAGTTCCGCGCGAACTCGACCAAGCTCGGCGAGCTGGCCGACAAGCCCTGGCAGTACTTCCCCACCACCCAGCCGCCGGCGGACCAGGTAGAAAGCGACGACACCCGCGCCAAGGCGGAAATCTGGCAGCGTCAGCTGGAGTTCCAGGCCGACGCCAAGACCTTCGAGCAGGCCGTCGGCACGCTGGGCGAGAACACCCGCAATGCTGCGCCGACTCCCGAGGGTGTGCGCAAGGACTTCGCCGCGGTGGAAGATGCCTGCGAAGCCTGCCACAAGAAATTCCGCGCGCTCTAAGCGCGCTTTTGTAGGAGCGGATCTTATCCGCGCAGCGCTCAGACCGAGCTGTCAGTCGGATCGCGGATAAGATCCGCTCCTACAGCGATACGCTTACTCCTCCAGCTCGCGCTTGGCCTGTTCCAGTTCGGTGCGAGCTTCGGCCAGCTTGTCCTTGCGCTTCTCGATCTTCTCCGCGTCACCCTTGCTCATTGCCTTGCGCAGGTCCTTCTCGCGCTGGGCGACTTCCTTCTCCGCCTCCAGCACGTTCTGCTTGCGCTCCTGCGTGAGGCTGGCGTCGGTGCAATAGGTTTTCACCTTCTCCAGGGCAGTTTGCAGGCCGGCGACGCGGTTGCCGTTGCCTTGCGCCTTGGCTTGTTCGAGCTGGGTTTCGATGGCGGCGCGCTTGGCGGCGCAGCCGGTCAGCGGTTGCTTGGCGGCATCGGCGGCAAACAGCGGGCTTGCACAGCCGAAGGCGAAAACGGCGGCCATCAGGGCAGAGCTTCGGAACATTTTCGGAGTCCTTGGTTACCAAACACTATGACGTTGGAGTCAACGGCTAGAGT
Organism: Pseudomonas nicosulfuronedens; assembly: GCF_005877905.1. Lineage (GTDB taxonomy): Bacteria > Pseudomonadota > Gammaproteobacteria > Pseudomonadales > Pseudomonadaceae > Pseudomonas > Pseudomonas nicosulfuronedens. The sequence continues at coordinate 62,718 of NZ_SWDV01000016.1, read as the reverse complement.
TTGCCATGGACGGGCGGGCGAGGGGCTGCCCCAGGACAATTGCCCCCGCTCGATTGCCTCAGAAGACGGCCGGGACTCGCAAGGCCCGCCAGGCGGGCAAGGAGAGGCGGTATGCGGGTGGCGATGCGGATCGTGCAGGCACTCATCGCGCTGCTGGTGTTGGCGCTGCTGGTGGGCGGTTGGTGGTACGTGCCCGGTGAACTGAAGTCGCGACCGGCGCTGACCGGCAGCAGCGAGGATGCTTCGGTGCGCCAGGGCGAACGGCGCCGCAGTTATGTCCTTTACGTGCCGCAGAAACTGGCAGAGCGCCCGGCGCTACTGGTGGTGCTGCACAGCTCGCAGAGTAACGGCGAGCGCATGCGCCGCGACAGCGGCTATCGCTTCGACGCGCTGGCCGACCGTGATGGCTTCCTGGTGCTGTATCCCGATGGTTTCGAAGGGCACTGGAACGACTGTCGGCGGGCCGCTTCCTACAGCGCGCGGCGCCTGAACATCGACGATGTCGGCTTTCTCTCGCTGATGATCGACAGCCTGCGGCGCGAGCGCGGCGTCGACCCGGAGCGAGTGTTCGTCACTGGCTACTCCAATGGCGGGCAGATGGCGCTGCGCCTGGCTGCCGAGGCGCCGGACAAGGTCGACGGTGTCGCTGCCGTGGCTGCCAGCCTGCCGAGCACCGACAACGACGCCTGTCGTCCTGCTGAAGCGCCCAAGGCTGCGCTGTTGATGAATGGCACGCGGGACCCGATCAATCCCTATGCAGGTGGCCGGGTCACGCTGTTCGGCTTCGGTGACCGCGGCAATGTGCTCTCCGCCGAGGATTCTGCTCTCGCGCTGGCGCGGCGTAACGGTCAGGGCGGTGCGCCACAGGTGGACAAGCTGACCCAGCCCGGTCCGGTATGGACGCAGCGGCAACGTTGGGCAGACAGCGGCGGGCCGCCGGTTGAGCTGGTGACGGTGTTTGGTGGCGGGCACCTGATTTCGCAGCCGCTTTACCGGCCGCCACGCCTGCTCGGTCAGGTCGACCCGCAATTGGATGGACCTGCAGAGATCTGGCGTTTCTTCAGCGAGCTGTCACCCGGCGAACCGCCACATAGCGAGCCACCGTTCTAGAGTTCGATCACCCGACAGGGATCGAAACCGCTGTACTCACCGGGGTAGGCGCCGGGGTTGGCGACGATCCGCCCCCGGCCAACTCGATAATCCAGGCACTCGTGGACGTGCCCGTGAATCCATAGATCGCAGCGCTCGACCAGGCTTTCCAGGTTCGAGGCGAAGGCGGGTGACAGGGCGTCGCCGACGTAGTGCGAAGGAATCGAACGGGCGCTGGGCGCATGGTGCGTCACCACCACCGTCGGGCCTTGGAAGGGCTGGGCCAGCTCCGCATCTAGCCACTCGCAGCTGGCGCCATGCAGCGCTTGGCTCATCCGGGGTGTGAAGGGTTGGGTGAAGTAATCCACCGTATTGAAATCCGGCATCAGTAGCTGCGCCTGCTCGCAGGCCAGTTCCGACGCACTTTCGCCGTAGAGCTGGAAGTCCGTCCATAGCGTGGTGCCGAGGAAGCGGACACCGCTAAGGATCACCGAATCCTTTTCGAGGAAATGGATGTCCAGCGCACGGGCCAGGTTGCGCATGCTCTGAGTCAGCTCGGGCAGGTCGGAGTGATAGAACTCGTGATTGCCGGCGACGTAGATGATTTCACTGTCGGGGAATTCCTCGCGCGCCCAGTGCAGGCCTTGCAGGTGCTCGTGAATGTCTCCGGCCAGCACGATAACGTCCGCAGCGGCCTGCGGTAGTTCGCGGCGGCCGTCGGGGAAATGTTCGTGGTGGAGGTCGGAGAGGACTCGCAGGCGCATGTTACGACTTACTTGTAGGAATATGCCGAGCATATCGAAGGACGATGCTTTTGACATGGGTCATGGCATTGCCGATACCGGGCGAAAGTCCATACAGAATTAAGGGATGATTCAGAAGAATCCTTCAGCTTCCGCTTGGGCTCGCTGCTTTGGCGCCCCCAAGGAGGACTCATGAAACTCATCTGGATCGTACTGCTGGCCGTGACGGCCACCTTTGGTTTGGCGCTGGCCATTGACCCACCGGCGACGCTGGACATCTGGGTCCTGCGCAAGCAGGCCATTCTCTTCACGGGTGTCGCATCCTTCGCGCTGATGTCACTGATCATGCTGCTGGCGGTGCGCCCTGTCTGGCTGGAAAAGCCCCTCGACGGCCTCGACCGCATGTACCGCGCGCACAAATGGGCGGGCATCCTGGCCATCGTGCTGGGCCTGCTGCACTACCTGATGGAATTGGGCGGGCCGCTGCTCGCCGAGTTCATCGCCAAGCCGGCCAAGGGGCCGCGGGTGGAAACCTTCCTCGACGCGTTCCGCGGCTCGGCCAAGGACCTGGGCGAATGGTCGGCCTGGCTTTTGGCGGCGATGCTGGTCATCACCCTCTGGCAACGCTTCCCCTACCACCTGTGGCGCTATGTCCACAAAACCCTCGCGGTGGTCTACCTGGTGCTCGCCTTCCATGGCGTGGTGCTGGCGCCGGCGGGTTACTGGACTCAGCCAGTCGGCTGGCTCGTGGCGTTCTGCGCCGCCGTGGGCAGCCTCTGCGCGCTCTGGTCGCTCGCCGGGCAGATCGGCCGTCAGCGCACCCATGACGGCGTCGTGATAGCGCTCGAGCGCCCCGGCGAACGCATGCTGGAGGTGACCTGCAAGCTGCAGGGCCGTTGGCAGCATCGTGCCGGCCAGTTCGCCTTCCTCACCTGTAATCGCCTGGAGGGGCAGCATCCCTTCACCCTTTCCAGCGGCGACCAGGGCAATGGCGAGGTGCGCTTCAGCATCAAGGCGCTCGGGGACTACACACAGCGCCTTCAGGATGCCCTGAAGGTCGGTGATCCGGTGAAGGTGGAAGGGCCCTACGGCCGCTTCGATTTCCGTCGTGACAAGGGCGAGCGGCAGGTGTGGATCGCCGGAGGTATCGGCATCACGCCGTTCCTGGCTTGGCTCGAGTCGTTACAGGCGCGGCCGGATGACTGCCCGGAAGTGACACTGCTGTACTGCGTGCGTTCGCCGTCCGACGCGATCTACGCCGGTCGCCTGCGTGAGTTGTGCGCGAAATTGCCGCGCATCGATCTGCGCGTGCATTACAGCGAAAGCGAAGGCTACCTGCAGGCGGCCGACCTGGGCGTGAAACCCGGAGCGCAGGGGCGCTGGCCGAGCGTCTGGTTCTGCGGTCCGCAGGCGCTGGCCGAACTGCTGCGCCGTGACCTGCGCCGCCAGGGCATGCCGGGCAACCGCTTCCATCAGGAAGCCTTCCAGATGCGCTGAGGCGCTCAGAAGCCGGTGATACCGAGGTCGTGTAGCCGCTCCCGCAGTTGCACGACCTCCGGCGCCTTGAAGAAAGCCTCCAGCTGCATCGCACGGACCTTGCCGATGCCCGGTTGCTCCTGCCACTGCAAAGCGCCGCGGGCGGCCAGTGCGGACCAGTCTTCCCCCGCTGGATGAGCATTGGGGGAGGGCGCGCCGAGTGCGCGCAGCCAGGCGGTGAACGAGCGTTGGTGAGCCAGCTGGAACTGCTGGTGCAGGGTGGCGGCGCTGCGCTCGCCCAGGCCGGGCACCTGGCTCAATTGCTCTGGTGTCAGGGGCATCCAATCGAGCAGTCCTGTCAGCAGGCCGGCTTCGTGCAGGCGCCGCCAGGTACCTGGGCCGACGCCGGAAAGCCCCAGGCCATGCTTGCCGCCCAGCCAATCGAGTCGAGCGAGGAACTGTTCCTCGCAGCCCTCATCGGGCCTCCAGCAGGACAGGGCGTTGAACTGGTCGTCCGTGGGGGCAGCCATTTCGGGGCGAGTCGGCGAGCGCCAGACCACGCCGTCCAGGCGCGGGATGGTCAGCCCCGCGAGGGCAACGGCGACCTGATCACCGGGCCGGATATCGAGGCTGCGCCAGCGCTTGAGCGAGCCGGCGCCGACGCGCCGGATGGTCCTGCCATCCAGCTCCACGGGGGCGAGATGCAGCACCGGTGTCACCCGCCCGCTGCGGCCGACCTTGAACTCCACGCGCCGCACCTCGGCCAGTGCCTGTTGATGCGGGTACTTCCAGGCCACCGCCCAGCCCGGTGTCTGTGTGCTCCAGGCCTTGCCCGGCGGTCGGCGGCCCTGGCGGATGACGATGCCGTCGCTGGCGAAAGGCAGCGCCTGGCGATACCAGCGCTCGCGCCAGGCCTCTATATCCGGCAGGCCAGTAACCGCTTCGGTGAGCGCGGCGCTGTCGCCGAGTCCTAGTTGGCGCAGGCGCTCCAGGCGTTCGGGCATCTCCAGCGGCCCGTCCGGCAACTCCCAGACGAACAGGCCGATCTGCGCGCCCTCGTCATCCAGTTCCTTGCGCGCCATCAGTCCGGCAACCTTGCCGCGTGCGCCCATACCGCCGTTCCGCGCTTGCACATGCTGCGGCAGGCGCCAGTACAGCTCGCCTTGCAGTACCAGCTCACTGTTCGTGTCGGGCAATTCCTTGGGGATGGCGGCAATCCGCTGCGCATTGGCAGTCCAGTCCTGCCCGCGGGTGCCGTCGCCGCGGCTAATCGCCTGGGTGAACCGGCCGTTGCCGTAGATCAGCGTGACTGCCACGCCGTCGACCTTGGGCTGCACCCAGAGGTCGCTGCGGCGCGCCAGCCAGGTGCGCACGGCCGAGGCATTGGGAAGCTTGTCGAGTCCGGTATGCGCGAACGGGTGCCGCACCTCCCCGGCGCTGCTGGCCAGCGGCGCCTCGGGGGCGGCAGGGACTCGCGGGAAGCACGCCTGCCATTGCAGCAGGCGCTCGCGGGCCTGGTCGTAGAGTTCGTCGGCGACCGGCGACTGGCCGTCGCGGTGGTAGGCGTCATCCCACTGCTTCAGCTGTGCACGGAGCGCATCGATCTGCCGGAGTGCCTGCTCGGCCGGCCAGTCGGGGCAGGCCTTGGCGACGAGGGGAAGGCAAAGCAGGAAGGCGAGGGCAAGGCGAAGCATGGCTGGCGTCCGGGCGGCGGAAACTCGCAAGGCTAGGACTGGGAAGCGGTGCTCGACGCCGGGATGGGCGTGGATTCTTCGCGACGGTTTGTGGGAGCACGGAAACGAAAAAGCCCCGCCGAGGCGGGGCTTTTCCTGCTACCGGGTCTTACAGGCCGGCGGCGTCACGCAGGGCGGCAGCCTTGTCGGTGCGCTCCCAGGTGAAGGCGGTGAAGGTGTCGTCACCGTAGGTCATTTCGAACGGGTTGCGACCGAAGTGGCCGTAGGCCGCGGTCGGCTGGTACATCGGGTGCAGCAGGTCGAGCATCTTGGTGATCGCGTACGGACGCAGGTCGAAATGCTCGCGGACCAGCTGGATGATCTTGTCATCGCTGATCTTGCCGGTGCCGAAGGTGTTGATCGAGATGGAGGTTGGCTGGGCCACGCCGATGGCGTAGGACACCTGGATCTCGCAACGCTCGGCCAGGCCAGCGGCAACGATGTTCTTCGCCACGTAGCGGCCGGCGTAGGCAGCCGAACGGTCGACCTTGGACGGGTCCTTGCCGGAGAACGCGCCGCCGCCGTGACGGGCCATGCCACCGTAGGAGTCGACGATGATCTTGCGGCCGGTCAGGCCGCAGTCGCCCACCGGGCCGCCGATCACGAAATTGCCGGTCGGGTTGATGTGGAACTGGGTGTCCTTGTGCAGCAGTTCGGCCGGCAGCACCTGCTTGATGATCAGCTCCATCACGCCTTCGCGCAGGTCCTTGTAGCTGACCTCCGGGTTGTGCTGGGTGGACAGGACGATGGCGTCGATACCGACGACCTTGCCGCCTTCGTAGCGGCAGGTGACCTGGGACTTGGCGTCCGGGCGCAGCCACGGCAGCAGGCCGGATTTGCGGGCCTCGGCCTGGCGCTCCACGAGACGGTGGGAGAAGCAGATCGGGGCGGGCATCAGCACGTCGGTTTCGTTGCTGGCGTAGCCGAACATCAGGCCCTGGTCGCCAGCGCCCTGGTCTTCCGGCTTGGCGCGGTCGACGCCTTGGTTGATGTCCACCGACTGCTTGCCGATGATGTTCAGCACGCCGCAGGTGGCACCGTCGAAGCCGACGTCGGAACTGTTGTAGCCGATGTCGATGATGACCTTGCGCACCAGGTCTTCCAGGTCGACCCAGGCGGAGGTGGTGACTTCGCCGGCGATGATCGCGACACCGGTCTTCACCAGGGTTTCGCAGGCCACGCGGGCGTATTTGTCCTTGGCGATGATGGCGTCGAGCACCGCATCGGAAATCTGGTCCGCGATCTTGTCGGGATGACCTTCGGAGACGGATTCAGAGGTGAAAACTGAGTATTCGCTCATCTAACGGTTCCTATCTTTTACCGGTGGGTGAGGACGCTTCGTGAATCCGGTTTGGCGAAGTGCCGTACCTGGATCTGAAAGCCATTACGTAAACCGATGTACACACTTTCGCCGGACGCGAGCCCGGCGGCATCGGCCCAATGGGCCAGGTCTTCCTGTTCGAACCCCAGCCAGAGATCACCACAGGCCTCGCGGGCCCAGCTCTGGTCGTGGCTGCAGAGTTCGGTCACCAGCAGGCTGCCACCGGGTTTTACCAGGTGCGCCAGCTGCTTCACGGCCTCCGCCGGTGCGGCGAAGTGATGCAGCACCATGTTCAGCACCACGCAGTCCGCCGCGTCGTCGACATCCTGCAGGGCGTCGCCCAGCCGCAGCCGGACGTTGTTCAAACCTTCGCTGGCGCAACGTTGTCGCGCCATCTCGAGCATGGTCTCGCTGTTGTCCAGCGCCGTGACCTGATCGAAACGCCGGGCCAGCTCGGGGAGGAATCCGCCGTCGCCGGGGCCGACTTCCAGCGCCGTGGCGCCGGGGGCAAAGCTCAGTGCATCGAGCAATGCCAGCACGCTTTCGCGGTATTGCGGCAGTCCTGCGATCAGGTCCTGGGTCGCCTGGAACTTCTCCGCGCTGCGCGCGAAGTAGTCCCGGCTCACGGCGGCACGCTGGGCGTGCACGCCATCGACGCGGGCACTGACGTCATCGGCCAGTGCCAGTTCGTCCACTTCTTCGAGTAACGCGCCGTGCAACGTGCCGCCCAGGCTTTCGCTCTGGGGCAGGGCGCGGCGATAGAAAATCGCGTTGCCTTCGCGGCGGGTGGCCACCAGGCCAGCCTGGGCCAGCACCTTCAGGTGGTGGCTCATGCCCGATTGGCGGACGCCGAAGATGTGCGCCAGCTCCAGTACGCCGAACGAATCGTTGGCCAGCACCCGCAGGACGTTCAGCCGCAGCGGATCGCCGCCGGCCTTGCACAGGGCAGCCAGCTGGTCGCAATCGTCGTGGCGGATTTCGGGCAGGCGCAGACTCATAGGTCGCGCAGTCTAGTCGTGGCTTTCGGGGTGGGCAATAGCTGTATCAAAAAGTTTTGATATTGGCGGATGAGTGGTTTTTGACCAGGTGGACGGTCTGTGCGTGTGCCTTGCATCAGGCATCTGCTGATCTGTCATTGCCCCGCAGGGCCTGGCTGGGCGAAAATACCGGCCTTTTTTCATTCCCTTCGATCTTTCGAAGCAGCCCCGCAGGAGATTCAGCGATGCCCAGCCGTCGTGAGCGAGCCAACGCCATCCGCGCACTGAGCATGGACGCCGTGCAGAAAGCCAACAGCGGCCATCCCGGCGCCCCCATGGGCATGGCGGATATCGCTGAAGTCCTCTGGCGCGACTACCTCAAGCACAACCCGAGCAACCCGCAGTGGGCTGACCGCGACCGCTTCGTGCTGTCCAACGGTCATGGCTCGATGCTGATCTACTCGCTGCTGCACCTCACCGGTTACGACGTCACCGTCGATGACCTGAAGAACTTCCGCCAGATGCACTCGCGTACCCCGGGCCATCCGGAATACGGCTACACCGCTGGCGTCGAGACCACCACCGGCCCGCTGGGCCAGGGCATCGCCAACGCCGTGGGCATGGCGCTGGCCGAGAAGGTGCTGGCCGCACAGTTCAACCGCGACGGCCACAGCATCGTCGACCACTACACCTACGCCTTCCTGGGCGACGGCTGCATGATGGAGGGCATCTCCCATGAAGTCGCCTCGCTGGCCGGCACCCTGCGCCTGAACAAGCTGGTCGCCTTCTATGACGACAACGGCATTTCCATTGATGGTGAAGTCCACGGCTGGTTCACCGACGACACCCCCAAGCGCTTCGAAGCCTACGGCTGGCAGGTGATCCGCAACGTCGACGGGCATGACGCCGGCGAGATCAAGACCGCCATCGAGACCGCCCGCAAGAGCGACGTGCCAACCCTGATCTGCTGCAAGACCATCATCGGCTTCGGCTCGCCGAACAAGCAGGGCAAGGAAGAAAGCCACGGCGCTGCTCTGGGCGTCGACGAAGTGGCCGCCACCCGCGCCGCACTGGGCTGGAACCACGCGCCGTTCGAAGTCCCGGCCGACATCTACGCCGAGTGGAGCGCCAAGGACACCGGCGCCACCCGCGAAGCCGAGTGGAACAAGCGCTTCGCCGCCTACCAGGCCGCACACCCGGAACTGGCCGCCGAGTTCGAGCGCCGCGTTGCTGGTGAGCTGCCGGCCGATTTCGCCGAGAAGGCCGCCGCCTACGTCGCCGACGTCGCGCTGAAAGGCGAGACCATCGCCAGCCGCAAGGCCAGCCAGAACGCCCTGAACGCCTTCGGCCCGCTGCTGCCGGAACTGCTGGGCGGCTCCGCCGACCTCGCCGGCTCCAACCTGACCCTGTGGAAAGGCTGCAAGGGCGTGAGTGCCGACGACGCCAACGGCAACTACCTGTTCTACGGCGTACGCGAGTTCGGCATGAGCGCCATCATGAACGGCGTGGCCCTGCACGGCGGCTTCATTCCCTACGGCGCGACCTTCCTGATCTTCATGGAATACGCCCGCAATGCGGTGCGCATGTCCGCCCTGATGAAGCAGCGCGTGCTGTACGTGTTCACCCACGACTCCATCGGTCTGGGCGAAGACGGCCCGACCCACCAGCCGATCGAGCAGCTGGCCAGTCTGCGCCTGACCCCGAACCTGGACACCTGGCGCCCGGCCGATGCCGTAGAGTCCGCGGTGGCCTGGAAGTACGCCATCGAGCGCGCCGACGGCCCGTCTGCGCTGATCTTCAGCCGCCAGAACCTGCCGCACCAGCCGCGCGACGCCGCCCAACTGGCCGACGTGGCCCGTGGTGCCTACGTGCTGAAGGATTGCGACGGCGAGCCGGAACTGATCCTGATCGCCACCGGCTCCGAAGTCGGCCTGGCCGTCCAGGCGTTCGACAAGCTCAGCGCCGAAGGCCGCAAGGTACGCGTGGTCTCCATGCCGTCCACCAGCGTCTTCGACCAGCAGGACGCCGGCTACAAGCAGGCCGTACTGCCGGTCCAGGTGGCTGCGCGTATCGCCATCGAAGCTGCCCACGCCGACTACTGGTACAAGTACGTTGGCCTGGAAGGCCGCGTGATCGGCATGACCACCTTCGGTGAGTCGGCCCCGGCCCCGGCGCTGTTCGAGCACTTCGGCTTCACCGTCGAGAACGTGCTGGAAGTCGCCGCCGAGCTGCTCGAGGCCTGACGAGCGCCTGAACCTGCCGGGGCGCATCACGCCCCGGCAGCGATCACCTAGGGATAACAATGTCCAAGCGCCCTTACCGAGTTGCCCTCAACGGCTATGGCCGTATCGGCCGCTGCGTGTTCCGTGCCCTGCACGAGCGCGGCGCCAAGGCTGATTTCTCCATCGTCGCGCTGAACGACCTGGCGGACCTGGCCAGCCTGGAATACCTCACCCGCTTCGACTCCACCCACGGCCGCTTCCCCGGCGAGGTGAGCGTGGCCGACGGCTGCCTGCATGTCGGCGGCGACTGTGTGAAGGTATTCCGCGAAGCCGAGCCCGAGGCCATCGACTGGCGCGCCCTGGACATCGACCTGGTGCTGGAATGCTCGGGTGTCTACAACACCCGCGCTGACGGCGAGCGCTTCCTCGGCGCCGGAGCGCCGCGGGTGCTGTTCTCCCAACCGATGGCCAGCGAGGCGGACATCGATGCCACCGTGGTCTTCGGCATCAACCAGCAGGGCCTCTCCGGCGCCGAGACGCTGGTATCCAACGCGTCCTGCACCACCAACTGCAGCGTGCCGTTGCTCAAGTTGCTGAACGAGGCCGTGGGCATCGAGTACGTCTCGATCACCACCATCCACTCGGCGATGAACGACCAGCCGGTGATCGACGCCTACCACCACGAAGACCTGCGCCGCACGCGCTCGGCCTTCCAGTCGGTGATCCCGGTGTCCACGGGGCTGGCGCGTGGCATCGAGCGCCTGCTGCCGGAACTCGCCGGGCGAATCCAGGCCAAAGCCATTCGGGTGCCGACAGTGAACGTCTCGGCCCTGGACATCACCCTGCAGGTCTCCCGCGATACCTCCGCCGAAGAGATCAACCGCGTGCTGCGCCAGGCCGCCACCGAAGGCCCGCTGAAAGGCCTGCTGGCGTACACCGAGTTGCCCCACGCCAGCTGCGATTTCAATCACGACCCGCACTCGGCCATCGTCGATGGCAGCCAGACCCGCGTTTCCGGCCCCCGCCTGGTGAACGTGCTGGCCTGGTTCGACAACGAGTGGGGGTTCGCCAACCGCATGCTCGACACCGCAGGGCACTTCCTGCAGGTCGCTGCTACCGAACGTTAATCAAACAGCCCCAACAGGACTGACTGTCATGACCGTGTTGAAGATGACCGACCTCGACCTCCAAGGTAAGCGCGTGCTGATCCGCGAAGACCTCAACGTTCCGGTGAAGGACGGTGTGGTCAAGAGCGACGCGCGCATCCTGGCCTCGCTGCCGACCATCAAGCTGGCCCTGGAGAAGGGCGCGGCGGTGATGGTCTGCTCGCACCTGGGCCGCCCGACCGAAGGTGAGTACTCCGAAGAGAACAGCCTGCAGCCGGTTGCCGACTACCTGTCCAAGGCTCTGGGCCGCGCCGTGCCGTTGGTCAAGGACTACCTGGGCGGCGTCGACGTGAAGCCGGGTGAAGTCGTGCTGTTCGAGAACGTGCGCTTCAACAAGGGCGAGAAGAAGAACGCCGACGAGCTGGCCCAGCAATACGCCGCCCTGTGCGACGTGTTCGTCATGGACGCCTTTGGCACCGCCCACCGCGCCGAGGGTTCCACCCACGGCGTGGCCAAGTTCGCCAAGGTTGCCGCCGCTGGCCCGCTGCTGGCCGCCGAGCTGGAAGCGCTGGGCAAGGCCCTGGGCAACCCGGCGCGCCCGATGGCCGCCATCGTTGCCGGTTCCAAGGTCTCCACCAAGCTCGACGTGCTCAACAGCCTGGCGCTGATCTGCGACCAGCTGATCGTCGGCGGCGGCATCGCCAACACCTTCCTCGCCGCGGCCGGCCACAAGGTCGGTAAATCGCTGTACGAGGCCGACCTGGTCGACACCGCCAAGGCCATCGCCGCCAAGGTCAGCGTGCCGCTGCCGGTGGACGTGGTGGTTGCCAAGGAGTTCGCCGAGACCGCCGTCGCCACCGTCAAGGACATCGCTGACGTGGCCGACGACGACATGATCCTGGACATCGGTCCGAAGACCGCCGCCCAGTTCGCTGAGCTGCTGAAAACCTCCAAGACCATCCTGTGGAACGGTCCGGTGGGCGTATTCGAGTTCGACCAGTTCGGCGAAGGCACCAAGACCCTGGCCAAGGCCATCGCCGAAGGCTCCGCCTTCAGCATCGCCGGCGGTGGCGATACCCTGGCGGCTATCGACAAGTACGGCATCGGCGAGCAGATCTCCTACATTTCCACCGGTGGTGGCGCCTTCCTCGAGTTCGTCGAGGGCAAGGTCCTGCCGGCCGTGGAAGTGCTGGAGCAGCGCGCCAAGGCCTGATCCTGGCGACACTGCCGGGCGACAGTAAAGCAAACCTCTGCGGCATCCCCGGGTCAGAAGCCTTGTGTGGATGCCAAGGAGAACGGTCATGCGAGCTGTCACCCCTCTGCTGTCGTTTTGCCTCGTGCTGGTCGGCTGTGCCGGAAGCGGTGGAGCCCCCAGCACCTGTGAAGTGATGAGCCCGCCCTCGGTCATGGTGCCTTCGGACCAGAACCGCGAACGGGTGGAAAGCCAGAGCAGCGGCGATCCGACGCCTGACCAGAAACCGGTGAATTGCCCCTGAGGCAACGCCCTGGCGGCAGGGATCACGGTCTGACAGTGCCGCCCGCGCCCTGGCGCAGGCGGCACTGGCGTTCCTGCGACGGGACGGGCAATCTGGCGCATTGGATATCCGGCGGCGCGTCCGCCCGAAGGAGAGTCGCCCGATGCTGCGTTATCTCGTCCCGGCCCTGGCGCTTTCGCTGGTGGCGGGTTGTTCCAGTCACTCGACGGGCGGAAAATTCGCTGCGCAGGGCGGTTGGAACCAGTGGGTCTGCGACAGTGAGGCTGAGGTACGGTGGCGCTACGTCGACCCCAGCAAGTCGGTCGTCGACCTGAAGCTGGGTGAGGATGACGTGGTTCATCACCTGGAAGAGGAACCCGGCGGCTCCGGCGCTTTCTATAGCGACGGGCTGATCGGCTTGAGCATCAAAGGCGACCAGGGCCTGGTCTACTGGGTCGAGAGCAACGACCTGATCGGTCGTGGTTGCAAGGCGCGCTGAGCGCCGATTGTCCGGCACGCGCCGGAAGACTTGAACACGGCCTGCCCCTGCGGCAGGCTTCCAAACATGTAGTTAAGGGGCTCGTGTAACCGAGCCTGACTTCTGGGAGAAGCGAAGACCATGGCACTCATCAGCATGCGCCAAATGCTGGACCACGCCGCCGAGTTCGGCTACGGCGTTCCGGCTTTCAACGTCAACAACCTGGAGCAGATGCGCGCCATCATGGAAGCGGCCGACAAGACCGATTCCCCGGTGATCGTGCAGGCCTCCGCCGGTGCCCGCAAATACGCCGGCGCGCCCTTCCTGCGCCACCTGATCCTCGCCGCCATCGAAGAGTTCCCGCACATTCCGGTGTGCATGCACCAGGACCACGGCACCAGCCCTGACGTCTGCCAGCGCTCCATCCAGCTGGGCTTCTCCTCCGTCATGATGGACGGCTCGCTGAAGGAAGACGGCAAGACCCCGGCCGACTACGAGTACAACGTCCGTGTCACCCAGCAGACCGTTGCCTTCGCCCACGCCTGTGGCGTGTCCGTGGAAGGCGAGCTGGGTTGCCTGGGCTCCCTGGAAACCGGCATGGCTGGTGAGGAAGACGGCGTTGGCGCCGAAGGCGTACTGGATCACAGCCAACTGCTGACCGACCCGGAAGAGGCCGCTGACTTCGTCAAGAAGACCCAGGTCGATGCCCTGGCCATTGCCATCGGCACCAGCCATGGTGCCTACAAGTTCACCAAGCCGCCGACCGGCGACGTGCTGTCCATCGAGCGCATCAAGGAAATCCACAAGCGCATCCCCAACACCCACCTGGTGATGCACGGCTCCTCCTCGGTGCCGCAAGAGTGGCTGAAGGTGATCAACGAGTTCGGCGGCGACATCAAGGAAACCTACGGCGTGCCGGTCGAGGAAATCGTTGAAGGCATCAAGCACGGCGTGCGTAAGGTCAATATCGACACCGACCTGCGCCTGGCTTCCACCGGTGCCATTCGCCGCATGATGGCCGAGCAGCCGAGTGAGTTCGACCCGCGCAAGTTCTTCGCCCAGACCATCGTCGCCATGCGCGATATCTGCATCGCTCGCTACGAAGCCTTCGGCACCGCTGGCCATGCCTCGAAGATCAAGCCGATCTCCCTGGAAGGCATGTTCCAGCGTTACGCCAAGGGTGAACTGGTGTCGAAGGTCAACTGATTCCGAGCCCGGTTCCCGCTTTCGCTCTCTCTCTGTTTCTGAAGAGCAGAAGAGCTGAAGAGCCCCGCCCTGCGGGGCTCTTTCGTATCCGCCAGAAGGAAAACGCCGATGCTGCGTGCCTTGCTTTGCGTCCTGCTGCTGACGTTCCTCGCCGGCTGTTCACTGCGCCAGGCCGCGCCTGTCGCGCCGTCACCCAAGCCTCCGGTGGACCTGCCGGCGGACGCGCAGAACTGCCTGACTCACCAGGAGTGTACGCTCAAGACCTCGCGCACCCTGCTGTTCGTCTTCGATTATGCCGAGGCGGGCGCAGCCCTGGTGGAGAACGAGAACCGCGTACTGAGCACGCCGGAAAAGGCTCCGAAGCAGGGCTGGCCGGCTATCCGTATCCAGCTGGCCGATCCGGATGGTGGCCGCTTCGAGTTCTCCAGCAAATGCCGACAGAAGCGCTGTCGTATCAAGGACTCGCGCCTGCTCAGCTGCTACCGTAGCTATCTTGATGGAAAGACCTGCCGGTTCCGCTGAGCGCTGATGCTTGGGCCGGGCCGGCTCTGGAGGCACGATGACGGATGTACATGGCAGTGCGCAGGAAGGTTTCTCCCGTGAGGCGAAGGCATACGCCCACGGGCGCCCGGACTATCCCGACGAGTTGCTGGGCTGGCTCGGCGAAGAGCTGGGCATAGGTGACGGCAAGGAAGTGGTCGACCTCGGTGCAGGTACCGGGAAGTTCACTTCCCTGTTGCTGCGTACCGGTGCGCAGGTTACCGCCATCGAGCCAGTTGCGGCCATGCGGGAGCAGCTCAGCACTTCCCTGCCTGCTGTGAAGGTGCTCAGTGGCACGGCCCAGGCGATGCCGCTGGCGGCGGAAAGCGTCGATGCGCTGACCTGCGCCCAGGCCTTCCACTGGTTCGCCGACGCGCGGGCGCTGGAAGAAATCCATCGCGTCCTGCGGCCGGGTGGCCACCTCGGCCTGGTGTGGAATGTACGCGATGAACGCGTCGACTGGGTCGCCCAGGTGACGCGCATTCTCGAGCGCTACGAAGGCAGCACGCCACGCTTCCACACCGGGCAATGGCGTCGCGCCTTTGCCGGGTCGCGCTTCGAGGACCTGCGCCTGCGCGAATTCAGCTACCAGCACATCGGTCCGCCGGAGCAGGTAATTGTCGCGCGTACCCTGTCGGTGAGCTTTATTGCGGCGCTGCCCGAAGAGCAGAAGCAGCGCGTCACCGAGCAACTGCATGAACTGATCGCCACGCACCCGACGTTGAAGGGACGCAGCGAAGTTGCCTTCCCCTATCGCACCGAGGCCTACAGCACCCGCGCGCTGGCCTGACCGGGGAATGCGGTAGACTGGCGGACGTTTCCTCCGCCAGTCGTTTCCCATGCAGCCGCTTCGTTATCTCCAGGCCTATCCTCCACATCTCCAGGACCAGGTGCGCCAGCTCATCGAGCAGGACCGCCTCGGCGAGTACCTGGAGCGCCGCTATCCCGGTCGTCATGACGTACAGAGCGACAAGGCGCTGTACGGCTATGCCATGGACCTCAAGCAGCAGTACATGCGCACCGCGCCAGCGGTGGACAAGGTCCTCTACGACAATAAGCTGGATGTAGTACAGCGCGCGCTGGGCCTGAACACGGCAATCTCGCGCGTGCAGGGTGGCAAGCTCAAGGCGAAGAAGGAAATCCGCGTCGCCTCGTTGTTCAAGGACGCGGCGCCCGAGTTCCTGCAGATGATCGTCGTCCACGAACTGGCGCACCTGAAGGAGCGCGACCACAGCAAGGCCTTCTACCAGCTCTGCGAGCACATGCTGCCCGGTTACCACCAACTGGAGTTCGACCTGCGCGTCTACTTGACCTGGCGCGACCTGCCTCAGTAGTACAGGCGCCCCAGGTAGAGCAGAGCCAGGCACCACGGCAGCAACAGGGTGATGCCCAGGTAATGCAGCGCCTTCCGCGTGCCGCTCTCACCTCGGTTAACCCAATTGATCCCCGCCAGTACCAGCGCATAGACCGCGAGGCCCGCCAGCAGCCATTCGTATTGCTCTGTTGTAGGCGATACCGGGCCGAGGTGGGTATGGGTGAGGTGCCATGCGCAAAGGGCGATGGCCGGCACCAGGAGGGCCAGCGCCACCAGGATTCGTCCAGTGAGCTGCAGCAGAAAGGCGATGAGCAGTCCCGCCAGGCCGGTGCTGGCAATCAGCACGGCAAACAACTGGTCGAGATAGACAAGGTCGGGCATGGGCTCGAGTGAGCGGGGTTGCCCGAGCAGGCGCAGCAAAGGCGCGCCAAGCAGAAGGGCGATCAGGCAGAACAGCCAGCCAAACAGGGGGCGCGCCATCCGAGGCTCCTGATGAAGTTGCTGCGGGAAGCCCCTGACGCGCCGGATGGGGTCGGTCGCCTGGGGTTGTTCGCCGCCGCAAAGCCCAGATTAATCAATGATTTGGCTAAATGCCATTATTTTGCCGGGAATAATTCCCAAAAATGAGAAGGCCCCTCCGGGGAGGGGCCTTGCTGTCAGAACAGGTCGATCGGCGCTTCTTCATCCGCTGGCATGCCGCTGCCGGGAGCGCTGCCAGGCGCCAGTTCGTTCATCGACGGTGGCGTGTCTTCGTTCTTGAACAGTTCGAAGTACGCACCTGGAGTGCCCGGAGGTGCCGCACGGCCGGTGACCGGGTCGATGCGCAGGCTGACCAGGCCGGGCGGTTCGGGCAGCAGGTGCGACGGTTTGTCTTTCAGTGCTGCGCCCATGTAGCGCATCCAGATCGGCAGAGCGACGTTGCCGCCGTATTCGGCGCGGCCGAGGCTTTCCGGCTGGTCGAAGCCTACCCAGACGGTGGTCATGAAGTCGGCGTTGAAGCCGGAGAACCAGGCGTCCTTCGATTCGTTGGTGGTACCGGTCTTGCCAGCCAGATCGTCACGCTTGAGCGCCAGGGCGCGGCGGCCGGTGCCGCGCTTGATCACGTCCTGCAGCATGCTGGTCATGATGTACGCGGTACGCGCATCGATGACGCGCTCGGCAGCGGCCGGCTCGATAGTGGTCTTGGCCTGGCTCGGGTCATCGTTGCCGAAGGCGTCGGTGGCGGCCGGTTGCGGTTGCGCCTGCACCTGTTCCTCGTTCTGGGGAATGCTCGGCGGGTTGGCCTGGTACAGCACCTGCCCGTCGCGGCTTTCGATGCGCTGCACGATGTACGGCGAGACCTTGAAGCCGCCGTTGGCGAAGACGGTCCAGGCGCTGGCGATCTCCATGGGCGTCAGGGTCGCGGTGCCCAGGGCCATGGACAGGTTGGGCGGCAGGTCGTCCTTGTTGAGGCCGAACTTGCTGATGCAATCGCGTGCGCGATTGACGCCCAGGGCCTGGAGAATGCGGATCGACACCATATTGCGCGACTTGTACAGCGCCTCGCGCATGGGGATTGGGCCGAGGAAGGTATTGGTGTCGTTCTTCGGACGCCAGACCTTGTCCAGGTACTCGTCGTAGAACACCACCGGGGCGTCGTTGATCAGTGAGGCGGCGGTGAAGCCGTTGTCCAGCGCACAGCTGTAGATGAACGGCTTGAAGCTGGAGCCGGGCTGGCGACGGGCCTGGGTGGCACGGTTGTAGTTGCTCTGTTCGAAGGAGAAGCCGCCCACCAGTGCCATGATCGCGCCGTCCTGCGGGTTGAGCGAGACCAGGGCGCTCTGTGCGGCCGGCACCTGGGTCAGGCGCAACGAGCCGTCGTCCTTGCGCTGCACGCGGATCACATCGCCAGCCTGCACCACGTCGCTGGGCTGGCTGGGCATGCGGCCCATACTGTTGTTGCTCAGATAGGGGCGGGCCCACTTCATGCCGTCCCAGCTCAGGGCTTCTTCCTTGCCGTCACGGGTCATGACCATGGCGCCGCTCTTCTCGACCTGAGTGACGATGGCGGGTTCCAGGCCGCCGAGCGGGCGCTGCTGCGCGATGGCCTGGCGCCAGGCGTCACGAGTCTTGCCGGGGAGCCGCGTCTCGGGGCCGCGGTAGCCGTGGCGCTGGTCGTAGTCCTGCAAGCCTTCGCGCAGGGCGGTGTTGGCGTCTTCCTGCAGGTCGCTGCGCACCGTGGTATAGACGCGATAGCCCTCGGTGTAGGCGTCGCCACCGAAGCGGCCGACCAGTTCGGCGCGGGCCATCTCGGCGATGTATGGGGCTGCCAGCTCCGGAGTC
The DNA here is from genome assembly GCF_005877905.1 of Pseudomonas nicosulfuronedens. Taxonomy (GTDB): domain Bacteria; phylum Pseudomonadota; class Gammaproteobacteria; order Pseudomonadales; family Pseudomonadaceae; genus Pseudomonas; species Pseudomonas nicosulfuronedens. The sequence continues at coordinate 44,715 of NZ_SWDV01000016.1, read as the reverse complement.
TGGACGTGGTAGGACGCACCGACCGGTTCCTGGATGGCGGCCTGATAACGCTGCTGGTCGATGAAGCCGAGCTTGAGCATGCGCTCGAGAATCCAGTTGCGACGCTCCAGGCTGCGCGCGGCGTTGGCGAGTGGGTTGTAGCGTGACGGCGCCTTGGGCAGGCCGGCGATCATCGCCATCTGCGCCAGGCTCAGGTCCTTGATGGACTTGCCGTAATAAACCTGCGCGGCGGCCTCGACGCCGTAAGCGCGGTTGCCCAGGTAGATCTTGTTGACGTAGAGCTCGAGGATCTCGTCCTTGGTGAGCGAGCGCTCGATCTGCAGGGCGAGCAGGATCTCGTTGATCTTGCGAGAGAAGCTTCGTTCGTTGGTGAGGAAGTAGTTCTTCGCCACCTGCATGGTGATGGTACTGCCACCGGTCTGGATGTGGCCGGTCTTCAATAATTGCGCGGCAGCACGCATCAGGCTTTTGACGTCCACGCCATAATGGTTGGCGAAATTGTCATCTTCAGCCGATAACAGTGCGTGGGTGAAATCCGGGGGGATTTCAGCAAATCGAATCGGCGTTCGGCGCATCTCGCCAAACTCTGCTATCAATTTGTTATCAGCACTGTACACGCGCAGCGGCATCTGCAACCGCACGTTGCGCAAGGCCTCCACGGACGGAAGGTTCGGGCTGAGGTACAGATAGGCGCCGCTGAAACTGAGCAGCACTCCACAAATAATGGTGACGCAGGTCCACCACAGAAACTTCAGCAGGCGCATCGGGAAGGTCTTGGATTTCCAGAGAAAAGAAAGAGTTAAGCGGATGGCGCGGTAAAAAGGGAAAAGCTGATCACATTATAAGCAGTTTTTTTGCTGGCGAGCCATTTGCGAAGCTGTCAAGTCTGGTATCTAATGTGGAAAAACATAAATCGTCCGTAAGTCTCGGATGCTGATAGGAAATCAGTCGTGCTAGGGCTCTTCAATAAGAAAGCGAACACGCTGCTGGGGATAGACATCAGTTCGACTTCGGTCAAACTTCTCGAATTGAGCCGCTCTGGAGGCCGCTACAAGGTAGAGGCCTACGCTGTCGAGCCGCTCCCGCCCAATGCAGTGGTAGAAAAGAACATCGCTGAGCTGGAGGGTGTCGGCCAGGCGTTGTCACGTGTGGTCGCCAAGGCGCGGACCGCAGTGAAAACGTCTGCGGTCGCGGTAGCCGGCTCGGCGGTCATCACTAAAACCATCGAGATGGACGGCGGTCTCTCGGACGACGAGCTGGAAAATCAGCTCAAGATCGAAGCCGATCAGTACATCCCCTATCCCCTCGAAGAGGTCGCGATCGACTTCGAGGTGCAGGGCACGTCCGCACGCAACGCGGATCGCGTCGATGTTCTTCTCGCCGCTTGCCGGAAGGAGAACGTCGAGGTGCGCGAAGCCGCGCTGGCGCTCGCGGGTCTGACGGCCAAGGTTGTCGACGTTGAAGCCTACGCGCTGGAGCGAGCATTCAGTCTGCTGGGAGACCAGCTGGGCGGCAATGCCGACGAGCTCACAGTTGCGGTGGTCGATATCGGCGCCACCATGACTACGCTCAGCGTCCTGCACCATGGCCGCACCATCTATACGCGTGAGCAGCTTTTCGGCGGGCGTCAGCTCACCGAGGAGATCCAGCGTCGCTATGGACTGTCGGTCGAGGAAGCGGGTCTCGCCAAGAAGCAGGGCGGTCTTCCGGATGACTACGACAGCGAAGTACTGCAGCCGTTCAAGGACGCCGTGGTTCAGCAGGTGTCGCGTTCGCTGCAGTTCTTCTTCGCGGCCGGCCAGTTCAACGATGTGGACTACATCCTGCTGGCGGGAGGCACTGCGTCCATCCCTGACCTGGATCGCCTGATCCAGCAGAAGATCGGTACTCCGACCCTGGTGGCCAACCCCTTCGCCGACATGGTGCTGAGCGGTAAGGTCAACGCCGGTGCGCTGGCCAGTGATGCGCCCGCGCTGATGATTGCCTGCGGTCTGGCGATGAGGAGTTTCGACTGATGGCACGCATCAACCTATTGCCGTGGCGGGAGCAGCTGCGCGAGGAGCGCAAGCAGCGCTTCCTGGTGATCCTGGGTGCCGTTCTGCTGGCTTCCGGGGCGATCGTTTTCCTGGGTGATCAGTACTTCAACTCGGCCATCGAGAACCAGACTGCGCGCAACGACTTCCTGCGCAAGGAAATCGCCGTGCTGGATGCGCGCATCAAGGAGATCAGCGAGCTGAAGACCCGTCGCCAGCAATTGCTGGAACGGATGAAGATCATTCAGGACCTGCAGGGCAACCGCCCGATCATTGGCCGCGTGTTCGACCAGCTGGTCCGCACCTTGCCCGATGGCGTCTACTTCACTGAGCTGAAGATGTCCGGGAAGTCCATTGCCATTGCCGGCGCGGCCGAGTCCAACAATCGCGTCTCCAACCTCATGCGCAACCTCGATTCGTCGGAGTGGCTGACTTCGCCGAACCTGACTGAAGTGAAGGCTATTACCCAGGGCGCCCTGGATCAGGCGAATGTCTTCCAGTTGACGGTGCAACAGACCCAGCCCGGCAGCGAGGAGCAGGACAAGCAGAGCACCCCGCAAGGAGCCAAGAAATGAGTCTGGCCAGTTCTCTGGAGAGCTTGCGCAAGGTCGATATCAACGACCTTGATCTGAACAACCTTGGTTCCTGGCCGGCAGCCGTCAAGGTCATCGCCTGTATCCTGCTGATGGCTGTGGTTCTGGCGCTTGGCTACAACTTCCATCTGAAGGAACTGCAGGAGCAGCTCGACCGCAATCGTGAGGAAGAGCAGACCCTCAAGCAGCAGTTCTCGACCAAGGCCTTCCAGGCGGCGAACCTGGAAGCCTACAAAGGGCAGATGAAGGAGATGGAAGAATCCTTCGGCGCCTTGCTGCGTCAGCTGCCGAGCGACACCGAGGTGCCCGGCCTGCTGGAAGACATCACCCGCACTGGCCTGGGTAGTGGTCTGGAGTTCGAAGAGATCAAGCTGCTGCCGGAAGTGACCCAGCAGTTCTATATCGAGCTGCCCATCCAGATCAGTGTCGTGGGCGGGTACCACGATCTGGCGACCTTCGTCAGTGGCGTGTCCAGCCTGCCGCGGATCGTGACGCTGCATGACTTCGACATCAAGCCGGCGAGCACGGACAGCACCTCCAAGCTGCGCATGAGCATCCTGGCGAAAACCTACCGCTACAACGACAAGGGCGTTAAGGCCCCGGCGGCTGGAGCCAAGACAGGAGCTAAGAAATGAGGGGGCGCCTGATCATTTGCAGTTTCCTGCTCCTGTCCTTGAACGGTTGTGGCTCGGGTAGTGATTTTGCCGACCTGCAGAGCTACATGGACGAAGTCCGCGCTCGCCCGAAGGGGACGATCGAGCCGATGCCCAAGTTCCAGACCTATGAGGCCTTTACCTATAGCGCTTCGTCCCTGCGCAGTCCCTTCCAGCCGCCGGTGAAGATCGACCTGGCGGTCAAGCAGAAGGGCAACAGGGTTATCAAGCCCGATGAAACACGGGTCAAGCAGTTCCTCGAGGGCTTCAACATCGAAACCTTCGAAATGGTCGGCACCCTGGCCAAGGACAGTCAGGTATTTGCTCTCGTGAAAGGTGCAGGAGGGGTGCATCGGGTACGAGTGGGTGACTACCTTGGACGCAACGACGGCAAGATCGTTGCGATCAACGAAGCCAAGATCGACGTGATTGAAATCGTTCCTGATGGTGAGGGTGGCTGGCTGGAGCGTCCGCGCAGTCTGACTCTCAAGGAACGCTCCTAAGGGCGGGGATGAACATGGATAACAAACAGCAGTCTGCACGACGGATTCAGACGATGAATAGAAAGCTTTCCCGCCTCGGCATTTCCGTGCTCGCGGCCGTATTCGCGCCGGCCCTGCTGGCCGCGAACCTGCAGAGTGTCGATGTCGCGGCACTGCCGGGCGATCGTGTGGAGCTGAAACTGGGCTTCGACGAACCGGTGGCCGCACCGCGTGGCTACACCATCGAGCAGCCGGCGCGCATCGCGCTTGACCTGCCGGGTGTGCACAACAAACTGGGCAGCAAGAACCGCGAACTGGGAGTGGGCAATGCCCGCAGCCTGACCGTGGTCGAGGCGAAGGACCGTACTCGCCTGATCGTCAATCTGGCGACCCTGGTGCCGTACAGCACCCGTGCGGAAGGTTCGAACCTGTACGTCGTGGTCGGTGCGGGGGCAGCGACTTCCAGCTCCTACGCGTCTGCAGCGCCGGTAGCTGCTCCGGCCGCCAAGCCCGCTCAGCCCAAGCCGTACGTCCCGGCTGGCAAGGCGATTCGCAATATCGACTTCCAGCGTGGCGAGCAGGGTGAGGGCAATGTCGTGATCGATCTGTCCGATCCGACTGTCAGCCCGGACATTCAGGAGCAGGGCGGCAAGATTCGCCTGGACTTCCCGCGTACCCAGCTGCCGGACAACCTGCGCGTTCGCCTGGACGTGAAGGACTTCGCTACCCCGGTTCAGCTCGTCAATGCTTCCGCGGTCGGCGACAAGGCCAGCATCACCATCGAGCCGACCGGTCTGTACGACTATCTCGTCTACCAGACCGATAATCGCATGACCGTCAGCATCAAGCCGCTGACCCAGGACGATGCCGAGAAGCGCAAGAAGGACACCTTCGCCTATACCGGTGAAAAGCTCTCTCTGAACTTCCAGGACATCGATGTGCGCTCGGTGCTGCAGTTGATCGCTGACTTCACCGACCTGAACCTGGTGGCTTCGGATACCGTGCAGGGCAACATCACCCTGCGCCTGCAGAACGTACCGTGGGATCAGGCGCTGGACCTGGTGCTCAAGACCAAGGGCCTGGACAAGCGCAAGGTTGGTAACGTGCTGCTGGTCGCGCCAGCTGACGAGATCGCGGCTCGCGAGCGTCAGGAACTGGAGGCGCAGAAGCAGATCTCCGAACTGGCTCCGCTGCGTCGCGAGCTGATTCAGGTGAACTACGCCAAGGCTGCGGACATCGCCAAGCTGTTCAGCTCAGTGACCGGCAGTGGTGGTGGCGCTCCGGGCGTCGCAGCGGCTGCACAGGGCGACAACCGCGGTTCGATCACCGTGGATGACCGTACCAACAGCATCATCGCCTACCAGACCCAGGATCGCCTGGATGAGCTGCGCCGCATCGTCGCCCAGCTGGACATCCCGGTCCGTCAGGTGATGATCGAGGCGCGCATCGTCGAAGCCAACGTCGACTACACCAAGGAATTGGGTGTGAACTGGAGCGGTTCGCTCTCCGGACACGGCAACTTCGATGTCTCCGGCGGCACCAACAGCACCGGCAATACCTTCGTTGACCTGGGCACGTCAAATGCCACCCCGACATCGGGCATCAGCATCGGCTTCACCACCAACAACACCATCCTGGACCTCCAGCTCAACGCGATGGAGAAAACCGGTAACGGTGAAGTGGTGTCCCAGCCGAAGGTCGTTACCTCGGACAAGGAAACCGCGAAGATCCTGAAAGGCTCGGAGATTCCCTACCAGGAAGCCAGCTCCAGCGGCGCGACCTCGGTGTCCTTCAAGGAGGCGGCGCTGTCGCTGGAAGTGACCCCGCAGATCACCCCGGACAATCGCATCATCATGGAAGTGAAGGTCAACAAGGACGAGCCGGACTACGCCAACGCCCTGAACGGCGTGCCGCCGATCAAGAAGAACGAGGTGAACGCGAAAGTGCTGGTCAACGATGGCGAAACCATCGTGATCGGTGGCGTGTTCTCCAACACCCAGACCAAGTCCACGGCCAAGGTGCCGTTCCTGGGCGACGTGCCGATGATCGGCCGCCTGTTCAAGAACGACTATGTGACCGACAGCAAGAACGAGCTGCTGGTTTTCCTTACCCCGCGGATCATGAATAATCAGGCCATTGCAATCGGCCGTTGATCAATGTCGTGTCCAATTTGATTCTGGTAGGCCCGATGGGAGCTGGTAAAAGCACCATCGGGCGTCTTCTCGCCAAAGAGCTTCACCTCGTCTTCAAAGATTCGGATAAAGAGATCGAGCAGCGCTGCGGAGCCAACATCCCCTGGATATTCGATGTCGAGGGCGAGGCTGGCTTCCGCGAGCGTGAGCAGGCGATGCTGGCCGAGCTGTGCGATGAAGGGGGCATGGTCATCGCCACGGGCGGCGGCGCCGTCATGCGCGACGCCAATCGGCTCATCCTCAAGGGTGGCGGCAAGGTGATCTACCTGCACGCTTCGGTCGAGCAGCAGATTTCCCGTACTGCGCGTGACAAGAATCGCCCGTTGCTGCAGAAGCCCAATCCGGAGCAGATTCTTCGCGATCTCATGCAGATGCGCGATCCGCTTTATCGCGAAATTGCCGACGTGATCATCGAAACCGATGAGCGGCCTCCGCGTATGGTCGTCCTGGAGATCATCGAGCGCCTGCGTGAGTTGGAGCGCCATTAACGGCGCTGCAATCTGCGGTATCCTAGTCCCCTTTCTTGCCTGGGGGTTTCATGCGCACACTCAACGTCGATCTGGCCGATCGCAGCTACCCGATCTATATCGGTGAGGGGCTGCTGGATGATCTGCGCTACTTCGAGCCGCATATCCGCGGTCGCCAGGTAGCCATCGTCACCAACGAAACCATCGCGCCGCTGTACCTGGATCGACTGCAGAAGACCCTGGCCGGCTACAAGGTCACCACGGTCGTGCTCCCCGACGGCGAGGCCTACAAGCAGTGGGAAACCCTGCAGCTGATCTTCGATGGCCTGCTGACCGCGCGCCATGATCGCAAGACCACCCTGATCGCCCTCGGCGGCGGCGTCATCGGCGACATGACCGGTTTCGCCGCGGCTTGCTACCAGCGCGGTGTCGACTTCATCCAGGTGCCGACTACCCTGCTGTCCCAGGTGGATTCCTCCGTGGGCGGCAAGACCGGCATCAACCACCCGCTGGGCAAGAACATGGTCGGGGCCTTCTACCAGCCCCAGGCCGTGATCATCGATACCGCGACCCTGAAGACCTTGCCGCCCCGCGAGCTGTCGGCAGGGCTGGCGGAAGTGATCAAGTACGGCTTCATCTGCGACGAGCCTTTCCTTACCTGGCTGGAAGCGCACATGGACGACCTGCTGGCGCTGGAGCCGACTGCGCTGACCGAAGCCATCGAGCGTTCCTGCGCGGCCAAGGCCCGCGTAGTCGGTGCCGACGAGAAGGAAACCGGCGTCCGCGCCACGCTCAACCTGGGCCATACCTTCGGCCACGCCATCGAGACCCACATGGGTTATGGCGTCTGGCTGCATGGCGAAGCCGTGGGTGCGGGAACCGTGATGGCACTTGAGATGTCGCATCGGCTGGGATGGCTGACAAAGGCCGAGCTCGATCGCGGCATCCGCCTGCTCGCCGCGGCGAAGCTGCCGGTGGTCCCGCCGCAGGAAATGAATGCCGAGCATTTTCTCGAGCACATGGCTGTCGACAAGAAAGTGCTCGATGGCCGTCTGCGTCTGGTATTGCTCCAAGGGCTGGGGGGCGCGGTCGTGACCGCCGAATTCCCCCGTGAGATTCTGGAAGAAACACTGCGCGCTGACTACCAGGCACTGGTCGGTCAGGCAGGAGAACACTGAGGTCCCATGTCCAGCTTGCATGCCGATGAGGCCTTCCTGGCCCACTACCAGTTCAGCCACGACCCTTTCGCACCGCGGGTTCCGGGCTTCAAGTTCTTCCCGGCGCAGCGCAAGCCCGTACTGGGCCAGCTGCACCACCTGGCTCGCTACAGCCAGCTGCTGCTGGCCGTGACAGGTCCGCTGGGCAGCGGCAAGACCCTGTTGCGCCAGGCCCTGGTGGCCAGCACCAACAAGGATGCTGTCTCCAGCGTGGTGATATCCGGTCGCTCGGTGACCGACGAAGCCACTCTGCTGCGCCAGCTCGCGCAAGGCCTGGGTATCACCCAGACCAGCATCGAGGCGATTCTCGCCAAGGTCGCCCAGCTGGCGATCACCGGCCAGGATGTCTATCTGCTGGTCGATGACGCCGAGCAACTGCGTGACGACGCCCTCGAAGTCCTGCTGCTGCTGGCCGCTGGCAATTCCGAAGCGCGCCTGCACGTCTTCCTGTTCGGCGAGCCTGAGTTGCTGTCGCGCCTCGAAGTGCTGTCCGAGGGCGAGGAGCGCTTCCACGCCATCGAGTTGCAGCCGTACAGCGAGGAAGAGACCCGCGAGTACCTGGCGCAGCGCCTCGAGGGTGCGGGGCAGGGTATCGAGCTGATCTCGGCTGACCTGCTGGCCGACATCCACGAACAATCCGGCGGCTGGCCCGGCACCATCAACCAGACCGCCCGCGACGCGATGATCGAAGCGATGCTGGCCGATCGCAGTGGTGAGCGCAAAGCAGCTGGCGCTGGCTTCAAACTGCCGAAGAAGCACCTGGCGATCCTCGGCGTGGTCGCCATCGGCGTCATCGCCGCCTGGTTCATGCAGGGCAAGACCACCAAGCCGGAGACTGCGAGCAACACTGCCGCGCAGACTTCGTCGCAGCTGCCGTTGGGCGGCGCCGCTACTCCGCAGCCGAATGCGCAACCGCAGCCGGATGCCCAGGGCAATGGCCCGTCGGTGGAATTCGCTGGGTCCAACCAGCCTCTGCCCCTGCCGCTGGTGGGTGAAAGCCAGCCGGTGATCCGTGAGCCCATGGCCCAGGCCGGCGGCCAGGAAGATGCCGATGAAGGCGGCATGCCGTCCGCGGCTATCCCTCCGACCGTGACCACCACCGCGCCTCCGGTGACGCCGCTGGCCAACAACGGTCCCAAACCGCTCAATCCTGTCCCGGCGGCTCCGGTCCAGCAGCAGGCCGCCATCCAGCCGGCTCCGACTCCGACGCCCACCCCGCGTCCGGAGCCGGTCAAGCCCGCCGCCACTGCACCGGCCAAGCCCGTCCAGGCCGCCAAACCGGCAGTGACCAAGCCTGCTACCACCGTCGCCAGCGCCAAACCAGCGACCGCCGCCAGCAAGCCCGCGGCAGCAACCGGTAGTGCTGGCGGCAGCAGTTGGTACCAGTCCCAGTCCGGCTCGCGCTATTCCGTGCAAGTCTTGGGTACCGGCTCCGAAGCCAGCGCCAAGGCCTTCATCAGCCAGCAGGGCGGCGGCGAGTATCGCTACTTCCGCAAGAACCTGCAGGGCAAGCCGTTCTACGTCGTGACCTATGGCAGCTTCGCCGACCGCGCCTCCGCGCAGGCGGCGATCAAGAAGTTGCCGGCGAAGATCCAGGCCTCCAAACCCTGGGCTCGTCCTTTCTCCAGCATCCAGCAGGACATCGCCGGAGCACGCTGAAAGGTCGCACTGTCGCGAAAATGAAAAAGCCGAGCCCCATCCCCTGGGGCTCGGCTTTTTTATTGGGTTGTTTCTTTTGCTGCATTCTTATAAAAATGCGACATCGGGTGTCGGCAGTGCGTCAAAAAAAAGCAGTGACGTCGCTTTCCTCGTGTGTACAATGACCTCCCTTTGCCTATCGGAAACTTGCCGCTTGAGCGAGTAGACAGGCGAAGTGCTTGAAGAGGGTCTGCTGACGTTTCGTCATGGCCAGGGCCGGAACCGCCGCCACGTTGGGTAAGACGTGGCAACTCGCGCGGAACGGTCATTCCAGGTGAACCAGGGGCTACAACGGCGCTGCACGATAGAGGCGGCCCGAGCCTTTAGGGTGCGCGGGAAACGAGCCTGCACGGCGAAACAGGGCGATGGCGAAACGTCAGCAGACCCTGGAATTTATAAAAGTTTTGCCGGTGAGAGTTCCCTATGAAAGCAGGTCTGTACCATCCTGAGACGTTCAAGGATAACTGCGGATTCGGTCTGATCGCCCATATGACGGGTGAGGCAAGCCACGAACTTCTGCAAACCGCCATCGAAGCACTGACCTGCATGACCCACCGAGGTGGGATCAACGCGGACGGGAAAACCGGGGACGGCTGTGGGCTGCTGATCCAGAAGCCCGACCAGTTCCTGCGCGCCGTGGCCAAGGAATCCTTCGCGACCGAACTGCCCGGCCAGTACGCCGTGGGCATGGTCTTCTTCAACCAGGACCCGGTGAAAGCCGAAGCCGCCCGCGCGAACATGAATCGCGAGATCGAGCGCGCCGGCCTGAAGCTGGTCGGTTGGCGCAAGGTGCCGATCGACACCAGCGTGCTGGGTCGCCTGGCGCTGGAGCGTCTGCCGCAGATCGAGCAGGTGTTCATCGGCGGTGAAGGCCTGTCCGACCAGGAATTCGCGGTCAAGCTGTTCAGCTCCCGTCGCCGCTCCTCCGTGGCCAACGCCGAGGATGCCGACCACTACATCTGCAGCTTCTCGCACAAGACCATCATCTATAAGGGCCTGATGATGCCGGCGGACCTCGCCGCCTTCTATCCGGACCTCTCCGACGAGCGCCTGAAGACCGCCATCTGCGTCTTCCACCAGCGCTTCTCGACCAACACCCTGCCGAAATGGCCGCTGGCCCAGCCGTTCCGCCTGCTGGCGCACAACGGCGAGATCAACACCATCACCGGCAACCGCAACTGGGCCCAGGCCCGTCGCGCCAAGTTCGCCAACGAGTGGATGCCGGACCTGGACGAGCTGGGCCCGCTGGTCAACCGCGTGGGCTCGGACTCCTCCAGCATGGACAACATGCTCGAGCTGATGGTCACTGGCGGCATGGACATGTTCCGTGGCCTGCGCATGATCATTCCGCCGGCCTGGCAGAACGTCGAGACCATGGACGCCGACCTGCGTGCGTTCTATGAATTCAACTCGCTGCACATGGAGCCGTGGGACGGCCCCGCCGGCGTCGTGCTGACCGACGGCCGCTACGCCGTCTGCCTGCTCGACCGCAACGGCCTGCGCCCCTCGCGCTGGGTCACCACCAAGAACGGCTACATCACCCTCGCCTCGGAAATCGGCGTGTGGGACTACAAGCCCGAGGACGTCATCGCCAAGGGCCGCGTCGGCCCGGGCCAGATCCTCGCGGTGGACACCGAGACCGGCCAGCTGCTGCAAACCGAGGACATCGACAACCGCCTGAAGTCGCGCCACCCGTACAAGCAGTGGCTGCGCCAGAGCGCGCTGCGCATCCAGGCCACCCTGGACGATGACCAGGGCGTTGCCAGCTACGATGGCGACCAGCTCAAGCAATACATGAAGATGTTCCAGGTCACCTTCGAGGAGCGTGACCAGGTGCTGCGCCCGCTTGCCGAGCAGGGCCAGGAAGCGGTCGGCTCGATGGGCGACGACACCCCGATGGCGGTGCTGTCCAAGCGCATCCGCTCGCCGTACGACTACTTCCGCCAGGTCTTCGCGCAGGTCACCAACCCGCCGATCGACCCGCTGCGCGAAGCGATCGTGATGTCCCTGGAAACCTGCCTGGGCATCGAGCAGAACATCTTCGAAGAGTCCCCGCACCACGCCAACCAGGCGATCCTGACCACCCCGGTGATCTCCCCGGCGAAGTGGCGGACCCTGATGAACCTGGAGCGTCCGGGCTTCGACCTGCACCACATCGACCTGAACTACGACGAGTCCGTTGGCCTGGAAACGGCCGTGCGCAACATCGCCGACCAGGCCGAAGAGGCCGTACGCGCGGGCAAGGTGCTGCTGGTGCTGTCCGACCGTCACATCGCCCCCGGCAAGCTGCCGGTGCATGCGGCCCTGGCCGTCGGCGCCGTGCACCATCGCCTGGTACAGACCGGCCTGCGTTGCGACTCCAACATCCTGGTGGAAACCGCCACCGCCCGTGACCCGCACCACTTCGCGGTGCTGGTGGGCTTCGGCGCGTCCGCGGTCTACCCGTTCCTCGCCTACGAGGTGCTGGCCGACCTGATCCGCACCGGCGAAGTGCTGGGTGACCTCTACGAGGTCTTCAAGTACTACCGCAAGGGCATCTCCAAGGGGATGCTGAAGATCCTCTCGAAGATGGGCATCTCCACCATCGCCTCCTACCGTGGCGCCCAGCTGTTCGAGGCCATCGGCCTGTCTGACGAAGTCACCGGCCTGTGCTTCCCGGGTACCCCAAGTCGCATCCAGGGCGCGCGCTTCCTCGATATCGAGAACGAGCAGAAGCTACTGGCCAACGAAGCCTGGAACAACCGCAAGGCGATCCAGCAGGGTGGCCTGCTGAAGTTCGTCTACGGCGGCGAGTACCACGCCTATAACCCGGACGTGGTGAATACCCTGCAAGCCGCCGTGCAGCAGGGCGACTACGCCCGGTTCAAGGAATACACCGCACTGGTGGATAGCCGCCCGGTGTCCATGCTGCGCGACCTGCTCAAGGTGAAGCCTGCCGAGCAGCCGCTGAGCCTGGACGAGATCGAGCCGCTGGAGTCCATCTTCAAGCGCTTCGACGCCGCCGGTATCTCCCTTGGCGCGCTGTCGCCGGAGGCCCACGAGGCCCTGGCCGAAGCCATGAACCGCCTGGGCGGTCGCTCCAACTCCGGTGAGGGCGGTGAAGACCCGGCGCGTTACGGCACGCTGCGCAGCTCGAAGATCAAGCAGGTGGCCACCGGCCGCTTTGGCGTGACCCCGGAATACCTGGTCAACGCCGAAGTCCTGCAGATCAAGGTGGCCCAGGGCGCCAAGCCCGGCGAAGGCGGCCAGCTGCCCGGTGGCAAGGTCAACGGCCTGATCGCACGCCTGCGCTATGCGGTGCCCGGCGTGACCCTGATCTCGCCGCCGCCGCACCACGACATCTATTCCATCGAAGACCTCGCCCAGCTGATCTTCGACCTCAAGCAGGTCAACCCGCAGGCGCTGGTATCGGTGAAGCTGGTTTCCGAGCCGGGTGTCGGCACCATTGCCGCCGGCGTGGCCAAGGCCTACGCCGACCTGATCACCATCTCCGGCTACGACGGCGGTACCGGCGCATCGCCGATCACCTCCATCAAGTACGCGGGTTCGCCGTGGGAGCTGGGCCTCGCCGAGGCGCACCAGACCCTGCGCGGCAACGACCTGCGCGGCAAGGTCCGGGTGCAGACCGACGGCGGCCTGAAGACCGGCCTGGATGTCATCAAGGCGGCCATCCTCGGCGCCGAGAGCTTCGGCTTCGGCACCGCGCCGATGATCGCTCTGGGATGCAAGTACCTGCGCATCTGCCACCTGAACAACTGCGCCACCGGCGTCGCCACCCAGAACGACAAGCTGCGCAAGGACCACTTCATCGGCACCGTGGACATGGTGGTGAACTTCTTCACCTTCATCGCCAGCGAAACCCGTGAGTGGCTGGCCAAGCTTGGCGTGCGCAGCCTGGAAGAACTGATCGGCCGCACCGATCTGCTGGAAATCCTGCCGGGCGAGACGCCCAAGCAGGGCAACCTCGACCTCACGCCGCTGCTGGGCAGCGACCTGATCCCGGCCGAGAAGCCGCAGTTCTGCGAAGTCGAGAAGAACCCGCCGTTCGACCAGGGCCTGCTGGCCGAGAAGATGGTCGAGTTGGCCCGTGGCGCCATCGAAGGTGCCAAGGGTGGCGAGTACGAACTGGACATCTGCAACTGCGACCGTTCCATCGGCGCGCGGATTTCCGGCGAGATCGCCAAAGTCCACGGCAACCAGGGCATGGCTAAAGCGCCGATCACCTTCCGCTTCAAGGGCACCGCGGGCCAGAGCTTCGGCGTGTGGAACGCCGGCGGCCTGCACCTGTACCTGGAAGGCGACGCCAACGACTACGTCGGCAAGGGCATGACCGGCGGCAAGCTGGTCGTCACCCCGCCCAAGGGCAGCCCGTTCAAGTCGCAGGAATCGGCCATCGTCGGCAACACCTGCCTGTACGGCGCCACTGGCGGCAAGCTGTTCGCTGCCGGCACGGCGGGCGAGCGCTTCGGTGTGCGCAACTCCGGCGCCCACGCCGTGGTTGAAGGTACCGGTGACCACTGCTGCGAATACATGACCGGCGGCTTCATCTGCGTTCTGGGCAAGACCGGCTACAACTTCGGCTCCGGCATGACCGGCGGCTTCGCTTATGTCCTCGACATGGACAACTCCTTCGTCGACCGCGTGAACCATGAGCTGGTTGAAATCCAGCGGATCAGCGGCGAAGCGATGGAGGCCCAGCGCAACCATCTGCGCAAGGTGCTGGTCGAGTACGTGGCGGAAACGGCGAGCGAGTGGGGCGCACATCTGCTGGAGAACCTCGACGACTACCTGCGTCGGTTCTGGCTGGTGAAACCGAAGGCTGCCAGCCTCGGTTCCCTGCTGACCAGCACTCGTGCCAACCCGCAATAAGCGCCTGAAGTTTGATGAGGTCTGAAAATGTCTGAACGTCTTAACAATGACTTCCAGTTCATCGAAGTCGGGCGCAAGGATCCGAAGAAGAAGCTTCTTCGCCAGCGCAAGCGCGAGTTCGTGGAAATCTACGACCTGTTCAAGCCGCAGCAAGCGGCTGACCAGGCCCACCGTTGCCTGGGTTGCGGCAACCCGTACTGCGAGTGGAAATGCCCGGTACACAACTTCATCCCCAACTGGCTGAAGCTGGTCTCCGAAGGCAACATCCTCGCGGCTGCCGAACTGTCCCACCAGACCAACACCCTGCCGGAAGTCTGCGGCCGCGTGTGCCCGCAGGATCGCCTGTGCGAAGGCGCCTGCACCCTGAACGACGGCTTCGGTGCGGTCACCATCGGCTCGGTGGAGAAGTACATCACCGACACCGCCTTTGCCATGGGCTGGCGCCCGGACATGTCCAAGGTCAAGCCCACGGGCAAGCGTGTCGCCGTCATCGGCGCGGGCCCGGCGGGCCTGGGCTGCGCCGACGTGCTGGTGCGCAACGGCGTGTCCCCGGTGGTGTTCGACAAGAACCCGGAAATCGGGGGCCTGCTGACCTTCGGCATCCCCGAGTTCAAGCTGGAGAAGCAGGTGCTCTCGCGCCGTCGTGAAGTCTTCACCGGCATGGGCATCGAGTTCCGCCTGAACACCGAGATTGGCAAGGACGTCACCATGGAGCAGCTGCTCGATGAGTACGATGCCGTGTTCATGGGCATGGGCACCTACACCTACATGAAAGGCGGCTTCCCCGGCGAGGACCTGCCCGGCGTGCACGATGCGCTGGACTTCCTGATCGCCAACGTGAACCGCAACCTGGGCTTCGAGAAGTCGCCGGAAGACTTCGTCGACATGAAGGGCAAGCGCGTCGTGGTACTGGGCGGTGGCGACACCGCGATGGACTGCAATCGCACCTCCATCCGCCAGGGCGCCAAGAGCGTGACCTGCGCCTACCGCCGCGACGAAGAAAACATGCCCGGCTCGCGCAAAGAGGTGAAGAACGCCAAGGAAGAAGGCGTGAAGTTCCTCTTCAACCGCCAGCCCATCGCCATCGTCGGCGAGGACAAGGTGGAAGGCGTGAAGGTGGTCGAGACCCGTCTCGGCGAGCCCGACGCCCGCGGCCGTCGTAGCCCCGAGCCGATCCCGGGTTCCGAGGAGATCATCCCGGCCGAAGCCGTGCTGATCGCCTTCGGTTTCCGCCCGAGCCCGGCCCCGTGGTTCGACCAGCACCAGGTGGAGATCGACAGCCAGGGCCGCGTCATTGCTCCGGCTGCTTCGCAGTTCAAGCACCAGACCAGCAACCCGAAGATCTTCGCCGGTGGCGACATGGTCCGCGGTTCCGACCTGGTGGTGACGGCGATCTTCGAAGGCCGCACGGCCGCCGAAGGCATCCTGGACTACCTGGGAGTCTGATCGTGACGTCGTAGGATGGGTGGAGCCTGTGATACCCATGCGGACGATGGGTATCGCTTCGCTCCACGCCATCCTACGAAGAGAAAGCGCAGCGACAAACTGTCGCGATGGACGAAAGGCACGGCACCCGCCGTGCCTTTTCTTTTGGGCTTTGCGAAAATACCCGCACTTTTTTGCCGGATGCCGTTATGACTGCCTTGAAGAACGATCGCTTCCTCCGCGCCCTGCTCAAGCAGCCCGTCGATGTCACCCCAGTCTGGATGATGCGCCAGGCCGGCCGCTACCTGCCGGAGTACCGCGCCACCCGCGCCAAGGCCGGTGACTTCATGAGCCTGTGCATGAACCCGCAGATGGCCTGCGAAGTGACCCTGCAGCCGCTGGACCGCTACCCGCAGCTGGATGCGGCGATCCTCTTCTCCGACATCCTCACCATCCCCGACGCCATGGGCCAGGGCCTGTACTTCGAAACCGGCGAAGGCCCGCGTTTCAAGAAGGTCGTCAGCACCCAGGCGGACATCGACGCCTTGCCGATCCCCGATCCGGAGAAGGACCTGGGCTACGTGATGGACGCCGTGCGCACCATCCGCCGCGAGCTGAATGGCCGCGTCCCGCTGATCGGCTTCTCCGGCAGCCCCTGGACCCTGGCCACCTACATGGTCGAAGGCGGCTCCAGCCGTGACTTCCGCAAGACCAAGGCGATGCTCTACGACAATCCGCAGGCCCTGCACGCCCTGCTGGACAAGCTGGCGCAGTCGGTCACCAGCTATCTCAATGGTCAGATTCTCGCGGGTGCCCAGGCGGTGCAGATCTTTGATTCCTGGGGCGGCGCGCTGTCGGCGGCGGCCTATCAGGAGTTCTCCCTGGCCTACATGCAGAAGATCGTCGATGGCCTGATCCGCGAGCAGGATGGGCGTCGCGTACCGGTGATCCTCTTCACCAAGGGAGGCGGCCTCTGGCTGGAATCCATGGCCAACACCGGCGCCGAAGCCCTGGGCCTGGACTGGACTTGCGATATCGGCAGTGCCCGCGCCCGCGTCGGCGACAAGGTAGCCCTGCAGGGCAACATGGATCCGGCGGTGCTCTACGCCAAGCCGGAAGCCATTCGTGCCGAAGTCGCACGCATCCTCGGCGCCTTCGGTAACGGCAATGGCCACGTGTTCAACCTCGGCCACGGCATCACCCCGGAAGTCGACCCAGCCCATGCCGGTGCTTTCTTCGAGGCGGTGCACGAGCTGTCGGCGCAGTACCACTGAGCCTGATGCTTCACTGAAAAGCCCCGCATTCGCGGGGCTTTTTCCTTTCCGGGTATCGGGTTTTCGTGATTTTCCGGCAAGTTCTGTGGTTAATCGGGTTCGCGAGCAAGCGCGCTCCTACGAAGAGCACTCCGGTACCTGCCTGTAGGAGCGAGCCTGCTCGCGAACATGTCTGGCGCCGCCGCTGCAAAGACCTTCCCGAGCGTAGGAGCGGACTCCGTCCTTGATCGGCCTGAGCAGCGGAGGATTTTCCGAACAAAAAAAGCCCCGCTCGGAAGCGGGGCTTTTTGTTCCCTCAAGGAACCTCAGGCTCCCTCAGAGTGCATCACGCGGTATCGCCCACCATGCCGGCGGCGCGCTGGGCCTTGTTGCGGCGGTTGGACACCAGCAGGCCGGAGCAGACCACCACGATGGTCAGCAGGGTGGTGGCGACCACTTCCATGCGGTGGTCCGGGCGGATCAGCATGATCACCAGGGCGCCGACGATGAAGAGGATCACCGCCCAGGTCAGCCAGGGGAACAGCCACATCTTCAGCTTCAGCTGGTGGCCCTGGGCGAGCAGCTTCTTGCGCATGCGCAGCTGCGACATGGCGATCACCAGGTACACCAGCAGGGCGATGGCGCCGGAACTGGCCAGCAGGAAGTTGAACACTTCGGCCGGGGCCAGGTAGTTGGCGAAGGTGCACAGAAAGGCCATGGCGGTGGACAGCAGCACGGCGTAGACCGGGGTGCGGCTGGCGCTGGTCACCTGGGCGATCTTCGGTGCGTCACCGCGCTTGCTCAGGGAGTACATCATGCGCGAAGCGGTGTAGAGCGCCGAGTTCAGGCAGCTGGTGACCGACACCAGCACGATGATGTCGACGATCAGCTTGGCGTACGGGATGTGCAGGTGTTCCAGCACGGTCTGGTAGGAGCCCATGCTCACCAGGCGCGGGTCGTTCCACGGCACCAGGCAGACCACGATCAGGATCGACAGCAGGTAGAACAGCGCGATACGCCAGATCACCGAGTTGGTGGCGCGGGTGATCTGTTGCTCCGGGTCCTTGGATTCGGTGGCGGCGATGGTGACGATCTCCGAACCCATGAAGGAGAACATGGTGGTCAGCAGCGCGGCGAGCACGGCGCCCCAGCCCTTGGGCAGGAAGCCTTCGCTGGTCAGGTGGCCGATGCCGGAGACTTCGCTGTTGGGCGAGAAGCCGAAGATGGCCGCGCAGCCCAGTACCAGGAAGGCGATGATCGAGACGACCTTGATCAGGGCAAGCCAGAACTCGAACTCACCGTAGTTCTTCACGCTGAACAGGTTGGTCACGGTCAGCGCGGAGGTGATCACGAAGGCCAGCACCCAGATCGGCGCGCCGGGGAACCAGGCGTGGATGATGGCCGCGGCAGCGTTGGCTTCCAGCGGGATCACCAGGACCCAGAACCACCAGTACAACCAGCCGATGGTGAAACCGGCCCAGTGGCCGATGGCACGGTCGGCGTAGGTGGAGAAGGAGCCGCTGTCCGGCTGCGCGACGGCCATTTCGGCCAGCATGCGCATCACCAGGACCACCAGCAGGCCGGCGACCAGATAGGAAACCATGACGGCCGGACCGGCTTCGGCAATGGCGTGGCCGGAGCCTACGAACAGGCCCGCACCAATGGCGCCGGCGATCGAAAGCATCGTGACATGACGATTTTGCAGGCCCTGGGAGAGCCCTGAAGAGGGGGTGCTGCTCATGCTTTACCTACAACTACGGAGGGAATTGCGTACTGCGGGAGTCGAGGTCCGTTTCAGGATTCCAACAAGTCGTTCGAGATTGTGAACGCAAGGATCGCGCCACATTCTGTTACGACTTAAGTCGTAGATTGGGAATTTATTCCACAACGCCCGCCTGGCAGGCGTTGTCGGATCTGAGATAAATGTCTTTGTACGACCGTTCCATGTCGTTTTTAGGCATGCTCGATGTCGTGTGTGTAGAAACTACCCAGCTTTGTTGAGTGCAGGAAGGTCGCGCGGTAACACTGGCAGGCGTGCCAGGTGCAGGGCCACCAGCAGGCCGATGCCCAGCAGGCTGGCGATGAACAGGCCCACGCCGTTCCAACCATACTGGTGCCAGAACAGGCCGCCAGCGGTGCCGGCGACGCTGGAGCCGGTGTAGTAGCTGAACAGGTACAGCGACGACGCTTGCCCCTTGGCCTTCAGGGCGCGGCGGCCGATCCAGCTGCTGGCCACCGAGTGCGCGCCGAAGAAGCCGAAGGTAAACACCAGCAGGCCAACCAGTACCAGGGCCAGCGGTTGCAGCAGGGTGATCAGTACGCCACCGAGCATCAGCGCGATCATCGCCCAGAGCACCTTGCGTCGGCCCAGCTTGTCGGCCAGCGAGCCGACCCACGCCGAGCTGTAGATGCCCGACAGGTAGACCAGCGAGAGCACGCCGACGATGGCCTGGCTCAGGTGATAGGGCTCTGCCAGCAAGCGGTAGCCGATGTAGTTGAACAGGGTGACGAAGGCGCCCATCAGCAGGAAGGCTTCGAGGAACAGCCACGGCAGGCCGGCATCGCGGAAGTGCCCGGTGAAGCCTTCGATGAGCCGGCGCGGCTTGAGCGGCGCCGGGCGGAAATTCTTCGATTCGGGAAGGATGCGCCAGAACAGGAGGGCCGCAGCCAGGGCGAGCACGCCCAGGGTGGCCAGTGCGACGTGCCAGTTCACGTAGTCCACCAGTACGCCGCTGATCAGTCGTCCACTCATGCCGCCGATGGCGTTGCCGCCGATGTACAAGCCCATGGACAGCCCGATGTGCTGCGGGTGGATTTCCTCGGAGAGATAGGTCATGCCCACCGCCGCCAGGCCGCTGAGCGACAGGCCGAGCAGCGCGCGCATGGCCAGCACGCCATGCCAGGTCGGCATCAGCGAGCTGCCAATGGTGAACAGGGCGGCGAGGACCAGCGACGCGACCATGATCGACTTGCGCCCGATGGCGTCGGAGATCGGCCCGGTGACCAGCAGGCCGAAGGCCATGGTGATGGTGGAGATCGACAGCACCAGGCTGCTCTGCGCGGCAGTCAGGCTGAAGGCCTGGGACAGCACCGGCATCATCGGCTGCACGCAGTAGAGCAGGGCGAAGGTGGCGAAGCCACCGGAGAAAAGCGCAAACGAGGTGCGCATGAATTCCGGGGTGCCTTTCTCGATGTAGGTTTCGATCTCTTCGACGGCGCGCATCACCTCGCCGTTGGCCTCACGCGCGCTCTCGCGCAGATCGGCCAGCACCTCCGCCGGATCGTTGGCGGCTACTGGTTCTTGTACGACGGCCGGTTCGGCCGCCATGGGATGTTCTTCCCGCAAAGCCCGCAGGGCAGGTTGACTCACGACACACCTCAGGTAGATGACAGCAGAGGGCCTGGAATGGCGGCAAGGGGCCGCGCGGCCAGGCTGGGAGCAGGTTGGTAGTCGTTATTGGGCTTGTGTGGAAAGGATAAGGAGCGGGCTTTATTATTTCCAATATATTAATCGACACGTTTGAGTCGTTTTACGAATCAAACGCCTGTGACGTCGGTTAAACGCCGGGTTCGCGAGCAAGCTCGCTCCTACGAAGAGCGTTCCCTGTAGGAGCGAGCTTGCTCGCGAACCGCACGGCACAACCCTTTGCGAGGGCACCATGGAACTGCGACACCTGCGTTATTTCATCGCCGTGGCGGAAGAGCTGCACTTTGGTCGTGCCGCCGAGCAACTGGGGATTTCCCAGCCGCCGCTGAGCCAGCAGATCCAGGCGCTGGAGGAAGAGATCGGTGCGCGCCTGCTGGAGCGCACCAACCGTCGCGTGGCGCTCACCGAAGCCGGCAAGCTGTTTCTCGATGAAGCGCGGCAGGTGTTGCAACAGGTGGACCGCGCCGTGCTCCTGGCTCGGCGTGCCCATCTGGGGGAAATCGGCGAGCTGAAGGTCGGCTTCACCGCGTCGGCGCCGTTCACCTCCAGCATCCCGCGCGCCATCCTGGCGTTCCGCCAGGCCTACCCGGATGTCCACCTGGACTTGCAGGAACTGAGCAGCGGGCAGGCGGTGCAGGCGCTGCTGGAGGAGCGCGTGCAGGTCGGACTGATCCGTCCGATCCCGCTGCCGGAAACCCTGGAGGCCGTGGAGTTGTTCAGCGAACCGCTGGTGGCGGTGTTGCGTGCCGACCACCCGTTGGCACAGGCCAGCCAGGAGGGCCTGGCGTTCGCCGAGCTGGCGGAGGAACCCTTCGTGTTCTTCCCGCGCAGTTACGGAACGGGCCTCTACAGCCAACTGATGGCGCTGTCGCGGCAGGCCGGCTTCAGTCCGCGCATCGCCCAGGAAGCGGGCGAGGCGATGACCATCATCGGCCTGGTGGCGGCGGGGCTCGGCGTGTCGATGCTGCCGGCGTCGTTCCGCCGGACGCGGGTGGATGGCGTGGTCTATCGCACCTTGAGTGATCCAGGGGCCACCAGCTCCGTCTGGCTGGTGCGCCGGCGCAACGAGACGTCGCGCCTGGCTCAGTCGTTCTTCGACCTGGTGACCCAGGAAGTCACAGCTCTGCACACGGGGTCGGCCCCCGTCCCTGCCGAGCGAGGGCGCTGAAGTCCTACTGGATTTCCGCCATCTTGCCGCGCAGCGCCACGCCGGCCATCAGCGAGCCGGTGTGGCACTCGTACTTGGTGTTGTCGCTGTAGACCTGGCGGTTGTAGAAGCTGACGAGATCCACCACGGCATTCGCTCCCTCGCGCTTGGCTGCATTCTGCAAGGTCGCCAGGGCCGAGATCATGGCCCAGTCGCAGGCTTCCTCTTCGGTCTTGTTGGTTGAGTTGGTCTTCTTGCTGGTGGAGGTTTCGCTCATCGGGTTGACCAGCCCCGGCACGTGCTCGCCAGCCAGGAAGAAGCGCACGCTGCCGTCCAGGTGGCCGGCCTGGGTCGCACGCTGGACCACGCGGTTGAATTCCAGGTGCAGCGGCACTTCGTCGGTGGTCTGGGCGATGACCGGCAGCGCATCGACGCGCTCGCCGATCGGGTCCAGGTGCAGCTCGCGCAGGATGTTGTCGTTCACCAGGCTGATCCAGCGGTTGTAGTTGCGATGGATCTTGCCGTCCTTGTAGTCCAGTCCCCAGCTGTCGCGGTAGCCGATGCGGTACTGGGTGGTGGAGTAGGGAATCGTCACTTCGGCATGGTGGCGACCGCGTACGGTGATGGCGGCCTGGATCTCGCTGGGCGTCACCTTCTGCACCGTCCACTGGCGCTTCTGCAGGCCGGTGATGATGGCGGTCTGCATCTGCGCCGGGGTGATATGCAGATCGCTGGGGAACTGTTCCGTGGGGGCATAGACCGGCTTCGAGGTGCAGGCGGCCAGGGTGAAGACAGCGGCGGTGAGGGCTATGCAGCGTACGAGCGAGAGCATCCTTTTTCTCCTGGTGCTTCGGGGTCGAGCCAGCGCTACGCGTTCGACTAGGCGTCGAGGCTGCGGCAGGCAAAGGGGGGTATCAAAATCGGCATGCGCTCCGGTAGATCGACCCGCCGCAGGCTTCCAGCGCGCGGTGGGGGAGTCTTCCGGGGCGGAGGGTCAGCGCGCTGTCGGCGTCAGGCCCAGGTTCTGCTGGATCCTCTCGTTGAGCAGGACGACCCAGTTGTTGTAATTGCGGTGGATCTGTCCGTTCTCCTCGTCCAGCCCGCGGCTGCTGCGCAGCTTGATGGAATACTGCTGGCTGCTGTACGGGATGCTGATCTCGGCGTGGTGACGCTCGCGCACGGTGATCTCGGCGTAGATCACGCTGCCGTTGTCCTGCTGCAGCGTCCACTGCTGTTGGGCCAGGGCCTTGTGGATCGCCTCCTGCACCTGGGCCGTCGTGCGTCGACCGTCTGCCGGCAGGCTCTGGTCGAGGTTCAGCACGGCCCGGCCGGTACAGCCGACGACCAGTGCGGCGGCGAGGCAGAGGATGACGCTACGGATCAGTCGGGACATGGATCGCTCTCCTTGCAGTGTCCTGTGGTGGCGACTCAGCGCCAGCGCTTGAAGATCAGCGAGGTGTTGATGCCGCCAAAGGCGAAGTTGTTGTTCATCACGTACTCGTGGCTCATCACGCGCGGTTCGCCCTGCAGGTAGTCGAGCTCGCCGCAGCGAGGGTCGACCTGGTCCAGGTTCAGGGTGTGCACGTAGCGATCGCTGTTCATCATCTCGATGCTGAACCAGGACTCCAGCGCGCCGCACGCTCCCAGAGTGTGGCCCAGGAAGCTCTTCTGCGAGCTGATCGGCATACGCTTTCCGAACAGTTCGCTGGTGGCCTGCGTCTCGGCGATATCGCCCTGCTCGGTGGCAGTGCCATGGCCGTTCACGTAGCCGATGGCCTCGGCGTCCAGGCCGGCGTCTTCCAGTGCCAGCTCCATGGCGCGGCGCATGGTCGCCTGCTCGGGGCGGGTGGTGTGCTGGCCGTCGGCGTTGCTGCCGAAGCCAACGATCTCGGCATGGATGTGCGCGCCACGGGCCAGGGCGTGTTCCAGTTCTTCCAGCACCAGCATGCCAGCGCCTTCGCCGATCACCAGACCGTCGCGGCCGGTGTCGTAGGGGCGCGGCGAGAGGTGGGGCGTATCGTTCTTCAGGCTGGTGGCGTAAAGCGCGTCGAACACCATGGCTTCGGTGGGGCACAGCTCTTCCGCACCGCCGGCGAGCATCAGCGGCAGGCGGCCGAAACGAATCGCCTCATAGGCGTAGCCGATGCCCTGGCTGCCGCTGGTGCAGGCGCTGGACGTCGGAATCACGCGGCCCTTGAGGCCGAAGAAGATGCTGATATTGGCCGCTGTCGTGTGCGGCATCATGCGCACATAGGAGTTGGCGTTGAGGCCGTCTGCCACCGAGTGCAGCAGCATGTTGCCGAAGGCCTTGATCTCGTCGGTGCTGCCGACGGACGAGCCGCAGGCCACGCCCATGCGGCCGTCGCGAATCGACGCGTCGTCCAGCAGGCCGGCATCGGCCAAGGCGCGTTCGGCTGCACCCACGGACAGGCGCGAGACGCGGCCCATGCTGCGCAGTTGTTTGCGGGTCCAGTGCCTGGGCACGGAGAAGTCCGGCACCGGGCCGGCCAGCCGGGTGTTCAGCTCGGTGAAACGGTCCCACTCGTCCATGCGCCGGATGCCGCTGCGGCTGGCGTTGAAGTTCGCCTCGATGCTGGCCCAGTCCGAACCCAGGGAAGTAATGCCGGACATGCCGGTGACGACCACACGCTTCATCAGCACAGTCCTCCGTTGACCGCCAGCACCTGGCGGGTGATGTAGCCGGCCTCGGCCGACATCAGGAAGTTCACCGCGCCTGCGACCTCTTCCGCCGTGCCCATGCGCTGGGCGGGGATCATCTTGAGGATTTCCTCCACCGGCACCTGCTCGTCGAGCATGGCGGTGTCGATCAGCCCCGGCGCCACGCAGTTCACCGTGATCCTGCGCTTGCCCAGCTCGATGGCCAGCGCCTTGGCGGCGCCGATCACGCCGGCCTTGGAGGCGCTGTAGTTGACCTGGCCGCGGTTGCCGATCAGCCCGGAGACCGACGTGATGCAGACGATACGTCCCGGCTGGCGGCGGCGGATCATCGGCATGATCACCGGGTGCAGGACGTTGTAGAAACCGTCGAGGTTGGTGCGCAGCACCTGGTCCCAGTCCTCCTCGGTGAGCGCGGGAAAGGCTCCGTCGCGGGTCAGGCCGGCATTGCAGACCACGCCGTAATAGGCGCCGTGGCTTTCCACATCGGCTTCAAGGACGGTGCGCGCGGTCTCGCGGTCGGCCACGTCGAACTGCAGCACGCGGGCATTGCGGCCCTGGGTCTGGATCTCCGCCTGCACGGCTTCGACTTCGGCGCGGCCGCTGCGGCAGTGCAGCACGAGGTCGTGCCCGGCTTGGGCCAGGCGCAGGGCGATGGCTCGGCCGATACCGCGGCTGGAGCCGGTTACCAGAATGGGGTCAGTCATACGCTTGGCTCTTTGGGCTCTCGCTTCCTGGCGCTGGGGCCTCGAGAGGGGGTTCTTGTAGATAGCTGGCGGCCTCGGGCGGGCGGAACACGGTGAGGCGCGCCAGTGCCTTGATGTCCGCTCCTTCCAGGTGGCATTCGAAGACGCCCATGCCATTGTCGTCCTGCAGGGTCCGGATGGCGTGGAGGGTGAGTTGCGCTCCGACCGGGAAGCTTGCCACGTTGCACTGGTACTGGCGCGTGCCGAGCAGGAAGCCCAGCTCCACCGGCTCGCCGCGCGAGCGCGCCTGGCAGCCGGCATAGGCGGCGATGCTCTGTGCCATCAGCTCCACGCCGATCCAGGCCGGCAGGCTGCCATCGGCCTCGTTGAACAGCCCGCCGGGGCGCACGGTCAGGCGGGTACGGATGTCCTCCTCGCCGAACTCGAGCACTTCGTCGAGGAGGATCATGTCCCCCGCATGGGGCAGCAGGGAGGCGATCGGCCAGTCGATCATCGGGGCACTCCAGAAAGATTGCTCAACTCGCCCAGGATCAGGCTGACGTTGTTGCCGCCGAAGGCGAACGAGTTGCTCATCAGATAACGCGGCCCCTGCACAGCAAGGCCGGGACCGTTCTCGCCGACCAGCGCGAGGGGCGGCAGCTGTGGGTCGGCGACGCCATCCCAGCACTGCGGCGGCAGGCGATTATCCGGATTGTGCTCGCTCAGCAACAGCCAGCAGAACGCCGCTTCCAGCGCGCCGGCGGCGCCGAGGGTGTGCCCGGACAACGGTTTGGTCGAGGAACAGGGCACGCCCTGGGGGAACTCGGCGCTGACGGCGAGGCTTTCCATGGCGTCGTTGTGCAGGGTCGCGGTGCCATGCAGGTTCAGGTAGGCGATCTGCCCGGCCTGCAGTCGCGCATCCGCCAGCGCCTTGCGCATCGCCTCGCGGGCGCCGCGGCCTTCGGGTTCGGGCGCGGAAATATGGTGTGCATCGGAGCTGGCGCCGGCGCCGAGCAGGGCCACGCGGCCGGGCTCGCGGGTCATCAGGAATAGCGCCGCACCTTCGCCGATGTTGATGCCCTTGCGGTTAGCGGAGAACGGATTGCAGCGCTCGTTCGAAACCGCCTCCAGGGCGCTGAATCCGTTGAGCGTCAGCTCGCACAGGCTGTCCACGCCGCCACACAGCACGGCGTCGCACAGCCCGAGATCCAGCAGCCGGCGCGCGCTCTGCAGGGCGCGGCCGCTGGAGGTGCAGGCGGTGGAGATGACATAGGCGGGGCCGGCCAGCTCATAGTGCTCGGCAAGGAAGGCGGCGGGGTTGGCCAGCTCCTGGTGCGAGTAGTGGAAGCCCTCGGGCAACTGCCCGTGCAGGCTGTGATGACGAATGCCCTGGGTGGTTTCCTGGATGCCCGAGGTGCTGGTCCCCAGTACCACTGCGACGCGCGCTGCGCCGTGGCGCTGGATGGCCGCGCGGATGGCCGGGTCGATCTGCGTGGCGGCGGCCAGCAGCAGGCGGTTGTTGCGGGTGTCGTGGCGCTTGTCGGGGATAGCTGCCAGGCGAGCCTTCACCGTGCCCACCGGCAGGCTCCTGCCCGGCACCCAGCCGGACTGTACCTGCATGCCGACAGACTCGCCGGCCAGCAGCGCGGCGGCGACTTCACGGCAGTCGTTGCCCAGTGCGCAGATCAGGCCCAGCTCGTTCAGGTAGGTAGCGTTCATGGTGCGGCGCTCTCGGAGTCCAGGGGCGTCACCCGGTAGCGGAGGTCGGCGGATTCGAGGGTGAAGTCCTGCGCCGACCGGTAGGTGATCTTCCAGCGCTGCTGCAGGTGGCGCTCAGGGTCGTCCGACCGGTAGTCCTTCGCCGGGTAGCGCGAGGCAAGTTCGCCCTCGGGCGTCAGCGCGAACAGCAGCACGGCGAAGAGCTCGCGCGCTTCCGGGTTGGGTGGCAGCAGGCCGTCGTTGCTCCATTCTCCCTCACGCAGTAACTGGCGCGACAGCGGAATGCCCAGCGGATCGATCAGTGACCAGCGCAGCGCGGCGCCTTCCTGCTGGATCACCAGCAGCCAATCCTGTGTCGAGAGCTGGCTGGCATGACCTTGTTCGCGCTGGATGTGCAACTGCATCGGCGTCGACAGCGACGGCATTGCGGACGGCAGCGGCGCGTGCTGGGCACAGCCGGCCAGCAACAGGGCGAAGGCAAGACTCAACCAGCGGATCATGCTCAGCGGCTCTCCAGTGGCTTGCGTACCACGGCATTGACCAGGGTTTCCTCGCGCTGGCCGAACGGTTTCGGCTGGCGCAGGCCCCAGCGCTCCAGCAGACCGAAGTCCCTGGCGCGGCTCCACCACAGGTAGGGGTAGGAGACGTTCTTTTCGCCGAACTCGAAGCCCTGCTCGCGGAGCATCTGCAGGTACTGCGCGGCGCTCTTCTGCACGTGCATCGGGTGACGGAAGAACCAGCGGATCACCCAGGTATCGATGTAAGCCTCGGTGGACTCGGCGAACAGCAGCAGGCCGCCCGGTTTGAGCACGCGCCAGAATTCCTGCAGCGCCTGCTCCTGCTCCACCAGGTGATGGAAGGTCTGGTGGCAGAACAGGATGTCGACGCTGGCCGAAGGCAGCATCAGGTCGGCGCAGTCGGCGCAGTTCAGCTCCACCTCGATGTTTTCCCGCGCCGCTTCCATGGCCGAGCAGTCGAGGCTGTGCGGGTCGGCATCGAGACCGATCATCCGCCCAGGCTTGAAGGCATCGCGCAGCAGGCGAAACGAGCGGCCCTGGCCGCAGCCCGCGTCGAGCAGCACCGGGTTGGCCGGGATGTCCCAGCTGATCAGGCGCTTCAGGTCGTTGATCGCCACGCGCAGCACATGGTGCTGCCAGGTGTGGCTCTGCAGGAACCAGAAACCGAATCGGGTTTCTTCGACGTAGGTGGAGGCGGGGCGGGTCATGACAGTCCTTGTCCTTCAGCTTGCGCAGATTTCGGAGAGTACCCGCAGGCGACGCTGCGGTTCGGCGACGAAGGGATTGCGCGTGTCCCACGCGTAGCCGGCGAGGATGGAGCAGATCATCCGGCGGATTTCCGGGGTCGCCTTCTCGTAGAAGATCACGTCCTGGAAGCTGCCGTCGTACCAGCCTTCGACGTAGGCACGGAAGGTGTCCACGCCGCGCTTGAGCGGCTGGGCGAAGTCGGCCTCCCAGTCCACCGTCTCGCCCTTGAGCTGACGGTCGAGCAGGCTGGCCGCCAGGCTGGCGGAACGCATGGCGATGGTGACGCCGGAGGAAAATACCGGGTCGAGGAATTCTGCCGCGTTGCCCAGCAGGGCGAAGCCCGGACCGGCCAGGCGCTTGACGTTGGCCGAGTAGCCGCCGAGGGTGCGCGCCGGCGTATCCCAGACGGCGTTCTTCAGCAGCGAACGCAGGTTCGGCGCAGCTTCGACGAAGTCCTTCAGGCAGGTGTCCAGGTCGTCCAGCCTGCCCTCGAAATGGTGGTCCTCGGCCACTACGCCGATGGAGGTACGGCCGTCGCTGAAGGGGATGGTCCAGTACCAGACTCCGCGCTCCTCGGGGTGGATGCTGACGAGGATCTTCTCGCGGTCGAAGTGCGGCGCGTCGATGCGATCCTCGATATGAGTGAATACCGCGCGGCGCACCGGGAAGCCGGATGGCGCCTCCAGGTCGAGCAGGCGCGGGAGCACGCGGCCATAGCCGCTGGCGTCGAGAACGAAGGTGCACTCCACCTCGTATTCGCTGCCGTCCAGGCGGCGCACCCGCAGGCGCGGGCAGTCACCGGCGAAGTCGGCGGCGATGATTTCTTCTTCGTAGCGGATGTCCACGCCCTGCAGTTCGGCCTGGTCGGCCAGCAGCTGGTCGAAGCGCGCACGCTGGACCTGGAAGGTGGTGCCCTTGCCCTTGGTGAACTTGTCGCGGAAGTCGAATGCGCTGTAGCGCTCGCCCCAGGCGAATGCCGCGCCGTGCTTCACCTGGAAGCCGGCGGCCTGCACCGCATCGAGCATCCCGGCCTCTTCGACGAAATCCAGGCAGTGCGACAGCAGGCTCTCGCCGATGGAGAAGCGCGGGAAGCGCTGGCGCTCCAGCACCAGCACGTCGTGGCCCTTGCGCTTGAGCAGGGCTGCGGCGATGGCGCCGGAGGGACCGGCGCCGATCACCACGACCGCGCGTTTTTGCGAATCAACGAGGGACATCGGAAGGGCTCCTTGCCGGGCTGGCGTCCTTGTCGGTGTGACGAGCGCGTGGGCGGCGAACGCCGCACAGCGCGGGCAGCAGGGTGGCGAACAGGCTCATCAGCAGCAGGCTGAAATACAGCAGCGAGTCGATATGACCCTGCTGGAATAGCAGGTTGAGGAAGACGATCTCGGTCAGCCCGCGAATGTTCAGCAGCAGGCTTTCCCTCCATAGCTCGGGAAGGCTCGCGCCCGGCAGCGCCCAGCGCAGGCCGAGCCAGCTGCCGGCCAGCTTGCTGAGCACCGGCAGCACCAGCAGCGCGCCGAGGTAGAGCCAGGAGTAGCCGGAGAGGGCCGTGTGGAAGTCGATCTGCAGGATGCCGAAGGCCAACACCAGTGGCACCAGCAGAGTGTTCTGCAAGGCCAGCGCCGCGCGTGGCGCGACCGGCAGGCGGAAAGGCTGACGTACCGCGGCCTGGGCCATCAGCCAGGTAATGGCGAACACCAGAGTGTTCAGGTGCCCGTGCTGGAAGGCGATCATCAGGCCGAAGAACGGCAGGCTGTAGGCCAGGTGCTGGCGCACACCGATCAGGCGTAGCAGCAACGGAATCACGCCGGCCAGCAACGGCCACACCAGTTGGAACGGATCGCTGCTGCCCTGGGCCAGGCCGAACAGGCTCCAGCACCACAGGTCCATCAGCACCGCCGCGTGCATCAGTCGGCGGGTGGCATCCTCGGGGTAGTCGATGTTGCGCAGGAACAGGTAGAGCACCGGGATTGCCGTGATGGCGAACAGCAGGCCGATGCCCAGCACGCTGATGCCCTCGCGCACACCCAGCAGCCACCACGCACTGGCCATGCCGCAGGCCAGCGGTACGGCGAAGCTGGGTAGGGCGATCTTCACGCTCTGGCGGCTGACGTCGAGGTCGATCACATCGCTCAGGATGTGCCCCAGCAGCAGCGCGAAGCCGATGTCGTAGAGCGGTCGCAGCCAGGGCGCGGTGACCAGCGTACGCACCTCGAAGCCCTGGCCCTGCAGTACGATGAACAGCAGCGGCAGCAGCAGGCCGGCCACCAGCAACTGGCTGACGATGGGCAGCAGGCGCAGACGGCGCCCGCCGATCACCGCCAGGGCGAACAGCGGCGGCATGGCCAACCAGAAAAGGATCGTCAGCATGCCGCAGTTCCCTCTCGGGTGCCTGCTTGCGCCCAGGGGCAGAACAGGAAACAGAATGCGAGGCCCAGCCCCACGGCCAGGCCGAAGTTGCTGATCACCGGCGTGGCCGACAGCGCCAGCAGGCCGAACGACAGCCAGGTGGTGATGGCCGCGAGCAGCACACCCACCAGGCTCACTGCCGCACCGCCGACGCGCTCGCGCATGAGGATGGTGTAATCCACGCCGATGGCGGTCACCAGCAGCAGGCCGAACAGGCTGAACAGCGTCAGCGGCTGGCCCAGCCAGCCGAGGCTGGCGAGGCTGCACAACGCTGCCAGCAGCGGCAGCAGGACGATGCGCAGGGCGCCGCGCGGGCCGAAGGGCTTGAGCAGCAGGGCGAAGATCAGCACGCAGGAGAGCAGCTTGAGTTCGGTGGCGCTGACCTGGGTGGCGGCGAACAGGCGGTTCAGCTCGCCGAGGCGGTCCACCAGTTGCACGCCTTCCAGCCCCTTGGCCTGCTCGGCCAGCACGCCGGCATCGGATAGCCCTTGCAGGCTCACCAGCCCGGCTACGCCGCCGCTCACCGTGCCCAGCCACAGCGGCCGCCAGGGTTCGCCCAGCGGGCCTTTCAGCGCTTGGTCGAGCGTTTGCGGCGGGAGTTTTTCCAGCTGCTCCAGCTCGGCTTGCAGCGCGGCCAGGGGAATGCCCAGGTCGACCAGTGCCTGCCAGTGCTGAGGCAGTTGGCGCAGTGCCTCACGGGCCTGCTGTTGCTGCTGCTCGGTGGCGAGCAACTGGTTGAGCGCGAGATAGCCCTTGAGCTGGCCGGAGGCGACCAGCTTCTCCAGCCGCGTGGCCAGTTCGGCCTGGCGTTGCAGCAACTGGGTTTCATTGGCGGCGCGCACCAGGAAGAACTGGCTGGTGGGCTGGTAGCCGGTGATGCGCGCGGCGGCCTGGGCCTCGCTGAGCAGTTGCGGCTTGGCGCCCAGCCATTGGCGCAGGTCGTTCTTCACCTGCAGTTGCCACAGTCCGCCAGCGCAGAACAGCGCGACAGCGACCAGCAGCGGCCAACTGCCCGTGCGCTTGAGCAATGATTGGCGTAGGCCGATCAGTCGTTCGCCCAGCGAAAGCAGCAGCGGCTGGGGGGCGATGGCATTGCCGCGCAGCAGGAGTGGCAGCAGGCCGATCACACACAGGTAGGCGGCGAGCAGGCCGGCCACCGAAAAGGTCGCCACCTGGGTCAGCGCCGGGAAGGGCGTGCAGGCCAGGGCGAGGTAGCCGATCAGGTTGGTCAGCAGGCTCAGCAGCAGCCCGCGATGGCTCAGCCGCAGCGCCTGCCAGGGTTGCCAATGAGTCAGGCTCCAGGCCTTGGACAGATAGTGCAGTGGGTAGTCCGACGCCACGCCGATCAGGCTCGCACCGAGTACCAGGGTGAGCAGGTTGATCTTGCCGAACAGCGCGATGCACGCGGTAGCGCCGGCCAGCACGCCGACCAGCACCGGCAGGAAGGCCAGCAGCGCGCGCACACGGCGGAAGGCGAGTAGCAGCAGAAGCAGGGTACCGAGTGCGGCGCCGCCGCCGACCCAGGTCATTTCGCGGCTGGCCTGGCGCTGGCCGTCGGCGGCGTAGAGCAGACCGCTCGCGGCGACTATCTGTCCGCCGTCGGCAGCCACTTGCTGACGCGCCTCGGCGATCTGTGCGGCCACGGCGCGCGGCAGGCTCATGTCGAAGGCATCGGCGCGGGTGCGGGCGCGCAGCAGCACCCAGCTGCGGCCATCGGCTTCGGCGACCAGCGCGCCGCTGCCGATGTCCAGTTGCACCTTCGCTGTCAGCGGCTGGTGATGCTGGATACGCAGGGCCAGGCCGAACCAGTCCTGGTCGTTGGGCAGCAGGCCGAAGCCGGAGAAGGGGTCGAAGAGTTGTTCCACTCGCTGCTGGATGAAAGCGGCAGGATCGCTTGTGAGCTGCTGGCGGTCATCGCGGTTGAGCAGGGCGAGGCGGCCATCGCGCAACTTTTCGCGCAGGGCCGGCAGGTCGGCCTGTACGCCCCATTGCACTTTCTCGTAGAGCCCGCTGGTCTGCCAGCGCTCGGCCAGCGCGCGGGCATGGGCGATGGCGGTGTCGCGCTCGGGGTAGCCGACCAGCACCAGCAGCTCGCGGTTGAGCGGCTCCTGCATGCGTTGCTCGGCCTGCTTTTGCAGGGCATCACGGCTGCCGCCGGGCACCAGCTCCAGCAGGTCGGTGCTCAGCGGCGCGGCGCCGCGCCATTGCCAGGCGGCAAGGGCGAGCAGCGCCAGCAGCCCGGCAATCACCAGGCGCGGCAGCCACTGCGGCCGCTCAGCGGGCAAAGTCGCTGCGCTCCGCATCGGTCAGGCTGTCGCCGGGCTGGCTGCTGGTCATGCGCAGCACGGTGCGGTCGCCCTGGGCTTCGTGCAGTTCGATGCGTTGCACCAGCTCGCCGCCAGCGATTTCGATACTGTCGAAGATCTGCTTGAGCAGCACGGCGCGCGGCGTGAGGGTCAGTTTCCAATCGCTTGCTTCGCCGCTCAGGGCCAGGTCGAAGTCCCGTTGCAGGCCGCTGCTGTCGCCTTCCAGCACGGCGAGGAACAAGCGGTTCTGCTGTGCACTGGCGCTGCGTTGCGGCAGTTGCTGCCAGCCGTTGGCGTCGCGCCGGGCGATGCCCTGGTCGTCGATCCGGTAATCCTGCTTCAACGGCGACTGCAACAGCCACAGCAGCCCGTGCTGCTTGGCGAGGACGAAGTGACCCTTGCTCACCAGCGGCTGCGGCAGCGAACGCAGGTGCTTCTCCTGGACGAACTCGCCACGCACCACCGCCGGCTTGCCCAGCTGCGCGGCCAGTTGCGGCAGGTCGAAGGCGTGGGCCAATGGTGCGAGCAATAGACCGCAAACCAGCAGGGCGCGCTTCAGCATGCTTCGGCCTCCAGCGCACGCTGCACGGCGGCGATGAACACGGGCGGGGAGACCATCTGCATCTCGCGGCTGGCGATTTCCACCGCCACCTGGCTGCTGCTGGCACGGGTCAGGCGTTCGCCGGTTTCGGCGTCGCTGATCAGGTAATTGATCTTCAGGCGGTTCTCCCACTCCACCAGGTCGGCGCGCACGCTGATGCGCTGGCCGAAGCGTGCGCCGCGCACATAGCGCAGCTGCAGGTCGATCACCGGCCAGGCGTAGCCGGCCTCGCGCATCTGCGCGTAGTTGTGGTCGAGCTTGTCGAGCAGGGCGCAGCGCGCTATTTCCAGGTACTTGACGTAGTGGCCGTGCCAGACCACTTCCATCATGTCCACGTCGAAGAACGGCACGAGGATTTCCACTTCGGCCTGCAGCACCCCGGCCTTACGCATAAAGCCCCCAATGGCGTGCACGGATACGCTCAAGGCAAAGGCGCAGTTCGCCTTCCAGCGCGCGGTCCTCGATCAGTGGTGGGAAGTCCTGGCCGAGCTGCTCGTGCATGCCGCCCAGCGGCGTCGGCAGGGGCTGTGCATCGTCTTCGCGCCCGCGCAGCCAGACGCCCTGTTGCGCGGCCAGCAACGCGGCGGCGGCGACCTGCTCGGTCAGCTCCAGGCTACGCAGGGCGTCGCGCGCGGCGATGGTGCCCATGCTCACCTTGTCCTGGTTGTGGCACTCGGTGGAGCGCGAGAACACGCTGGCTGGCAGGGTATTTTTCAGCGCCTCGGCGGTCCACGCGCTGGCGCCGATCTGTACGGCCTTGAAGCCATGGTTGATCATCGCGCGCTCGGCCGGCGCACCCGAAAGGTTGCTCGGCAGACCGTGGTTGTAGCGGGTGTCCACCAGCAGCGCGAGCTGCCGGTCGAGCAGGTCGGCGACGTTGCCCACCAGGTTCTTCAGGCTGTCCATGGCAAAGGCGATGTGCCCGCCATAGAAGTGCCCGCCGTGCAGGACGCGCTCGTCCTCGGCGTCGATGATCGGGTTGTCGTTGGCGCTGTTCAGTTCGATCTCGATGAATTGCCGCAGCAGGCCCAGGCTGTCGGCCAGCACGCCCAGCACATGGGGTGCACAGCGCAGCGAGTAGCGGTCCTGCAGACGGTGCAGCGGCGGCGTCGGCGCGTCGATGGCGAGGTCCTGGCGAATCCACGCGGCGACCTGCATCTGCCCCGGATGTGGCTTGGCGGCGAACAGGCGCTCGTCGAAATGCTCCGGGTTGCCCTGCAGCGCGATGACGTTCAGCGCGGTGATGCGCGTGGCCAGCTTGAGCAGGTAGTCGGCGCGCACATAGGCGAGGCAGGCGAGGCCGGTCATCACGGCGGTGCCGTTCATCAGCGCCAGCGCTTCCTTGGGCCGCAGCACCAGCGGCTGCCAGCCCAGTTCGGCGTGGACTTCAGCGGCGCTGCGGCGCTCTCCGCGCCAGAGCACGTCACGCTCGCCGGCGAGAGTGGCGGCGACATAGGACAGCGGCGTGAGATCACCGCTGGCGCCCACTGAACCTTCTTCCGGAATCAGCGGCAGGATGTCTTGTGCGAGGAAGGCATGCAGGCGTTCCAGCAGCTCCAGGCGCACACCGGAAACGCCATGGCTCAGCGAGCGCAGGCGCGCGGCGAGCACGGCGCGGGTAGCCTGTGGATCGAGCAGCTTGCCCAGGCCGCAGCCGTGGAAGGTGAACAGGTGCTGCGGCAGCGCCTCGACGTGCTCCAGCGGCACGGCCACCACGCAGGAATCTCCGTAGCCGGTGGTCACGCCGTAGATCACGCCTTCCTTGTCCAGCAGGGTGTCGAGGAACTGCGCGCCACGGGCGATGCGCGCGCGGAACTCGGCGTCATCGTCCAGGCAGCTTTCGACGCGGCGCTCGGCGAGGGCGACGATCTGCTCGATGCTCAGGTGGCCTTGGCCGAAAACCGGCGCTTCAGTGGCTGTCGTCATGGGCTTTCCAGAACGGGTAGAAGTTGAACCACTGCTGCGGCGCGCGCAGGCAGTAGTGTTCCAGGCGTTGGGCGTAGCGCTGGGTCCAGTGCTTGAGGACCTCGGCGCGGTCGCTGCGGCGCCACTGGATGCGTTCGGCGAAAGGCTCCAGGTGCACGCGGTAGCGGCCTTCTTCCTTGAGACAGAACATCAGGTTGGCCGGGCATTGCAGCAGGCCGGCAAGCAGCCAGGGGCCCTGCGGGAAGGCCGCGGGCGCGCCGAGGAAGTCGACCTCGACGTTGCGCCCGCCGTGCAGCGGAATGCGGTCGCCGGCGATTGCCAGCCATTCGCCGGCGTCCAAGCGCTGGGACAGTTGCAGCATGATCGCCGGGTCCAGTTCGCTCACCTGGATCATCCGCAGGTGGCTGGCGCCGGACTCGCCGAGCAGCTTGTTGAACTGCTCGGCGTGGCGGGTGTGCACCAGCACGTTCATGCGCACCTTTTCGCCCAGCTCGGCCAGCGCGCGGCAGACCTCGAGGTTGCCCAGGTGAGCGCCGACCAGCAGTTGGCCACGGCCACTGCGCAACTGCGCGCGCAGGCCATGTGGGTCGCACAGTTCGATGCTGGAGATATCCAGTCGGCCGGCCCAGACGTCGAGCTTGTCGAGGATGGCGTCGGCGAAGGCCATGAACTGGCCGAACACGCGGCCGGTGGTCGGGCACAACGAGGCGTCGCCGCTGTGCTGTGCCAGGCGCTGCTGGTACTCGCGGATGGCGCCGCGTGCACGGGAGCCGAAGAGGAAGAAGTACAGCACGATCAGGTGCAGCAGCGGCGACAGCAGGCGTCGGCCGAGGGTGCGCGCGGCCCAGGCGGTGAAGCGCATCAGCAGCAGGCTGCCGCGCTCGCGTTGCTGCGCCCAGTGTTGCGCGCTCACGCGGCGCTCCGCAGGCGGCGCCAGAGAATGGCCGGCGAGCGCCAGAGCATGCCGAAGAACAGCCGGGCGTGCATGGAAGAGATCAGCGCGTTGTCATGGAACAGGCGGAAGTGCGAGAGGCCGTCCAGCGGGTAGTGCACCCGTGTTGGCAGCCACTGCATCGGCTGGTTGCGCCAGGCCAGGCGCACGAGGATTTCCGGGTCGAAGTCCATGCGTTTGCCCAGCTTCGCGCTGTCGATCAATGCCAGTGTCGGTGCGAGCGGGTAGACGCGGAAGCCGCACATGCCGTCGCGGATCGACAGCGACAGGCTGTTGATCCACACCCAGACGTGGGTCAGATAGCGCGCGTAGAGACGGCCCTTGGGCACGCTCTCGTCGTACTGCGGATAGCCGCAGATCAGCGCGCCGGGGTGCTGGTGTGAGGCGTCGAGGAAGCGCTGCACGTCGGTCAGGTCATGCTGGCCGTCTGCATCCACCTGTAGTGCATGGGAGTAGCCCAGGCGCGCGGCCTCGCGCAGGCCGGCCATTACCGCGCCGCCCTTGCCCTGGTTCACGGAGAGGCGCACTAGATACGTATCGTGGCCTTCGGCGAGCTGGTCCATCACTGCCGCGCATTCGCGGCTGGAGGCATCGTCCACCAACACGCAGGGCAGGCCGGCGGCGAGCAGTTCGGCGACGACCTGGGGCAATGCATGCTCGTGGTTGTAGACCGGGATCACCGCGCACGGACGGACGCTCATTGGCCGGCACCCAGCAGGATGCGCCCGGAGGAGCAGGCCGCTTCGCCGCGGGTAAAGGCGAAATACAGCTTGCCGCGCCCGGCATCCCAGCGCAGCGACAACAGGCAGCGATCACCCGGCCGCAGCAGTTGCTGGAACTTCAGCACTTCCATGCCGCCGAAACGCGGCGGCAGGTCGAATACCAGGCGGCCCAGTTGCTGCGCCCATTGCACCTGCACCACGCCGGGCAGCACGGGGGCCTTGGGGAAGTGGCCGGGGAAATAGGCAAGGTCCAGGGGAATTTCCAGCTGGAAGCGCTGTTCACCTTCCGCTTCGCTGCGTGCCAGGACCTCGGGGTCGCGGCTGCGTGGCGCGTGTAGCAGTTCATCCACCAGGCTTTGCGGCAGCTTGCCCTGGGCATTGCCCGGCAGGCGCCGAAGCAGGCGCCAGCGGCGTGGCAGGGCGAGGGCTTCGCAGTGGCCGGCCAGGTGTTCGCGCAGGCGCTGGGTCAGTGCGCGTCGACCGCCGTTGCGCAGCGCGTGCAGGCCGGCATCGCTCAGGGCGACCAGTGCGCCGAGGCTGGCGCGGTTTTCCTGCACGACGCCCAGGCGTGCTTCGCTGACGAAGGGGTGCTGCATCAGCGCCTGCTCCAGTTGCGGCAGGGAGATGCGTTTCTCTTCCAGTTTGACGATGCGATCCAGCCGGCCGAGCAGCTCGAAGCGGCCGTCGGCGCAGAGGCGCGCAGCGTCGGCGGTCTGTTCGGATTCACCGGGCGGCAGGTAGGTCGACTCGATGCGCAGCGCGCCGTGCTCGTCCTGGCTCAGCGTGACGCCTTCGAATGGCTGCCACAGCTGCCCGCCCTGGCGCCAGGCGATACCACCGGTCTCGGAGCTGCCGTAGATTTCGGTGGGGGCCTGGCCGAGGCGCTCATGCAACTGCTCGCCGGCTTCGGTCGGCAACGGTCCACCGGAAGAGAACACTCGAACTACCGGGCGTAGCGCCGGCCAGTCGAGGTTGTCGCCCATGCGCTTGAGCAGCGCGGGGCTGCCGACCCAGGCGAAGCGTGGCTGATCCAGGCTGTGGCGTTGCAGGTCTTCGGGAAAGGCGATCTGCCGGCGCAGGAAGGCGCGGCCGGCGGAGAGTGGCCAGAGTACGCGGAACAACAGGCCGTAGATGTGTTGTGCGGCGACGCTGCCGAGGACGCGAGCGTCGTCCAGTTCCGTCCCCCAGAGGTTTTCCAGCACCTGCACTTCGTTGCTCAACTGGCGCAGGGTCTTGCCGATCAGCTTGGGCTCGCCGGTGGACCCGGAGGTACTCAGCACCAGGCGGCAGGCGTCGAGATCGAGCTCAGTGGGGATGACGGCCGGACCGTCCAGTTCGGTCAGCAGCAGGTCGCCGGGCTGGTCACCGATCCAGGCGTCGATCTGCGCGGCCAGCCGTTCGCGGCTGTGGGCGAGGTTGTCGGCTGGCAGCACCGCTTCGGCACCGGCGAGCCAGGCGGCGTAGAGGGCGATGGCCAGTTCGCCGGCATCCTCCAGATGGATCGCCACGCGCTGGGTGTTGCGCTGGCACAAGGCGCCGGCGACCGCGCAAACGCGCTGCACGAAGTCACCGGCCGACAGCGCAGGCTCCAATGCCAGCGGGCGCTCGGCAGGCAGGTCCGGCAGCAGCCGGGCGAGGGATATCGGTTTCATCCTTGACCTCTGACCCGTTGCCGCACCAGCCACTCGACGGCGAACAGCACGCCCATCAGCAGGTAGGAAATCAGGCCGTTGTACAGCGTCCACCAGGCCAGCGGCGCCCACAGGGTGAGGGCCGCGGCGATCAGGCCGTTGCCCAGGAAGAACAGCACCCAGACCTGGGTCACCCGGCGGGTGTAACGCACGGCATGGGGCGGTAGATCGGGTTCGTGCAGGCGCGCCAGGCGCTCCACCAGCGGCGGGCCGAACTTCAGGCTCAGGGCGAACAGGCCGAGCAGGCCGGCGCTGACCAGTACCGGGTACCAGCGCAGCAGGTGTGGCTCGTTGCACAGCCAGAGCACGATGCAGAATGCCACGGCGGCCAGCGCCATCCAGCGTTGTCCGGGGCGTTGGCCGCTTCCCAGGCTGCGGGCGAACCACAGTCCGCCCAGGAGCAGGGCGAAGAATTTCGGCGACAGGTGATCGATGCCGAAGTAGATCGCGAACGGGTAGAGCAGCCCGGCCAGCAGCAGGCCGAGCCCGACCAGGCGTGTCATGGGTTGGCCAGGCGATAGACCGCTTCGACCACGTCGCCGACGGTGCGCACCGACTTGAACTCCTCGGCGGCGATCTTCTTGCCGGTGTGGCGCTTGAGGTGGTCGATCAGGTCGACGGCGTCGATGCTGTCGATCTCCAGGTCCTCGTACAGGTTGGCGTCGAGGCTGATCTGCTGCGGCTCGAGTTCGAACAACTCGACGAGGGCGTCGCGCAGGGTGTTGTAAATGTCCTCACGGGTTTGCATGGTCGGCGATCTCAGGCGGCTTTCTGGGCAGTCACGAAGGCCGCCAGGTTCGCCACGTTGGCGAAGTGCTGGCGGGTGTCCTTGGCATCGGCGTCGATCTTGATGCCGTAGCGTTTCTGGATCGCCAGGCCCAGTTCCAGGGCATCCACCGAGTCCAGGCCGAGGCCGTCGCCGAACAGCGCGTCTTCGGCGCCGATGTCATCAGGGCCGATGTCTTCGAGGCCGAGGGCGTCGATGATCAGCTGTTTAATCTCCAGTTGCAGATCGCTCATCTCTTGCG
Source organism: Pseudomonas nicosulfuronedens (assembly GCF_005877905.1). GTDB lineage: Bacteria > Pseudomonadota > Gammaproteobacteria > Pseudomonadales > Pseudomonadaceae > Pseudomonas > Pseudomonas nicosulfuronedens. Next base: position 5,278 of record NZ_SWDV01000016.1, on the reverse strand, counting down.
AGCTCCTTGGTGAAATGCTGGTGCAGGAAGGCATTGAGCCGGCGCGAGGCGGCCGGGGCCGGGCCCTGGCTGGCGAACTCGCGCGGATCGATGTCATCGCCCACGCGCAAGCGGAAATGCACGCGGCGAGCGGGAATGCTGTACCAGGGCTCAGCCTTGGTCAGGGTGGTCGGGGTGACGGTGATGGTCACCGGGGTGATTTCGCTGGCACCGCGCAGGGCAATCGATGCCGCACCGCGGTGGAACTCGGGCGCCTTGCCTGGCGTGGTGCGGGTGCCTTCGGGGAAAACGATCAGGGTCTGGCCCTGCTGCAGGGCCGCCACGGCGGCATCGAACATGTCCATGCTGCCGTTGTTGCTGATGTACTGAGCCGCTGTCACCGGGCCGCGGGTGAAGGGATTGGCGAACAGACTCTGCTTGACCACGCAGTTGGCGTTGCGGATCAGGCCGATGAGAAACACCACGTCGATCAGCGAGGGGTGGTTGGCGATCACCATCTGCCCCGGCCGTCCCAGACGCTCGATGCCTTCCACTTCGTAGGTGAGCACGCCGCTGCGCTGCATCACCTGCACGAACAGCCAGAACAGCCGGCTGACTGTCTGGCGTGCCCGGGTACGGCGGCGAATGGTGTCGCCGGGCAGCAACGCCAGCAGGGGGAACACCAGTACCCGCAGCAGCAGGCCGCCGACACCGAAAATGGCGAAGCAAAGGCCGGTGGCGAACAGGCGCCACAGCCAAGCGTCGGTGCGCTTGCTCAGTGGTTGCGTTGCCAGGTCCATAGACGCTTCTTCCAGGGGTGATGGATCAGGCTGGCGGGCTCGATCAGCGCGCGCACCAGGTTCAGTGCATTGGGTAATGGCGGCGCGCTCAATGGCGCGTCGTTGTTCGAAAGGCTCAGGCTCCAGTCGCAGCCGCGCTTGAGGCGCAGGGCCACGGCATGGGGAAAAGGCACATCGTCGACCCACGGCGCGTAGAGCTCGGGTGGTGTCTCTTCCGCCGCGACGACCAGGACTTCCGTAGCACCCTCGGCCAGCAGGGCGGCAGCTTCCAGCAAACCATGCTCAAAGCCGTCCCGTTCACCGGCAATCGCCGTCATTTCGCTGGTGTCCTGCCGCAGGATCGACCACAGGCCGATCACCGCGTTGTGCACGGAAAGGCTGAACTGGGTCGGGGACAATGGTTGTTCGACGGCCAACTCGCGCAGCAGTTCCAGGCTGCGGCCGGTTTCGCCGTGGCGGGAGACGAAGATCAGCGGCATCGGCGGCCGCCCGTCGGCCAGGGGCCAGGCGACACTGAAGACCATGCGCGCCAGAGGACTCAGGCGGCGGCGCTGCAGGGCGGGGAGAAAGGCGACATCCGGCTGCCCGGTGGTGTCAGGCATGCGCTCTTCGCGGGTCCACTGTTGCCAGTCGGCGGTCGTGGACAGGCCCGGGGCCCAGGCGCTCCACTGGTCGATATCGAATTGAATCACGCTGCGAGCTCTTGTGGGCCCTTGGGGGCGTTCCTGTCGGCAAATGAGTCTTCCCTGGTCCACCAAGGGCTTCGTCGACACGTGCCATGGCGCAATGCTGGCATTATCCCGGTCGTTCTGAGGTCAGGCAAACTTTTGCTTACAAAGGCTGGGCAAGGTTCTCAATTTACCGTCGTGCCTGTTACGAAGCTTGGGGGAATCGCCGGGAGCCGCCGAGCGGTCGTCTGGCGAAGGATGCTCGCCCTTGTCATGGGCTTTGCATAGAATCCATCGGCACTCGATTGGTTCCTGGAGGGACGGCTCATGCGGCGTGTGGTGTTCAATCAGAAAGGCGGGGTCGGCAAGTCCAGCATCGCCTGCAACCTGGCGGCAGTGAGCGCGGCGGAGGGCTATCGCACCTTGCTGGTGGACCTGGATGCACAGGCCAACTCCACGCATTACCTGACCGGTCTGACCGGCGAGGACCTGCCGGTGGGCATCGCCGACTTCTTCAAGCAGACGTTGTCGTCCGGGCCTTTCAGCCGCAAGGGCAAGGTGGATATCTACGAGACGCCCTTCGACAACCTGCACATCGTCACCGCCAGCCCGGAGTTGGCGGACCTGCAGCCCAAGCTCGAGCAGAAGCACAAGATCAACAAGCTGCGCAAACTGCTGGACGAGCTCTCCGAAGACTACGACCGAATCTACCTGGATACGCCGCCGGCGCTTAATTTCTACACGGTTTCCGCGCTGATCGCGGCAGATCGATGCCTGATTCCCTTCGACTGCGACAGTTTCTCCCGCCAGGCGCTGTACGGCCTGCTGCAGGAAATCGAAGAGCTGAAGGAAGACCACAACGAAGAGCTGGAAGTCGAAGGCATCGTGGTCAACCAGTTCCAGCCGCGCGCGACCCTGCCGCAGCAACTGCTGGATGAGCTGGTGGAGGAGGAATTGCCGGTGCTACCGGTGTACCTGATGAGCTCGGTGAAGATGCGCGAGTCCCACCAGGCCTGCACCCCGCTGATATTTCTCGAGCCGCGGCACAAGCTGACCCAGCAGTTCGTCGAATTGCACAACCTGCTGGAAGCCTGAGCGATTACTGGCTGATCAGCACATCGCAGGGCGGCCGGCGCAGGAAATAGCGCGTCGAGCTGCCCAGCATGGCCTGCTCGATGGCGCCGCGGCTGCGACTGCCGAGCACCAGCAGGTCCGGCGTCCATTCCCGCAATGCCGTCTCCAGCGCCTGCTGGGGTGTCCCCTGTTGCACGGCGCAAAGCAGTTGCGGCCCTGTTGCCGGCACCTGCGTGCGCTCATCCTGCAGCGCCTGGCGCAGCAGTTCGCGCTGGGTATCCAGATGGCTGTCGGCACGATCGGCCTTCTTGCCCGGCTGGTAGGCGTTGAGCGCCAGCAGCTCGGCGTCGGGCGCGAGCAGCCGGTAGCCGGCGCGCCAGGCCTGGCAGGAGCAATGCGACAGGTCCAGGCCAGAGAGAGCCTTCGCGTAAGGTCTGGCGGATTCGTCCACGGCCAGCAGGATTGGCGTCCGGCAATGGCGAGCGATGCGCTCCAGGGTGGTGCCGTCGAAGCGCTCCAGCAGCTGCTGATGGTGCGCGCCAATCACCAGCAGGTCCGCATTCAATTCCTGAACCGTATCGGTCACGGTATTGGCCGCGCGGCCCTGGCGGATCACCAGCTGGTAATCGTTGATGTCACTGGCGCGGGCCGCATCGCGCAGTGCCACCTCGGCGGCTTCGCGCACCGTGGCCATCATGCGGTCCGGGAAGAATTCCTCGATGACGTGCAGCAGCGTGACACGGGCGCCGTGCTGGCGGGCCAGCTGGGCGGCGCGGCGCACGGCGATATCCGCCTCGACGCTGAGGTCGTGGGCGACGAGCAGGTTCTGGTACATGGTGGATTCCCTCTGGTGGCGCTTCCACTGTCGCGCCACGTAGGAAATTTCACCTTGATGCAGGGCAATGGCCGGCTTCAGCGACTACGTAGCTGATAGATGGCGTGGCTTTCGGCGACGATGTTGCCCTCTTCGTCCTTGAGCTGCAGGTCGAGGACGAATTCGGACTTGCCGTGGTGAGTGGCTTCCTCGCCGATGCGCTGGATTTCCTCTTCGCTGAGCTGCGCTTCGACCGTCACGTCGCTGGCGGCGGGCCGCAGGAAGCGCAGGCCGGCTTCCTTGACGATGGGGTAGAAGCGCCGGGCGTCGAAGCTGGTCAGCATCAGCACACCGCCGGGCATCTCGGCCACGGTGAACAGCGCTCCGGCGTACATGTTGCGGATGTGGTTCTCATTGCCCTTGAGCGGCATGCGCAGGCGCACGTGGCCCGGTTCCAGCACCTCGGCCTTGAGGCCGGTGCGCTTGACGAAGGCGATGTGTTCTTCGGTGAGCTGGCGGATGAAGTCTTCGGGGTAGGAAGGCATGGCGTGCTCCGTTGGCTTTTTGCCCAAGCCTAGCCGCCCCGCGCGGCCTGGCAATGACCGCACGGATTGACCGAAACGCTCGCCCTCAGATGCCCTGGCGGGACAACCAGTCCAGTAGCTGCGGCAGCGGCATGGCACCGCTCTGGCGCGCCACTTCCTGGCCGTTGCGCAGCAGTATCAGGCTGGGAATCGAGCGAATGCCCAGGCGCGTGGAGAGGTTCGGGTTGGCATCGCTGTCCAGCTTGGCCAGCCGCACCTTGCCCGACAGCCGCGCGGCGGCCTGCTCGAACACCGGCGCAAAGCCCTTGCACGGCCCGCACCAGTCGGCCCAGACGTCCACCAGCAGCGGCAGATCGCCCTTGGCCTGGGCAGCGAAACCGGCTTCGTCGAGGTCGAACGGGGTCTCCAGCACTATCGGTGATTGGCAGCGGCCGCAGCTGGGCGAATCACCCAGGCGTGCGGCGGGGACGCGGTTCAGGCCGTTGCAGTGGGGGCAGGGAATGATCAGGGGATCGGACATGGTGGGGCTCCAGAGGCAGTGAAGAGCTAGGTGGAGGCGAGTGTAGGGTTTATCAAGCGGCGCCGATTCATCACATCAAGTAGCATCAAGCGGCGGGTGGTTTTAAAGTCACCCTTTCATTACGCGATCTGGCATCAATAATAAAAGGCTTGTGAATGATAAAAACTATCCCGATGTGGAAGATGTTAATGGTATCCAAGGGCAAAATCATGGGGCTTGCCGTGCTCGCGTTCCTGCCTGTTTTTATCGTCGCCGGTGCCTGGATGTTTCTTGAAGGCCTGCAAACCGGGCAGAAGCGCCAAGCTGCAATAGGGCTTGCTAGCCTGGTTTCCTTTGGTGCATGCACGCTGGCATTTGCACCTCCCAGAAAATATATTCCTGGGAAAACATTTCTGGCTTATAGAAATAAAAAGCTCGTGATACAGAAGGCCATAAACTACGGTTATGCCGCCGTGGTGTCTGTCTTTTTGTTGCTTGCGGTCGTTTCGCCGAGCGATGCGGTAGGGTTGACGATCATGGCGCTGGTAGTCTGCAGTAGCGTCTACGTCCTCTCGAAAAGTTTGAAATTTCACGCGGATGTCGATTTCTCGACAAATGAATACTTGGCAAACGCCTTGGGGTTTTCTGTAGGGGAGAAAGTTCTGCTCAGCTACCAGAATTTCAATACCAACGACGTTGAACAAGGTAGCAATGCGTTTGCCGCAACGGCGACAAAGTTAATCGTGGCATCCTTTGATGGTGTTGCCTGGACAAAGCTGTCACGAGACCTGAGTCTGATTTCGCACATTGGCATCATTGGTAGTGAGGATCAAGATTACTTCGTTAAGTTGCAGTTCGGTGATGGCGGCCATGTTCTGTTGTGCATTAGTCTTTTTGAA
>NZ_SWDV01000015.1 GCF_005877905.1 Pseudomonas nicosulfuronedens | reverse complement strand
AGACCACCGGCTCGTCGATCTTCGTCATCTGAGGGCGCCGCCATGTTCTGTTGTGCATTAGTCTTTTTGAAAAGATCACGTCAAATCCCATTCTGGTAATTAGAAGGCTGCTGGAGGCGATAGACGCAAGTATCCTTGGCAGTACTGAGGCGACGCAGATACTGCATAGGCGCCGTGTAGTGCTCAGCTCCGAAGCACCGCTTCCGACCCCAGAGGCTTTTGCGCCCGAGGCTGCCCCCGCGCCCTCGGCACCGATACGCAATATTGAGTTAAGTCCTGAACTGCTAGTTGCCATTCGGGGCGCTGAAGAGGTTGCTCCTGGGCGAAGGCTGGAGATTTAAGATGTCTCATTGTACGAAGTTTGAGTTTTCTTATGTCAATGAAGAGGCCATCGCCAAGGCGTTCGGCAAGATGGGGATCAGCCCCGAAACCGATATGGTCTGCTTTTATCCCAGTGGATTCGGTAAAAAGATTCTGAGCAGAGTCGGTTATATGGGTAGTCAGCAATTTAGAGCGGTTTGTGGTCGAGCGGCTGATGGATTCAATCTATTTGTGTGCCAGATTGAGGAGAACTCCTACAGGCTCGTTATCGAGCGGGACACTGTTTCGGACAGTGACGAGGCGATCAAGGCCGATTTGGCGTTGAGCT
>NZ_SWDV01000014.1 GCF_005877905.1 Pseudomonas nicosulfuronedens | reverse complement strand
ATTTATCCAGGGTGTCAAATATGTTGCATATAAATTTCTATATATTTATATGAATGAGAGGTTGATCGCTAAACTCGGTCTTCCGACGAACGGTTACGAAGCTTTCGCCAAGCTTTCAATTCCAGTAAATATGGGCCTTTCAGCCATTTTCTGATTGTCGAGTCGACGTCTTTACACATAGGGTTACAAATAAATCACCCATCCAGGGCCTGCCTGCCGCGGATGGGGATCATCGATTTCCCTTCTGGGAAGTCCCCCGTGTAACAGCCCTGAGTGATGTTCTTATGGCCTCGAACAACTCCAAAGCCAAAGCCGTCTTCCGTGTGGTGAGTGGCAATTTCCTCGAGATGTATGACTTCATGGTGTATGGCTTCTATGCCACCGCCATTGCCAAGACCTTCTTCCCCGGTGATGACCCCTTCGCCTCCCTGATGCTGTCGCTGGCGACCTTCGGTGCCGGCTTCCTGATGCGCCCGCTCGGCGCCATCTTCCTCGGTGCCTACATCGACCGCCACGGCCGCCGCCAGGGACTGATCATCACCCTCGGCCTGATGGCCATGGGCACTCTGCTGATCGCCTTCGTCCCGGGCTACGCCACGCTCGGTGTGGCAGCGCCGTTGCTGGTGTTGTTCGGGCGCCTGCTGCAGGGCTTCTCCGCGGGTGTGGAACTGGGTGGCGTGTCGGTGTACCTGGCGGAGATCGCCACTCCCGGCAAACGCGGCTTCTTCGTCAGCTGGCAGTCGGCGAGCCAACAGGTCGCGGTGGTCTTCGCCGGCCTGCTGGGCGTGATCCTCAACCACTGGCTGAGTCCGCAGGACATGGGCGAGTGGGGTTGGCGCGTGCCCTTCTTCGTCGGCTGCCTGATCGTCCCGGCGCTGTTCATCATCCGCCGCTCGCTGGAAGAGACTCCCGAATTCCAGCAGCGCAAGCATCGCCCGACCCTCGGCCAGGTGCTGCGCTCCATTGGCCAGAATTTCGGCCTGGTACTGGCCGGTACCGCCATGGTGGTGATGACTACGGTGTCCTTCTACCTGATCACCGCCTACACGCCGACCTTCGGCAAGAACGAGCTGCACTTGTCGGACTTCGACAGCCTGCTGGTAACCATGTGCGTGGGCCTGTCCAACTTCATCTGGCTGCCGTTGATGGGCGCGGTGTCCGACCGCATCGGGCGCAAGCCGCTGCTGCTGGCCGCCACCGTGCTGGCGCTGGTCACCGCCTATCCAATGCTGTCCTGGCTGGTGGCCGAGCCGAGCTTCGCGCGCCTGCTGGAAGTGGAGCTGTGGCTGTCCTTCCTCTATGGCAGTTACAACGGCGCGATGGTCGTTGCGCTCACCGAGATCATGCCGGCGGACGTGCGCACCACCGGGTTCTCCCTGGCCTACAGCCTGGCGACCGCGACGTTCGGCGGCTTCACCCCGGCGGTTTGCACCTGGCTTATCCACACCCTGGACAACAAGGCCGCGCCGGGCATCTGGCTCAGCGGCGCAGCAGCCCTCGGCCTGCTCGCTACCCTGGTGCTGTTCCGCAAGGGCGCGCGGACGAGAGAGGGGGCGCTGGTCGCTGGGGCCTGAGGCGCTCTGCGACGTTCTGCCCCAGCACGGTTCCGGGTGGCATTGACTTAGGTCAGGCCTGCCCGGGGCCGGCAGGAGAAGGATAGGGTCAACCCAATCCCTCTTCGCCAGCGGAGAACGCGTCATGATCACCCACACCACCGCCGAGCTCGCAGCCCTCGGGGCTGTAGGCGCCGATCACTGGATAGAAACCCTCGAGGATGGCAGCCATGTGCTGATCCGTCCGTTGCGCGCCGAAGACCGCGAGCGCGAACGCCTGTTCCTCGAGCGCCTGTCCCCCATGACCCGCAAGTTCCGCTTCCATGGCGAAGTGAAGATCGATGACAGGCTGCTCGACCGCCTCATGGACGTCGACTACCAGACCACCATGGCCTTCATCGCTCTGACCCATGTGGATGGCGAACTGCGCGAAGTCGGCATCAGCCGTTACGCAGCTGTGGATAAGCAGCAGTGCGAATGCGCGGTGACCGTCGCCGACGACTTCAAGCAACTGGGTCTCGGTCTTGCGCTGATGCGCCACCTGATCGACGTGGCCAAGCGCAATGGCTTCCACCAGATGTACTCGATCGATTCGTCCATGGACCGCGACATGCGTGACATGGCCCGCGAGCTGGGCTTCCGCGCCCAGATCGACCCGGACGATTCCTGCCAGGTCATCCGCCGCCTCGCGCTCTGAAGCCTGAAGGTGTTCCGACGGAGCTTCAGCTCCGTCGGCGCCACAGCGCCAGCCCCAGCAGCCCCGCCAGCAATAACGCGCCCAGAGCCGCCAGCGGATAGACCATGTCGTCATCCAGTAGCGGCTTCTCGATGCGCAGATACCCCTCGTCCTTGAACAGTTGCTTCGCCACTTCGTTGGCGTGGGCCAGGTTGACCTTCGCCAGGCGCTTGTCCTCGTCGGGGAACTTGCCGTCGTCGAAGTCCGCCAGCGCGCCCCAGTAGTAATCCGCCAGGGTCGAATTACCCGGCGTGCTCCAGGCCAGTTGCGCACGCGCCACGCGCTGGATGCGGGCAAAGCGCTGCGGGTCCAGGCCTTCGTGACGAATCTTCTCCACCAGTTCCCTCAGGGCCTGTTGCGCCTCCTTCTGTTCATCCCGCTCGACATTCGCGTTCAGGCTCATGAAGCCCTGGTTGGCCCAGGCAGTGCGTTCGCTCCAGGGGCCGTAGGACAGCTCTCGGCGTACTCGCAGCTCGGTGTAGAGTGCGTCGTTCAGGTAGGCCTGCAGCAGGTCCAGCGTGGCGCCATCGGCATCCTCGGGCTCCGGGAATATCCAGTGCAGTACCGCGCTTTCGCCGAACAACCCGGTGGTCAGGTTGCGCTGGCGCTCCGCGGTGTTCTTCATCTGCGGCAGGTCGCGGCGTTCCGGGGTGTCGTGATCGACCAGGGCGCCATAAGTGCGGCCCAGGTAGACCGGCAGGCGCGGATCGAGGTCGCCGACGATGATCAGGGTCATATTGCCGGGGACGTACCAGTCCTTGCGTAGCTGCTCCAACTGCGCCTGGGTGAGGTTGTCCACAGGTGCGCGCTCATCGCAGGACAGCCCCAGTTCAACCGCCAACTGCTCCTGTCCGGCGCGGCTGACGTTCTGGTGGTCCAGCCAGCGTTGCAGGTGCGAGTAATGGCCCCCGTCCTCGCGTACCAGGACTTGCTTGGCGGAGTCGATCTTGCGCTGGTCGAGTTGGGTGCGGGTGATGATTTCCAGTAGCAGGTCCAGCACCTGACGCTGGGTGGCGGCGGGGGATTCGACCACGAAAGCGGTGTCGCCTTCGCTGGTGTACGCGTTCCACTGACCGCCCAGGGCCTGCATGCGCGCTTCCAGGTCAGCTTCGTCGCCGCCGTCCAGGCCGCTGAAGAACAGGTGTTCCATCAGGTGCGGAAGCTGGCGGTCGCGGCAGCTGAAATCGCTGAAGCCGACGCCGACGATCAGGCGGATCGACACGTGCCCCTTCTCGCGGGTGGGCTTGAACAGCACGCCCATGCCGTTCGCCAGCTGGTAGGCCTCGACCGTCTGTCGCTGGTCGGCATGGGACCAGGCGCTGAGCAGCAGGGACAACAGGGGGACGAACAACCAACGCATGAGCGGTGTGCCTGAACGCAAAGCCGTGAGGATAACGGATTGACCGGCACGAACCCACCGCGTTCAACCTTGGTCGGGTGGCATCTTTGGTCACGGGGCTGGCTTGTGTGGTCACTGTCGGTGCTGGCGCAGTGGAACTACGCTCCATTCATCACCCCGATCAACGGACCCGTCGTTCGCTCCATGCCGAGCGATCTGGAGGCCACATGCGTGTCCTGATCACCGGCGCGGCGGGATTTCTCGGTCAGAGCCTGCTCAACGAGCTTGCCGTCCAGCACCTGGACTGGACGCTCATCGCCGCCGATATGCAACGGATCAAGTCCCAGGGCCTGCGGCCGAACATCGAACCGGTGACGCTGGACCTGAGCGTGGCCGCCAATACGCGGGCCTGTGTGGAGCACTGGAAGCCCGATGCGATCGTGCACCTGGCCGCAGTCGTGAATCCGCCACGGGAGATGACGCCACAGAAGCGCCACGCCATCGAAGTCGGCGGTACCCGCGCACTGCTCGAAGCAGCGCGGGACACTGGCGTCCAGCAACTGATAGTGACCAGTTCCGGCGCCGCCTACGGGTTCCACCGCGACAATGCCGAATGGATCGACGAATCGCACCCGCTGCGTGGCCATCCACATCTGCTCCACGCTCGCTGCAAGCAGGAAATCGAGCAGCTGCTGGCCAATGCTCGGGAGCGTTATCCACAGCTCAAGCAACTTATTCTGCGGCCCGGCACCATCCTTGGCCGACGTGTGCATAACCCGCTGGCCGAACTTTTCGCCCGCCCCACACTGATGGGGGTATTAGGGCACCGTAGCCGCTTCGTATTCATCTGGGACCAGGACGTCGTGAACGTGATTCGCCAGGGACTGGAGCGCGGTAGCGAGGGCATCTACAACCTCGCCGGCGATGGCGCATTGTCCATGCGCGAGATCGCCGGCCTGCTCAACAAACCCTACCGGCCCATGCCGGCAAGCCTGATGCGCGTAGGGTTGGGGCTGCTCAAGCCGCTCGGATTGTCGCGTTTCGGACCCGAGCAGGTGGACTACCTGCGCTACCGGCCGGTGCTGGACAATCGCCGGCTGAAGGAAGAATTCGGCTATGAGCCGCGTTATTCCAGCCGCGAGGCGTTCCTGGCCTACCTTGCCGCGCGGGGCCCGCACGGCTGATTCCAACACTGTGGAAATCCTGTAGACAAGTCTGTTGAAAAGCCTGTGATAGGCTCCTGGCAGTGCCCGTCAGTTCTCGGACTGGCGCCGCCGTTGGCGATACTCGCCCGGTGTCAGTCCTGTCCAGTGCCGGAAGGCGCGGAAGAATACGCTGGGCTCGGAATAACCGAGCAGGGCGGCGATGTCCGTGGCTGGCAGGTTGCCTTCCCCCAGGTAGCGTTCTGCCAGTTGCCGGCGAGTATCGGCCAGCAACTGTTGATAACTACTGCCTTCCTCCGCCAACCGGCGCTGTAGTGTGCGTTCGCTCAGGCCCAGTTCACTGGCCACGGCGGCGCGCCCGGGTTCGCCACGGGTCAGCTGCTCGCCGAGCAGGGCGACGACCCGGCCGCTGATGCTGGCGCTGGGCAGCCGGGCGAGCAATCCTTCTGCGTGCTGGCGCAGCAGGTCGCGCAGCGGTGGGTTGGCCTGTGGCAGCGGAGCGTCGATAAGCGCCCGGGGTAGACCCAGGGCGTAGTCCGGCGCGTCGAATTGCAGCGGGCAGTCGAAGGTCTTTTCGTAGTCCGCGAGGCTTTCCGGCTGGCGGTGCATGAAGCGGCAACCGGCCAGCTGCAGTCCGCTGAGCAGGGCCTTGAGCTGGCGTGCCCAGAAACCCAGCAGCGCCAGCGCACGGGCGCGGGTGGCGGGCCGCTCGGGGTTCAGCGGTCGGTAGGCCACCCAGATGACCTCGGCTTGTGCCTCGATGGCGACCTGGCCGCCTTCGCCGACCAGGCGCTGGTAGCGCATGGCCGATTCGAGAGCGTCGCCCATCGTGGTGCTCGACTGCAGCAGGTAACCCAGCGCGCTGAAGGATGCCGGCGACAGAGCACGGCCCATGGCCAGGCCGGGTTCGTCATGCTTGAGGTCGGTCTGGATCACCTGCCACATCCGCTCCTGCAGCGCGAAGTCGATGCGCGCGTCCGGGTCGCTGAGCTGGGATTCCTGAATGCCGCTGGCAGCGAGCAGCGCGTCGCGGTTCAGACCGAGACGCACAGCCGCCAGCAGGATGGCCTGGGTCAGGCTGGCGCTGACCGAGGGGGGGCGTTGGGATTGAGTGCATGCTTCCATGGCGGCGGATTCTGCCCGAACCCTGGGCGTCGTGATATCAGGACTTTGTAGGGCCTGAGCGAACGTTCTGATGGAACCGTCGCTCAGGCCCTTCGGCCATCAACCCGTCGCGCTGGAGCCGGGCGAAGCCGGCCGCTGGTGATCCCGTACCGCCTCGACTTCGCGCTCGACGAAGTCCTCGTCTTCCACAGGCTCACCGATTGCCGAACCGCTGGCATCCGGGTTGTCCAGAACAGCATAGGCGATGGCGCAGAACAACGAGTTCAAGCGCTTCATGTCGCTGATCAGATCCAGGTGCAGCGAGCTGGTCTCGATGCTCTGCACCACCTGCTGGCGCAGGCGGTCGACGTGGGAGTGGGCGAACCGCCGCTCCTGCAGGCGGAAGCGCTGCTTGGCGCGGCGCAAGCGCTTGGCGCCTTCCTGATCGCCGTTGAGGAACACCGAGAGGGACAGGCGCAGGTTGGCCACCAGCTGGCCGTGGAGCACGGTGATCTCTTCCAGGCCATTGTCGGAGAAGGAACGGCTGCGCGATGTCTTCTTGTCCTGCACGGCGCCGAGCATGTGTTCGATGATGTCGCCGGCCTGCTCGAGGTTGATCGCCAGCTCGATGATCTCCGCCCAGCGGCGGCTGTCGGCTTCGCTCAGGTCCTCGCGGGGCATCCGCGCCAGGTACAGTTTGATCGCTGTGTAGAGCGCGTCGACGTCGTCATCCTGCTTGCGGATCTCCTTGCCCAGTAGCGGATCGCCGCTGTGGATAACCTGCATCAGGTTATTCAGCATCTGCTCGACGATATCGCCCATGCGCAGGGTTTCGCGCACCGCGTTGACCAGCGCCAGGCTGGGTGTGTCCAGCGCCGCCGGGTCGAGGTGTCGCGGCCGCACTATGTCTTCGGGCGAATGGCGGTCTGGCATGACGCGGGTGCAGAAGGCTGCCATCTGCCCGGTCAGCGGCAGGCAGGCGAGGCAACGGGTGGTGTTGTAGAGCACGTGGAACGCAATCACCAATTCGGCGGTACTGAACTGCCAGTGGTCGATCCAGTCGGCCAGCGGGCCCACCAGCGGCAGCACCAGGGCACAGCCGGCAACCTTGAACAGCAGGCTGCCCAGTGCCACGCGGCGGCCGGCGGCGTTCTGCGAGGAAGCGCTGATCATCGCCAGGATGCCGCTGCCCAGGTTTGCACCAATGACCAGGCATAGCGCCACCTTCAGCGAGATCACCTTGGAGGCCGCCAGCGTCGCGGTGAGCAGCACGGCGGCCAGGCTGGAGTAGGAAATCATCGCGAACAGCGCGCCGGTGAGGGCGTCCAGCATCACGTCGCCGGTGAGGCTGGAGAACAGCACCTTCACGCCTTTGGCCTGGGTCATCGGCTCGGCGGCGGCGACGATCAGCTGCAGCGCGAGGATGATCAGCCCCAGGCCGATGAATACCCGGCCGAGCTGGCCCAGGCGCGACTTCTGCCGGCCCAGGAAGAAGATCACCCCGAAGAAGATCAGCAGCGGTGACAGCCAGGACAGGTCCAGGGTCAGTACTCGCGCCATCAGCGCCGTTCCGACGTCCGCGCCAAGCATGATCGCGAGCGCCGGCGCCAGGGCCATCAGCCCGGTGGCAACGAAGGACGTCGCCAGAAGCGCCGTGGCGTTGCTGCTCTGCACCAGGGCGGTGACACCGATGCCGGCGGCGAAGGCCAGCGGGCGTTTTTCCACGCTGCGGCTGAGGATTTTTCGCAGGTTACTGCCGTAGACCCTGAGGATACCGGTGCGGACGATGTGTGTGCCCCACACCAACAGGGCTACGGCAGAGAGCAGATCGAGCAGTTTGAGCATGTCGGGCCCCCTTGCACGCAAACGGGTCCGTGGGCGGAGCGTCCGTCGACGGACCCTGTAACGACCTCGCCCGCGGCTCCGTACAGACAGCGCGGAGGGCCGAGAAGGACACGGCAGCATTCAGGCGATTGTCACAAGACTGTCATGGTAGACCCTCGTTCTTCCCTGAGGGTTCGCCAAATCTCTGATTTGCCGGGATTCCTGTCTGTGAGTAAAGCCGATCAACAGCGGTCGCGAGAGCCTTCGCATCGGTTATTTCGCACGGAATCGCAGGCGGATATGTCTAGACTGCCGAACCATTCGCTGAAAGAAGCGGTCACCGACATAAATGCATCACAGGCCGAGGAGAAGTCGTATGCGTGGGTCGTTCCCCCTCCTGATTGCACTGGCGGTCGCCGGTTGCGGTGACAAGTCGGCGCTGCCGTTCACTGTCGGCACCGGGCCGCAGCCACAGCTGCCGGAACCCCAGAGCAGCGTTCTGCCCACCGTCAACATTGCCACCGCCACTGGCTGGCCTGCGGGGCAGATGCCGCGCCCGGCCGAAGGCCTGGAAGTGCAGCGCTTCGCCGACCAGCTAGAACATCCGCGCTGGCTCTACGTACTGCCCAACGGCGATGTGCTGGTGGCGGAAAGCTCGGCACCGCCGAAGGAGGAATCCGGCGGACTGAAGGACTGGGTCGCCGGCAAGGTCATGGCCAAGGCAGGGGCGTCGGTGCCCAGCGCCAACCGCATCACCCTGCTGCGCGATGCCGACGGTGATGGCGTGCCGGAGCAGCGCAGCGTGCTGCTCGAAGGCTTGTTCTCGCCCTTCGGCATGGCCCTTGTGGATAACTGGTTGTACGTCGCCAATGCCGACGCGGTGGTGCGCTTCCCGTACAAGGTCGGTGAAACGACCATCAGTGCACCGGCGGAAAAGGTCGTCGATCTGCCGGGTGGCCCGATCAACCATCACTGGACCAAGAACATCCTTGCCAGCCCCGATGGCCGCTACCTCTACGCCACGGTCGGGTCGAACAGCAATGTCGGCGAAAACGGCTTGGATGCCGAGAAGAGTCGCGCGGCGATCCTGCAGATCGATCTCTCCAACCGCAGTGTGCGCGTCTTCGCCTCCGGCCTGCGCAATCCCAACGGTCTGGACTGGGAGCCGAACACGGGCGCGCTGTGGACAGCCGTGAACGAGCGGGACGAACTGGGCAATGACCTGGTGCCCGATTACATGACCTCGGTGAAGGATGGTGGCTTCTACGGTTGGCCCTGGAGCTACTTTGGCCAGCATGTGGATAAACGCGTCGAGCCGGCGCGTCCGGAGATGGTGGAGAAGGCGCTGGTGCCCGATTACGCCCTCGGTTCGCACACCGCCTCGCTGGGCCTTGCCTTCTATCAGGGCAGCCTGCTGCCGGAGCGCTATCGTGGCGGAGTGTTCATCGGCCAGCACGGCTCGTGGAACCGCAAGCCGCGCAGCGGCTACCAGGTGGTGTTCATCCCCTTCGGCGGCGGCAAGCCCAATGGCCAGCCAGTGACGGTGCTCGACGGCTTCGTCAACGACCAGGACGAAGCCATGGGCCGGCCGGTCGGTGTCGCTGTGGATAAGTTCGGCGGCCTGCTGGTGGCCGACGATGTGGGTAACACCGTGTGGCGCCTGCGCCCGGCTACCCTGAAGTGAATCGACGAGGAGAAGCCATGGCCCTGGCCCGCCGCATCACCCTGATAGCCCTGTTGCTGGCGCTTGGCGCCTGCAGCAGCCTGTTCGGCACACGCGACCCGCTGCGCATTGATCTGGTCGGCCTGGAGCCTGCGACCGGGCAGGGCATGGAGGCGCGTTTCACGGTCAAACTGCGGGTGCAGAATCCCAATGATCAGGCCATCGACTACAACGGCATCGCCCTGGACCTGTCGGTGAACGGCCAGCCGCTGGCCAGCGGAGTGAGCGACGCCAGCGGGCAGGTGCCGCGTTTTGGCGAAAAAGTGATCAGTGTTCCGGTGAGCATCTCGGCGTTCTCCGCCTTCCGCCAGGCCTGGGGTCTGTCGGGGGGCCCGCCGCGCCAGGGTATGCCCTACGAGATCAACGGCAAGCTGGCGGGTGGTCTGTTCGGCACGGTGCGCTTCAGCGACAAGGGCGTGCTGAACTGGCCGGAGCCGGTCGCACGGCCTTGAAACCGATCAATGGTGAATAAAAAGGGCTGTGAATAAAAAGCCGGGCAGTGAAAGCCCGGCTTTTGTTTTTCCACAGTGCGCCTGTGGGTAGCGCTTGTGGACTATTGGCCCGGAATGTCCTTGCGCAGTTTTACCGGGTCCGCGTCCTTCTTCCCACGTGCGGTGCGCATGCGGATGTTCAGCGCTTCCACCGCCAGCGAGAAGGCCATGGCGAAGTAGACATAGCCCTTGGGCACGTGGACTTCGAAGGCTTCGGCGATGAGCACGGTGCCGACCACGATGAGGAAGGACAGCGCAAGCATCTTCAGCGACGGGTGCTGGTCGATGAAGTCGCTGATGGCGCCGGCCGCCAGCATCATCACCATGACCGCGACGACGATGGCCGCGACCATCACCGGCACGTTGGAGACCATGCCCACGGCGGTGATCACCGAGTCCAGCGAGAACACGATGTCGATGATGGCGATCTGGATGATGGTGCCGATGAAGCCGCCCATCACGCTCTTGGGTTCGCCCTCGGTTTCGTCCTCGCCTTCCAGGCCATGGAAGATCTCGGTACTGCTTTTCCACAGGAGGAACAGGCCACCGAAGAACAGGATCAGGTCGCGCCCGGAGATGCCCTGGCCGAACACGTGGAACAGGTCGGCGGTCAGGCGCATGACCCAGGTGATCGAGAGCAGCAGCAGGATGCGCGTGACCATCGCCAGCGCCAGCCCGAAGAAGCGCGTGCGCGGTTGCATGTGCTTGGGCATGCGGCCGACCAGGATGGAAATCATGATGATGTTGTCGATACCCAGGACGATCTCCAGGGCAGTCAGGGTGAAGAACGCAATCCAGATTTCAGGGCTGGTCAGCCATTCCATTTACTTGGGTCTCGAGGTCAGTCGTTGAAGAGGGGGAACAGGCCCAGCAGCAGCGCGGCGGCGAGGATCGCCAGGCACACCAGCACGGCCCACTTGAGGGTGAAGCGCTGGTGGTCGCCGAAATCCACCTTGGCCAGGCCCACCAGCAGGTAGGTGGAGGGCACCAGCGGGCTGAGCAGGTGCACCGGTTGGCCGACGATGGAGGCGCGGGCCATTTCCACCGGCGTGATGCCGTACTGCGCGGCGGCCTGGGAGAGTACCGGGAGCACGCCGTAGTAGAAAGCATCATTCGACATGAAGAAGGTGAACGGCATGCTCACCAGCGCAGTGATGGTCGCCAGGTACGGTCCCAGCGCCGGCGGGATCACCGCCAGCAGGCTCTTGGACATGGCTTCGACCATCCCCGTTCCCGAGAGAATTCCGGTGAACACCCCGGCGGCGAAGATCAGCGAAACCACCGCGAGGACGTTCTCGGCGTGGGCGCCGATACGCTTCTTCTGCTCCAGGATGCAGGGGTAATTCACGATCATCGCGATACCGAAGGCGATCATGAAGAGAACCGGCATCGGCAGAAGTCCGGCGATCAGGGTGCCCATCAGGATCACGGTGAGCACGGCGTTGAACCACAGCAGCTTCGGTCGGCGCGCCTCAGGGAACTGCGAGACGCTGACCTCTGCCATGGCCTCGTGGTCGGTGGGCAAGTGCAGCTCACCCAGGCGTGCGCGCTCGCGTTTGCCGTAGACCCAGGCCAGGCCGAAGATCGCCGCGATGCCGGCGAGCATGGCCGGGATCATCGGCACGAAGATGTCTGCCGGGTCCACATGCAGCGCACTGGCCGCGCGGGCTGTGGGGCCGCCCCAGGGCGTCATGTTCAGCACTCCACTGGAGAGCATGATCAGGCAGGCCATCAACAGCGGACTCATGCCCAGGCGGCTGTACAGCGGCAGTACGGCGGCCACGCAGATCATGTAGGTGGTCGAGCCGTCACCGTCCAGCGAGACGATCATCGCCAGCGCGGCGGTGCCCATCGACACCTTCAGCGGGTCGCCCTTCACCAGCCTGAGGATGCGCCGCACCGCCGGGTCGAAGAGCCCGGAGTCGATCATGATGGCGAAGTAGAGGATGGCGAACATCAGCATCACGCCGGTCGGCGCCAGGGTGCGGATGCCGTCCAGCATCATCGGCCCCAGCCCCTTGGCGAAGCCGCCGAGCAGGGCGAAGGCGATCGGGACCAGGATCAGCGCGATCAGCGCCGACAGACGCTTGGTCATGATCAGGAACATGAAGGTCGCCACCATGGCGAAGGCGAGGAAAGTCAGCATGGGGATAACTCCGGGTCGGCGCGGGGGATTCAGCAGCGGCTGTGGATAAGCACGCGTGGTGCGGACGGAGTCGGGGCGGGTAGAGACAGGAAGCGGGGCATGAGCGATCACCGATTGTTGTTTTTGTACGCTGCGCGAACGCAGGTCCGGCCGGGAGGACCGAGGCGGCGATGCTAGGGGGTCAAGCTTTCAGCAGGCTTTCGGCAGGATTTCCGCTGATCGACGGGACTTTGCTGGAGAAGCAAGCTTGCTCGCGAACGGATGACAGGGTCATGTGGGTAAGTCGTGAAGCCCAGGCCAGTGGTGTGAATAACCGTCCTCCGATCATCGCCGGGCTGGCAGCAGGGGTGCATTGCAGGATGGTGTGGAGCGCAGCGATACCCATCGATGCGACACCGGGGGGACCCGGGCTCAGCGACGCTGGAAAGCCTTGGCTGGCGGCTGCCAGTCCATCAGGTCGTTCTCCCTCGCGGTGGCGTTGGCCTTGAGCCAGGCGCTCATGCTGTTGCCAGTTGCCTTGCCGTAGAGCCTGTGGGAGTAGATCACCCCCGTACCCGTGCCGTTCTCCAGCTTGAGGCGGGTGAACACCGCTTCGATGAAGCTCGGTTGCGGGAACACGGCCGCAATGAAGTAGACCGCAGGCTGGCTGCCCCGGGCGGGGCTGGCGTCGACCTTGAGGATGATCGCGCCCCGCTGCTGGTAGTTGTCCAGTACAGCGTTGGCCACCGCCGCCATCTGCTCGGCGTTCCTGGCCGCCTCATAGCGGTGCAGGGTGACCATGTCCTGCCACTTCGCCAGGTCCTCCTGGCCTTGTGGCGTGAATTCATGCTGATCCTCCTGGGACCAGCGATGGAAGTAGTCGCTACCGGCAAAGGTAAATTCCTTCGTCACGCTCGCGGCCCACGACAGAGGAGCGACCAGAGCCAGCAGGATCAGCCATCTACGCACGGTGTTGCCTCGTCGTGGGAGAAAAACGCTGGCGTCGGGTCAGTTGATCGACCACATCAGGATCGCCTGTACCCATTGTGGATCACTGTATTGGCGATGGGGGACTGCTGGCGTGATTGCCTGAGCGCCGCTTCCAGGCAGGGGCCATTGATCTCGCCATTGCTGGCCGCGCTGCCCGTGGCATCAGTCATCTGAGAAAGGCGGTGGCAGTCCTGAGTGCATTGCCGGTATTCAAGGACCGGACGGTGGTTATGCGGACGATCACCCGAGCATCTGGATGAGGCCCATCACCAGCAGCAGGCTGGCGCCGGCCAGCAGCGTCTGCAGGGTGATGATCCCGGCCATCAGCCCGCTCTCGCCGCCCAGTTGGCGGGTCAACACATAGGCGGTCGGAGCTGTGGGTAAAGCGAAGAACAGCACCAGCAGCGCGCTTTCCAGCGCCGGCAGGGCCAGCAGGCGGGCGATGGCGAAGGCCAATAGCGGCATGGCCAGCAGGCGGACCGCACAGTTCCAGCCCAGCGCCGACACTTCCGCACGCAATTCCTGTGGCTGCAGTGCCGCGCCCACGCAGAGCAGGCCCAGTGGCAGGCTGGCCACGGCCAGCAGGTTGAACAGCCGGTCCGTGCCGCCCGGCAGGCCGATACCCGTCACGTTGAGCAGGGCGCCGGCCACGCAGGCAAGGATCAGCGGATTCTTCACGATGGGCAGCAGCAGCGAGCGCAGGCTGATGCCGCGCTCGGCGGTCAGTGCCCATACCGACATCACGTTCACCGTCGGTACCATCAGTGCCAGCATTAGCGCGGCCAAGGTCAGCCCCGGCTTGCCGTAAAGGCTACCGACCGCGGCGAGTCCGAGGTAGGTGTTGAAGCGCAGTACGCCCTGGGCTATGGCGCCGAAGCGCGCGGCGTTCCAGCCTCGCAGGCGCTTGACGAGCAACAGGGCGATCCAGGCGATGCCCAGGCCCAGCATCACCGCCAGCGCCTGGCGGGCGAGGCCGGGGTCGTTCAGCGGGGCGCTGGCCAAGCTGCTGGCGAGCAGAGCGGGGAACAGGATGAAGTAGTTGAGTCGCTCTGCCGCCGGCCAGAAGGCGTCACCGGGAAAGCCTTTGCGGCGCAGCACGAAGCCGCCGACGATCAGCGCGAACAACGGCCAGAGGGCCTGGAACAGAGCGGTCACGGCAACCCCGCGATGGTGGTGGGAGCGGGCATCTTGCCGAGGGCGTGCGGGGAAGGGCAAGGCGTGTGGATAAGTTTATTGCCCGACTTGCAGCGGTTTTCCACAACGACCAGCGCTGTGGAAAACCTTGTCCACAGCGTCAGCGGCGGAAGCCGCCTCCGCCGAAGTGACCACCGCCGAAATGACCGCCGCCGAAGCCGCCGCCACCCCACTGACGCTGGGTCTCGCCGAAGCGCTGCTGACCTGTCTGGCGCGATTGCCACTGCTGGTCGAGTTGGCTGCGCATTTCGCTGCGGTCCTGCTGCACCGGTTGCCAGCCATTGTCAGTGTGCTGCTGCCAACCCCCATCCTGGGTGTGCTGGTAGACGTTGCCGTCGTGTCCGGCGTAGACGTCGCCGTTCTTCCAGGCCACGGCGTTCCCGGTGCGGCGGTTGTAGCTGACACCCTGGTTGTTGTGGTCGTAGCTGCCGCGACCATCATCCACGTCGCCGGAGACACCGCGCTCGGCGATGGTGGTGCGACCGGTCTGGGCGTTGTGCTGGATGCCTTGCTGGCCCGCCTTGAAGTCACCGCTGTCCGTGTTGTACGCCACGCCGCTGCGCCCAGCTCCAGACATGCCGGTGGACGGATTGGCGTAGGCGCCACGCCGACCGGCCACTCCCTGGTCGGTATAGGGGTTGAACGCCGCTCCCTGGCTGCCGGCGAACCGGGCGCCGGTGCGCGGGTTGTAGCCGGCGGCGGAGCTGCCTTGCCATTGCGTGCCGGTCCAGCCGTTGTAGCCATAGGCGTGGGTGACGGTGCCCTGACCCCAGCGCCCGTAGAAGTTGGCCTGGTTGATGTTGGTGTAGCTCCAGCCTCCGGCCGGGTAAGGGCCCCAGTACGGACCCCAGTAGGGTTCCGGCGAGCCCCACCAGGCTCCGGCGGCATAGCCGAAGGCGAAACCGGTCAGCGCGCCCACCGCAAAGCCCGCTCCGTAGCCGTAGGTCGGTGGATAACCATAGTAAACGGTGCTGCTGACGTAGGCGGGATAGGTGTAGCCGGTGCCGTAGACCACTGTGCCGTCGCTGTTGACCACCACACCCAGGTAGCCCGGCGTGTAGCCGACCACGACGGTTTGCGGGGTGACCGAGTAGATGTGCACGTAGGTCACGTAGTAGACCGGCGAGCTGGGCGGGATGCCGTAGATCGCCGCCGGTACTTCGGTCGCTACCTGCCAGGGGCCGGTGGCGCTGGGGGCGACGAACCAGACGCCGTTGCTCACGGCGAAGAACTGATTGGCCGCGACCTCGATCACGGGTGTCGGCGTGTTCACCGCGTAGTTGAGGGCAGTGCCGGAAATGGGTTGGAAGCTCGGTGCGCCGTCGTAGTTCACCTTCAGCGTCGCCTTGCTGCGCGAGACGCTGGCGGTCTGCGGGATGCTCGCGGCAATGGCGGCCTCCTTGGCTTGCGGTGTGCCGGGGACCGAAACCAGTACGTTGGCCTTCGGGTCCTTGGCCGAGATCTTCGCGAAGTCGGCGGGCAGGTCCTTGCCCGGCACGTAGGTCCATGGGCCTTTCTCGCCGGGGCCGCTGAACCAGCGGCCGGACAACAGCACGTACCAGGTGTTGTGGGTCGGGTCGACGAACACCGCGTGGTCGGCGTTCTGCATCGTCAGCAGGCTGACGCCGTCCACGGGCTGCATCTGCGCGGTACCGTCGCTGACGATGAGCTCGGTGGGCTGTGTCGCGACCAGCACCGCCGGCGCCTTCGCCGGCTGCTTGCCATCCTTGGGCAGCAGCGCGTCCACCGGCCCGGCTTTCTGCGCCAGTTGCTGCGCGCTGACCAGTGCCTTCGGCGGCTGGCTCAGCACCAGCCAGCTGCCGTCCAGCGCCTGGGACGTGTACCAGTTGCCGGCGGCGTTCAGGTAGTGATTGCCCTGGGCGTCGCGCAGGAGCAGCACACGGCTGTTGATAACCCGCTCGAAGTCGCTGCCCGTCAGGGCTTGCCACTGTGGTTGGCCATCGATCATCACCAGCACGGTTGGGGTGCTGGCGAAGAGGATCTGTGGCGCATCGTTCTTCACTTCGACGTGGCGCAGCTTGTCCAACTGCTGGTTCACCGCGTAGCTGGCCTGCAACTGGTCGAGGGAGACCGTCAGGCCATCCTTGGGCAAGCGCGCCACCAGGGCATCGCGCACCTTGCCGGCGCTGTCCGGGGCGGTGGGAACTTCGACCTTGTCGATGCGCAGGTCGGTGAGCTGCACCAGGCCACTGGCCTTGTCGATGGCCGCCGCAGCGGAGAACTGCGCCACGCCATAGGTGGGAGCGTCCTTCGCGGCGCCGACGGCGATGGCCGCACGGCCGCTCATGCGAGTGCCGTCCCAGTCCTCGATCTGCGGCTGGAAGATCTGCACATGCTGTTCACCCAGGGCGAAATCACGGGGCCAGGTCAATTGGGCGGCGGTGGCGGGCGGTTGGACGTCGGCGGCCTGTGGGTAAGTCGGTAGCAGCGACAGCCCGATGGCGAGTGCCAGGGCAGACAGGGTGGGGCGTAGAGCCATGATGGGACCTTCCTGGAAGAGAGCTGCGATCAACGATAGTGCAGCCGGAAGGGCCTCGCGCGTGTTCGAGTTCTCTCTTGCGCCATGCTGGTGCACTTTCGCCCGCAAGGCAGCTTTTTCTTATGGCGCAACGACATATTTAATAATTTTCCGAGCCTCCCGCTTCGGCCACCATCGGTCTGTCAGACATGTCGCGAGACAAAGCCTTCAGGCGCTGAGCCATAGAGCTCGATGCCGCGCATGTCCCGGTTTTACCGGCCTCCTGGCCACTGCCGCAGTAAATCAACAACAAAGCCAAACGGCTGTGGGAGTGCTTCATGATCAAGTCCTTGCTCGTGCGTTCCATCGCGTGTTCTGCCCTGGCTCTCGCCGCCGTTTCCGGCGCGCAGGCCGGCACCCTGTCCATCGGCCACACCACCTGGGTCGGCTACGGCACCCTCTACCTCGCCCGTGACCTGGGCTACTTCAAGGAACAGGGCCTGGACCTGCAGCTGACCACCATCGAGGAAGCCTCGATGTACATGGCAGCCCAGGCTTCCGGCCAGCTCTCCGGCTCCGCTTCCACCATCGACGAAATCCTCAAGTACCGGCCCAAGTTCTGCTTCAAGGCGGTGGCTGCGCTGGACGACAGCCATGGCGGCGACGGCGTGCTGGTAGGCAAGGACGTCACCAGCCTGGCGCAGCTCAAGGGCCAGGAGGTGGCGGTGAACGAAGGCTCCGTCTCGCAGTTCTGGCTGGCCTACCTGCTCAAGCACGCTGGCATGAACATGAGCGACATCAAGGTGCAGAACATGACCGCCGATGACGCGGCCAGCGCCTTCATTGCCGGCCGTGTACCCGCCGCCGTGACCTGGGAGCCGCACCTCTCCCTGGTACGCGAAAAACAGCAGGGCAAGGTGCTGGTGGACAGCTCCACTACCCCCGGCGTGATCGTCGACGTGGTCGCCCTCAACTGTGACGTCATCGAGAAGCAGCCCGAGGACGTGAAGGCCCTGGTGAAAGGCCTGTACAAGGCCGTGCAGTACACCAAGGAGCACCCGGACGAGGCCTACGCGATCATGGCCAAGGGCGTCGGCGGCTACCTCTCCGATCCCAAGGCCCTGGCCGAAGCCGCCAAGGGCGTTCGCTTCTACGACAAGGCCATGAGCGAGCAGCTCATCGGTACCCCCGGAAAGCCCGGCGACATCAAAGGTCTGATCCGTCTCGCCAACGAGACCTGGAGCGGCCTGCAGGGCAAGCGCCTGGAAGTCAGCTACGACGACCTGGTCGATCCGCGCTTCGTTTCCGAGTAACCGTCTCACTCTATGTCCCCGCGGGCGGCCTGGCGCCGCTCGCCTGGAGGAATCCGCGATGCCTCGTCGTTCGCAATCCTGGCTCAGCCGTTGCCTGACGCCCAAGGTCGACCTGCCGTTGAAACTGGTCTGGTCCGCCGGCACCTTGTGCTGGCTGCTCGTGTTCGGCCTGTGGGCCGGGCTTTCCTACGGCGGTGTGGTGCCGGCGATGTTCCTGCCCACCCCGGACGCGGTGCTCGCGGCCGGCGTGCGCCTGGCCAGTGACGGCACCCTCGCTACCCACGTGATGGCCAGCGTCAAGGTGGTGATGATCGGCTTCATCATCTCCTCGCTGGTGGCGGTGCCGCTGGGGCTGCTGATGGGCAGCTTCCGCATCGTCCAGGCCTTCCTCGAACCGCTGGTGAACTTCATCCGCTACCTGCCGGTGACCTCCTTTGTACCGCTGTTCATCCTGTGGATTGGTATCGGCCTGGAACAGCGCGTCACCGTGATCATCTTCGGCGTGTTCTTCCAGCAACTGGTGATGATCGCCGACGTCTCCCGCGGCGTCGCCAAGGACCTGGTCAACGCGTCCTACACCCTGGGTTGCAACCGCCGCGACGTGGTCCTCCACGTACTCGGCCCGGCCTCGCTGCCCGGCGTACTCGACACCCTGCGCGTGACCATGGGCTGGGCCTGGACCTACCTGGTGGTTGCCGAGCTGGTAGCCGCCTCCAGCGGCCTGGGCTACATCAGCCTCAAGGCCATGCGCGGCTTCCAGGTCGACGTGATCTTCCTGGCGATCGCCATCATCGGCCTGCTGGGCCTGATCACCGACCAACTGTTCCGATTCATCCGACTGAAGGTGGCGTCATGGGCGCAGTAGCGATCAAGCAGGAAGAACCAGCCGTGACCGGTCAGCAACCCGGTACTCCGCCCCGCCTGCGGGTGGAGAACGTCAGCCTGCGCTACCGCACGCCTGAGGGCGGCACCTTCAGCGCGCTGGAGAACGTCTCCTTCGAGGTGCCGGACCAGCAGTTCGCCGTCATCGTCGGCCCCTCCGGCTGCGGCAAGTCGAGCCTGCTCTACCTCACCGCCGGCCTGGCCGAACCCACCGAAGGCGACATCTACGTCGGCGGCCAGCTGGTCGACGGCCCCGGCGCCGATCGCGGCATGGTGTTCCAGAGCTACACCCTGTTCCCCTGGCTCACCGTGCGGCAGAACGTCGAATTCGGCCTCAAGCGCCGCGGCATGCCGGCGGCCGAGCGCCGTGAGATCGTCGATTACTACCTCGACGAAGTCGGCCTGCGCCGCTTCGAGAACAACTATCCCAAGCAGCTCTCCGGCGGAATGATGCAGCGCGTGGCGATCGCTCGCGCGCTGGCCAACGACCCGCAGATCCTGCTGATGGACGAGCCCTTCGGCGCCCTCGACAGCCAGACCCGCATGCAGATGCAGCAATTGCTGCTGCGCGTATGGGACCACAGCAAGAAGACCGTGGTGTTCGTCACCCACGACATCGACGAGGCCATCCTGCTGGGCGACCGCGTCTACGTCATGGGCGCGCGCCCGGGGCGCATCAAACGCATCCTCGACGTGCCCATCGAGCGCCCGCGCTCGCTGGACATGGTCATGGACCGCCAGTTCATCGAGATGAAGCGCGAAATCCTCGGGCTGCTCCACGACGACCTGGAAGAAGCGCACTGAAAGCCTGACACCGCCCAGCCCTCCCCTGAGCAGAGGGGCCTGCGGAGCGCGGCTACTGCTGTAGTCAGCCGGCGAGCGCGGTGCTTTTTGTAGGAGCTAGCTTGCTCGCGAACCGCCCAACGCTGAACCTGCCGGTGAGTTTGTTCGCGAGCAAGCTCGCTCCTACAGGTTGGGTGTTGCGGCGGGGTGTGAGCTTGCCCCTCAACCCTTCACGCCACACTCCAAAGGGAGCCCCCATGTCCCACTCCAACGACTCCACCTACGACTACCTCATCGTTGGCGCTGGCTCCGCCGGTTGCGTACTGGCCAACCGCCTGAGCGCCGACCCGGCCGTGCGCGTCTGCCTGCTGGAAGCCGGTGGCAGCGACGCCAGCCCGCGCGTGCAGACCCCGGCCGGCACCATCACGCTGTACAAGAGCAAGGTGTTCAGCTGGAACTTCTACTCCGCGCCGCAGCAGCGCCTGAACAACCGCTCGCTGCATTGCCCGCGTGGCAAGGCCCTGGGCGGCTCCAGCTCGATGAACAGCATGATCTACATCCGCGGCCACGCCTCCGACTACGACCGCTGGGAAGCCGAAGGCTGCCCCGGCTGGGGCTGGAAGGACGTGCTGCCGTTCTTCAAGAAATCCGAACGCAACCTGCTCGGCCAGGACCCGGCGCTGCACGGCACCCTCGGTGAGCTGGTGGTGGACAAGCCGCGCGATCCCAACCCGCTGTCGCACCTGTTCATCAAGGCTGCCGGGCACCTTGGCCTGCGCCGCAACGATGACTTCAACGGCCGCGAATTCGAGGGCGTGGGCATCTACAACGTGACCCAGAAGGACGCCAAGCGCCTGAGCAGCTACCGCGCCTTCGTCGCGCCGTTGCAGCGCCCCAACCTCACCGTACTGACCGACCGCCAGGTCGGCCGCCTGCTGCTCGAAGGCGAGCGCGTCACCGGCCTCGAACTGCGCAGCGGCGAACGCCTGCTGGCGCGCCGCGAGGTGATCCTCACCGCCGGCGCCCTCGGCTCGCCGCAGATCCTGCTGGCTTCCGGCATCGGCCCGGCTGCCGAGCTGAAGGCCGCCGGCATCCCGGTGAAACACGACCTGCCGGGCGTGGGCAAGAACCTCCAGGACCATCTCGATGGCTTGGTCACCGTGCGCTCGCCGAGCCCGCTGAGCCTGGGCTTCTCCCTCGGCTCGCTGCCGCAGATCCTGCTCTCGCCGTTCAAGTACCTGCTGGCGAAGAAGGGCTGGCTGACCACCAACTACGTCGAGGCCGGTGGCTTCGCGCGTACGCCGTTGGCCGATTCGCTGGCCGACGTGCAGTTCCACTTCGTGCCCGGCTATCGCAGCCACCGTGGCCGCCTGTTCGAGTGGGGCCATGGCTATGCCGTGCACACGTGCGTACTGCGTCCGAAAAGCATCGGCGAACTGCGTGTGAAGCCGGGTGGCGACATCGAGATCGACTACAACTTCCTCGCCAACGAGGAGGATGGCCGCGTGCTGGTGGAGGGTGTCAAGCTGGCGCGCAAGATCCTTGCCCAGCCGGAATTCGACAGTATCCGTGGTGCCGAGATGCTCCCCGGCCCGCAGGTACAGACCGATGAGCAACTGCTGGAGCACCTGCGCGAATACGCCGCCACCGTGTTCCACCCGGTGGGCACCTGCAAGATGGGTGAAGACTCGCTGGCAGTGGTCGACCTGCGCCTGCGCGTGCACGGCCTGAAGGGCCTGCGCGTAGTGGACGCGTCGATCATGCCGACACTGATCAGCGGCAACACCAACGCGCCCTGCATCATGCTCGGCGAGCGCGCGGCGGCGATGATCCTGGAGGACAGCCGCGAGCATGCAGCGGCTCCCGCCCACGCCGTGCCAGCCTGATAGCGAAGTCGTAGGGCGAATAACCTGGAACAGGTTATCCGCCGGCTCTTTGCGGCGGATAACGCTGGCGCGTTATGCGCCCTACGGCTCTTCGTAGGAGCAATCTCGCTCCCACAGCCACCGGGAAACTCATTCGTAGGATGGGTGGAGCTTGCGATACCCATCAACGGCCCAACCGGCAATCGATGGGTATCGCTTCGCTCCACGCCATCCTACGGTGTGCCACAGGCGTACTCCTGTGGATATCTGCCCCTACAGGCCCAGGTCGCTGAGCGACGGATGATCGTCCGGCCGGCGCCCCTGCGGCCAATGGAACAGGCGCTCGTCCGCGCTGATCGGCAGGTCGTTGATGCTGGCGTGGCGCTCGAACATCAGGCCGTTCTCGTCGAACGCCCAGTTCTCATTGCCGTAGGAGCGGAACCAGTTGCCCGAGTCGTCGTGCCATTCGTAGGCGAAGCGCACGGCGATGCGGTTGTCGGTGAAAGCCCAGAGCTCCTTGATCAGTCGGTACTGCTGCTCGCGCACCCACTTGGCGGTGAGGAACTGGACGATCTGCTCGCGGCCCTGGACGAAGGTCGCGCGGTTGCGCCAGCGGCTGTCCGGCGTATAGGCCAGTGAGACACGGTGGGGATCGCGGCTGTTCCAGCCGTCCTCGGCGAGACGGACTTTCTGAATGGCGGTGTCGCGGGTGAAGGGCGGCAGAGGGGGGCGGGCTTCGCTCATGGTGGTCTCCTGGATTCGCGGGTGAGGAACCTGATGCCCATCCTCCACCCGGCCGGCGGATGGGTAAATGACGGTGATCCCACAGATATTGCCAAGTGCTCCTGAGAACGCTCCTGCTGCCGGTGTTACGCCGATCCCTCCCCCTGAAGGGAGAGGGGACCGTTCGGTGCAGGATGAAACCTGGGTGTCAGCCGGCTGGGACTACTCCCTCTCCCTTCAGGGAGAGGGCTGGGGAGAGGGGCTCTTGGCCACAGCTCCAGAATTGCCCGCCACCTTGCGCAACCCCACCCGATCCTGGCTCGGACATACGCCGAACTTCGCCCGATAGCTGCGCGACAGATACGAGGGCGTCTCGAAGCCGCAGGCCACGCCGATCTCCAGCACGCTCATGTCGGTCTGACGCAGCAGTTGCCGGGCCTTGGCCAGGCGTAGGCCGAGGTAGAAGTTCGATGGCGTGTCGTTCAGGTGCAGGCGGAACAGCCGTTCGAGCTGGCGCCGGGTCACCTGGATGCGCTCGGCCAGCTCCAGCGTGGTCAGCGGCGGCTCGGTATGCCGCTCCATCTCGCCGATCACCTGCACCAGCTTGCGGTTGGAAACGCCATAGCGACTGGCGACCTGCAGGCGCTGGTGATCCTGGCGGGTGCGGATGCGCCCGACCACGAATTGCTCCGATACCTGCACCGCCAGTTCCGGCCCGTGGGCCTGGGCGATCAGGTCGAGCATCAGGTCGATGGACGCGGTGCCGCCGGCGGAGGTGATGCGCGGTCCGTCGATCTCGAAGAGTTCCTGGGTCGCCTGCACCTGTGGATAAGTCTCCCGGAAGGCGTCCAGCGCCTCCCAGTGCACTGTGCAGCGCTGGCGCTGCAGCAGGCCGGCCTCGGCCAGCACGAAGCTGCCGGTGTCGATGCCGCCCAGGGTCACGCCGTCGCGGTCCAGGCGCTTGAGCCAGTGCAGCAGTGCCGGGGTGCAGGCGCGCAGCGGTTCGAAGCCGGCCACCACGAGCAGCGTGTCGCCTTCGCGCAAGGCCTCCAGGCCGCTGTCGGCGTTCATTGACATGCCGTTGCTGGCCAGCACCGGCCCGCCGTCCAGGCTCATCAGGTGCCAGCGGTACAGCTCGCCGCGAAAGCGGTTGGCTACCCGCAGCGGCTCCACCGCGGAGACGAAGCCCATCACGGAAAAACCGGGCAATAGCAGGAACCAGAAGTCTTGGGACATGGCGGGTACCGTGCGATGGGAGGGCGGCGTCGTGGCAGCCTGCCCTTGCTTATGAACCATGGATGTCGCCCTGGCAATCGGGGAGGTCGCTGCTGTGCAAGAGCTGGTCGCCGCTGTGCGATTCTCCGGGGCAGCGCCTGCGTAATTTGTTCTTCAGCCCCCGTGAGGGCCATGACCTACAAAAACGATAACCAACGCCGCAAAGGCCTTGAGGGAGAAGTCATGAAGCTATCGATCCAAGCGCTCGGCTGTGCCGCGCTGATGCTCGTCGCCAGTACCAGCTGGGCCGCCGAGCCCGCCCAGTGCCAGAACGTGCGTATGGGCACGGTGAACTGGACCGACGTCGTGGCCAGCAGCGCCGTGGCCGAAGCCGTGCTCGACGGCCTGGGCTACAAGGTCAAGCAGACCAGCGCCTCGCAGCAGATCATCCTCGCCGGCATGGCCGACAAGCAGCTCGACGTCTTCCTCGGCTACTGGCAGCCCACCATGCAGCCGGTGGCCAAACCCTACCTCGACAAGCAGCAGATCGACGTCATCACCCCGCCGACCCTGCCCGACGCGCAGTCCACCTACGCCGTGCCGACCTACGTCTACGACGGCGGTCTGAAGACCTTCGCCGACATCGCCAAGTTCAAGGACAAGCTGGGCAACAAGATCTACCTGATCGAGCCCGGCAGCGGCTCCAACCGCATCACCGCGAAGATGATCGCCGACGACAAGTTCGGCCTGAAGGGCTTCCAGATCGTCGAGTCCAGCGAGGCCGGCATGCTCACCGCGGTCAAGCGCGCCATCAAGCGCAAGCAGTGGGTGGTGTTCTTCGGCTGGAAGCCGCACCCGATGAACCTGCAGATCGACATGAAGTACCTCACCGGCAGCGACGACGTGTTCGGCCCCGACGAAGGCTCCGCCACTGTCTCCATCATGACCGCCGGCGGCTACCAGGTGCAGTGCGGCAACGTCGCCAAGCTGCTGCACAACCTCAAGTTCAGCAGCGAGCAGGTCAGCCAGGTGATGGTGCCGATCCTCGACCGCAGCCAGCCGGTGGACGCCGCCAAGGCCTGGCTGAAACAGAACCCCGAGCCGCTCAAGGCCTGGCTTGACGGCGTGACCACCTTTGATGGCAAGGACGGCCTCGCCGCCGTCCAGGCTTCGCTCAAGTAACCCTCTCCCAGCAACTCCCTGCGCGTCGCCCGGCGCGCAGTGGGTTCGTTCGACCCGAAGAAGGACTGCCACCGTGAATTACGAAGTCATTGTCACCTGCGCGGTGACCGGCGCCGGCGACACCGTCGGCAAGCACCCGGCCATTCCCGTCACCCCCAAGGAAATCGCCGCCGCCGCCATCGAGGCTGCCAAGGCCGGCGCCACCGTCGCCCACTGCCACGTCCGCGACCCGCAGACCGGCAAGCCCAGCCGCGACGTGAAGCTCTACCGCGAAGTGGTCGAGCGCATCCGCGAGAGCGACACCGACGTCATCATCAACCTCACCGCCGGCATGGGCGGCGACCTGCAGATCGGCGAGGGTGAACAGCCGCTGGAGTTCGGCGCCGGCACCGACCTGGTCGGCCCCCTGGAGCGCCTGAAGCACGTCGAGGAACTGCTGCCGGAAATCTGCACCCTGGACTGCGGCACCCTGAACTTCGGCGACGGCGACTTCATCTACGTCTCCACCCCCGCCCAGCTGCGCGCTGGCGCCAAGCGCATCACCGAGCTGGGTGTGAAGGCCGAGCTGGAGATCTTCGACACCGGCCACCTCTGGTTCGCCAAACAGATGCTCAAGGAAGGCCTGCTGGAAGACCCGCTGATCCAGATCTGCCTGGGCATCCCGTGGGGCGCCCCGGCGGACACCACCACCATGAAGGCCATGGCCGACAACATCCCCGACGGCTTGACCTGGGCCGGCTTCGGCATCGGCCGCTCGCAGATGCCCATGGTCGCCCAGGCGATGCTGCTGGGCGGCAACGTGCGGGTCGGCCTGGAAGACAACATCTGGCTCGACCGCGGCGTGCATGCCACGAACGGCCAACTGGTCGAACGCGCCATTGAGATCATCGAGCGCCTGGGCGGCCGTGCCCTGACCCCGGTCGAGGGGCGCAGGAAGATGAACCTCAAGCCGCGCTGATTCCACCGTACGAACTGACCGCCACGCCCTTCGTAGGAGCGAGCTTGCTCGCGAACAGAGTCAACCGGCCGCTCAAGAGCTGGGCGGGTTCGCGAGAAAGCTCGCTCCTACAGGTAATCCCCCATTCCTGCTGGAGCCATCCATGTCCTTCATTACCCAAATCAAAACCTTTGCCGCCCTCGGCAGCGGCGTCATCGGCAGCGGCTGGGTCGCCCGCGCCCTGGCCCATGGCCTCGACGTCGTGGCCTGGGACCCGGCACCCGGCGCCGAAGCCGCGCTGCGCGCGCGCATCGCCAACGCCTGGCCGGCGCTGGAAAAGGCCGGCCTCGCCCCTGGCGCTGCGCAGGATCGCCTGCGCTTCGTCGCCACCATCGAGGAGTGCGTGCGTGATGCCGACTTCATCCAGGAAAGCGCCCCCGAGCGCCTGGATCTGAAATGCGAACTGCACGCCAAGATCAGCGCCGCCGCCAAGCCCAACGCCCTGATCGGCTCCAGCACCTCGGGCCTGCTGCCCAGCGAGTTCTACGCCGACGCCACGCACCCCGAGCGCTGCGTGGTCGGACACCCGTTCAATCCGGTGTACCTGCTGCCGCTGGTGGAAGTGGTGGGCGGTGCGAAGACCGCGCCCGAAGCCGTGCAGGCCGCCATCCAGGTCTACGAATCCCTCGGCATGCGGCCGCTGCACGTGCGCAAGGAAGTCCCCGGCTTCATCGCCGACCGCCTGCTCGAAGCGCTCTGGCGCGAGGCGCTGCACCTGATCAACGACGGCATCGCCAGCACCGGTGAGATCGACGATGCGATCCGCTTCGGCGCCGGCCTGCGCTGGTCCTTCATGGGCACCTTCCTCACCTACACCCTGGCCGGCGGCAATGCCGGGATGCGCCACTTCATGGCCCAGTTCGGCCCGGCGTTGCAATTGCCCTGGACCTACCTGCCCGCCCCGGAGCTGACCGAGACCCTGATCGACCGCGTGGTGGAAGGCACGAGCGAACAGCAAGGCTCACGCAGCATCGCCGAGCTGGAACGCTACCGCGACGATTGCCTGCTGGCAGTGCTCGGTGCCATCAAGGAAACCAAGTCGAAACACGGCTTCGCCTTCGCCGACTAACCTCACGGTTCACCACCTGCTCCGAACCACCCCCTCTCCCCCTGGGAGAGGGTTGGGGTGAGGGCATCACGGACGCGAAACCATGCACGCCCTGAAAACCTGCGAAACCCCCATCCTCGCCGAGTGGACCGACTACAACGGCCACCTGCGCGACGCCTTCTACCTGCTGCTGTTCAGCTACGCCACCGACGCCCTGATGGACCATCTGGGCCTCGACGCTGAGCATCGCGCCGCGACCCACGATTCCCTGTTCACCCTCGAAGTGCACCTCAACTACCTGCACGAGGTGAAGGAGGGCGAGAAGGTTGAAGTGCGCACCCAGCTGATCGCCCACGATCGCAAGCGCCTGCACGTTTTCCACAGCCTGCACCGTGCCGGCGAAGACCTCGCCCTGGCCGCCAGCGAGCAGATGCTGCTGCACGTGAATCTCGAGGGAGGTGCGCGCTCTGCACCCTTCGAAGGTGTGGTGCTCGAGCGCGTGCTGGCGCTGGCCGAAGCCCATCGTCCACTGCCGCGTCCAGACTACGTTGGCCGCGTCATCGGCCTGCCGGGCTGAGCGGCATGAACCGGCGCTATCCGCTGTCGGATGCCATGCAGGCCTTCGTCGCCGAGACGGAGGCTCACCCACTGGCCGGCCCGACGCTCGATGCCCAGCGGGAAAACTACGAGCGCATGGCGGCGGCGTTTGCGCCATCGGTTCCGCCGGGCCTGCGGGTCCGCGACATTCGCCCCGAAGGTCTGGTCGAGCTGCGTCTGTACCGGCCTGAAGGCGCGCCGCCGGCGAAAGGCTGGCCCACGGTGTTCTACATCCATGGTGGCGGCTGGGTGCTGGGCAGCGCCCGCAGCCACGACATGATCTGCATTCCCCTGGCTGCCGAGCTGGGCGCACTGGTGGTCGCCATCAGCTACCGGCTGGCGCCCGAGCACCCTTATCCCGCCGCCCTCAACGATTGCCTCGACACCTGGCGACGCATTCACCAGGACGGCCTCGGCGAGCCTGTGGACAAGTCCCGCATCGCTGTGGCCGGCGACAGCGGCGGCGCCAACCTCGCCGCCGCGCTTTGCCTGGCCCTGCGCGGCAGTGGTGAAGCATTGCCACTGAGCCAGGCGCTGATCTACCCCGCGCTGGGTAACCTCGACACCCCCTCGCGCACCACCTGCGCCGACGCGCCGCTGATGACCAGCGCCGCCGTTGACGACTACCTCGCCGCTTACCTTTCGCGCACCGCCGACTGGCGTGACCCGCTGGCGCTGCCACTGTTGGCCGAGGACCTCGGCGGCCTGCCGCCGGCCTTCATCGCCGTCGCCCAGTTCGACCCATTGCGCGACGACGGCGCGCTGTACCGCGACCGCCTGCGTGAAGCGGGCGTGGCCGTGGATTACTTCCCCGGAGCCGGCCTCGTCCATGGCTGCCTGCGCGCTCGTCGCGTGGCGGAAGTGGATGCCCTGCGCGGCGCCTTGATCGCGGCCCTGCGCCGCAGCCTGAGCTGACAAGGAGAAGAGCATGGAAACGACGCTGGAACGTCCCACCATCGCCGACTGGCGCACTTATCCACAGACCGCCGCGCTGACCTCGCTGCGTCCGCAGGCAGACCGCCTCGACCTGGTCTGGGACGACGGCCGGGTCAGCCCCTTCCATCACCAATGGCTGCGCGACAACTGCCCGTGCGGCGAATGCGTCTACGCGGTTACCCGTGAGCAGGTGCTGGAGATCATCGACGTGCCCGCCGACCTCGCCCCCGAGCGGGCCGCCATCGAACTGGGCTACCTGTGTGTGCACTGGAGCGATGGACACCGCAGCCAATTCGACCCAGGATGGCTGCGCGCCCATGCCTATGACGATGACTCCCGCGCCGAACGCCTGGCCGCACATCAGACCACCCGCGTCTGGCGCCGCGACTTCGAAGTGCCGGTGTTCCAGCACGACCAGCTGATGGAGGACGACTCGGCGCTGCTGGAGTGGATGCTCGCGCTGCGCGACCTCGGCCTCAGTCGCGTGGATGGCGTGCCCACCGCACCCGGCTCGCTGCACCGCATCGCCCAGCGCATCGCCTTCATCCGCGAGACCAACTTCGGCGTGTTGTTCGACGTGAAGTCCAAGGCCGCCGCCGCCGACAGCAACGCCTATACTGCCTTCAACCTGCCGCTGCACACCGACCTGCCGACCCGCGAGCTGCAACCGGGCCTGCAATTCCTGCACTGCCTGGTGAACAACGCCGACGGCGGCGACAGCGTGTTCGTCGACGGTTTTGCCATCGCCCAGGCGCTGCGCGACGAAGCGCCGGAAGACTTCCGCACGCTCTGCGAGATGCCCATCGAATTCCGCAACAAGGACCGCCGCAGCGACTACCGTTGCCTGGCGCCGGTGATCGCGCTGGACGCGCGGGGCGAGATCAGTGAAATCCGCATCGCCAACTTCCTGCGCGGTCCCTTCGACGCACCGGCCGAGCGCATGGAGGCGCTGTACCACGCGTGGCGCGCCTTCCTCTCGCTGACCCGCGATCCGCGCTTCCGCCTGCAACAGAAGCTGCGTGCCGGGCAGATGTGGTGCTTCGACAACCGCCGCACCCTGCACGCCCGCACCGCGTTCGACCCGGCCAGCGGCGAACGGCACCTGCAGGGTTGCTACATCGACCGCGACGAACTGCTGTCGCGCATCCTGGTGTTGCAGCGCGGGCGTTGACCTTTCCGGTCTGGGCCAGGCGTTGTAGGAGCGAGCTGCTCGCGAACCGCCCAGCGATGGAGTCGCCGGATAGCCTGTTCGCGAGCAAGCTCGCTCCTACCCTTTCGCTTTCACCTGGACAAAAAAATCCCCTGCGGCGCCCGACGCGCGGCAGGGGACAAATCGAGCCGATTCGGGCTCTCAGTGTGCGAGGCCCTGCAACCGGCGCCGGTGCCGGTTGCGGGGTATGGAATCCAGTCTGCGCGTCGTGCCGCCGTCTCGGTTAGCCGAAAACGACCTGCGCTTGCTCGCCGCGGACATTCTGTCGGACAGGTGCTTGCCGCGCTCCTCGGGGCTTACCAGAATCGATGCAGACCCCTGCCGCTCCCAAGGAGACCCGCGATGATGCACGCCGACCTGATCGACCAGGACGATTTCCGCGAACGCCTGCAAGCGTTGGGTTTCGCCGTGCCGCCGGGCATCACCGCCGAGCAGGCCTGCGAGTACGCTGTGCGCGGCCTGACGCCGGAGCGTTCGCTGGCGCTGCGCCACCTGGTGGAGGAAATGCTCGCTGGAAACGCGACCCTGCTGCCCGCCGTGCGCGAGGCGATCTCCCGGCAGTTGCTGCCGGCGTTGGTGCCCAAGCCCTTGTGATCGCTCAGTGCAGGTCGGCGGCTACTTCCAGCGGGATGAGCGGGAAGCTGTCGCCAATGGGGTCGCCCAGCAGGGCCAGGTAGCGTCGGCCCTGGTCTTCCACCGTGACCTTTCGGCCAGCGTCCAGCGGCAGGGTCGGACAAAGCACGCGCAGCTCGTTCGCCTCGGGCAGCAGCAGGGCATGGCGGGGAGCACTTTCCTGCAGCTTGCTGCGCAGGCTGAGGCGGCAGGGACGCGGCTGCGAGGATAGCCAGCGACCGCGCAACTCATAGTGATCGCCGCCGAGCAGGTGGAGGCTTTCCACGTTTGCCAGCTGCCAGGAACTCCTGGGAGAAAGGCGGATGCCGAGCAGTTCGCCGACCGCAGGCGGGGGGGAGTCTTCCCAGCGTCCACTGAAGTGCTGGCCTGTCGTACGAGGCTGTACCAGTGGCAGGACGGGTGGAAGATTGGGTTTGAGTGCGGGGCGGCTGAATTCGATGTCCTGCGAGTGCGCGACCACTTCGTCCAACCCGCCACGGCCGCCGGAGTGCTGGGACCAGACATCGCTCGCTTCTTGCTGGCGTTCGAAGTGGCGTGCGTCGAGTTGGGTGTCGTCCGTGATGCCAAGGTGCGCAAGCAGTGCCGGGAAGCCCAGGCAGATTTGCCAGGGCTCGGCGTCGGGCTCCGCCTCACTCCAGCAGGCAAGCAGGTGGGCATTGAGGTCGAAGGCTGCGCCACCCTCGCTGCCGGCGGTGAAGCGCTTGAGCATGTCCCGCAGTTCATCGAGCACCAGGGCGAGTCCGCCCTCACGGCCGGCGACGTCGGGATCCAGAAACGGATGGTCGTCTTCTCGCTCCAGTCGCCAGCGACTTCCAGGTCGTTCCGGTTGGACATGCACGACGGAGGCGAACACCTGGGTCGATTCGATCAACGCCGGCAGGTATTGCGTGGGAATCTCCAGCGGCCGGGAGCCGGCGATGAGCAGGCAGTGCAGGTAGCCGCCGGCAATGGTCTGGCTCTGTGGTTCGAAAGCTTCGCCGTCATCGATGGGCAGGTGCTGGACTTCGAGCTTCAGGGCGCGCCCGTAGACCTGGTGCAGCAGGCTCCACAGTCCCGGCGGGGCGGAGTGATGGTTCTGCAGGCAGTTGCAGTGGATTTCCTGCAGGCTGCGCACCATGCGTTGCATCAGCAGGGCGGCGGTCTTGCGCTCGGCGCGGCGGGTGCGCAACAGGTACCAGTAGCCGCTGAGCAGCCGTCGGTGGAGGGCAAGGATGAGCTTTTCCGCCTTGTCCGCCCGCGCCTGTTCAAGGGCACTGGAGTGCTCGCCGAAGAGTTCGGTGAGGTGGCGGCTGACGTCGAAGATCTGCGGGCGCAGGCGTTCGAGTTGGCGCAGCAACTGGATGCCGGTCAGGCGCGAGTAGTCCAGTTCGATGGCCGTGCGGTACAGCTCCCGCGTTTGCTGGGCCAGGTAGTCGAGGGCGGTGTCCATGTGTCCCGTGATTCCGAAGGATGCTGGCGAGCCCTTCGGAGACTGCGGGATTCGGGACGGTTTGCGATTCAGACGAATCTGAATGATGGGGAGTCATGCGTCACAGGCATGAAAAAGGGAGGCCACGGGCCTCCCTTTTCGTTTCCCGGCAACTCGGGCTCAGAGCACCCGTACGCTGGCGAAGGTGGATTCACCCTGGGCCTGGCTGAGGGCCGAGATGGCCGAGGAGTTGGGCATGAGGGCGAGGTCCTGCGGGATAGGCATGACCATGACCGGCTGGCCGATGGGCTGGCCCTGGCGCTCGTCGCGCGGTGGGATGCCGAAGTATTCGCGGTAGCACTTGGAGAAGTGCGGCGTGGAGACGAAGCCGCAGACCGAGGCGACCTCGATGATCGACATCGACGTCTGCTTGAGCAACTGGCGCGCGCGGATCAGGCGCAGCTTCAGGTAGTAGCGCGACGGCGAGCAGTGCAGGTACTTCTGGAACAGGCGCTCGAGCTGGCGGCGCGAGACGTTGACGTAGACTGCCAGTTCGTCGAGGTCGATGGGCTCCTCGAGGTTGGCTTCCATCAGCGCGACGATTTCCTGCAGCTTGGGCTGGTTGGTGCCGAGCATGTGCTTGAGGGGCACGCGCTGATGGTCCTGCTCGTTGCGGATGCGCTCGTAGATGAACATCTCGGAGATTGCCGCCGACAGCTCGCGGCCGTGCTCGCGGCCGATCAGGTGCAGCATCATGTCCATCGGCGCGGTGCCGCCGGAGGAGGTGAAGCGGTTGCGGTCGATGGAGAACAGGCGGGTGCTCATGGCGACGCGGGGGAAGGCTTCCTGCATGGCGGCCAGGCATTCCCAGTGCACCGAGCAGTCGTAGCCGTCGAGCAGGCCGGCGCGGGCCAGGGCCCAGCTGCCGGTGCACACGGCGCCGAGCTTGCGACCCAGGCGCGCCTGGGCCTGGAGGAAGGTGGTGTGTTCGCGGGTGACGCTGCGCTGGATACCGACGCCGCCGACCACGATCAGCGTGTCCATTTGCGGGGCGCTGTCGCAGGCCGCGTCAGGGGTGATCTGCAGGCCGTCGCTGGCCCAGACCTGGCGGCCGTCGAGGCTCAGGGTGTGCCAGCGGTAGAGTTCGCGTCCGGAGAGCTGGTTGGCCATGCGCAGCGGTTCCACCGCGGAGGCCAGGGAGATCAGGGTGAAGTTGTCCAGCAGCAGGAAGCCGATGGACTGCGGAGCTCGGTTTTGCGGGGGAACTCCGGGGTTGAACGCGTTCATTCAGTCACCTCACGCTAGTCACAGTCGCCTCGCTGGAGGCGTTTCTTATGCTTGTTCTTCTGTCGGGAAATTCGCTCCGGGATCGCCCGGGGCTATTCCTCTGATTGCTCGCTACCCAATAGCAAGGCAAATGCCGTGCCTAGGTTGAATGGGCGTTCAATTAAAAAAGAAAACGGCATGGGAATGCCGTTTTTGCAGGCCCGGATTGCGACGCCTCGAAGGTCGCAAATACGCATGGATCGTGGCCTGGGGTTTTTGGTAGCACTCGCCGGTCACGCGACTGTCGGTGCTGTGCCCGGAACGGTAACGCCCTGTGTGTCGTCGGGACGGGTGTTCCGTTTGCGCCATCGGGGGGCGCGCCGAAAGGCGCGTGGTCGATTGCGGGTCAGCACTCGATGATGCTGACGGCCAATCCGCCGCGCGAGGTTTCCTTGTACTTGTCGTGCATGTCGGCGCCGGTGTTGCGCATGGTGCGGATCACCTGGTCGAGGCTGATGAAATGCTGGCCGTCACCGCGCAGGGCCATTTGCGCGGCGTTGATGGCCTTCACCGCGGCGATGGCGTTGCGCTCGATGCAGGGCACCTGGACGAGACCGCCGACCGGGTCGCAGGTCAGCCCGAGGTTGTGCTCCAGGCCGATCTCCGCGGCGTTCTCCACCTGTTCGGGGGAGGCACCGAGCACTTCGGCGAGGCCCGCGGCGGCCATCGCGCAGGCTGAGCCGACTTCGCCCTGGCAGCCGACCTCGGCGCCAGAGATAGAGGCGTTCTTCTTGCACAGGATGCCGACGGCGGCGGCAGCCAGGAAGTAGCGGGTGACGTCGTCGTCGCTGGCATCGGGGTTGAAGCGCATGTAGTAGTGCAACACCGCCGGGATGATGCCGGCCGCGCCGTTGGTGGGCGCGGTGACCATGCGCCCGCCGGCGGCGTTTTCCTCGTTCACCGCGAGGGCGAAGAGGTTGACCCATTCCATGGCGGAGAGGGTCGAGCCGATGACGTTGGGCTTGCCGATGTCCTGCAGGCTGCGGTGCAGGCGTGCGGCGCGGCGTTGCACGTTGAGGCCGCCGGGGAGGATGCCTTCCTGGCTCAGGCCGTTGTTCACGCTGTCGCGCATGGCCTGCCAGATGACCTTGAGGCCTTCGCGGATGTCGGTTTCGCTGCGCCACATGCGCTCGTTGGCCAACATCAGCTCGGACACGCGCAGGTTGTGGCGGCGGCAGAGCATGAGCAGTTCGGCGGCGCTGGCGAAGTCGTAGGGCAGCACGGTGCTGTCGGTGTCGAGGCTGCCGGAGGCGGCCTGCTCCTCGTCGACCACGAAGCCGCCGCCGATGGAGTAGTAGGTGTCGCTGTGCAGCACGTGGTCGCCTTCGATGGCGGTCAGGCGCATGGCGTTGGGGTGGTAGGGCAGGTTCTCCTCGAGCAGGCGCATGTCGCGGACCCAGTCGAAGGGGATCGCACGGCTGCCGGCCAGCAGCAGTTCGCCGGACTCACGCAGCGCGGCCATGCGCGGTTCGATCTGGCGCGGGTCGATGCGGTCCGGCCATTCGCCCATCAGGCCCATGATCACGGCACGGTCAGTGCCGTGGCCGACGCCGGTGGCGGACAGCGAGCCGTACAGGCGCACTTCCACGCGGCGGGTACGTTCGAGCATCTGCCGTTCGCGCAGGGCGCCGACGAACAGCGCGGCGGCGCGCATGGGGCCGACCGTGTGCGAACTGGAAGGGCCGATACCGATCTTGAACAGGTCGAACACACTGATTGCCATGCCGGACTCCGGGCGAGCTGCACGTCCATGGGGAGGGGGATAGGCACGTCCCTGTGCCCGCGATGCCCGGCCATCATCGACTCAAGTTCGGCGCCGGCTGCGTCCATCGGCGACGCAGCCGTATCCAATAACGCCGCCTGCGCACCCCGTCGGTGCAGGGCGCCAGGCCTCCTGTTCCGGGGCCGACGAAAGCTTGCCTCTTTACGACGCGAGCGCTGCGAACCACGACCGGTCGATAGGCGCAGGCGGTTGCGCTGTTCCATGATCCGCCACCGACGAACGGCCACGTTCGCCCGTATCCACCCCCATTCTCCGCAGTCAGAGGCTGGTCTCATGAAGAGTCTTGTGTCGTCGCTGTTGGCGTTATCCGTGGTACTACCGGGCGCCGTGCGCGCCGCCGAACCTGAATCCTGCACCGTGGTGCGCTTCGCCGATGTCGGCTGGACCGACATCACCGTGACCACCGCGGTGACCCGCCTGGTGCTCAGTCACCAGGGCTACCGCACGCAAGTGGTCCGGCTGTCGGTGCCGGACACCTACAAGGCGATGTCGGAGAAGAAGGTCGATGTGTTCCTCGGCAACTGGATGCCGAGCATGGCGAACGACATCAAGCCTTTCGCCGACAAGGGCCAGGTGGAAACGGTGGGTGCCAACCTCGAGGGCGCCAAGTACACCCTCGCGGTACCGCGCTACGCGTATGAGGCGGGCCTGAAGACTTTTGCCGATATCGCAAAATTCAAGGAACAGCTGGGTGGACGCCTCTACGGCATCGAGCCGGGCAACGACGGCAACCAGCTGATCCAGAAGATGATCAAGGAAAAAGCCTTCGGCCTGGGCGACTTCAAACTGGTGGAATCCAGCGAGGCGGACATGCTGGCCTACGTCAAGCGAGCCGGGGCCTTGAAGCAACCCATCGTGTTCCTGGGCTGGGAACCGCATCCGATGAATACCCGAATCCAAATGAACTATCTGGAGGGAGGGGATTCCTACTTCGGTCCCAATTATGGCGGTGCGACGGTCTTCACCAACGTCAGAGCAGGCTATCTTCAGGAGTGCCCGAATGTCGCGCGGCTGCTGAAGAACCTGAAATTCGACCTGGCGATGGAGAACCAGCTGATGGATGCGGTGCTCAACGAGCGACGCAATCCCCGCCAGGCCGCCAAGAGTTGGCTGAAGGCCAACCCGCAGGTGCTCGACGGCTGGCTGCAGGGTGTCGCTCCCAGCACATCGGGCGTGGTGCCAGGGGGCCAGAAAACCGCCGCCATGGAATGATCCGGGCCTCTGGAAGTCGCTGGAACCGGGCCTTTCCACTGGATGCGACATGGCTGGTGCTGAATACGACTTCGCCTGCACTGGATGCGACCCACCCGGTAGGCGACGAAATTTTCCTGCTCCATGATCGTTTACGAAATGACAACAAAAGGACCTGCGCCCCGAGGTCCCACTCATAATTCAGACCGCCGCGCCCCACTGTGGGCAGCGCCGGCGCCCCACCCCGCAGAGGAGTACGCTCATGAATGGTTGCAAGTCTTTGCTGCTGGCTGCTGTGTCCGTTTGCGCACCGCTGGCGGTTCAGGCCGCTGAACCTGAGTCGTGCGGCACGGTACGCTTCTCCGACGTCGGCTGGACCGACATCACCGTGACCACCGCTACTACCCGTCAGGTGCTCGAGTCGCTTGGCTACACCACCAAGGTCACCATGTTGTCCGTGCCGGTGACCTACAAGTCGCTGGCGAACAAGGACCTCGACGTGTTCCTCGGCAACTGGATGCCGAGCATGGCCAACGACATCAAGCCCTACGCCGACAACGGTTCGGTGGAGACGGTGAAAGCCAACCTCGAGGGCGCCAAGTACACCCTGGCCGTCACCCAGGCCGCTTACGACGGCGGGCTGAAGTCCTTCGCCGACATCGCCAAGTACGCCGACAAGCTGGGCAACAAGATCTACGGCATCGAGCCGGGCAACGACGGCAATCGCCTGGTCCAGGGCATGCTGGACAAGAACCAGTTCGACCTGGGCAAGTTCAAGCTGGTGGAGTCCAGCGAAGCCGGCATGCTCTCGCAGGTTGGCCGCGCCGACCGTCGCAACCAGTGGATCGTGTTCCTGGGTTGGGAACCGCATCCGATGAACACCCGCTTCAAGATGAAGTACCTCGAAGGTGGTGATGACGTGTTCGGCCCCAACTACGGCGGCGCGACCATCTACACCAACGTGCGCAAGGGTTACACCCAGGAATGTCCGAACGTCGGCAAGCTGCTGAGCAATCAGACCTTCACCCTGGACATGGAAAACAAACTCATGGACGCCGTGCTCAACGGGGGCAAGAAGCCCGAAGAGGCGGCCAAAGCCTGGTTGAAGGACCATCCGGAACTGCTCGACGCCTGGCTCGCCGGCGTGACCACCCGTGACGGCAAACCGGCCTTGGCGGCAGCCAAGGTGGCGTTCTCGAAATAAGAGCCGAAGTAATTGCCGTTGGCCGATTCCTCAAGCTTCTGATGGGCCCGCATTATGTTTCTGACTGACCACAAGCTACCGCTGGGCGAGCATATCGCCGCCTTCGTCGACTGGCTCACGCAACATGGCGCGTCGGTGTTCGACAAGATTTCCGACACTCTCGAGTTCCTCATCCACGGCGTCACCAACAGCCTGCTCTGGTTCAACCCGCTGGCGCTGATCGCGCTGATGGTCTTCCTGGTGTTCTACATCCAGCGCAGCTGGGGCCTGGCGGCATTCGCCCTGGCCTCGCTGCTGCTGATCCTCAACCTGGGGTACTGGCAGGAGACCATGGAGACCCTGGCGCAGGTGATCTTCGCCACGGTGGTGTGTATCGCCATCGGGGTGCCGCTGGGCATCCTGGCGGCGCACAAGCCCTGGTTCTACACAGGACTCAGGCCGCTGCTGGACCTGATGCAGACGGTGCCCACCTTCGTCTACCTGATCCCCACCCTGACGCTGTTCGGCCTGGGTGTGGTTCCAGGCCTGATCTCCACGGTGATCTTCGCCATCGCCGCGCCCATCCGCCTGACCTGCCTGGGTATCCAGGACGTGCCGGCGGAGCTGATGGACGCCGGCAAGGCCTTCGGCTGCTCGCGCTGGCAACTGCTGACGCGCATCGAGTTGCCGCACGCCATGCCGAGCATCGGTGCGGGGATCACCCAATGCATCATGTTGTCGCTGTCGATGGTGGTTATCGCCGCGCTGGTGGGTGCTGATGGCCTCGGCAAGCCGGTGGTCAACGCGCTCAACACCGCGGATATTTCCCTCGGCTTCGAGGCCGGTCTGGCCATCGTCCTGCTCGCCATCCTGCTTGACCGGGTGTGCAAGCAACGTTCGCTGCGGGGGAGGTAAGCACTATGTCGGCGATTCGATTCGAACATGTGGATGTGATTTTCGGCACCCACACCAAGGAAGCGCTCAAGCTGCTGGACCAGGGCCTGGGTCGCGAGGAAATCCTCAAGCGCACCGGCCAGGTGCTGGGTGTCGAGGATGCCTGCCTGGACGTCGACCGCGGCGAAATCTGCGTGATGATGGGCCTGTCGGGCTCGGGCAAGTCCAGCCTGCTGCGCTGCATCAACGGCCTCAACCGGGTCAGCCGCGGCAAGCTGCTGATCGAGCACGAAGGCCAGCAGGTGGACATCGCCAACTGCTCGCCGGCGGCGCTCAAGACCATGCGTACCAAGCGCATCGCCATGGTGTTCCAGAAGTTCGCGCTGATGCCCTGGCTGACCGTGGCCGAGAACATCGGCTTCGGCCTGGAAATGCAGGGCCGCCCGGCCAATGAACGGAAGAAGGTGATCGACGAGAAGCTGGAACTGGTCGGCCTGTCGCAATGGCGCGACAAGCGTCCGGATTCACTTTCTGGCGGCATGCAGCAGCGCGTCGGCCTGGCCCGCGCGCTGGCCATGGATGGTGACATCCTGCTGATGGACGAACCTTTCTCCGCGCTGGACCCGCTGATCCGCCAGCAATTGCAGGACGAGCTGCTGGTGCTGCAACGGCAGCTGCACAAGACCATCGTCTTCGTCAGCCATGACCTGGACGAGGCGCTGAAGATTGGTACGCGCATCGCAATCATGAAGGACGGCCGCATCATCCAGCATGGCAAGCCCGAGGAAATCGTGCTCAGCCCGGCGGACGACTACGTGCGCACCTTCGTCGCCCACACCAACCCGCTCA
Source organism: Pseudomonas nicosulfuronedens (assembly GCF_005877905.1). GTDB lineage: Bacteria > Pseudomonadota > Gammaproteobacteria > Pseudomonadales > Pseudomonadaceae > Pseudomonas > Pseudomonas nicosulfuronedens. The sequence goes on along the minus strand of NZ_SWDV01000014.1, from coordinate 160,046 downwards.
ACGTGCTGTGCGGCTCCAGCCTGATGCGTGGCCTGGACCAGTGCCGCCGCCAGGCCGACGAGGTCTGCTTCGACCAGGGCCGCGACTGCTGGCTGGGCCTGACCGAATCGAACCAGATCAAGACCGCGCGCCAGGGCAGCAACATCATCGACCTGCAGCAATGGCGCCCGGGCGACCCGGTGGAGAAGCTCAAGCACGAGCCGACCCTGGTGGACGTCAACATCCGCATGCGCGATGCGCTGCAGATTCGCTACCAGACCGGCCACAAGCTGGTGCTGCAGGAGCAGAGCCGCGTGGTCGGCGTGCTCGGCGACAGCGAGCTGTACCACGCGCTGCTGGGCAAGAACCTGGGCTGATCCTCGCCTGAATCAAGAACGCCGGCTCCCTGTGAGGGGAGCCGGCGTTTTTGTGGGCGCGGTGTGGTGGCTCTTTCGTAGGAGCGAGCTTGCTCGCGAACGGATTACCCGGCGGCACTGGCGCTGGGCGGTTCGCGAGCAAGCTCGCTCCTACAGGTCTGCCCTGTACTGCACTTGTAGGATGGGTGGAGCGCAGCGATACCCATGCGGTGGTTGCACGCCAATTGATGGGTATCGCTGCGCTCCACGCCATCCTACGGACTACCCGGATGGCTCGGGGCTGTCAGTGCTTGAGGTCCGCCAGCCCCTTGAGCAGCGCCTCGTGGAAGCGCTTCGGGTCCTGGATCTGCGGCGCGTGGCCCATGTCGTCGAACTCCACCAGGGTGGCGTTGGGGATGGCCTTGGCAGTCGCCTTGCCTAGTTCGGCGTAGTTGCCCAGCTTGGGTTTGAGCTCGGCCGGGGCGATGTCCTTGCCGATCGCGGTGTTGTCCTTGGTGCCGATCAGCAGCAGGGTCGGCATCTTCAGCTGGCCGAATTCGTAGACCACCGGCTGGGTGAAGATCATGTCGTAGAGCAGCGCCGAGTTCCACGCCACGCGCTCGTGACCGGCACCGTTGAACAGGCCGGCGAGCATGTTCACCCACTTGTCGTACTCGGGTTTCCACTGGCCGGCGTAGTAGGTCGCCTGCTCGTACTGGCGGATGCTCTCGGCGCTGGTCTTCAGCTCGCGCTCGTACCACTGGTCGGGGGTGCGGTAGGGCACGCCGAGGGCTTTCCAGTCTTCCAGGCCGATGGGGTTGACCATCGCCAGCTGCTCGACCTGTTGCGGGTACATCAGTGCGTAGCGGGTGGCGAGCATGCCGCCGGTGGAGTGGCCCAGCAGGGTGATCTTGCCGATCTTCAGGTGCTCCAGCAGGGCATGGGTGTTGGTCGCCAGCTGCTGGAAGCTGTACTGGTAGCGCTCGGGCTTGGTGGATTTGCAGAAGCCGATCTGGTCCGGCGCGACGACGCGGTAGCCGGCGTCGCTCAGAGCCGCGATGGTGGTTTCCCAGGTGCCGGCGCAGAAGTTCTTGCCGTGCAGCAGCACCACGGTGCGGCCGTTGGGCTGTTTCTTGGGCTTCACGTCGATGTAGGCCATGTGCATGTGGTGGCCCTGGGACGCGAAGCTGTAGTGACCGACCGGGTAGGAGTAGTTGAAGCGCTCCAGTTCCGGACCGTAGGTGGGTTTGGATTCGGCGGCGTGCAGTGGCAGGGCGGCGGCCAACAGCAAGGCGGGTAGCCAGCGTCGGGACATCGGGGAGCTCTCCTGGTGGTGGGGCACGGGTCAGACAGCGGGAAACGCCATAGGTTGGCAGATTTCCGGGCGCGATGCCGCATGCAACGGTATCGAGATTGTAGGAGCGAAGGGGGGAGGCACCGTCGACAAGCTGGAATCGTAGGATGGCGTGGAGCGTAGCGATACCCATCGATTGCGGACGCCAGCTGCATGGGTATCGCTGCGCACCACCCATCCTGCAACGCAGGGGTCAGGCAGCGCTGGCGTCGCCGGTCAGCCAGTCGATGAACAGCGAGAACAGCTCCGCCTGGGAGTTGATCGCCAGCTTGGTGTAGAGGTGCTTGCGGTGCATGCGCACGGTTTCCGGGGAGATATCCAGCACCCGCGCGCTGGATTTCACCGAGTGGCCGCGCAGCAGCAGGTGGGCGATTTCCCGTTCGCGCTCGGTGAGCCGGTCGGCGCCGAAATTCATGAATGCCGCGCGGATGTGCCGGTTCAGCGGCGCCTGGTCGTCCTGCACGCTGACTTTCACGCCGCGCCCGGCCAGCAGCAGGTCCAGCCCGCCATTGCGCTCGAACTGGCGGAACAGCTCACGCACCAGCGGCAGGGCGGTGGCCAGCAGGTCCAGCTGGGTTTCGCTGAAGCGCGCGCCGCTCTCGCCCTGGTACAGGCACAGCGAGACCTTGCGCGCTTCGCCCAGGTCGATGATGAAGTGGCAGTCCTCGGTGCAGCCGAACTTGAGGTAGTAGGTCTTGTAGTACTCGCTGGCGAAGAAGTCGTCCGGGGCGATGTCGGCCAGCGGATAGAAACCTTCGGTGAGGCCGTCTTCCATGGCCAGGCAGAAGGGGTCCAGCAGGTAGCCGCGGGCGTAGTAGCGGTCGACCAGCGCTTCGTGGTGTTCCGGGTGGACGCCGCGCTGGTACAGCGGTTGTGGCGGCTGGCCGCGCTGTTCCAGGCCGAGCATCACCGACTCCACCGGCACCAGGCAGCCCAGGGCGTCGGCCAGGCGCTCGACGAAGACGACTTCGCCGACGCTGGCCAGGGCGCGCGCCAGCCCCGCATGCCAGGCATGCAGGGCCGGTGCGTCGGACGTTTCGCTCAGTGCCTGAGATTCGCTCATGTCCGGCAGCATAAAGGGCTGCCGGGGTGTAGGCAAAATCCTCGGATCGATCATCAGTGCCCCGCGTAATCACCGCTGCGCTGAAGGTCTTCGGCAGCCTCCAGGATCGACTCGCGCAGCTTGTCGACGATCTCGTCGACCTGCTCACGGGTGATGGTCAACGGCGGCGACATCACGTTCAGGTGCACGATCGGCCGCACCAGCAGGCCCTTGGCCTGGGCACGCAGGTGAATCTTTTCGCCGATGTTCAGCTCCTCGGGGAAGAGCGCCTTGCTGCGCTTGTCGGCGACGAACTCGACGCAGGCCATCAGCTTCTGGCAACGCACGCTGCCTACCAGCGGCAGGCCGGCCAGTTCCTGCAGACGCTGCTCCAGGTAGCCGCCGACGTCCTTCACGTGCTCAAGAAGGTTCTCACGCTCGATGATCTCGATGTTCTTCAGCGCCGAGACGCAGCTCACCGGGTGCCCGCTGTAGGTGAAGCCGTGGGCGAAGCAGCGGCCCTTGTCGGCCTCGCCGATCACCTTCCAGATGCGGTCGGAGAAGATGCACGCGCCCAGCGGCAGGTAGCCGGAGGTCAGGCCCTTGGCGGTGGTGATGATGTCCGGCTGCATGCCGAACACGTCTTCGGAGGCGAAGAAGGCGCCGAGGCGGCCAAAGGAAGTCACCACTTCGTCGGCGACGTAGAGCACGTCGTATTGCTGGCAGACCTGCCACATGCGCTGGTGGTAGCCCTTGGGCGGAATGATCACGCCGCCCGAGCCCATGATCGGCTCGGCGAAAAAGGCGGCGACCTTGTCTTCGCCCAGTTCGAGAATCTTGTCTTCGAATTCCTTCACCAGGAATTCGAGGAAGTCTCCTTCTGTCATCCCTTCCGGGGCGCGGTAGGGGTTGGGGCAGGAAATGTGATGGATGACGTCCTTGAGGAAGTCGAACTCGGCCGGGTGGTCGGCGACCTTGCCGCCCAGGGACATGGTGAGGAAGGTCGAGCCGTGGTAGGCGTTGACGCGGCTGATGATGTGCTTCTTCTCATGCTTGCCGCGGCAGTTCTGGTAGTACTGGATCAGGCGGTAGGCGGTGTCCACTGCGGTGGAGCCGCCGGTGGTGAGGAACACGTGGTCGAGGTCGCCCGGCGCCAGTTCGGCGAGCTTCTCGCAGAGCTGGATGGCGGTGACGTTGGCCATGTCGCAGAAGGGATTGGAGTAGGCCAGCTGGCGCACCTGCTCCGCGATGGCGTCAGCCATTTCCGCGCGGCCCAGGCCGATGTTGGTGCACCACATGCCGCCCACGGCGTCCAGGTAGCGATTGCCCTTGGTGTCGTAGATGTAGGCGCCCTCGCCGGCGGCGATGTTCAGCGCACCGTTGACCCGGTGGTCGTCGAACACGTGGTAGCCGTGCATGTAGTGGGCTTTGTCGGCGGCGACCAGCTGCTCGTCGTTGAACTGGGCGAAGTAGGCTGGGGTGGTGGTGGTCATCGTCTGTACCTCGGACTTTCGGTTATTCGTGGTGGGGAGAGCCTTCTCCCCGTGCCCCGGCGCTCAGGCCGGGGCTTGTGATTGGCGATCCATCAGGTCCCGGTCTTCACCGCGTTCCAGGTGCGGGTGATCAGGCGGGTCGCCTTGGGGTTCTGCACTTTCTGGGTGAACAGCCGGGCGCGGGTTTCGGCGTCGGGGTAGATCGCCGGGTCGTTGCGTACTTCGGCGGCCAGCAGCGGGGTGGCGGCGGCGTTGCTCGAGGCGTAGCGGATGTAGTCGGCGACGTCGGCGGCGACCTTCGGCTGCAGCATGTATTCGATGAACTTGTGGGCGTTTGCCACGTGCGGCGCGTCGGCCGGGATGTAGAAGTCGTCGAACCAGATCAGCGAGCCTTCCTTGGGCACGAAGTAGCCCAGCTTGACCTTGGCGCCGGCTTCGTCGGCGCGGGCCTGGGCGGTGGCGTAGTCGCCGGACCAGGTCATCGCCATGCACTGGTCGCCGTTGGCCAGGCCGTTCAGGTAGCTGGTGGAGTCGAACTTGCGGATGTACGGGCGGATCGATTGCAGCAGGTCCTGAGCGGCCTTCAGGTCCTCGGGCAGCGCGCTGTTGGGGTCGCGCTTGAGGTAGGTCAGGGCCAGCGGGATCACGTCGGTGGGGGAGTCGATGATGGTCACCCCGCAATCGGCGAATTTCGACACGATCTTCGGATCGAACAGCATCGCCAGCGAGCCGATGGGCGCGTCGGGCATGCGCTGCTTGATCTTGTCGATGTTGTAGGTGATGCCGTTGCTGCCCCAGGTGTAGGGCGCCGAATACTTCACACCCGGATCGTAGTGGTCCAGGTGCTTGAGCACGTCCGCATCGAGGTTGTTCCAGCTGGGCAGCTTGGTCTTGTCCAGCGGCTGGAATACGCCCGCCTTGAGCAGCGGCGGCACCAGGGCGGCGTTGAGCACCACCAGGTCGTAGCCCGAGCGGCCGGGCAGCAGTTTGCCCTGCACGGTCTCGTAGGAATCGAAGGTGTCGTAGACCACCTTGATTCCGGTTTCCTTCTCGAAATCGGCGATGGTGTGTTCGCCGATGTAGTCGGTCCAGTTGTACAGCCGCAGCGTCTTCGCACCTTCGGCTTCCTCCCCGTGACCCAGTGCCGGCAAGGTCGCCAGCGCCGCGCTGAGTACTGCTGCGAGCGTTTTCTGCATGTCAGTCCCACCTTTGGTTTTCTTATGAATTGGAGTTGTCGCGGATGAAGCCACTCTCGACCAGGGGCGGTGCCCGGACCATTCCCCGAACGGGTAGGTACTGGCGCCTAATCGAACAATCGTTCAGATTGGCCACCTGAAACCTGAGGAGCCAGGCATGAACGAGGAAGTCCGCTTTACCCGACTGGAGCCGGAGCAGCGCAAGGCGCTGCTGATTGAGGCCACCCTCGCGTGCCTGAAACGCCATGGCTTCCAGGGAGCCTCCATACGCAAGATCTGCGCCGAGGCCGGGGTCTCGGTGGGGCTGATCAACCACCACTATTCGGGCAAGGACGAACTGGTGGCCGAGGCCTACCTGACGGTCACCGGGCGGGTCATGCAGTTACTGCGCGAGTCCATCGCCGAAGCGGCGCCCGACGCGCGTGCGCGACTGTCGGCGTTCTTTCGTGCCTCGTTCTGCGCCGAACTGCTCGACCCGCAACTGCTGGATGCCTGGCTGGCGTTCTGGGGCGCGGTGAAGACGGCCGAGGAAATCAACAAGGCCCACGACCATTCCTACGGCGAGTACCGCGCGTTGCTGGCGCAGGCGCTGAACGAGCTGGCGACGGAGCAGGATTGGGCCGACTTCGATGCCGAGCTGGCCGCCATCGCCCTTAGCGCCTTGCTCGACGGCCTGTGGCTGGAGTCCGGTCTGAATCCCAATACCTTCACCCCGGAGCAGGGCGTGCAGATCTGCGAAGCCTGGGTGGATGGCCTCCAGTACGGCGGTCGGCAGCGCTTCTGTCGGGCGTCGGGAGTCTGTTGATCGATTGTTCAGCGGGCGGTAACCTGCCGCCATCTGCAGGACAGTTCCTACAGCTCTACCTCCACGCATAACAAGAATGGCCCCGCCACGAGCGGTGGCCTCAGCAGGGTATTGCGATGACTTCCCGTGTACTGATCGTCGACGACGATCCGGTGATTCGCGAGCTCCTCCAGGCTTACCTCGGCGAGGAAGGCTATGACGTGCTTTGCGCCGGCACCGCCGAACAGGCCGAGGCAACGCTCGTCGAAGCCGAGCAGGCCGAGCAGCCCGTCGACCTGGTGATGCTCGACATCCGCCTGCCCGGCAAGGACGGCCTGACCCTGACCCGCGAGCTGCGCGTGCGCTCGGAGGTCGGCATCATCCTGATCACCGGGCGCAACGATGACATCGACCGTATCGTCGGCCTGGAATGCGGCGCCGACGATTACGTGATCAAGCCGCTCAACCCGCGTGAACTGGTATCCCGCGCGAAGAACCTGATTCGCCGCGTGCGCCACGCGCGCCAACCTGCCGCCACAGCCGCGCCGGGCAGCCGGCAGCACCACAAGCGCTTCGCCCACTGGACGCTGGACCCGGACCGCCGCCGCCTGATCGACCGCGATGGCAGCGAAACCCCGCTGACCCACGGCGAATTCCAGTTGCTCGGCGTGTTCCTGCGCAACACCGGCCACACCCTGAGCCGTGACCAGTTGATGGACCAGATCCGCAACCGCGAGTGGCTGCCCAACGATCGCTCCATCGACGTGCTGGTCGGCCGCCTGCGCCGCAAGCTGCGCGATGACCCGGCCGAGCCGGAGCTGATCATCACCATCCATGGCGCGGGATACCTGTTCACTGCCACGCCCGCCGACGCCTGAATGCATCTTGCCGTGAGCGTGTTGCAACGATTCTTCAGCCTCGCGCGGGAACGGCTTTTGCCCCCTCTCCCTTCAGGGAGAGGGCTGGGGAGAGGGCAATCGCCGCACAGATCTTTGCAGCATGTACTTGCCCTGCTCACGTTGATCTTCTGCACAGCTGTTCAGGCCGCGCAGCCCATCCGCTACTGCGACTACCCCGTCTACCCACCCATCTCCTGGAGCGACGGCCACGAAGTGCGCGGTCTGGCGCCACAAACCGTGCGCAGCGTGCTCGGCGAGCTGGGCTATGAAGTGAAGACCGTGGTGCTGGGCAACTGGAAGCGCTGCCTGCTGGACGCTGCCGAAGGCCGCGTCGACGTGGTGCTCGCCTACCAGACCCCGCAGCGCGACGACGGCCTGCTGTTCTCCCGTGTGCCGGTGCTGCGCGAAGAAGTAGCGATCTTCTACAACCGCCACAAGCCAGTGCGTTTCGACCAGCTGGGCGACCTAGGCCATTACCGCGGTGGACTGCTGTTCGGCGAGAGCTACGGGCCGGAATTCGACCGCTTCGTCGCCGAGCACGGCAACGTCGAATGGGTCTCCGACAGTCGCCAGAACTTCGGCAAGCTGATCCGCCAGCGCATCGACTTCATCGCCCACGAACGGCGCACCGGCACGCTGTTCGCCGAGCAACTGGCCGGTGGGCAGGACATCTTCGCGCTGTCCAGGCCGCTCACCGTGGATTACCTGCGCATTGCCGTCTCCCGCCATTCGCCGCTGGCCGCGCGGATGGACGAGATCGACGCGCTGCTGAAGAAACGCGTGGACGACGGCAGCGTCGCCCGCTGGCTGGAACAGAGCGAGCACGACTACCGCGCCATGCACGCCGGCGACGGGGTGCCGCGTTGAGGCTGCCCGGCGGCCTGGCCCGGCGCCTGCTGTTGCGGGTGCTGCTGTTCAGCCTGTGCTTCACCGTGTTGGCCAGCGCCGTGCAGTTGTACTTCGAGTACCGCCGCGAGATGCGCGACATCGATACGCGCCTGGAGCTGATCCGTGTCGGATACCTCGCCAGCTTCGAGCGCAGCCTATGGGACCTCAACCAGGAACAGCTGAACGTGCAGCTGCACGGCCTGGCCGACTTCCCCGACATCGCCCAGGTGCGCCTGCGCAGCGCCGACTTCAACCTGGTGCAGGACGCCGACGACCCGCGCGGGCCCTTCCGCATCGAGCGTTACTCCCTGGCCTTCCAGCCACCGGATGGCGAGCGCCGCGAGCTGGGCGAGCTGGAAATCAGCATCGACCTCGGCGCCGTCTATCTGCGCCTGCTCCATGGCGGGCTCGCCAGCCTGTTGTGGATGGGGGTGTTCCTCTGCGGCCTGGCGGTGGCGCTGAGCTGGCTGTTCCATAGCCTGGTCACCCGCCACCTGCGGGCCATGGCCGATTTCGTCCGCGGGCTCACCGGCGGCGACCTGGGCACCGAGCTGGTGCTGGCTAAAAAACGCTCAGGCGAAGAGGACGAAATCGACACCGTGGCCGATGCCCTCGACGGCTTGCGACGAGCCCTGCGCGCCGAGTTGCGCCGGCGCGAAGCCGACCGCGCGGCCCTGCAGAGCAAGCGCGACGAATTGCAGCGGCGGGTCGAGCGGCGCACCGCCAGCCTGCGCCGCGCCAAGGAGGAAGCCGAGGCCGCCAACCGCGCCAAGAGCCGCTTCCTCGCCACCATGAGCCACGAGATCCGCACGCCACTCAACGGCATCCTCGGCATGGCCGAACTGCTGCGCGCCGCGCCTATGGGCGAGCAGGACCGGCGCCGTCTGCAAGCACTGTCCACCGCCGGTGAAGGGCTGCTGGCGATCCTCAACGAGGTGCTGCACTTCGCCAAGCTGGAAGACGGCGCCAGCCAGCCCGAGCCGGTGGACTTCTCCCTGCGCCGCCTGCTCGACGACGTAGTGACCCTGCTGGAGCCGCGCGCCGAGGACAACGGCACCTGCCTGCGCCTGCGCGTCGATTCAGAGGTGCAGGACGCCTGCCGGGGCGCCGAGCAGTTCCTGCGCCAAGTGCTGAGCAACCTGCTGGCCAACGCGGTGAAGTTCACCGAGGAGGGCGAGGTGCTGCTGGAGGTCGCGCTACTGCAGAGCAGCGAGGCCGGGCAACGTCTGCGCTTCAGCGTCACCGACGACGGTATCGGCCTTTCCGCCGAGCAGCAGGAGAGGATCTTCCAGCGCTTCACCCAGGCCAGCGACGAGGTGGCGCGGCGCTACGGTGGCACCGGGCTGGGGCTGGCGATCAGCAAGCGGCTGGTGCAGGCCATGGGCGGCGAGATCGGTGTGGAGAGCCTCGAGGGCGAGGGCAGCACCTTCTGGTTCGAGATCGTGCTTGCGCCGGGTGCGCTGCCGCGCACCGGCCTGGCCGTCGCGCAGGCGCCGGCCTTGGACGTGCTGGTGGTGGAGGACGTCGCCCTCAACCGCGAAGTCGCCCAGGCGTTGCTGGAGCGCGACGGCCATCGCGTGCAGCTCGCTGGAGACGCCGGGCCTGCGCTGGCGCTGACTGTGGCGCGGCGCTTCGACCTGATCCTGCTGGACATGCACCTGCCAGGGATGACCGGCCTCGACCTGTGTCGCGCAATCCGTTCGCAGTCCGATGGACTGAATGCGACCACACCGATCCATGCCTTCACCGCCAGCGTGCAGCCGGGCATGGTCCGCCGCTACTTCGAGGCCGGCATGCAGGGCGTACTGGGCAAACCCCTGCGCCTCGACGACCTGCGCCTTGCGCTGGCCGGCGTGGCCTGGGAGCCGCCGTCCGAGGCGGTGGAAAAGGGACCGCTGGATCATCAGGTTCTGGAGACCCACCGTCGTCTGCTGGGCGAGCACAAGCTGAACGAGCTGCTCGCCAGCCTGTGGAAGCTGCTGGATGAGCAATGGCCATTGCTGCTGGATGCGCTGCGCCAGGACGATGCGGTGGAGGCCGCCAGCCTGGCGCACCGGCTGGCGGGGAGCTGCCGGTCCATGGGCCTGCGCGGGTTGGGGGATTGCCTGGGTGAGCTGGAGGCGGCGGCGCTGGCAGGGGCTTCGCTGGTGGATTGGGCGGAACAGCTTGAGCAGGAGAGGGCGGTTGCCGCTGAACGTCTGAAGAGCGCTCTGGCGTAAGTTCGGGATGGCATCGATGCCATCGTGGGGCGCCTGACCTGTAGGAGCGAGCTTGCTCGCGAACCCGCCCAGCTTCGGACTCCCCGGGGAAAACCGTTCGCGAGCAAGCTCGCTCCTACGAAAATCAAAAACGCTAAACCCCCCGCGCAGCAAGCCCTGCACAAAATCCTTACATCTTTCTACAACTTCGATCCTGGCGAACAACCCCGTCTTACATCGTCTTCCAATAATCCGGTGGCATCCGTGCCCGAGCCACGGCCTCTGATTGATTGGAGATAACAATAATGATCCAACGTAGAGTTCCGCTCAGCCGCGCCCGCCGTTCCCTGGAGGTGCGCCATGTCTGAGACCCATCACGCCGGTAGCGGCGAGAAGATCCAGCTCACCCGCGCGCTCAAGAGCCGCCACATCTTCATGCTGTCGCTGGGCGGTGTCATCGGCACCGGCCTGTTCATGGGCTCGGGCGTCACCATTGGCTCCGGCGGCCCGATGGGCGCCATCCTCGCCTACCTAGTCGCCGGCCTGCTGATGTACCTGGTGATGGTCTGCCTGGGCGAGCTGTCGGTGCAGATGCCGGTCTCCGGTTCCTTCCAGGCCCACGCCACGCGCTTTATCGGCCCGGCCACCGGATTCATGATCGGCTGGGTCTACTGGATGAGCTGGGCTTCCACCGTCGGGCTGGAATTCACCGCCGCCGGCATGCTGATGACCCGCTGGTTCCCCGAGGTGCCGATCTGGCTCTGGTCGGGCCTCTTCGTGGTTGTGCTGTTCTCCCTCAATGCCCTGGCCACCCGCGCCTTCGGCGAGGCCGAGTACTGGTTCTCCGGGATCAAGGTTGCGGCCATCCTCGGCTTCATCGTGGTCGGGGTGCTGGTGATCTTCGGCGCCATTCCGCTGAACGACGGCGCGGCCGCGCCGGGGCTGTCCAACCTGGTCAGCGACGGCCTGTTCCCCAACGGTCTGTCCGCGGTGTTCGCGGTGATGATGACGGTGGTCTACGCCTTCCAGGGCTGCGAGATCATGGGCGTCGCCGCCGGCGAGACCGACCAGCCGGAAAAGAGCATCCCGCGCGCCGTGCGCAACGTGGTGTTCCGCGTGCTGATCTTCTACGTGCTGGCGATTGTCGTGCTGTCCTGCATCGTGCCGTGGAAGCAGGCCGGCCTGATGGAAAGCCCGTTCGTGCAGGTATTCGACATGGTTGGCATTCCCTATGCCGCCGACCTGATGAACTTCGTGATCCTCACCGCCATCCTGTCCGTGGGCAATTCCGGCCTGTACGCCTCCACGCGTATCCTCTGGGCCATGTCCAAGACCGGCATGGCGCCACGCAAGCTGTCGAAACTCAGCACCCGCGGCGTGCCGCTCTATGCGCTGCTGATCAGCCTCGCCTTCGCCCTGCTGTCGCTGCTGACCAGCATCGTCGCCGCCGACACCCTGTTCATGGTGCTGATGGCGGTGAGCGGGATGTCCGGCACCGTTACCTGGATCGTCATCGCCTACGCCCAGTACCGCTTCCGCCGCGAGCACATGGCCAAGGGCGGCACTGTGGCCGACCTGAAATACGCAGCGCCGCTGTTCCCACTGATCCCGCTGGCGTGCATCGCGATCTGCTGTTCGCTGTTCGTCTTCCTCGCCCTGGACCCGACCCAGCGTCCGTCGCTGTACTGGGGCTTCGGCTTCATGGCGGCCTGCTACCTGGCGTACTACGTGCTCAAGCGCAAGCGTGGGCAAGTGTTGATGGATGAGGCAGTGCCGAGCATCGGCTGAGCCCTTCCGCTCCGGAGAAGCCCCGCCTCGCGGGGCTTTTCGCTTTGCGTAGGAGCGAGCTTTGTAGGATGGGTATCGCTTCGCTCCACCCATCCTACGGTTCCTGCATTGGCGAGCATTGCCTCGCGCCAATCCTGCTGAACGATTGTTCGAAGTTGTAACAAACCCGTCCACGATTCCCCGCGAAACCCCTCAGCCCCGCGCCGCGCGGCCTTCCCGTCGATAGGCAGGGCGTTACAAGCCACCCATTCGGGTGGATTGCCGGCTTGCTGAACAAGTGTTTAGTATTGGCTCCAACGCTTCATCCGCCTCAGCAAACGACTACAAGAACGAGGGCAGCATGACTCAGCCATCCCCGCTCAGCCGGGTCCAGCACGGTATCGCCTGGATCACCCTGAACCGCCCCGAGCAGCGCAACGCGCTCGACGTCCCCACGCTCAAGAGCCTGCTGGCCCTGCTCGATGCCTACGAGGCCGATGCGGCCGTACGCGTCATCGTGCTGACCGGAGAAGGCCGCAGCTTCTGCGCCGGCGCCGACCTCGCCGAATGGGCCGAGGCCGAAGCGCGTGGCGAGCTGGAAACCTACGGCTGGACCGAAACCGCCCACGCCCTGATGCGTCGCCTGCACAGCCTGGACAAGCCGACCATCGCCGCCGTCAACGGCACCGCTGTCGGCGCCGGGATGGACCTGACCCTGTGCTGCGACTTCCGCATCGCCGGCGCCTCCGCGCGCTTCAAGGCCGGCTACACCGGCATGGCCTACTGCCCGGATGCCGGCGCCAGCTGGCACCTGCCGCGTCTGATCGGCGGCGAAGCGGCCAAGCGCCTGCTGTTCCTCGACGAGCTGTGGAACGCCGAACGCGCGCTGAACGCAGGCCTGGTCGGCGAAGTGGTCGCCGACGATCAGCTGCAGGTCCACGCCGGAGAATTCGCCGCACGCCTGGCTGCCGGCCCGACCTACGCCTTCGGCCACACCAAGCGCCTGATCCGCGAAGGCGCCAGCCGCACCCTGGCTCAGCAGCTGGAAGCCGAACAGGCCGCCGGCCTGCTCTGCGGCCGCAGTGAAGATGCCGCCGAGGCGCTGTGCGCCGTGGCCGAGAAACGCTCCCCCCAATTCAAAGGCCGCTGACGGCTGCAGGTGATGTGATGGATTTCCAACTGACCCAGGAACAGGAAATGCTCGTCGAGGCGGTCAAGGCTTTCGTCGAGAAAGAGCTGCTGCCCTACGAGGAAGAAGTGGACCGCGCCGACGCGGTGTCTCCGGAGCTGGCCGCGAAGATTCGTGGCAAGGCCCTGGCGGCCGGCTTCTACGCCTTCAACATGCCCGAGGAAGTCGGCGGCGGCGGCCTGGACTACCTGTCCCAGGCGCTGGTCGAGCGCGAACTGTCCAAGGTCTCCTGGGCCCTGCACGTGTTCGTCGCGCGCCCCTCGAAGATCCTCATGGCCTGCAAGGGCGAGCAGATTCAGAACTACCTGCTGCCGGTGGTGCAGGGCGAGAAGATCGACTGCTTCGCCCTCACCGAGCCGGGCGCCGGCTCCGACGCCAACTCGATCAAGACCCGCGCCGTGCGTGACGGCGAGGACTTCGTGATCAACGGTTCCAAGCACTTCATCAGCCACGCCGGCCACGCCGACTTCGCCATCGTCTTCGCGGTGACCGACACCTTCGAGCGCAACGGCAAGAAGCGCAACGCCGTGACCGCCTTCCTGGTCGACAAGGGCACCGCCGGCATGACCGTGCGCCGCGGCCCGAAATGCGTGAGCAACAAGGGCTACCACACCTACGAAATCTTCTTCGACGACTGCCGCGTGCCGGCCTCCCAGGTCCTGGGCGAAGTCGACAAGGGTTGGGAAGTGGCCAACGCCTGGCTCACCGCCGGCCGTGTGATGGTCGCCGCCAACTGCGTGGGCCAGGCCCAGCGCGCGCTGGACCTGGCACTGCAATGGTCGGCCGACCGCAAGCAGTTCGGTCAGGCCATCGGCAGCTACCAGGGCATCTCCTTCAAGCTCGCCGACATGGCCACGCAGATTCGCGCCGCCGAGCTGATGACCCTGCACACCGCCTGGAAGATGGACCGCGGCAGCATGACCGACGGCGAAGCCGGCATGGCCAAGCTGTTCGCCAGCGAAGTGCTGGGCAAGGTTGCCGACGAAACCGTGCAGATCTTCGGCGGCATGGGCCTGATGGACGAAGGCCCGGTGGAGCGCATCTGGCGCAACGCGCGCATCGAGCGCATCTGGGAAGGCACCTCGGAAATCCAGCGCCACATCATTTCCCGCGAACTGCTACGTCCGCTGCTGCGCTGATTCTCGGCGCTTTTCGGGGAAGGCCGGCTGGTGTTGAAAGCCCCTCTCCCCAGCCCTCTCCCTGAAGGGAGAGGGGGCAAGAGCGATTCGGCACGCGGGCAGACACCGTGCGCCAAAGGATGACCCCGGAAGCTCCTCTCTCCCTTCACGGGGGGCGCCCAGTCAGAGGGGCTGGGGGAAAGGGCATAGCCCCGTATCGAGACCCGACATGAAAAGAGAAAACCTCCAGCGCCTGTTGGCCCCCCGTCACGTCGCCTTCATCGGCGGCCGCAGCATGGCGCGCGCGCTCAAGCGCTGCGCCGAAGGCGGCTTCGCCGGGCCGATGTGGCTGGTCAACCCGCAGTACGATGAACTCGAAGGCGTGCCCTGTGTGCGCAGCGTCGCTGAGCTGCCCGAAGGGCCGGATGCGGTATTCGTCGCCACCAACCGCGACCTGACCCTGCAGGCCGTCGCCGAGCTGGCCGCCAAGGATGCCGGCGGCGCCATCTGCTACGCCTCCGGCTTTGCCGAAACCGGTGCCGAGGGTGAAGTGCTGCAGCGCCGCCTGCTCGCCAGCGCCGGTGACATGGCCCTGCTCGGCCCCAACTGCTACGGCCTGCTCGACTACCTGCATGGCTCCGCGCTGTGGCCGGTGGCCCATGGCGGGCACATCGTCGAGAAGGGCGTGGCCGTTCTCACCCAGAGCGGCAACTTTGCCTACAACCTGTCCATGAGCGACCGCTCGCTGCCCATCGCCTACATGGCCTCGGTGGGCAACCAGGCGCAACTGGGCGTGGCCGAACTGATGGACGTGCTGCTCGACGAGCCGCGCGTCACCGCCATCGGCCTGCACCTGGAAGGCCTGAAGAACGTTCCCGGCTTCGCCCGCGCCGCCTTCAAGGCACTGCAGAAAGGCATCCCGGTGATCGCGCTGAAGACCGGCGTCTCCGAGATCGGTGCGGAACTCGCGCTCAGCCACACCAGCTCCCTGGCTGGCTCCGATGCGCTGTACGACGCGCTGTTCGATCGCCTCGGGGTGATCCGCGTCAGCGGCCCGGTGAGCTTCATCGAAACCCTCAAGGCGGCCGCCTGCGGCAACCTGCCGGCCGGGCCGAGCCTGGCTGCGCTGGCCTGCTCCGGCGGTGACGCCGGGCTGATCGCCGACTACGCCGAGCGCAACGGCCTGAGCCTACCCAAGCTGGTCGACGTGCAACGTACCGAGCTGGCGCAGGTGCTGCCGGACTACGCGAACATCGCTAACCCGCTGGACTTCACCACCGCCATCTGGGGCGACGGCCCAGCTCTGCAACGCATGCTCGACAGCGCCCTGCAGACCGAAGCCGACGCCGCCCTGCTGGTGCTGGACTACCCCGGCGAGGAAACCGGCGAGCGCCCGCAGTGCGACCTGCTGCTGGAGCTGTACTGCGCCGCGCTGGAGCGTCACGGCAAAGTCGGCTTCATCGCCTCCGCGCTGCCGGAGCTGCTGCCCAAACATGCCCGCGAACTGCTGCACTCCCACGGCGTCGCCGCGCTGCAAGGCGTGGAAGACGGACTCGCCGCCTGGGGCCGCATCGCCCATTACCGTCAGCGCCGCGAAGCGCTGCTGGCCCGTGGCGAAGCCGCGCTGGTACCGCTCTGCCCGCAGGCCCTGGAAGGTGCAGGCCGGCTGCTGGACGAGTGGCAGTCCAAGCAGGCGCTGAAACCCTTCGGCCTGCCGCTGCCGCGCGCCGCGCTGAGCACCCCGACCCAGGCCCGCGAAGCGGCTGCCGATGTCGGCTTCCCGCTGGCGCTGAAAGTCGTCAGTGCTCAGCTGCCGCACAAGACCGAGGCCGGTGGTGTGGCACTCAACCTGCGCAACGAGGCGGCGCTGGAAGCCGCGCTGTTCGACATGCGCGAGAACATCGCCCGTCACGCACCTGGCGTGCCCTTCGACCAGGTGCTGCTGGAGCGCATGGCCAATCCGCCACTGGCCGAGCTGATCGTCGGCATCAAGCGCGAGAACGGCTTCGGCCTGGCACTGGTGCTGGGGGCCGGCGGCATCCTCGTCGAGCTGCTCAAGGACAGCCGCAGCCTGCTGCTGCCGACCACCGACGCGGCGATCCGCGACGCCTTGCTGAGCCTGCGCAGCGCGCCGTTGCTCACCGGCTTCCGAGGTCGCGCACCGGTGAACCTGGAAGCGCTGGTGGAAGCCATCCGCGCCGTCGCCGACTACGCCTGCGAGCACGTGGACACCCTGCTGGAGCTGGACGTGAACCCGCTGCTGGCGGACGCCGAAGGCGCCGTGGCGGTGGATGCGCTGATCCGCACCGCTGAATGACCGTGCCTGTAGGAGCGAGCTTGCTCGCGAACCATGCCTCGCAGCGGGGTTTGTTCGCGAGCAAGGGCTAGGCGCCCCCCTCGGTCCTACGAAAAGAACTTCAGTGCTGGGCGTTGAAGAAAGTACACGAACGTCCCCCTCTCCCTGAAGGGAGAGGGAGCAAAAGCGGCGCACGCCGGACACTCGGCGTAGGCCCCAACGAGTAGGGCGAATAACCGCTTGCGGTTATCCGCCGAAGAACAGTTCGGGAGATCGTTCATGCAAAACAACAAGAACCTCACCGGCGGCCAGGCCCTGGTACGCCTGCTGGCCAACTATGGCGTCGACACCGTGTTCGGCATTCCCGGTGTACACACCCTGGAGCTGTACCGCGGCCTGCCCGGCAGCGGCATCCGCCATGTGCTGACCCGCCACGAACAGGGCGCCGGCTTCATGGCCGACGGCTATGCGCGCGTCAGCGGCAAGCCGGGCGTGGCCTTCATCATCACCGGCCCGGGGGTGACCAACGCCGCCACCGCCATCGGCCAGGCCTACGCCGACTCGATCCCGATGCTGGTGATCTCCAGCGTCAACCACACCGCCAGCCTGGGCAAGGGCTGGGGCTGCCTGCACGAGACCCAGGACCAGCGCGCCATGACCGCGCCGATCACCGCGTTCTCGGCCGTCGCTCTGAGCGCCGAGGACCTGCCCGAGCTGATCGCCCGTGCTTACGCCGTGTTCGACAGCGAGCGCCCCCGCCCGGTGCACATCTCCGTGCCGCTGGACGTGCTCGCCAACCCCGTCGCCCGCGACTGGACCCACGAAGTCGTGCGCCGCGCCGGCCGTGGCCAGCCCGCCGCCGATGCTCTGCAGCAGGCTGTGGATAAGCTCAAGGCCGCCAAGCGCCCGATGATCATCGCCGGCGGCGGCGCGCTGCACGCCGCCGATGCCCTGGCTGCGTTGAGCGAACGTCTGGCCGCACCGCTGTTCACCAGCGTCGCCGGCAAGGGTCTGCTGGCACCGGAAGCGCCGCTCGCCGCGGGCTCCACCCTGTGCACCCAGGCCGGTTGGGACATGATCGCCGAAGCCGACGTGGTCCTCGCCATCGGCACCGAGATGGCCGACACTGACTTCTGGCGCGACCGCTTGCCGGTCAGCGGCGAAGTGATCCGCGTCGACGTCGACTCGCGCAAGTTCAACGATTTCTACCCGAGCGCCGTCGCGCTGCTGGGCGATTCGAAAGCCACCGCCGAAGCCCTGCTTGCCGCGCTGCCCAGCGCGACCCGCGACGCTGCGAAGGCACAGTCGCGCATCGCCGAGCTGCGCGCGCAGATCGAAGCCGGCCACGCGCCGCTGCAACGCATCCACCAGTCGATCCTGCAGCGCATCGCCAAGGTCCTGCCGGACAACGCCTTCATCGCCAGCGACATGACCCAGCTGGCCTACACCGCCAACTACCTCTACCCGAGCAAGGCCCCGCGCGGCTGGTTGCACCCCACCGGCTACGGCACCCTCGGCTACGGCGTGCCCGCCGGCATCGGCGCCAAGTTCGGCGCGCCGGAGCGCCCCGGCCTGGTGCTGGTCGGCGACGGCGGCTTCCTCTATACCGCGCAGGAACTGGCCACCGCCACCGAAGAGCTGGACAGCCCGCTGGTGGTGCTGCTGTGGAACAACGATGCGCTGGGGCAGATCCGCGACGACATGATCGGCCTGGACATCGAGCCCATCGGCGTCCTGCCGCGCAATCCGGACTTCGCCTTGCTCGGCCGTGCCTACGGCTGCGAGATGCGCCAGCCGCAGAGCCTGGACGAACTGGAGCGCGACCTGCGCGAAGGCTTCGCCCATCCGGGCGTGACCCTGATCGAGCTGAAACACGCCTGCGCGAAGTAGGCCCGTCGTACTCGCCGGGGCCGCACAGGTCCCGGCGCCGCAAGGAGTTCCCCATGCGCTATTCGAATTTCACCCAACGCATCGCCGGCGACGGCGCCGCCGCCTGGGACATCCACTACCGTGCCCTGGCGCGAATGGAGCAGGGTGACGACATCCTGCTGCTGTCGGTAGGCGACCCGGACTTCGATACCCCGGTGCCCATCGTGCAGTCGGCCATCGACAGCCTGCTGGCCGGCAACACCCATTACGCCGATGTGCGTGGCAAGCGTTCGCTGCGCGAAGCCATCGCCCGTCGTCACAGCGAGCGCAGTGCCCAGGCGGTCACCGCCGATGACGTGGTCGTGCTGGCCGGCGCCCAGTGTGCGCTGTATGCCGTGGCGCAGTGCGTGCTCAATCCGGGCGACGAGGTGATCGTCGCCGAGCCGATGTACGTCACCTACGAAGCGGTGTTCGGTGCCTGTGGCGCCAAGGTCATCCCGGTGTCGGTGCGCTCCGAGCACGGCTTCCGCGTGCAGGCCGAGGATGTCGCCGCACTGATCACCCCGCGCACCCGCGCGCTGGCGATCAACAGCCCGCACAACCCCTCCGGCGCGAGCCTGCCGCGGGCCACCTGGGAAAAGCTCGCCGAGCTGTGCGTTAACAACGACCTGTGGATGATTTCCGACGAGGTCTACAGCGAGCTGCTGTTCGACGGCGAGCACATCAGCCCCGCCAGCCTGCCGGGTATGGCCGAGCGCACTGCGACCCTCAACAGCCTGTCGAAATCCCATGCGATGACCGGTTGGCGAGTAGGCTGGGTGGTCGGCCCGCAGGAACTCTGCGCGCACCTGGAAAACCTCGCCCTGTGCATGCTCTACGGCTCACCGGACTTCATCCAGGACGCCGCCTGCACCGCGCTGGAAGCGAAGCTGCCGGAACTGGAAGCCATGCGCGAGGCCTATCGCCAGCGCCGCGACCTGGTGCTCGACTGCCTCGCTGATTGCGTCGGCGTGCGCGCCCTGCGCCCGGACGGCGGCATGTTCGTGATGGTGGATATCCGCGCCACCGGGCTCTCCGCCCAGGACTTCGCCGATGTGCTGCTGGACCGCCACGGCGTTTCCGTACTGGCCGGCGAAGCCTTCGGCCCCAGCGCCGCCGGGCACATCCGCCTGGGCCTGGTGCTCGGCGCCGAGCCGCTGCGCGAAGCCTGCCGCCGCATCGCCTTGTGCGCTGCCGAATTGCTCAAGGAAAAACGCTATGCATGATCGTACGCAGCTCTACATCGACGGCGCCTGGGTGGTGCCGCAAGGGCAGGGCATGGCCGAGGTGCAGAACCCGGCCACCGAGGAATGCGTCGGCCGCGTTCCCCTGGGTGGCGAAGGTGACGTGAACCGCGCGGTGGACGCCGCGCGCCGGGCTTTCCCGGCCTGGTCGCAGACGCCTTCCCACGTCCGCGCCGGCTACATCCGTGCCCTCGCCGAACAACTGAAAAGCCGCGCCGATGAGATGGCCGGGCTGATCACCGCCGAGCTGGGCATGCCCGTGCAGTGGTGCCGCATGGTGCAGGTCGACGGGCCCATCGAGGGCCTGGAAAGCTACGCCGCCATGGCCGCGCACATGGACGAAGTACGCGAGGTCGGCAACTCGCTGGTGGTGAAGGAAGCGGTGGGCGTCTGCGCCTTCATCAACCCCTGGAACTACCCGCTGCACCAGCTCATCGGCAAGCTCGCCCCGGCCCTCGCCGCCGGCTGCACCGTGGTGGTCAAGCCGAGCCAGGACACCCCGCTGCACGCCTTCCTGCTCGCCGACATGGTCCACGCCATCGGTCTGCCGGCCGGTGTGTTCAACCTGGTCAGCGGCCCCGGCTCCAAGGTCGGCGAAGCGCTGGCGCGGCATCCGGATGTGGACATGGTGTCGTTCACCGGTTCCACCGGCGCGGGTGTGAAGGTCTCCGAAGCGGCAGCACCGACGGTCAAGCGCGTGTGCCTGGAGCTGGGCGGCAAGTCGCCGTTCCTGATCACCGCCGAGGCCGACCTGGCCGCCGCCGTGCGCCACGGCGTGCAGGACGTGATGATCAACTCCGGGCAGACCTGCACCGCGCTCACGCGCATGCTGCTGCCGGCCCATCGCTATGCCGAAGCCGTCGAGATCGCCCGCGCCGAAGCCCTCGCGCTGAAGATGGGCGACCCGCTGGACGCCGACAGCTTCCTCGGCCCGATGTGCTCGGGCGGCCAGCGCCGCACCGTGCTCGATTACCTGCGCGTTGGCCAGGAAGAGGGCGCACAGCTAGTCTGCGGCGGCGCCGAACGCCCGGCTCACCTGGAGCGCGGGCACTATGTGCAACCGACGATCTTCGCCGGCGTGACCAACCAGATGCGCATCGCCCGAGAGGAAATCTTCGGCCCGGTGCTGTGCCTGATTCCCTACGCCGACGAGGCCGAGGCGATTGCCATCGCCAATGACTCGCCGTTTGGCCTGTCCAGCGCCGTGTGGGCAGGCGACCGCGAAGATGGCCTGCGCCTCGCCCGGCAGATGCGCGCCGGCCAATGTTTCGTCAACGGTGGTGCCTTCAACTATCGTGCGCCCTTCGGTGGCTACAAGCAGTCCGGCAACGGCCGCGAATGGGGCGAGCAGGGCTTGCACGAGTTCGTCGAGCTCAAGGCCATTCAACTCTGAGCGACTGAAGAGCACCCTCTCCCCAGCCCTCTCCCGCCAGCGGGAGAGGGAGCCGTTCGGAGTTTCCGGATGGAAGGGAGTTGGCCGGCGAGCACGGGAATTCCCGTTCGCACCGGCCAGTCCCCTCTCCCTTCAGGGAGAGGGTTAGGGAGAGGGCAACGCCCAGCGCCAATACCCGACCATTCAGGACCCGACATGAACGTACTGATCGTCCACGCCCACAACGAACCGCAATCCTTCAGCACTGCGCTCTACCAGCTCGCCGAAGAGACCCTGCGCGGCCAGGGCCACGAAGTGCAGGTCTCCGACCTCTACGCGATGAACTGGAACCCGGTGGCCAGCGCCGCCGACTTCGGCGCCCGCGCCAACCCCGAGTACCTGGTCTATGCCCTGGAACAGCGCGAAGGCGCCAAGGCCAAGACCATCGCCGCCGACATCCAGGCCGAGCTGGACAAACTGCTCTGGGCGGACCTGGTGGTCTTCAACTTCCCGATCTACTGGTTCTCCGCGCCAGCCATTCTCAAGGGCTGGTTCGACCGCGTGCTGGTCTCGGGCATCTGCTACGGCGGCAAGCGCTTCTACGACCAGGGCGGCCTGGCCGGCAAGAAGGCTCTGGTCAGCGTGACCCTCGGCGGGCGCGACCACATGTTCGGTGACGGCGCTATCCACGGCCCGCTGGAGGACATGCTGCGACCGATCCTGCGCGGCACCCTGGCCTACACCGGCATGAGCGTGCTGCCGCCCTTCGTGGCCTGGCATGTGCCCTACATCAGCAACGAGGCGCGCCAGGACTTTCTGCGCCAGTACCAGGACCGTCTACAGAACCTGGAGAGTGATACGCCGCTGGAGTTCGTGCGCCTGGATCAGTTCGACGAGCGCCTCTACCCGCTGCCGCGCTGATCGGCTTTCTGTAGGACCGAGGGGGCGCCCAGCCCTTGCTCGCGAACCGCTCAACTTTGGCGCCGCCGTTTGACCTGTTCGCGAGCAAGCTCGCTCCTACACCATCCGGCTCGGCTCCGTTGCTGTGGCCAGCAACGAAAAAGGGCGGTCATCCGAAGATGGCCGCCCCTGGAGAAAGAGTCAGTCGCTGCAGCCAGGTATGCGCGGGGGAGAGGGCCGTCGATTGGTGTATCGGCGGCCGTACGATGAGCCTGGTATGCCCAACGTTGCTGCAGCGACTTGTCCGGCACTATACGTGGTAACAATCGGCAAAAAACGACCCTATACTGCGATTCAGTTTTGCGGCGCGGACAACAATGGTTGTCATCTCCTACAGGCGCCTACGACAAGATCAACAGGCAGGGGGAAGCATGGACGTACTTCACGCGATGCGGGCATTCGTCCGGGTGGTGGATGCCGGCAGTTTCACCGCCGCCGCCAATGCCCTGGGGCTATCCACAGCCCAGGTCTCCCGCGTGGTCTCCGACCTCGAAGCCCAGCTTGAAGCACGTCTGCTGCACCGCACCACAAGGCGCCTGGCGCTGACCGAAACCGGCGAGCGCTACCTGCTGCGCTGCCGGGAAATTCTCGCCGATGTCGATGAAGCCCAGGCCGAAGCCAGCGGTGCGCATCTCAAGCCGCGCGGCCGCCTGCGCGTCCATTCACTCACCGGCCTCGGCCAGCAGCATCTGATCCCCCTGATCTCGCGCTACTGCGAGTCCTTCCCCGAGGTCTACATCGAGCTGACCCTGGCCCAGCGCCAGCCGGACATTCTCGAAGAGGGCCAGGACGTGGTGATCACCCGCGACCGCGAGCTGCCCGACTCCGAGTTCGTCGCCCAGACCCTGGGCACGATCTACAGCGTGCTCTGTGCCAGCCCCGAATACCTCAAGCGGCGCGGCACCCCGACCAGTGTCGCCGACCTCCACCAGCACCAGTGCCTGCGCCTGCAGGACCCGACCTTCCCCGAGGGCTGGGCCTTCGAGGAGGGCAACGAGGAAAGCGTGATCCGCCCGCGCGACACCTTCATGGTCAACGTCGCCGAAGCGCTGACCGGTGCTGCGGCCGCCGGCATGGGTATCTGCCTGTTACCCAGCTACGTCGCCGCGCCCGCGCTGCGTCGCCGCTCACTGGTACGCGTGCTGCCCCGGCACAGCCTGCACGTGCGGCAGATCTATGCGCTGTACCCGTCGCGGCGCTTCCTCGACGCGAAGATCCGCACCTGGGTCGAGTTTCTCAAGGCGGAGCTGCCGCGGGTCTTCGAGGACGACGAAGCAGCGCTCAACGATCCCGTCAACTGGGCATAAGGCAAAGGGCTAGCGTGGCGGGTCGTCGCAGCCGCTCTATGTCGGCATTCTCGGACGATCGGCGCGGATTGTTGCTTTTTAGGCAATGCTTTGTTGGTTAGCTAGCTATTTTTCGATCCACTGTTGCGCCGTAACCTTTCAACAACCCCGACCAACCGGGTGTTCAGAAAGGATCACCGTCATGTCCCGTTCTCTTTATGTTGCTGCCCTGCTGTCCCTCTGCTCGCTGTCCTTCACTCAGCTGAGCTTCGCCGAAGAATCGCGCCTGATGACCGACAAGATGGTCAAGGCCAACGAAGCCGTGATTGCCCAGCAGCAGGCCCAGTCCGCCGAGCAGACCGCCAAGGCCGCCGCTGGCAGCAACGCCGATTCCTGATCGGCCGCTTCCCCCGGGAGGTCCGGAGCGTGAGCCGGGCTTCTCAACACCTTGCGCCGCATAAGACATGCGGCGTTTTTTTGCCTGCGTTTTCTTCACTGGAGAGACGACTATTACAGAAGCTGTAACAGTCTTTCGCTGCCCGTGATCTGTATTCCTGTCTTATCGGTCAATATACTTGACCCAACAGCGCGGCTTTCGAGCAGCGCCGTTACCGGCCTCACCGCCGGCAAGCTTCCCGACGCCGATTCTTGATTGCTCCAGATCGACGTCCGTCTCAAGGCCGCTGTTTCCAGCGGCCTTTTTTTATGCCGCTGGAAAAGCGCAGGCGGGCTGGTAGGCTGGGCGCACTCCGCGCCCAGGGCCGGATTCGACAAGGATGCCGAGATGACCACTGATAATCCCTTCGCGACGCCCCATGCCCCGCTTACCGCACCGGTAGCCGCCACGACGTCGGTCGGCCGTGAGCCTCTGCAATTCGTCGCCGCCATGATGGTGGCGGCGGCAGTGGTGTTCTTCGGCAGCAATGCCATGCAGTGGCTCTTCGATCTGGGCGGTTTCCGCGAGCGCCTGCTGCAGTACCTGCCTACCATGCTGGCCAACTGGCTGGGAGGGCTGATCCTCTACTCGGCGGCGGTCCTGCTGCTGGTGCATGACCAGCGCGAGCGCCACGGTATCGCGCGCTTCAGGCCGCTGGCCGGGTTGCTGGTGGGCTTCGGCGTGACTTATCTGGTCGCGACCATGATCGTCAGCACGGCCGTGTCCTACCTGAGCGTGTCCTTCTATCAGTGGGCGTTCGAGCAGGGCTCCCGGACCCTCTGGATGGTCCTGTATGGCCAGGTCAATTCGCTGCTCAACCTGATCCTGGGGTGCCTTCTGCCGCTCTGGCTGGTCCTGCACCTGGCGCGCTCGCGATCCGCACCGATGGCGCCGGGCCTGGCCGTCGCGCTGCCGTCCTGGCACGTGGCGCTGGCGGTAGCATTGTGCTTCACCGCAGTGATCTACAAGCTGTTTGCGGCACTCAGCTACGGAGCGCTCTACCTGTACAGCGGCGCAGACGGCTGGCAGTCGGTATTCATGCTGTCGAGCTGTGTACTGCCTTTCGCCATTGTCATGACGGCGGTGAGGACTCGCTTGCCTGCCCAGGTCTCGCGCTTCGCCGCTGGCCGTGTGCTGGCCTGCGCGCTGGTGTTGCTGGCGTTGTGGCTGGTGGCGATTGTGCTGGTGTCGACCCTGGTGGCCTTCGCCGCCTACAGCTCACTGAACGCCAGTAGCCTGCCGCTCTACCTGCTGCCGCCGGCGATCCTGCTGCTGGCGCTGCTCTGGCCGTTGGCGCGCTGGTGCACCGGCTGGTTCTTCGCCGAGCAGCTGGTTCAGTCCTCGCCCAGGTAATCCCCGCGGCTCAGCCCATGGCGCTGCATCTTCTCGTTGAGGGTGCGGCGCGGCAGGCCGAGCAGTTCCATCACCGCCTTGATGTCGCCCTTGCACTGTCCCAGTGCCTGGCGGATGCACTGCGCCTCGTAGGCTTCCATGCGTTCGAACAGGCCGTTGCCGGCGGGCTCGATCGGCAGCTCGGCGCGGTCCAGGCCGAGCACGTGGCGCTCGGCGGCGTTGGCCAGTTCACGCACGTTGCCCGGCCAGTCGTGGGCGAGCAGGCGGGCCAGTTCGCTGGCCGATAACGGCGCGGCCTCGCGGCCGAACTTCTCGCTGGCCAGCAGCGCGTAGTGCTCGAACAGCAGCGGGATGTCCTCGCGGCGCTCGCGTAGCGGCGGCAGGCGCAGTTCGGCGACGTTCAGGCGATACACCAGGTCCTCGCGGAAGCGTCCGGCGCGGGCTTCTTCGAGCAGGTCCGGCTTGGTCGCGGCGATGACCCGCAGGTCGACCTTGATGCTCTGGTTCGAGCCCAGGCGCTCCAGCTGCTGCTCCTGCAGCACGCGCAGCAGCTTCACCTGCTGGGCCAGCGGCATGCTCTCGATCTCGTCGAGGAACAGGCTGCCACCGTTGGCGTGCTCCAGCTTGCCGATGCGCTTGCCCTGGGCGCCGGTAAAGGCGCCGCTTTCGTGGCCGAACAGCTCGGTCTCGAACAACTGCTCGGGGATCGCCGCGCAGTTCAGCGCGACGAAGGGCTTGTCGGCGCGCGGGCCGAAGTCGTGCAGGCAGCGTGCGACCAGCTCCTTGCCGCTGCCGGTGTCGCCACGGATCAGCACGTTCACCGGCGTACCGGCCAGCGCCATGATCTGCCGGCGCAGGGTTTCCATGGGCCGCGAGACGCCGAGCAGCCGCGATTCGATCTGGTCCTTGAGCGCCGCCTGTTCGCGCAACTGGCGGTTCTCCTGCACCAGCCGGCGTTTCTCCAGGGCGCGGCGCAGGCTGTCGAGCAGGCGTTCGGGGGTGAAGGGTTTCTCGATGAAGTCGTAGGCACCCTGGCGCATCGCCTGTACCGCCATGGGTACGTCACCATGGCCGGTGACCATGATCACCGGCAGGTCGCGGTCGATCTGCTGCAGGCGTTCGAGCAGGGTCAGGCCGTCGGTGCCGGGCATGCGCACATCGCTGATGACTACGCCGGGCAGCTCGCGGGAGACACTTTTCAGGCACTCGTCGGCGCTGCTGCACAGGCGCACTTCGAAGCCTGAAAGTTGCAGCCACTGCTGCACGGCGTCGCGGATGGCGGCTTCGTCGTCGACGAAGAGGATGGTCTCGCTCATGGTCTTCTTTCTTCGCTGGCGGCCGGCAGGTTCAGGCGGAACACCGCGCCGCCGGTGGGCTGGTTGGCGGCGCCGAGGCGCCCGCCGAGTTCGTGGACGATGCCATAGGATACCGCCAGCCCCAGGCCCAGTCCTTCGCCCATCGGCTTGGTGGTGAAGAAGGGGTCGAAGACGCTGGCCAGGTGTTCGTCGTCGATGCCCGGGCCGTTGTCGGCCACCTCCAGGCACCATTGGTCGTCTTCGCGGCGCAGGGTCAGCTCGATGCGTGGCCGGTCACTGCTGGCCACCGCGTCCAGGGCATTACGGATCAGGTTGACCAGCACCTGTTCCAGGCGGATCGCGTCGCCCAGCACACAGGCGGGCAGGTCGAGGTGCTGATGGATCTCCACGCCCTCGCTGCGGATGCGCACGGCCAGCAGCTGCAGCGCCTGTTCGATGACGTGGCCCAGCTCGATGCGCTCGCGCAGGCCGCCGGGTGTCTTGCGGGCGAAGGTCTTCAGGTGGCCGGTGAGCGCGGCCATGCGTTCGAGCAGTTCATCCACGCGCACCAGCGCGGCGCGGGCGTCGTCCTGGCGGCCGGCGTCGAGCAGCAGGCGTACGCTGGCCAGCTGCATGCGCTGGGCGGTGAGCGGCTGGTTGATCTCATGGGCCAGCGCGGCGGACATCTGCCCCAGCGCGGCCAGCTTGGCGGCCTGTACCAGGCCATCCTGGGCGGTGCGCAGGGCGGCGGTGCGCTGTTCGACCAGACGCTCCAGCTCTTCCTGATTGCGCTGGCGCAGGCGGGCGAGGCGGCGGCGCTGTTGCAGCCAGAGCACGAGGAACACCAGCGCCAGCCAGACGCCGGCGGCGGCCAGCCGCGCACTGGTGACGTCGGACTGCACGCCGTGGGGATTGCGCAGCAGGTGCAGGGTCCACTCGTCTTCCGGCAGACCGACCGATTGCCAGAGGTAGTCGCCGCTGATGTCCTGGCCGTCGACGCGGACCATGCGCGCGTGTTCGCCGAGGGTTTCCAGCGTCCGGTGCGGCAGCGCGCTGAGTGGCTGCTTGTGGTACTGGCGGGTGTCGGCCATCTCGGCGCGGGCCACGGCGTCCAGCGGCATCAGTTCGCGGTAGCGCCAGCGCGGGTGGTTGGCGAGGAACACCACGCCCTTGCTGTCACTCACCAGTACCACGTCCGGGGTCTGGCTCCACTGCCGCTCGAGGTCGGGGAACTCCAGCTTGACCACGATGGCGCCGAGGAAGCGGCCGTCGTCGTCGCGCAGGGCGTTGGACAGGAAGTAGCCGGGAATCCCGCTGGTCACGCCGACGGCGTAGAAGCGCCCGGCGCCCTGGGCAATGGTCTGGCGGAAGTAGGGGCGGAAGCCGTAGTTGTGGCCGACGTAGCTGACCGGCAGGTTCCAGTTGCTGGCGGCCACGGCGAGGCCGGTGTGGTCCAGCAGCTCCAGGGTCGAGGAGCGCGCCGCGCCGTTGATTTCCTGCAGCTTGAGGTTGAGCCGGTGCTGCAGCTCGCCGGTCACCGGGCCGCGCATGGCCGCGCGCAGCTCCGGGTCCAGCGCCAGCACGGCGGGGATGCTGCGGAAACGCTCGATCAGGGTGTGCAGGGAGTTGGCATAGAGGCCGAGCTGTTCGTGGGCGGCTTCTGCCTCGGCCAATAGCGCGCGGTGCCGCGCCTTTTCGCCGGCCCAGAATACCGACAGCACCAGCCCGGCCAGCAGGAGCAGGCAGATCAGCAGCAGGCGAAGAGGGCGGGCAGGCGACATGTTCGACGGTGTTCGACCAACGGTCGGCGACAATAGCATGACCACGCGCTGGTCCGGCGCCCCGCTGCCTCGCTAAACTGCCGCATCCCGATGGAGAGCTTCGATGCAGTTGTCGTCCTGGACCCACGAAGGGTCCGCCGGTTTCACCCTGCGCGGTTGGCGCAGCGAGCCCAGTGGCAAGCCGCTGCTGCACTTCCTGCATGGCAATGGCTTCTGCGGCCGCGCCTACGAGCCGATGCTCAAGGTGCTGGCCAAGGATTTCGACCTCTGGCTGTGCGACGTCCAGGGCCATGGCGACAGTGACCATGGCGGGCGTTTCCACGGCTGGAACCGTAACGCCGAGATGGCGGTGGAGGCCTTCCAGGCCGGCAACCCGGTATTCGGCGACGTGCCGCATTACGCTGCAGGGCACAGCTTTGGCGGCGTGCTCAGCAGCCTGATCCTCGGTCGCCATCCCGAGTTGTTCCGTCGCGCCGTGCTGCTCGACCCGGTGCTCTTCACCCCGGCGATGATCGGTGTGATGGCGCTCTCCGAAGTGCTCGGCCTGCACAAGCGCCGCACCATGGTGCAGAAGGCGCGCTCGCGGCGCAGCCAGTGGGCGGACCGCGAAGCGGCCTACGCCGGCCTGCACGGTCGCGGCATCTTCAAGGGTTGGACCGACGACGCGCTCTGGGCCTACGTGGAGAACGCGATGAAGCGTACCGAGGCCGGTGTCGAGCTGAAATGCCGGCCCAGCCGCGAGGCGGAAATCTTCAGTTCCTTCCCCAAGCGCCTGTGGCCGACGCTGAACAAGGTGGTGACGCCGACCCAGGTACTGTTCGGCGAGCGCACCTATCCCTTCGTGCCCAAGTCCGTGGCGCGCTGGTGCGCTTCGAACACCGTGGTGAGCGGCCAGTGCGTCGACGGCGGCCACTGCTTCATGCAGGAATTCCCCGAGGAGAGCGCCGAGCGAGTCTCGCGCTTCCTGCTGGGCCACGAATGAACGACCCGGCCCGCGAGTCCGTCTGGCTGGCGCTGTCCGAGTTGTGGCTGGACACCGAGCTGGACGCAGCGGACCTTGCTGCCATTGCGGGGACCCTGGCGATCAGCGGCTTGCCCGTGGACGAGCTGGAGGCGATCTACCGTCTGGAAGTGGCGCCGGTGGTCTGGAGCAACGCCTGGGCGACGGCGGGAGTGTGGGACGGCTTCGATCCGGACTGGCTGTTCGAGGCCTGCCGGCGCAACCAGCGGCGGCGCCATGGACTCTGGCACCGGTTGCGCTGCCGGGTTCTGCGGCGTGCGATGACCTATGCCACCGAGGACCACTGGCAGAAGATCCGCGTGCAGCTCTAGTCGCCGACTTTCTTGTCCTGGTGCGCGCGGCGCCATTCGTCCAGGCGGATGACCTCACCCTTGGGGCGCGCTGGCGGCGGGGTGTCGTCGAAAACCGCATCGATGATCTCTTCATCCACCGGAGCCGCGGCGGGATGGAAGGTGGCGACGGGGGAAACCGGCATGCGCGGCTCGGGCTCCATGCGGAACGGCGCCAGCTCTACGCGGCCCAGGTGCTGGCCGAACATCGCAATGGTGCCGGCGTAGCGCTCCTGCCCGGTGGCGGTGAACTCGAACGCGTACTCGCGGGCCAGGCGCAGGTTGCCGCGGCCGTCGCGCTGGAAGCGGAAGCGCTGCAGGGCCATGGCGTCATCGAGCAGCTCCACGCCCTCGCGCGCGCAGTGCTGCTTGGCCAGTGCCAGCGCACGCTCGCGGATGCCGTGGGCGCGCCACCACCAGGCGGCGCCGGCAATGACCAGCATGAAAATGAATAGATTGCCCAGGTCCACTTCGGCTTCCTCGGAATCGGCGCACCAGCTTACTCACTCCACTGCCGGGCGGCGAGTGGCGGATGTTCACAGCGTGTGAATTGCGCCCCATACTGGCCCATTCTGCAACAGGACACCGTTATGCCGCGCACTCCCCACGTTCTCGCCATCCAGTCCCACGTCGTCTTCGGCCATGCAGGCAACAGCGCTGCCGAGTTCCCCATGCGACGCGTCGGGGTGAACGTCTGGCCGCTGAACACCGTGCAGTTCTCCAACCATACCCAGTATGGCCACTGGACCGGCCAGGTGCTGCCGCCGGAGCAGATTCCCGCGCTGGTGGATGGCATCGCCGCCATTGGCGAGCTGGGCAACTGCGATGCGGTGCTCTCGGGCTACCTGGGCAGCGCGGCGCAGGGCCGCTCGATCCTCGAAGTGGTGCGCCGCATCCGCGAAGTGAACCCGCGCGCCGTTTATCTGTGCGACCCGGTGATGGGCCATCCGGAGAAGGGCTGCATCGTCGCCCCGGAAGTCGGCGAGTTCCTGCTCCACGAGGCTGCTGCCGTGGCCGACTACCTGTGCCCCAACCAACTGGAGCTGGACAGCTTCTGCGACCGCCAGCCGACCTCCCTGGAGGACTGCGCGGCGATGGCCCGTGGCTTGCTGGTACGTGGCCCGAAGGCGATCCTGGTGAAGCACCTGAACTACCCCGGCAAGCCGGCGGACGCCTTCGAAATGCTGCTGGTGACCCTGGACGAGACCTGGCACCTGCGCCGCCCGCTGCTGGCCTTCCCGCGCCAGCCGGTGGGCGTGGGCGACCTGACATCCGGGCTGTTCCTCGCCCGCCTGCTGCTGGGCGATGATCTGCGCACTGCCTTCGAGTTCTGCGCCGCCGCCGTGCACGAGGTGCTGCTGGAAACCCAGGCCTGCGGCAGCTACGAGCTGGAGCTGGTGCGCGCGCAGGATCGCATCGCCCACCCGCGGGTGAAGTTCGAGGCGGTGAAGATGGGGTGAGGGCATGTCCAGCTCGCCGTACTTCCCCTGTAGGAGCGAGCTTGCTCGCGAATTAATTTACCGGTGGCTCTGGGCGTTGGGCGGTTCGCGAGCAAGCTCGCTCCTACGAAGAACGGTTCAGAGCATGTACTTGCCCAGCAGCAACCCGCCCACCACCATCGCCGTCAGCAGCCCGAACGCCAGCCCCAGGCGCTTCTCGATGGCTTCGCGCAGTGCCGGGCCGGCCCAGAACAGCAGCGCGCAGGTGGCGGCGAAGCGCAGGGTGCGCGCCACCACGCTCAAGGCGATGAACAGCACCAGGTCCAGCTGGGTCACCCCGCTGGTCAGGGTGATCAGCTTGTAGGGCAGCGGCGTGAAGCCGCCGCCCAGCAGCACCATCAGCCAGCCGAGCTCGTTGTAGCGCTCGGCGACCTCGGCGAAGTTCTCCTGCAGGCCGTAGAAGGCGAGGATCGCCTGGCCCACCGTTTCGAACAGCAGCAGGCCGATGAAGTAGCCGGCGATACCGCCCAGCACCGAACTGACGATGCAGATCGCCGCATAGCGCCAGGCCTTGGCGCGGTTGGCCAGGACCATCGGCACCAGCAGCGCGTCCGGTGGGATGGGGAAGAACGAACTCTCGGCGAAGGTCACCCCGCCCAGCGCCAGCTCTGCCCGCGGATGTCCCGCCAGGCGCATGGTCCAGTCATAGAGCCGGCGCAGCATGGCGTCAGGCCGACTGCGGCAGGTGGTCGTCGCTGGGCGCCGTGGTGGCGTCCTCGCGCTCGACCCGCTCGACCATGCCGCGGGCGATTTCCCGCTCGCCCATGATCACCAGGTTGGCACCGTTCTGCTCCAGGTAGTCCACCTCGGCGTCGAAGTGGGCGCGGGCGATGATATCCAGGTTCGGGTTGATCGCCCGCGCATGGCTGGAGATCGTCCCGGCCTCGAAGCCGTTGGGGATGGCGATCAGCAGCCAGCGCGCCGAGGTGATGTTGGCCTGGTTCAGGACATCGGGATTGGCGGCATTGCCGACCACCACGCAGAGACCGTGCTCGCGCAGTTCGGCGGCCTTCTCGCGCTTGTCCTCGATCACCACCACCGGGACCTTGTCCTTGCGCAGGCGCTCGCTGACCAGCGCACCAACGCGGCCGTGGCCAATGAGGATGGCGTGGTTCTCTTCCAGCACCGGTGGCGGCAGATCCGGCGCCTCCACCTGGACCACGCCGGGGTCGTTCTCGGCCTTCTGCTCCTGGCGCGCCTGCAGGCGGTCGATGGCGATGAACAGCAGCGGGTTGACCAGGATCGACAGGATTGCGCCGGCCAGCACCAGGTCGCGGCCGGCTTCGGGCAGCAGGTTCAGGGTCACGCCCAGACCGACCAGGATGAAGGAGAACTCGCCGATCTGCGCCAGGCTCGCGGCGATGGTCAGCGCGGTGCTGTTGGGGTGGCCGAACATGCGCACGATGACGTAGGCCGCCACCGACTTGCCGAAGACGATCACCAGGAAGGTGGCCAGCACCGGCAGCGGCTCGTGGATCAGGATCGCCGGGTTGAACAGCATGCCGACGGAGACGAAGAACAGGACGGCGAAGGCGTCGCGCAGCGGCAGCGAGTTTTCCGCCGCCTCGTGGCTGAGCTCGGATTCGTTGAGGATCATCCCGGCGAAGAAGGCGCCCAGGGCGAAGGACACGCCGAAGATCACCGCCGAGCCATAGGCGATGCCCAGCGCGATGGCCAGCACGGCGAGGGTGAACAGTTCGCGCGAGCCGGTTTTCGCGACACGCTCCAGTACCCAGGGTACGAAGCGGCGGCCGCCCAGGATCATCACCGCAACGAAGGCGGCGACCTTGCCCAGGGTCAGCAGGATCGGCATCAGCAGGCCGCCGTCGCCACCGTCGGAGGTGCCGCCCAACGAGCCAGCCAGCGCCGGCAGCAGGACCAGGGTGAGGACCATGGCGAGGTCCTCGACGATCAGCCAGCCGATGGCGATGCGCCCGCGCTTGGTGTCGATCAGCTGGCGCTGCTCCAGCGCTCGCAGCAGCACGACGGTACTGGCCACCGACAGCGCGAGGCCGAAGACCAGACCACCGCCGAAGTTCCAACCCATCATCCAGGCCAGGCCCAGGCCGAGCAGGGTGGCGACGCCGATCTGCACCACCGCGCCGGGAATGGCGATGGCTTTTACCGACAACAGGTCCTTGAGCGAGAAGTGCAGGCCGACGCCGAACATCAGCAGGATCACGCCCAGTTCGGCGATCTCCGTGGACAGCGCCTGGTCGGCGACATAACCGGGGGTGAAGGGGCCGGCCAGTACGCCGGCGAGCAGGTAGCCCACCAGTGGCGAGATGCGCAGGCGGTTGGCCAGGGCGCCGAGGACGAAGGCCAGCACGAAGCCGACGGCGAGGGTGGTCAGTAGCGGGGTGTGATGCATGGTCTGGGCTCCGGGCACTCAGGGAGCGACCGGACTGCGTATCAGCACCGGGTCGCTCGACGGTGGGTCACGGGGGCAAACCCGCGTGTGAAAAGTTTAGGCGTAGTAATGAATTCCTACCTTGCTTTCACGCAAGGGTAACCTGTTGACGCATTGGGAAATTTCCGCGACACGCGGGATTTCTTTTCAGGAAATGTCGTGAACGTCGCTTATTCGTCGCGAAGCTCCTGGTAGCGCTGTTCCAGCTCCTGGCGAATCTGTCGGCGTTGCTGGGCCTGGGCGAAGCGACGTTTCTCGTCCTTGGTCTGTGGGTCGAGTTGTGGCACCTCGATCGGCTTGCGGTCGTCGTCCAGCGCCACCATGGTGAAGAAGCAGCTGTTGGTGTGGCGCACGGATTTCTCGCGGATGTTCTCGGTGACCACTTTCACGCCGATCTCCATGGAGGTGCGGCCGGTGTAGTTCACCGAGGCAAGGAAGGTGACCAGTTCGCCGACGTGGATCGGCTGGCGGAAGATCACCTGGTCCACCGACAGTGTCACCACGTAGTAGCCGGCATAGCGGCTGGCGCAGGCGTAGGCGACCTCGTCGAGGTACTTGAGCAGGGTGCCTCCGTGGACATTGCCGGAGAAGTTGGCCATGTCGGGGGTCATCAGGACGGTCATGCTGAGCTGGTGGTTGCCAGGTTCCATGGAATTCTCTTCGGAATCATCTTGGGAAAAGGAAAGGGCCTCACTCTGGACAACCGGAGTGCGGCTGGCGACACAGTTTTTTCTATATCCCTGATTGGCCAGCGGCGCCAGTGGACCCTTCGCCAGCGGTGCATCCGCCGTTCGATCAACGCTTCGAACGAAAACGGGCGACCCCTGGTCGCCCGTTCGTTTGTTGGCCGGTTCAGCGCCCGGCGGAAAGGCCGAAGTCGATGGCCAGGTCCGCGCCGGTGATGGCCTCGGATTCCGGCTTGCACAGGTACCAGACCAGTTCGGCGACTTCCTCGGGACGGATGAAGCGCGCCACCTTGCCCTGTGGATAATCCTTCAGCAGGGCTCGCTTGTAGCCGTCCGGATTGCCCTGCCCGTAGCGCTCGGCCTGGTAGTCGAGCATCGGCGTGGCAATGTCGGCCGGGGAGATGGCGTTGACCCGGACCTTCTGCTCGGCCAGTTCCAGCGCCAGGGTGCGGGTCAGCATGGTCAGCGCCGCCTTGCTTGCGCAGTAGGCCGCCGAGCCGCGATAGGCCTGGCGGCCGGAATCGCTGGAGATGTTGACGATGCAGCCGTGGTTTTCCTTGAGGTACGGCGTGGCGGCCTGGCACATGTAGAACGCGGCCTTGAGGTTCACGCCCATGACCAGGTCGAAGTCGTCCTCGTTGAAGTCTTCTACCGGGCCTTCGCGCCAGACACCGGCGGCGTTCACCAGGGCGTCGAGGCGACCGGTGCGGGCGAGAATGTCGGAGACCAGGCTGTGGCAGTTGTCGGAGCGTCGCAGGTCGGCAACGGCGCTGGCGTCCAGCGGGACCTGGGCATTGAGGGCATGCAGGCCGGCTTTGTCCACGTCGGTGGCGGCGATGCGCCAGTGGCTTTGGGCGAAACGTTTGGCGATGGCTTTTCCGAGGCCACCGGCGGCGCCGGTGATCAGTACGACAGGAGTGCTCATTGTCTACGGGTTCTCCCTGCCTGAGAGGGAACGGCGGCCGGCAGGCAGACCGGCGGCGCCGCTTTGACCACGGAAACGCTCAGCCGCGCCCCGTGGAACTACTGACCAAGAAAAGACCAGAATCTTCACTCTGGCAGGGTAAATTTTTCGTAAGTCTTTTGCGTGTCGGCGGGTGAGCGGATCGGAGGCATCGAGGGTTGCTGTCCCTGTGGGAGCGAGCTTGCTCGCGAACGCCTCAGCGTTGGAGCTTGTTCGCGAGCAAGCTCGCTCCTACAAGAGCCGTTTCGTCTTTGCCGATACGGCCTGCGATCACGCGTGGTGCAGGTACCAGCGCCAGTCCTGCTCGCCGACTTCGCCCATGAACTGGCGGAACTCTTCCCACTTGATCGCCAGGAACACCTTGAGGAACTCCTCGCCCAGTGCTTCGCGCGCCCAGGTGGAAGACTCCAGCGCGCGCAGCGCAGTGAGCCAGTCGGTGGGGAGGAACTCGGTGGCCTGCTCGTAGCCGTTGCCGACGATGGGCGCGCCCGGATCGATCTGCTCGCGGATGCCTTCGTGGATGGCCGCGAGGATCGCCGCCGCGGCGAGGTACGGGTTGGCGTCGGCGCCGCAGATGCGGTGCTCGATGTGCCGGCTCTTGGCCGGGCCGCCGGGCACGCGGAACGACACGGTGCGGTTGTTCACGCCCCAGCTCTTGGCCAGTGGCGCGTAGCTGTTGGCCTGGAAGCGGCGGAAGGAGTTGGCGTTGGGGCAGAAGATCGCCAGGGAGTCCAGCAGACGCGCCATCATGCCGCCGATGGAGTGGCGCAGCAGCGGGGTGCCGTGAATGTCTTCGCTGGCGTAGAGGTTGTTGCCCTCGGCATCCGCCAGGCTGACGTGCAGGTGCATGCCGGAGCCCGCGCGGTCGCCGAACGGCTTGGCCATGAAGCAGGCCTGCAGCCCGTGCTTGTTCGCCACGCCCTTCACCAGGCGCTTGTAGCGCACGCCTTCGTCGATGGCCTGCATGACGTCGAAGCGGTGCTCCAGGGTCAGCTCGACCTGGCCCGGCGCGTATTCGGAAATCGCCGTGCGTACCGGCAGGCCCTGGACTTCGCAGGCGGCGTAGAGGTCGTCGAGGAACGGCTGCAGCTGCTCCAGCTCATAGACGCCATAGACCTGCGGCGCCTCAGGGCGGATGCCGTTCATCTGCACCGCCGGCTGCGGGCGGCCATTGGCGTCGCGCTGCTTGTCCAGCAGGTAGAACTCCAGCTCCACCGCCATCACCGGGTGGAAGCCTTCGGCTTTCAGCCGGTCGACCACGCGGCTCAGCGCCTGGCGCGGGTCGGCGGGTGTGGCGGGCAGGCCCTGGGTCGGGTGCATGCTGACCTGCAACTGGCCGGTGGGCGAGCTGCGCCAGGGTTGCAGAGTCAGGCTGCCGGGCAGCGGGTAGGTCCAGCAGTCGGCGTCGGCCACTTCCCAGACCAGCCCGGTGCCTTCGACGTCTTCGCCCTGCACGGTCAGCGCGAGGATCGAGCTGGGCAGCGGACGGCCGTTGTCGTAGATCGCCAGTAGCTCGTCGCGGTGCAGCAGCTTGCCGCGCGGGATGCCGTTGGAGTCGATGATGAACAGTTCGATGCTGCGCACGTCCGGGTGGGCGGCGAGGAAGGCTTCGGCTTCCTGACGATCGGCGAATTGCATGGTGGTCCTCGGTGGCGCGGGGCGCCGTAATCTCTTTACTGCGAGAGCGGAGTTTGTCCGCGATTCGTTTCGCCAGCGCTAGGGTTTCACGTAGGGCGCATAACGCGTCAGCGTTATCCGCCAACACAACGGACGGCGGATAACCTGTTCCAGGTTATGCGCCCTACGGTTCTATGCGCTTAGGCCCCGCGTGCGCCGGGAATCGCCAGCAGCTCGGTGATGCCGGCATCCAGCGTCGCGATCAGGCGATCCACGTCTTCGGCGGTGGTGTCCGGACAGCACAGCGTCATGTTGTGGAACGGCGTGATCAGGATGCCGCGGTTGATCAGGTACAGGTGCAGTGCCATCTGCAGCTCGTCATGGAAGGCTGCTTCAGCCTCGGCGCCGGTGCGCGGGGAGACGGGGCAGAACTGGAACTCGCTGCGCGCGCCCAGCTCGGTCACCGACCACTTCAGGTCGTGCTTGGCGATCAGCCGGCGGAAGCCGTCGGCCAGGCGCTTGGCCAGCGGCAGCATGTGGTCGTAGGCCGCCTGGGTCATGACCTGCTCCAGGTTGGCGCGCATGCAGTGCATGGCCAGGGCGTTGGCCGAGAGCGTGGTGCCCATACCGCTGTGGCCGTGCCCGTGGCTGTCTTCCTGGGCACTCTTGCGCGAGGCGGCCATGCGCTCGGCCATCTCTGCGCTGCAACCGAAGATGCCGCAGGGCACGCCACCCGCGATCGGCTTGCCGACCACGAAGAAGTCCGGCTCAAGGTTCCACAGCTGGGTGCAGCCACCGATATTGGTGGAGATGGTGTGGGTTTCGTCGATGATCAGCAGCGCGCCGTACTTACGCGTCAGCTCGCGGCACTTCTGCATGAAGCCCGGATCGGGCAGGACCATGCCGATGTTGGTCATCGCCGGCTCGCACAGCAGGGCGCAGACGTCGCCCTGGGCCAGCGCGGCTTCCAGCGCCTCGACGTCGTTGAAGGGGATGGAGCGGCTGTGCTGGGTCAGGTCATAGGCCTGGCCGACCAGGCCGGAGCGGTGCACGGTCTCGCCATCGCGGTAGCGCACCATCACGTCGTCGACGGTGCCATGGTAGCAGCCGTCGAACACCAGCAATGTTTTGCGCTTGGTCACTGCGCGGGCCCAGCGCAGCACGTAGCGGTTGGAGTCGGTGGCGGTGGCGGTCACCTGCCAGTAGGGCAGGCCGAAGCGGGCGGCGAGCAGTTCGCCGCAGACCACGGCGTCCTCGCCGGGGAGCATGGTGGTCAGGCCGCGGGCGCCCTGTTCGGCGAGGGCGCGGGCGATCGGCGCCGGCGAATGGCCGAACATGCTGCCGGTGTCGCCCAGGCAGAAGTCCACGTAGTCATGGCCGTCCACGTCATAGAAGCGGGCGCCCTGGGCGCGTTCGACGAACAGCGGGCAGGGTGTGGACCAGTCGGCCATCCAGTGCATCGGCACACCGGCGTACAGCGACTGGTGCGCGCGCTCGGCAAGGGCGACGGACTTGGGATTCTGTTCCAGGAAGCGCTGGCGCTCGCGGGCGGTGAAGAGATCCACGGCCTGTTGGGCGATTCCGCTGGCGGTCATGTTGCACACCTCGTTTGTTATTTCGCACATCTTCCATTTGTGATCACAAAAATGTCAATACAGCGGATCAACTGCCTGATAATCTGCCCTGTAACGAATTCTGTGATCACAGAACGAGAAGATGCCCATGAAAGATGTCACGAATGAGTCCGCTTGGGCCGGCCAGGTTGCCCTGGTCAGCGGCGCCGGCAGCGAGTCCGGCATCGGTTTCGCCAGCGCCCGCCGGTTGGCGCGCCATGGCGTGAAACTGCTGCTGACGGCCAGCAGCGAGCGCGTCCTGCAGCGGGCGGACGAGCTGCGCGCCGAGGGCTTCGAGGCCCGCGCGCTGCTCGCCGACCTGACCAACGAGAACGACGTTCGTCAACTGGCCGACTGGGCCCAGACGCAATGGGGAAGGGTAGACGTGCTGGTGAACAACGCCGGCATGGCCATGCAGGGCAGCCCGGAGCCTTTCGCCGAACTGGCCGCGATGGACCTCGCGACCTGGAACCTGTCGCTGGCGCGCAACCTGACCAGCGCCTTCCTGCTCACCCGCGCGCTGCTGCCGGGGATGCTCGAGCGCGGCTACGGGCGCATCGTCAATGTCAGCTCTACCACCGGCGTTCGCGCCAGCAATCCAGGCGAGTCCGCCTACAGTGCGGCGAAGGCCGGAATGCTCGGCATGAGCATGGGCCTGGCGCTGGAAGTCGTGCGTCGCGGGGTGACGGTGAACAGCGTGGCGCCGGGCTGGATCGCCACCGGCTCCAGCAGCGAAGAAGAAATACAGGCCGGACGGCGCACGCCGCTCGGCCGTTCCGGGCGACCGGAGGAGGTGGCGGCCGCCATCGCCTTCCTGGCCTCGCCCGAAGCCAGCTACATCACCGGCGAAGTGCTGGTGGTGGATGGCGGCAACTGTCTGATCGAGAACAAGGGATAAGCAAGATGAAGCACGACTGCAGCCTGACCTTCGCCCAACTGCCGGCACCGCCGGCCGGCCGGGAGTGATTCACGATGCCCGACAACCTTCAGGAACAGCTGTACCAGAACCTGCGCCAGGCCCTGCTGAGCGGGCGCTTCCAGCCCGGCGAGCGGCTCAAGATCCGCGACCTGGCCGATGAGTGGGGCACCAGCCCGATGCCGGTTCGCGCCGCCCTGCAACGGCTGGTGGCCGAGGGCGCGCTGGAAGGCGAGCCGCAGCGATCGCTACGGGTGCCGGTGATGACCCGCGAGCGCTACCTGCAGATCCTGCAGGTGCGGCAATCCCTGGAGGGACTGGCGGTGGAGGACGCAGCCAGGCACCTGAAGCCCGCCGACATGGCGGTGCTGCGCGATTGCACCGAACGCATGGAAACCGCGCTGAACGCCCGCGATGTCCACGGCTACCTGGAAGCCAACAGCCTGTTCCACCTGACGCTCTACCGTGCCTGCGGCAACCCCACGCTGCTGCGCATGATCGAGGCGCTGTGGCTGCAGGTCGGGCCCTTCTTCAACCGGTTGTTCACCGAGGCCGACCTGTCGCTGCGCCTGAACGACTTCCACGAAGACACCCTGCAGGCGCTGGAGCGAGGCGATGGCGCGGGCGCGCGCAAAGCCATCGAACAGGACCTGGGCTACTGCGGCCAGTACCTGCTCAACCTGCTGGAGCTGGAAAGCGGGGGAAGGCTCGGGGCGCGCTAGGGCGCCCTTCACGGGGTCTTGATGAAGCGGACGTTGTCCTTCTTGATCAGGATCGTCTCGCCGTTGAGCTGTTCGAATTCGTAGTAGTCATTGTATTTGTCGTAGTCGGAGTGATCCTTCACCAGGATTTCGCTGCCGTCCTGCAGCGTCACCACGGCCTTGTCGGCGCATCCGGCGAGGCCGAGCAGCAACAGGCAGGTGAACAAGGCTTTCAACTTCATAGTTTCTCCACGGGGCATCGTACCCGCCCGGGCAGCAAGGGCTGGAGGTACGCTGGGTTGCCTGTGTGACCATGGAAGTTTCAGGAAATTCCGACACCGGGCTTCAAGTATCCAGCCATACGTCGCGTGCCCAGGTCCAGACGGAGTCCCAGGTTTCCTCGGTGAGCTCGCCGTCGGCCCAGAGGATCACCTCGCCGTCCTCGGCAACCGCGTAGTAGTCGTCACCATCGGCGCAGAGCGGGATCAGCTCGCGCGGCAGGCCACTGGCCCAGGCTACGGCGGCCACTTCCGGCAGGTAGGTATGGGACTGCGGATCGGTCACGGTGACCGGCTCCAGGCGGCCGTAGATCACGTCGCTGACCTGCAGGAGGAATTCGCGGAATTCCGACGGAATGCCGATCAGCAGCTCTTCCTCGATCTCCACCAGCAGTTCTTCGTCCGGCAACTCCAGCGGGACCGGCACCGGCTCGTTCACTTCACGCAACTTCTCGATCACATCTTCCACAGGCGGGGCCTCTCTACATTCGACGGTTGGCGCGCTTTATACAGTAGTAGCCGGCCATCCGCGCAAGACCACTGCGTGGGCGTCGTCCGGACGAGCGGCGGGCCCGAGGGAAGTGCTGTACTGCGCCGCCGAGGTGGGCGACGGAAACGAAAAAGCCCGGCAATCGCCGGGCTTTTTCTTCACGCGCAGGATCAGTTCTGGCGGATGCCAGCGACCAGCCAGGGCTGGTTCTCGCCCTGGGCACGCTCCATGCGCCAGCTTTCGCTGAAGGGCTCGCCCTGGTCAAAGCGCGAGGACTTCGACACGCCGCTGAAGGTCAGGGTGGCGATGGTCTTCTCGGCCTGGTCGTCCACGCCCTCGAGTTGCACGTCGAGGTTGTCGATGTAGGTGGACTGGTAGCCGTCGCCCAGGTCAGCGCGTTCCTGCTTGAGGAACTGCAGCATCTGCGGGGTGACGAACTCGGCGATCTTGTCCATCTCGTTGGCGTCCCAGTGCTGCTGCAGGGACATGAAGTGCTCGCGGGCGGCGCCGACGAAACGGGTCTCGTCGAACCAGCTCGGTGCGTTGATCACCGGGCGGCTGTCCATCACCGGGCGCGAGGCACCGCCGAAGATCGACGGCGGAGCGGCCGGCATTTCACGCTGCATCGGCGCATGACCACCGGCCATGGCGGGCTGGTTGCCCTGCTGTTGGCGGCGACGGGAGGCGATGAAGCGGAAGGCGATGAACGCGATCAGCGCGATGATCAGGATGTCGAGGAATTGCATGCCCTGGAAGCCGTCGCCCATGAACATGGAGGCGAGCAGGCCACCGGCGGCGAGGCCGGCCAGCGGGCCGAGCCAGCGCGAAGCGCCGCTCTTGGCAGCCGCGCCGGCAGCGCCAGCGGCGGCACCGGTTGCAGCCGGGCCTGCGGCGGCGGGGGAATTCGGGGTGGCGGCGGGTTGCGCCTGGCGGGTCTGGTGGCTCGGCGCCGAGCCCATGCTCTTGCCGCCACCGAAACGCTTGGCGGCGTTGACGTCGAGGCTGAGCGTCACGGCGACACAGAAGGCCATGGCAAGGCTGAGAAAGCGCTTCATCGTTGTCATTCTCTTGGTTGGTATACGACGCACGTCATGTTGCAGGCGGCGCTGCATGAGGGCCAGCCAGATTTTGTTTCGTGCTGTTGCCCACAGGTTGCGGGCCGATGCTTGATATGGGGGCGATTGAATCCCTTTCCAAATCAGTCTGTTACTGATTTTTTCAGAGCCGCCTGTCGGAGGACTCGGATGGTAGGCTTCGCTGAGCGAGGCCGTCAGCCGCGCGATCCCCTGACCCCACGCCGCGAGGACCGCCGACCATGCATGCCATCGACTTCATCCAGGACCTCGCGGTGATCATGCTGATCGCCGGTTTCGTCACCATCCTCTGCCATCGCTTCAAGCAGCCGGTGGTGCTGGGCTACATCATTGCCGGGGTGATCATCGGTCCGCACACCCCGCCGTTCGCCCTGGTGCACGACGAGGAAACGATCAAGACCCTCGCCGAGCTGGGGGTGATCTTCCTGATGTTCTGCCTGGGGCTGGAGTTCTCCCTGCGCAAGCTGTTCCAGGTCGGCGCCACGGCGTTCATCGCCGCGTTCCTGGAAATCACCCTGATGATCTGGGCCGGCTTCGAGATCGGCCGCCTGTTCGACTGGAGCACCATGGACTCGCTGTTCCTCGGCGCAATCCTGGCGATGTCCTCCACCACCATCATCATCAAGGTCCTGGGCGACCTGAAGATGAAGAACGAGCGCTTCGCCCAGCTGATCTTCGGCGTGCTGATCATCGAGGACATCCTCGGCATCGGCATCATCGCGCTGTTTTCCGGCATCGCCGTGAGCGGCACGGTGGAGGCCGACCAGGTGTTCTCCACGGTCGGCAAGCTCAGCCTGTTCATGGTCGTCGCGCTGGTCGTCGGTATCCTGCTGGTGCCGCGCCTGCTGGCCTACGTGGCGAAATTCGAAAGCAACGAGATGCTGCTGGTGACGGTGCTGGGGTTGTGCTTCGGCTTCTGCCTGCTGGTGGTGAAGCTGGAGTACAGCATGATCCTGGGCGCCTTCCTGATCGGCGCGATCATGGCTGAGTCGCGTCAGCTGATCCAGATCGAACGCCTGATGGAGCCGGTGCGCGACATGTTCAGCGCGATCTTCTTCGTCGCCATCGGCCTGACCATCGACCCCAAGGTCCTGGTGGACTACGCCGCACCGATCCTGGTGATCACCTTCGTGGTCGTGGCCGGCAAGCTGATTTCCTGTGGCGCTGGCGCCTTCATCGCCGGTAACGACGGGCGCACTTCGATGCGCGTGGGCATGGGCCTTTCGCAGATCGGAGAGTTCTCCTTCATCATCGCGGCGCTGGGCATGAGCCTGGGTGTGACCAGCGACTTCCTCTACCCGGTGGTGGTCGGTGTGTCGGCCATCACCACCCTGCTGACGCCCTACCTGATCCGTTCCGCCGACCCGCTGGCGCTGTACCTGGGTCGCAGCCTGCCCTCGCCCATGGTGCGGGTGTTCAGCCTGTACGGTGAGTGGCTGCGCAGCATCAAGCCGCGCGGCGACAAGGCGATCCTCGCCGGGATGATCCGGCGCATCCTGCTGCAGGTCGGGGTCAACCTGACCCTGGTGATCGCGATCTTCTTCGCCCTGGCGTTCTTCGCCGGCCAGATCGGCCAATGGCTGGCGCAGTTCGTCGAGCCCGAAGCGCTGCACAAGGCGCTGATCTGGGGCGCTGCGCTGCTGCTCTCGCTGCCGTTCCTGATCGCGGCCTACCGCAAGCTCAAGGCGCTGGCGATGCTGCTGGCGGAGATGGGAGTGAAGGCCGAAAGCGCCGGGCGCCACACGGCCCGCGTGCGCCGGGTGATTTCCGAGCTGATCCCGCTGCTGTCGCTGGGCGGCATGATGTTGCTGCTGGCGGCGCTCAGTTCGAGCATCCTGCCGCCGGGCGAGCTATTGGTGGTGGTGGCGCTGATCGCCGCGCTGGTGATCGCGGTGTTCTGGCGCTGGTTCATCCGCGTGCATTCGCGGATGCAGGTGGCGCTGATCGAGACCTTCGAGCAGAACGGCGGCGGGCATCACTGAGCCCGCCGGCTTTTACTGCTGGACTTCGAGCGTTTGCTGAGCGGCCTTGCGCTCTCGTTCGACCTTGTGCATTTCACGCACCGCCTGGCGAACAGTCTCGTGGTAGCCGCTGATCACGGTTTCTGCATCGCTGCAGATGATCGATTTGCCCCGCTCGATCCAGAGTACTCGCTGACAGAGTTCGCGGATCGCCTCCATGCTGTGGGATACCAGGATCACGGTCTTGCCCTGTTTGATCTTGGCGCGCATGGCCGCGTGGGATTTCTCGCGGAAGGTCTGGTCGCCCACGCCCAGTACTTCATCGATCAGGAGGATATCCGGATCGGCGTGGATCGCCACGGCGAAGCCCAGGCGGGCGCGCATCCCCGTGGAGTAGGTGCCTACCGGGCGTTCGAAGAAGTCGCCCAGATCGCTGAATTCGCGGATGTCATCCATCT
Source organism: Pseudomonas nicosulfuronedens (assembly GCF_005877905.1). Taxonomy (GTDB): domain Bacteria; phylum Pseudomonadota; class Gammaproteobacteria; order Pseudomonadales; family Pseudomonadaceae; genus Pseudomonas; species Pseudomonas nicosulfuronedens. The sequence continues at coordinate 115,815 of NZ_SWDV01000014.1, read as the reverse complement.
GCCGGCGGATGTCAGCACGCTTCATGCCTAGCAGCAAACCGCTGATAACAACGTTGTCGCGGCCGGAAAGCTCCGGCTTGAAGCCCACGTTGAGGGCCAGCAGGCTGGCACTCAACGGCTTGCTGCGGTGCAGCACCCCGCGATCGGGGTCGACGATGCCGGCGATCATGCGCAACAGCGTGCTCTTGCCGGCACCGTTGTTGCCGATCACGCCCAGGGTTTCGCCTTCGTAGAGCTCGAAGCTGACGTTCTGCAGGGCCCAGAAGGATTCATAGCGCAGCATGCCAACCCGCTGCCGGTAGGACAGGCCGACGTGTTCGGCCTGGAGAATCAGATCACCGGACATGTCTCACCTCAGAACAGCAGCTTGGGATACTTGCGCTCGTTGCGGTGGAGGATCCACAACGCGGCAGCCAGCAGGGGTACAGCGACGGCCAGCACATAGAACTGTTCGCCCCAGGACGGCCACTGGTTGTGCAGCAGCACATCGCGGAAGGCGGTGATCATCACGGTCATCGGATTGAGATTCAGGAACGGCGCCATGGAGGCAGGAATCTCGTGGATGCTGAAGAACACGCCGGACATGAACATCATCAGCATCAGGAAGTTGTCCACCACCTGGCGCAGGTCCGGCACGAACGGCAGCACGGAGGCCAGCAGGAAGCCGAAGCCGATGATGAACAGCAACTGATTGAGGATCAGCACCGGCAGTGCGAGCCATTCCAGCGACGGGCGGTATCCGGACAGCAGCAAGGAGAGGATCAGCAGGGTCAGGATGATCAGGAACTTGAAGGTGTTGCTGAGTATCGGGATGAGCGCGAACACGTACTTGGGCACATCGATCTGCTGGATCAGGCCGGCGTTGCTCTGGATGGCATTACTGGCCTGGCGCACCGAGCCGTCGAACCACTTCCAGGCCACCATGCCGCTGAGCAGCAGCGGGACATAGCCCGGGCGGCTGTGGCCCAGGGCCAGGCCAAAGACAATGTAGAAGGCACCCATGTACATCACGGGTTCGAGGATCCACCAGAGGAATCCCAGGAAGCGCCGCGCCACTTCGGTGCGCAGGTCGCTGTAGACGCCGAATAGAATGATGTCCCTGTGCTTCATGTCGTTCTTGTTGGATTGAAAAGGGTGGGGTATTTAAACACAATGCGCCGCAGCAAGCCTGTGTGCCAATTACGGCGCATTCTGTGCGGATCATCGCCCAAACATAAGAAAAAGAGCTGGTATGCGCCTATTTGATGTCTTGTTCGGCTCCTCCCGGAAAGCCGCTCCCGCCCAGGAAGACCTGGTCCTCATGGTTGTCGGCATGCACCGCAGCGGCACCAGTTTCCTCACCGGCTCCCTGCAGGAGGCCGGCCTGGAGCTGGGCAAGCACAGTACATGGAACCCTCACAATCTCAAGGGCAACCGCGAGAACACCGATATCGTTGCCTTCCATGACGCGATGCTCGCCGAGCGTGGCGCGGCGTGGGACAACCCGCCCGCCGTGGCGCCGCATTGGACGCCGGCCGAGTACGCCGCGGCCCGCGAGCTGATCGGTGGTTACGATGGCGTGAAGCGCTGGGGGTTCAAGGATCCGCGCGCGCTCCTGGCCGTCGAAGGCTGGCAGGAACTGATTCCCAACCTGCGTTTCGTCGGCATCTTCCGCCACCCTTCGGCCGTTGCCGATTCCCTCCAGGCCCGTGGCGGCATGCCGCGTGAACAGGCGCTAGGCCTGTGGAAGGCCTATAACAGCCGCCTCCTCGAACTGCATGGTCGGGTGAAGTTCCCGGTACTCTGCTTCGACCAGGACGAGGACAGCTTGCACCGGCAGCTGGATGAGGTGCTGCGCAGATTCGGCCTCGAGCCGCCGGCTACGGAGCGGTTCTTCAGCTCCGAACTCAAACATCATCGGCACGGCGACGAGAAACTCGCGCCCGAGCTGGATGCCCTGTACCAGGCTCTCAAAGCCATCGCTGATTGACCCGGGGGTTGTGTCATGCCCATCTTTCGTCGCGCGCCGCGCCTGAGCGTCGTGGTCATCGTCTACAAGATGCCCGAGCAGGCCGACAAGACGCTGTATTCGCTCAGCCCTGCCTATCAGCATGGTGTGAACGAGCGAGACTATGAAGTCATCGTCGTCGAAAACCATTCCGACCGTTTGCTGGGCCGTGAGCGCGCCACCCAGCATGCGGGCAACGTGCGGTACTTCCACCGCAACGAAACCGAGCGTACGCCGGTCCATGCGATCAACTTCGGAGCCTCCCAGGCCCGAGGCAGCCACATCGCCATCATGATCGACGGTGCGCGCATGCTCTCTCCCGGTGTCCTGCGCCATGCACTGGACGCCTTCCGTCTCGACGCCGAGGCGGCCGTCTCCGTGCCCGGCTATCACATCGGTCACAAGCTCCAGCAGGTGGCGGTGAACGAGGGCTACAACGAGGATGCCGAGCAGGTCCTGCTGCACGGCATCGAGTGGCCGAGCAACGGCTATCGGCTGTTCGACATCGCGGTGCTCAGTGGCTCCTGCCAGGGTGGATTCTTCCAGGCCAACTACGAGAGCAACTTCATCGGCATGTCGATGCGCAAGTGGAAGGCGCTGGGCGGGGTGAACCCGCGCTACAACGACTTCGGCGGCGGCAACGCCAACCTGGATCTCTACAAGCGCTTGCTGGAGTACCCGAATACGCCGTTCTATCTGCTCTACAGCGAAGGGTCGTTCCACCAGTTCCATGGTGGCGTGACCACCGGCACCCTGCGCGAGGAGCGCGAGCGGGTCTACAAGCTGCTCGATGAACAGGACAAGCAGATTCGCGGAGACAACCGCACACCACCCAGCGTGCGGCCGATTTTGCTCGGTTCGGCGCATCCGCACATTTTCCGTTTCCTCAATCATTCGCTGAGTCGGGTGCAGGCTGTATGACTGCGTACCACGAGAAGCGTCCGCTGCTGTCGATCATCGTCATTGCCTATGACATGCCGCGCCAGGCGCTCAACACTTTGATCAGCCTGGCGCCTGACTACCAGCAGGGCGTCGATGCCGACGATTATGAAGTCATCCTGGTGGAGAACCGCTCCAAGCGAAACATGGATGCGGAGGCCATCGCCCGGCTGCCCGGCAATTTCCGTTACTTCCTGCGTGACGAAGCAGGCGTATCGCCCGCGCCGGCGATCAACTTCGGTTTCGCCCAGGCGCGTGGGCGCTTCATCGGTCTGATGATCGATGGTGCCCGATTGGTGACGCCTGGCGTAGTGAAGTACGCGCTGATGGCCTTCCGTATGACGCCCGATGCCATGGTAGTGGTGCCTGGTTACCATCTGGGGGAGAACGAGCAGCAGTTTCACCTGACCCACGGCTATTCCGAAGAGGCCGAGCAGCAACTGCTGGCGGATATCGGCTGGCCAGAGTCGGCCAATGGCTATCGGTTGTTCGATATTTCCTGCTGGAGCGGTGCCAACCCGAACGGCTATTTCCACCCTTTCATGGAAAGCAACTGCCTGTTCATCAATGCCCAGGTGTTCCGCGATATCGGCCGTGCCGACGAGCGTTTCGACATGCCTGGCGGCGGTGCGCTGAACCTTTATCTCTATCGCAAGGCTGCCATGCACCCACGTACGCAGTCGGTGATGTTGGTCGGAGAAGGTTCATTCCACCAGTTGCATGGCGGCGTCACCACTTCCGAGGTCGACGGACGCGAGGATCTGCTCAAGCGTCAGAGCGATCAGCTCTGCGCGCTGCTGGGGGAGCCCTTCCGCTCGCCGACCGTGGAGCCTATTCTGCTTGGCCAGGCCAAGGCGCCCAGCCTGCGTTATCTCGAACGCTCCGTGCAGCGCGGTATGGATCGCGTGCGCCGCTGCGCCGGGCGCCAGGAAGACCCGTTCGCCGACCAGGCCCTCAAGCCCGAATTTCGCCTCGCCCCGGTGCAGACACCGGTGCGGATCATTGCTTCCCGCCCCCCAGCTTCCGGAGAAGGCCAGATCATGAAGACCCTCTACATGCCCCCGTCGATCAAGCATTTCGAGCCGCTGCACATGGTCTTCAGCACTTGGGTCGATCACTTGCCGTTCGGCTACGACCTGGTCACCGCGCTGCGCCCCAAGATGCTCGTTGAACTGGGCACGCACAAGGGACTGTCCTACTTCACCTTCTGCCAGGCGATGAAGGAGAACGATATCGATGGTGTCTGCTACGCCGTGGATACCTTTGAGGGCGATGCGCACACCGACAAATACGACGAGTCGGTGTTCAACGCAGTCAACAACCATAATCGCCAGCACTACCATGGCTTCTCGTACCTGATGCGGATGTTCTTCGAGGACGCGCTCAAGCACTTCGACGACGACAGCATCGAGTTGCTGCACATCGATGGTTTCCATACCTACGAGGCAGTGAGCGCCGATTTCGCCAACTGGTATCCGAAGGTGAAGCCGGGCGGCATCATCCTGTTCCATGACGTCATGGCCCGCCTGCAGGACTTCGGCGCCTGGAAGTTCTGGGACGAGACACGTGGCCAGCACGAGACCTTCACCTTCAACCACGGCTTCGGCCTGGGAGTGCTGCGCAAGCCCGGCGGTGATCGCAGCAATGACCATCCGCTACTCAAGCTGCTGTTCGAGGATGCCAAGGCCGACGACGGTGCGGGGCTGCGTTCGTTCTACGTGCATGCCAGCAAGCACCTGGAGAACACTCGCAAGCTCAAGCGCCTGACGCAGGGCCAGCCGCAGCAGCAACCGGCCAGCTGAGTCGTGAGTGACGCCAGCGACGTCCGAGCGGGGCTGCGTCAGCCGGCCAGTTACCTGCCCGAACTGGAGTCACTGCGCGGCTGGGCGATCCTGCTGGTAGTGGGTTTTCACTATTTCGGCATCCTCGGCCTGGCCGAACGCTCGGACAATCCGATGTGGATGACTCTGCTGGGTGGCGGCAACACCGGCGTCACGTTGTTCTTCGTGCTCAGTGGTTTCCTGCTGTCGCGGCCCTTCCTGCAGGGGTTGCGTGATGGTCAGCAGGTGAGCATCCAGCGTTTTTACACTGCACGCTTCTTCCGCATCGTGCCGCTGTATTACGCCGCAGTACTGCTGGCCTGGGTGATGACGCAGAAGACGGTCACCTTCAAGGCCCTGCTATTCATTCCCATTGGATTCCAGGCCTTCCCGTTCAGCGTGCCCTGGTGGTCGCTGTGCACCGAAATCCAGTTCTACCTGGTGCTGCCCTGGGTGATGTGGCTGCTGCGCTTTGCCGCCGGGCGCTGGCTGGTGGCGGCTGCGCTGCTGGCATGGGGCGTGGCGCATGTCTGGCTGTTCCATTCACCGGGCTGGTTGGCGCCGACGAATTTTTGGGAAAACTCATTGTTCGGCCGCTTCGGCGCGTTTCTCGCAGGAGCGGCGTGTGCGGGGTTCAGTCTGAGCCGAAGCTACGCCTGGCTGCGCGAGCGTGCACTCGTCTGCTTCCTGTTGCTGATCGGTTGTCTGTTGGGGTTGGGGCGCCTATGGCTGTGGTTCTCCCTGAGTGGGGAGCGCAATGCCCTGCAGGCCCTGCCGATGTACCACAATATCGAGTCGCTGCTCTGGGGGGGAGCGATGCTCGGGCTGCTGGCGTTGAGCTGGCGGATAAAGGCGCTGCTGGCCAACCCGCTGCTGGATCACTTCGGGCGAATCTCCTACTCGCTCTACCTGATCCATGTCCCGGTACAGTTCTACTGCCTTTTCCCTCTGAAGGCCGCAGGAATGACGCTGGAAGCGAATGCCGACGCCTACCTGATGCGGATCGCTTTCAGCCTGTTACTGTCGTGGGGTCTGGCCTGGCTGAGCTATCGCCTGGTGGAGTTGCCCTTCCTGCGCCTGAAGGCACACCTGGCGACCTACTCGCGGCGCGCTCCCTGGGCGCGCCGCGCAGCTGACGCCTGAGGCCGTTCAGGCCGGGACGTCGCGCCAGTGGGTGGCGTAACCGGGCTGTGCTTCGCCCTCCGGGCGACCGTTGGTGTAGTAGTACAGCGCCAGGGAGCGACGGTAGACGCCATCGGGGCAGGTGAGAGGGTGTGGATGGCCGTGGAACGAGCTGGACGTGGTGCTGAATACCACGCAGCGGTTCGCGATCGGCAGCACGCGACGGGGTGGTCCGGCCATCTCCGGGTCCCACAGTTCGAGTTGGCCACCGTAGCTCTCGGGCCACTCCTCGTTGAGGTAGATCAGCACGTTGATCCGACGGTCCAGGCCGAAGTCGCGGTGGGTGGCGAAGTCGGTATGCACCTTGAGGAAGCCGCCGCGGGCAATCTGGTGAATCCCGGCACCGCGCAGGTTGGGGTCGGGAATCAGGTTGGCGATACCGGTCAGTTGCGCGAGATAGTCGAGGAAGGCGTGGGAGTTGAGCTCCCAGAACAGCTGGCGGTAGGTCGGCGGCATGCGCAGCGGGTCGCGGATGTTGCGCTTGTCCTTCTGCACGTACTCGCCGCTGGCCTTGTCGGTGTGCGTTGCGTTGTTCCACAGCGGGTCGTTCTGGTCGTGCGGATATTCCTCCAGCAGCCGGGCGAAGGTCGACGGGGGCAGAAAATCATCGATGACGATATGCGGGAAGGGGGCATTGCCGGCATAGTTCGGTGCCTGATCGGCCACCCTGGCCATCAGGGCGGGATAGTCCAGCAGCAGTCCATGGGACGGAGCGTTGGCCTCGCCGTTGTTCTTGGCGGTGAAAAGGTTCTTAAGCATTTTTCGGGAATTCACTGAATGTTGTTCTTTTCCACGCGAGCGACAGCTGCGCTCACGACCCGACTAGCCATTGCCTGGCTGATTCTGCTTGCCATGGTCCCTGTGAGCAATGCTCAGGATCAACACGCGAAACCGAATATCCTGTTCATCCTGACCGATGACCTGGGCGTCAACGACATCGGCGTCTGGGGCGATGGCAAGGCGCCAACGCCGACTCTGGATCAGCTGAGCAATCAGGCGTTGCGTTTCCGCCAGCACTATACCGACAGCACCTGCTCGGTCAGCCGGGCTGCGCTGATCACTGGCCGAGCGCCGGTCAGCATCGGTTTCGAGCCTAACGGACTGGGACTGTCGCCGGACCTGCAGACCCTGCCGGAATCCTTGAAAGGCCTGGGCTACAGTACCCATCACATTGGCAAGTGGCACGTCGGTGAGGCCATCGAGTACCTGCAGATCCGTCCCAACCACCATGGTTTCGATGATTGGTTCGGCATGCTCAACCACTTCGTGCTGCACGGACCGGACAAGGACGGCAAGCTGGTGAACGGGCCGCCGACCTTCATCAACCCCTGGTTGGAGACCGACGATGGTCCGCCGGTGCAGTATCAGGGGCACCTGGACGACATCCTTACCGACCGCGCCATCGACCTGATCGGCAAGGGTCGGCAAGGTGGCAAGCCCTGGTTCATCAACCTCTGGCTGTTCTCGCCGCACCACCCGTTCCAGCCTTCGGAGACTTTCCGCAGCCAGTTTCCCGATACCGACGAGGGCCGTTACCTTGCGGTGCTGAAACAGCTGGACCACAACGTCGCCCGGCTGCTCGACAGCCTGCGCACCAGCGGCCAGCTGGACAACACACTGGTGGTCTTCACCAGCGACAACGGCAGTCCGAACCTGACCCGCGACAGCAATTGGCCGCTGGCCGGGACCAAGATGACCTACCTCGAAGGCGGCGTGCGCACGCCGCTGCTGGTGCTCTGGCCCGGCCACCGAGGCAACGCCGACGTGACCGGCATCAGCCACATCACCGATCTCTATCCCACCCTGGTCGGCATGGCCGGCGGCAAGGCACCGGCCGGGCTGACCGGGCGTGACCTGTCCGGCTACATTGCCAAGGGCCAGCCATTGCCCAGGGTCGATGCGCTCTACTGGGCGGCGGATGTCATGACCTGGGGCATGACCTACGGCGGCCACCTGACTGGCCGCGGCCTGTTCTACCGGCCCACGCTGGGCAAGCTGGAGAGCCACCCGGTCACCGGCCCGCTGGGGGTGAGCGCGACCAAGGCCGAAGCCTTCGAGGCGATAGGTCGGGATGAAGCCCTGAGCCTGTTGCGCGCGTGGGAGCAGAAATACCGGCCCATCCCGCTGACCTGGCATCCCGCCGCCGGCAAGAAGCCGGCCTTCCTCAGCGGCCGCGACTACCAGCGCGCGCCGGTCCACGGCGCCTACAGCCTGGGGCTGGGTTTGGGCAAGGCACGAGTCGATGGCGCGCGGCAGGTCCTGGTTGAGCAGGAAGGGCTATGGGGCATGGCCATCGACAACGGGCGTGTGGAAGTGTGGCGTGGCCCGCTGCGCCTGCAGAGTGAGCCTGTGGCGCTGGAGGACCAGTGCAATGCTCTGGTGGCCAGCTTCAACGTGAAGCCCTATTCGAAATTTCCCTTCCCGGGGCCGGAAAAGGGCGCCCTGACGGTTTACCTCAACGGCAAGGTCATCCTGCAATCCCAGGAGCCGATGCCGCGGCCGGAAACCGCCGAGCCGCTGGCGCACCCGACCTACATCGGTGCTTCAGCCAGCGGAGGGGATCGTTTCGCCGGCAGGATCGCCAAGCCGCTGCTGGTGGACAAGTTCATGCTGCCGCAGCTCGATGGCTACGGCCTGGACGACATGCAGGCGACGATCTGCCCGGCCAGCACCGCCGCTCGCTGACGGGACTGGAGGCTTAGATGGCCTCCAGCTTCGCGTAACCCATCATCAGCCACTTGCTGCCCTCGCTGTCGAAGTTCACCTGCACCCGTGCCTGGGCGCCGGAGCCTTCGAAGTTGAGGATCACGCCGTCGCCGAACAGCGGGTGGCGCACGGACTGGCCGAGGCTGAACGGGGTGTCCGGCACGCTGGCGCCGCTGAACAGGTTGCCGCTGCGCTGGTTGCCCGAGAGCGGGCGGCTCACCGAGTTGGACAGGCGCACTTCCTGGATCAGGCTCGGCGGGATTTCCCGAACGAAGCGCGACACCTTGTTGTAGGTCTCGCTGCCGTACAGGCGGCGGGTTTCCGCGTAGGTCATGACCAGACGGTGCATGGCGCGGGTGATGCCGACGTAGGCCAGGCGGCGTTCTTCCTCAAGACGGCCGGGTTCTTCCAAGCTCATCTTGTGCGGGAACAGGCCTTCCTCCACGCCGGCGAGGAACACCAGCGGGAACTCCAGGCCCTTGGCGCTGTGCAGCGTCATCAGCTGCACGCTGTCCTCGAAGGCGTCGGCCTGGGTATCGCCGGACTCCAGCGCGGTGTGGTCGAGGAAGGCCACCAGCGGCGGGGTGTCCTCGTCGTCCGGATTCTCGAAGGCGCGGGCGGCGCTGACCAGTTCTTCCAGGTTTTCCACCCGGGCCTGGCCTTTCTCGCCCTTTTCTTCCTTGTGGTAGGTGATCAGGCCGGACTGCTCGATGACGATCTGGGTCATCTGGTGCAGCGGCAGGCCTTCGACCTTCACCGCGAGCAGGTCGACGGTTTCCAGGAAGCCGTTGAGCGCACTGGCGGCGCGGCCGGCCACGGCCTTGGCGGCAATCACGTCGTTGATCGCTCGCCACATGGAGGTGCCGTTCAGGCGCGCGGCATTGCGGATCGCCTCGACGGTCTTCTCGCCGATGCCGCGTGGCGGCACGTTGATCACCCGCTCCAGCGCAGCGTCGTCGTCGCGCAGGCGGATCAGGCGCAGGTAGGCGAGGGCGTTCTTGATCTCGGCCCGCTCGAAGAAGCGCTGGCCGCCGTAGATGCGATAGGGAATCTTCTCGCGCAGCAGCGCCTCTTCCAGTACGCGGGACTGGGCGTTGGAGCGGTAGAGGATGGCGATTTCGCTACGCTTCAAGCCGTCCTTGCGCAGGGCGTCCTCGATGGTCTCGACGATGTAGCGCGCCTCGTCGTGCTCGTTGAAGCCGGAATACAGGGTGATCGGGTCGCCGTCGACGCCGTCGGTCCACAGTTCCTTGCCCAGACGCCCGCTATTGTTGGCGATCAGCGCGTTGGCGGCCTTGAGGATGGTGCCGGTGGAGCGGTAGTTCTGCTCCAGGCGGATGTCCTCGGTGCCGGCGAAGTCATCGCCGAACTGCTGGATGTTCTCGATCTTCGCGCCGCGCCAGCCGTAGATCGACTGGTCGTCGTCGCCCACCACCATCAGGCTCTCGCCGCCCTTGCCGAGGAAGCGCAGCCAGGCGTATTGCACGGCGTTGGTGTCCTGGAACTCGTCCACCAGGATGTGGCGGAAGCGTCGCTGGTAGTGTTCCAGCAGGCTCGGACGGTCGCGCCAGAGGTCCAGCGAACGCAGCAGCAGTTCGGCGAAGTCGACGACGCCGGCACGGGCGCAGGCTTCTTCGTAGGCCTGGTAGACGCTGACCATGGTCGCCAGGTACAGGTCGCCGCCGGCCTGGATGTTCTGCGGGCGGTTGCCCTCGTCCTTCTGGCCGTTGATGAACCACTGCGCCTGGCGCGGCGGCCAGCGCTGCTCGTCGAGGCCCAGCTCGCGCACCACGCGCTTGACAAGGCGCAGCTGGTCGTCGCTGTCGAGGATCTGGAAGTTCTCCGGCAAACCGGCTTCCTGCCAGTGCGCACGCAGCAGGCGGTGCGCCAGGCCGTGGAAGGTGCCGACCCACATGCCGGCCGGGTTGATCCCCAGCAGCTGCTCGATCCGCGCGCGCATCTCGGCGGCGGCCTTGTTGGTGAAGGTCACGGCCAGGATGCTGTGCGGCGAGGCGTTCTCGACCTGGATCAGCCAGGCGATACGGTGTACCAGCACGCGGGTCTTGCCGGACCCGGCACCAGCGAGCACGCGCTGGCGCCCCAGCGGCGCGGCCACGGCCTGGCGCTGCGGGTCATTGAGGGAGTTGAGCAGGTAGGAGATGTCATCGTTCATGGGGCGGCATTCTACCGACGGGCGGTTTTCCCCGGCAAACCCGCCCGCCGTCCGGCGTCTTCCCGACGAAAGTTGGGCGGGCACGGAGCCAATTGCCATCATCCTGCTTGGGTGGGGCTACCTCCTCGGGTATGCTCCGCCGACGCCTAGGCCTGAAACCTACAAGAAAAACGCCTATGACCGCTTATGTAGAGCCTTCGGCGATCCCGGTGAGCCATGCCGAGATCCGCCAGCAGTACGCTCACGAAATTGCTGTCGAACGCACGCGCCTCCTTTATCAGGGCTCGCGCGTGCCGACCCTGCTCATGCTGCTCAATGGCCTGGCCTGCGCCGGGCTGCTGTGGGATTACGTGAAGCCGGGGCTGCTCGCCGGATGGCTGGTCTCGCTGGTCATGCTGGCCGTGCTGCGGCTGATCCAGGTCAGCGCCTTCAATGCCGCTTCCGCCGAACGCCAGGCCAGTCCGCACTGGCAGCGCACCTTCCTGTTCGGTGCTGGCGCTTCGGGGCTGACCCTCGCGTTCGCCGCCATCGCCCTGGTGCCGCCGGATGCCTTCCTCCAGCAATCCCTGGTATTCGGCCTGATCGCCGCGGCCATTCTGTCCGCCAGCGTCGCCTATGCGGTCAGCCTGCCGGCCTTCCTGACCTTCGCCTTGCCCTGCCTGTTTCCGTCAATTGCCTATTTATTGATCAGCGATAACCCGCTGCAGCAAGGCTGGGGCGTGCTCGGGGTTATCCTGCTGGCGGCGCTGCTGGTGGTGGCCTGGCAGATCCACCGGGTGGTGCATGTCGGCCTGCTGCGGCGCTTCCAGGCCCAGGCGCTGGTGGCGCACCTGGAGCGCGCCAAGGCACAGACCGAGGCGCTGAACCAGGACCTGGAACGGGAAGTCGAGCAGCGTCGCCGTGCCGAGCGTGAACTGTGCCGCGCCCGTGACGCCCTGCAGGAGCGGGTCGAGGCCGGCAGCGTGCAACTGACCCATACCGAGGCGCGCCTGGCCCTGGCCCTGGAGGCCAGCGAGCTGGGGCTGTGGGACTGGAACCTGCTGACTGACGAAGTGCACCACTCGCACCTGGAAGAGATCTTCGGGATCACCCAGGAGTCGGTGAAGAGCGTGCGCAACGACCTGCGTCCGCGCCTGCACCCGGATGACGTACCCTTGCTGCGCCGTGCGCTGGTCGAACACCTCAAGGGGCGCACTGACGGTTATCGCATCGAGTACCGCGTGCGCCACGCGGCGGGCCACTGGGTCTGGGTGGAAGACCGTGGCCGGGTGATGGAGCGCGACGGCCGCGGCCAGGTCACACGCATGGTCGGCACCCGCGCCGATATCTCCACCCGCAAGCTGCGCGAGGAAGAACAACGCCTGGCTGCCACGGTGTTCGAGGCGGCCAGCGAAGGCATCATCATCCTCGACCCGGACTACCGCCTGATCGCTATCAACGAGGCCTTCACCTCGCTGACCGGCTACCGCCGCGATGAGCTGCTCGGGCACAACGTCGCGCGGCTGATGGGCTCGGCGGAAAGCCTGCGCCGCTACCAGTCGATCCGTACCGAGCTGGAGCGCCAGGGCACTTGGCAGGGCGAGCTGATCGAGACTCGCAAGAACGGCGAGTTGTACCCGCAGTGGCTGCAACTCAACGTGGTGCGCGACAGCCGGGGAGAGGTGGCCCACGTGGTGGGCTTCTTCGCCGACCTCACCGCTCGTCGCGATGCCGAGGAGCGCTTGCGCTACCTGTCGCACTACGACGAACTCACCGGGCTGGCCAACCGCACGCTGTTCAAGGAGCGCCTGCACGAGGCCAGCCAGCGCGCGCGTCAGGAAGGCCGCACGGCGGCGCTGCTGCTGATCGACCTGGATCGCTTCAAGCTGCTCAATGACAGCCTCGGCCATGAAGTCGCCGACCAACTGCTGCGGCAGATGTCGCGACGCATGACCCAGACGGTACCGGAAGCCGACACCATTGCCCGCCTGTCCGGCGATGAGTTCGCCGTGCTGATCGACTCCTACGCCAGCCTCGCGGCGCTGGCGCGCCTGTCCAGCCGCCTACTGGCCAAGTTGCGCACGCCGATGACCGTGGGCGGCCACGAACTGGTGGTCAGCGCCTCGGTCGGCATCAGCCTGCTGCCGGACAACGCCTGGGAAATCTCTGCGCTGATGAGCCAGGCGAACATGGCCATGCAGCACGCCAAACACCTGGGAGGGAATACCTTCCAGTTCTTCACCGACAACCTGCAGGCCTGCACCCTGGAGCGCCTGCAACTGGAAACCCGACTGCGCAAGGCCATCGACGAGGGCCAGCTGAATGTGCACTACCAGCCCAAGCTGAACCTGGCCAACGAGCGCCTGGACAGTGCCGAGGCGCTGGTACGCTGGCAGCACCCGGAGATGGGCATGGTGCCGCCCAGCGACTTCATCGGCCTGGCCGAGGAAACCGGGCTGATCGGCGCCATCGGTGAGTTCGTCCTGCGCCGGGCCTGCCAGCAGGCCCGTGCCTGGCAACGCCTGGGGCGTGAGCTGCGGGTGTCGGTGAACCTCTCGGTGCACCAGCTGCGCACCGGCAACCTGGTCGATCTGGTGCGCGCAGTGCTGGAGGAAACCGGCCTGCCGTCGCACCTGCTGGAGCTGGAGCTCACCGAAAGCCAGCTGCTGGACAACGTCGAGAGCGTCACCACCACCTTCCGCCAATTGCGCGAGATGGGCGTGAAGCTGGCCATCGACGACTTCGGCACCGGCTATTCCTCGCTCAGCTACCTCAAGCGCTTCCCGGTGGATTACGTGAAGATCGACCAGACCTTCATTCGCGACCTGTCCGAGCGCGGCGAAGACGCGGCCATCACCCGGGCGATCATCGCCATGGCGCACAGCCTGGAACTGAAGGTGGTGGCCGAAGGCGTCGAGCACGCCGAGCAGCTGCGCTTCCTGCGCGCCCACGGCTGCGATGAGATCCAGGGCTACCTGATCAGCCAGCCGGTGCCGGCGGAGGCTTGCCTGGCGCTGCTGGAGAGAAGCGACCGGCTGGCTCAGTGATGCTGGTGGTCGCCGGACACGCCCTGCAGCACGCTCTGGTTGATTTCGCTGAAGCGCAGTACATGCCCTCCTTCGGCCGTGGCCATGCGATCGGCGTCCGCGCGGTCGGCGAAGGATGCGAGCGTGGCGCCCATGGCGCCGGGACGTTTCACGCCTACCACGTAGAAGGCGCTGGTGGCGTCGATCAGGTGGCGGTCATCGGGGTGGTTCCAGTCGCTGCGGGCCATGTCGTGCACGTACAGGTGCGCGCCGCTGTGCTGGTTTTCCGGCTGCAGCCACCAGCCCAGCAGCTCGGCGGTGGAGCAGAACTTGTGCACCGCGCCGGGAGCCACGGCTTCGCCTTTCGGCCCGGCGAAGTCGCTGATGATCATGCCGCACACGTGGCATTCCTCGCCGTTCTGGAACGGCACCGGAGCGAGATTGGCGCTTTGCCGGGCGCCATCGTCGCAGCCGCCGAGCAGCAGGGCGAGGAAGCCGGCGGTGAAACCCAGGCGAAGGGAGCGGGACAGCAGCATGGTGAAACTCCTCGAGTCAGATCGGGCGCCGGCGGAACAGCGCATAGGCCAGCGCCAGCGAGGCCAGGGTCCAGGCGCACAGCGCCAACCAGAGTGCCGCGACGGGAACGGCCAGATCTCGGCCGAGGGTCAGCACGCCGCCCAGTTCGGCACCGAAATCGGGCAGGTTGATCAGCCGGTAAAGGTCGGTCGGGTTGAGCAGCAGTAACCAGGGCAGCAGGTTGGCGCTGAGCTGGCCCTTGCCGATCACCAGCAGGGCGAGCAGCGCGAGGTCGAACAGCAGCACGAAGAAGAACCACACGCCCAGCGCCAGGCCGGCGGCGGTGGACTTCTCGCTGACCCGGCTGCTCGCCGCATAGGCCATGGCCAGGAAAGTCCAGCCGAGCAGGCACGACGACAGAATGAAGCGGGCAAAGGAGCCCAGCAGTTGCCCCAGCGGGATGCCCGGCACCAGCACGGCGATGGCCAGCGCGGCGGCGGAGAAGCCCAGCAACGTCGCCAAGCCGAGGATCAGGCCGTGGCCGAGGAACTTGCCGATCAGCAATTGCCCGCGTCCCAGTGGGTAGGTCAGCAGGAGCAGCAGGGTGCCGCCTTCCTCTTCGCCGACGATGGCGTCGTAGGCCAGCAGGAGGGCGATCAGCGGCATCAGGAAGGTGGCCAGGCTGGTCAGGCTGGCCAGCGTTGCCGGTAGCGAAGTGAAGCCCACCTGGCCACTGGCGGCGGCACCGAGCCAGGCGATGCCCACGGCCAGCAGGGCGAACAGCAGGCTGATGGCGAGCAGCCAGCGATTGCGCAGGCCGTCGGCGAGTTCCTTGCGGGCGATGTTCCAGATCGGCTTCATGCCGGGGCTCCCGCAGGTGTGCTTTGCATGTGGTGCCGATAGAGGTCTTCCAGCGACGGCGGCAACACCTCGAGCTCCTGCGCGTGCTCGGCGAGCAGCACGCTGAGTACTTCGTGCTGGCGCTCTTCGCCGACCCGCAGCTCCAGCCGGCGGCCATCCAGGGCGGTGACGCCATGGCCAGCCTCGCGCCAGTGTTGCGGCCAGTCGCCGTCGAGTCTGCCGGCGTAGCGGATGCGCACTGGCAGCCTGGCATCGCGGCGCAGGTCAGCGAGGCTGCCGGCGGTAAGCAGCCGGCCCTTGGCAAGGATCGCGGCGCGGTCGATGTGCGACTCCACGCCGGGCAGCACATGGGAACAGAGGATGATCCCGGTGCCCTGTGCGCGCAGGCGGTCCAGCCACTGGTAGAGCTCGATGGTGGCCAGCGGGTCGAGGCCGACGGTGGGTTCGTCGAGCAGCAGTAGTTGCGGCTGGCCGAGTAGCGCCTGGGCCAGGCCGAGGCGCTGGCGCATGCCCTTGGAGTAGGTCTTTACGCGGCGCTGCGCGGCGTGGCTGAGGCCGACCTGTTCGAGCAGCTCGTCCACTTCGGCGGGCCGTGCGCCCTTGAGCCGGGCGAAGTGCTGCAACGTCTCGCGGCCGCTGAGCTGCGGGTAAAAGGTCACGTTCTCCGGCAGGAAGCCGATGCGCCGACGCACCGCCGGGTCTCCCGGCGACCGGCCGAAGACGTGCACGCTGCCCCGTGTCGGACGCAACAGGCCGAGGATCAGCTTGATCGTGGTGGTCTTGCCTGCGCCGTTATGCCCCAGCAGGCCGAGGACTTCGCCGGCGCCCAGTTGCAGGTCGAGACCGTGCAGGGCGGTGAAGCCGCCGTAGTCCAGGGTTGCATTGCGGATATCCACGGGGTTCATGGGTGCGCCTCCAGATCAGGCGCGCGCATCAGCGGGAAGCTGTCGCGCACGCCGGGCGGACGGGTAACGGGAAACGCGCGCTGGACCCAGCGCAGCAGTTCGATGGCGGGGCTGGTCATCAGCAGTTGCACCTGCGGGTACATCCACAGCAACTGGTCGACCTTGTCGTTGGGTTCGTAGGCGACGTCGCCGACACCGTCGGCATTGCGGTCCCAGCCCAGGTAGTCGCTCCAGTAGTTGCCGCGCCCGTCAGCGGACCATTCCTGAGTGCGGCTGGCGACGTACTTGACCTGCTGGCGGTTGCCGATGAAGGCATTGCCGCTGATGCGGTTGTCCTCGGAGCCGGCGGTCAGATGGATACCCAGGGCGCTGCTTTCGAAGCGGTTGTTCTCGATGCGGTTGAACAGCGAGTTATAGATGAACAGGGCCTTGCCCTCGGCCCCGGCGATCATTGCGTCGCCGCCGCCATCGCCGCTGCGCACGGCTTCGACGCGATTGCCGGTGAGGGTGGAGTAGGTGATGTAGTTCATCAGAATGCCGTAGTTCTGGTCGTCCACCGAGCGGTTGCCGACCACGGTGAGCTTGCGGCTCTGCATCAGCGCATAGCCGGTGCGGGTGTGCCGGGTGGTGTTGCCGATGACGCGGCTGTTGTGGGTGAACATGTAGTGCACGCCGTAGCGCAGGTCTTCGAAGAGGTTGTCTTCGATGGCGCTGTCGTTGGAGGTGTCGATGTACACGCCGTCGCGGGTCTGGCGAACCTGGTTGCCGCGCACCAGGGCGTTCTTCACCGCATAGAGGTGGATGCCGTTGCCGCGGTCCTGGGAGCGCACGCTGGGGTCGCCCTGGATGCGGTTATCGAGCACCTGCACGTCCGCCGTGGCGTCGAGCCAGATGCCGAAGCCGGCGCCCTGCAGGTCATTACCGCGCACCACGGTGCCGTGTGCAGCCTTGTCGATGAAGATCGCCGCGTCCATGGCCGTCAGGTCGCGCCCCCAGTTGCGCAGGGTGCAGTTTTCGATGGTGACGCCGGGCACCCTCACGTGCAGCGTGCTGCCGGCACCCTGGCCGTCGATCAGCGCGCCGGGCGCACAGCGCAGGTGCAGTGGCTGGTCGAGGGTGAAATTGCCGGTGTAGGTGCCTGCGGGCAGGGTGCGGATGTCGCCATCGCCCTGCAGCGGCAACTGGTCGATGGCTTGTGGTTGCGCCTGGACGCTTGCCGCGATCAACAGCGACAGGGCAAGGCCAGGCCTGGTGAGTCCCATGCAACACCTTCTCGTCGATGCCCCGCCGGCGACTGCCGGCGGGGTCAGGGGCCTTCTCGTCAGGCCTTCTCCACCAGCATGCGGCCGACCATTTCCATGTGCAGCGCATGGCAGAACCAGCTGCAGTAGTACCAGTGCAGGCCGGGCTTGTCGGCGGTGAAGGTGATGGAGGAGGTCTGTTGCGGGCTGATCTCCATGCTCACGCCGTGGTTGACCACGACGAAGCCGTGGGAGACGTCCTCGATCTCGTCCAGGTTGGTGATGGTGACGGTGACTTCGTCGCCCTGCTTCACGGTGAACTCGGTGAGGCCATAGGCGGGAGCGGACGAGGTCATGTACACGCGAACCTTCTTGCCGTCGCGGATGACCTTGTTGTCCTGCATCAGGTCGATGCCGTCGCGCTTGGCGATTGCCACGGTCTCGGCGAAGAAGGGATCGTCGCGTGCCCAGATCTTGCGGGTCTTGATCTGGTCGCGGCGGGCCAGGATGCAGTCATGCGGCTCGGCGAAGGTGGGGCCGTCGTGCACCAGCTTCATCTCGTCGCCGGAAATGTCGATCAGCTGGTCGTTCTCCGGGTGCAGCGGGCCGGTGGGCAGGAAGCGGTCCTTGGAGAACTTGCTGAGCACGACGACCCACTTGCCGTCGGCTTCCTTGGTCTCGGTCAGCGTCGCGTGGTTGTGGCCAGGCTGGTAATGCACGTCGAGCTTCTGGCGGATGTAGTCGACCTTCTCGCCCTTGTAGGCGCGAATCGCATCATTGATGTTCCACTTCACCAACTGGCTGTCGATGAACAACGTGGTGTAGGCGTTGCCACGACCGTCGAAGGTGGTGTGCAGCGGACCCAGGCCCAGTTCCGGCTCGCCGACGATGACGTCGCGCTGGTCCTTGAGCTTGCCGGCGAAAAGATCGGGCAGCTTGTCGATGGCGATGATGCTGCAGGTGGGCGAGAGCTTGCCGTTGGCGATGAAGTACTTGCCGTCCGGCGAGGTGTTGAGGCCGTGGGGGTTCTTCGGTACCGGGATATAGCGGGTGACGACGCTGTCCTTGCCGTCCTTCTTGCGCCCGTCGACCACCGGCACCTTGCTGTCGCCCAGGGTGATGAAGCGCTTGGCCTTGATCTCCTTCTCGATTGCCGGGATGTCGAAGACCACCACCCAGTCGCGCTCGTTGCGCATCATGCCGGCCAGGTCGGTGGCCTTCTCCGAGTTGTAGCAGGTGGAGGCGGCGAAGCGGCCGGTGTAGTCCATGTCGCTGTTGTCGAGGTTGCCGTCGACTATTACCTGCCAGGCCACTTCCATGGTCTCGGCATCCAGCGCGTTGTACATCGTGAAGGCATTGTCGCCGGAGATGTCGAAGGTCGATCCGTCATTGGGATGCGGGATGATGAACTCGGCGTTGCAGAACACGTATTTGGTGTGCGGCACCTTCTGCAGGCGCAGGCCGTGGATGGCCTGGACGTTGGGGATGGTGGTGATTCGGTCGCACTTCATGATGTCCAGGCGGATGCGTGCGACGCGGCTGTTGGCCTTGTCGTTGATGAACAGGTACTTGCCGTCGTACTTGCCGTCGGTCATCGAGATGTGCGGGTGGTGACAGTCGCCGTTATGGAAGCGCGCGCTGTCACCGAGGATGCGCTTGCTCTCGTTGGTCAGACCCCAGCCAGTGGCGGAGTCGACGTTGAACACCGGGATGCGCATCAGCTCGCGCATCGACGGAATGCCCAGCACGCGCACTTCGCCCTGGTGGCCACCGCTCCAGAAACCGTAGTACTCGTCCAGCTCCCCGGGGGCGACGTGAATCTTGTCCTGCGCCGACTTCACCGCGTCGGCCCAGGCCTCGCGGGAGGTGAAGGCACCCATCGAGCCCGCCGTCACCAGCGCCGCTGCGCCGGTCACCGCGGAGGCACCGAGGAATCCCCGCCGGCTGAGCCCGGCGATCTCGTCCTGTTGCTGCTTCTTCTCAGTCATTTCCTGCTCCTTCCTGAAGGCAAATGGTCAGATCTGTTGCACCGCAATTCGCTGGTCGTCGTCGCTTGCGGGCGCGTGCTTGCTTCGCTTCTTGCGCTTGTTCACCAGCGGCGGGCACTTGTTCTCGTTGTGGTAGGTCATCTGGCAATCGAGGCAGTAGTGGCACTCGTTGGCGTTGATCCTTCCGTCGGGATGGATCGCCTGGATCTCGCACTCGTTGGCGCACAGCTGGCACGGCTGGCCGCATTCCTTGCGGCGCTTGAGCCAGTCGAACAGGCGGGCCTTGCCGGGGATCGCCAGCGCCGCGCCGAGCGGACAGAGGTAGCGGCAATAGACCTTGCGGGTGAACAGGTTGATGACCAGCAGCACCACCACGTAGGCGACGAACCACCACTGGCGGTCGAAGTGCAGGGTGATGGCGGTCTTGAACGGCTCGACCTCGGCGAAGCGCTCGGCGGTTCCGAGCGATTCCAGAGAGAGCCCGAACAGCACCAGCAGGACGATGTACTTGATCGCCCAGAGCCGTTCGTGGACGGCGAACGGCAACTCGTACTGCGGCACCTTGAGCTTGCGCGCCGCCTCGTTGAGCAGTTCCTGCAGGGCGCCGAACGGGCACAGCCAGCCGCAGAACACGCCGCGGCCCCAGAGCAGGATGCTGGCAGCGGTGAAGGTCCAGAGGATGAACAGCACCGGGTCGATGAGGAACAGCTCCCAGCGGAAGCCTTCGAACAGCGAGTGGACGAAGGTCAGTACGTTGACCACTGAGAGCTGCCCCAGGCAGTACCAGCCGATGTAGGTCAGGGTGAAGAGCAGGTAGCCACGGCGCAGCCAGTGCAACAACTGCGGTCGACGGGTCAGGTTGTCCTGCAGGAACAGGATGACTGCGAGCAGCCCAAGGGCGCTGAGCAGCACGCCGATCTGGAAGCTCTTCTGGTACCAGACGCGCAGCCACATCGGCCGCTTGGCATCTTCCAGGGCCTCCAGTTCCGCAGCGCTGGGCTGCGGCCGGTCGAGGTAGCCCTCCGGCGTCTGGTAGCCCAGGTCGAAGGTGGTGAACAGGCTGTCCACCGGTCCGGTCTGGCGCCGCACCAGCAGTTCCAGGTCGAAGGGTGTGCCGGGATCGAAGCGCTGGGCGGCGCGGACGATGAAGATCGCCATCTCGGCGAAGTGAGGCATGCCCTCGGCATAGGTGTCCGACAGGCGCTGGTAGTCGAGGTCGCGGAAGCTGAGGATGTCGCCGAACTGGCGAATCTGCACCCGGTCGAAGATGCCCCCGCGCACGTAGCCCGAGCCCTTGAACGAGTACTGGCCGTTGCCCAGCACGACCACCGCGTGCTCGCCGGGCTTCAGCGATTCGCGCAGTTCGTTGAATTGCCGTTCACCGAGCAGGTTGCGGCCGACGCTGGGGACATCGAGCAGCGCGGTATAGAGGTCGATGAACGTCTCCTCCCGCTGGCCGGTGTCCTGGGCCTGGTTGACCTTCTCGGCGGCGGTGCCCTTGAAGGCATCGTCGATCTGCCCGCGGGTCAGCTTCAGCTGGCGGATCGCGCCGTTGCCCAGCAATTCGTTCCAGCTCGCCGGCTGGTAGGCGTCCGCGCGCACGACAGCGGGCTTGGGCCGCACCTGCCCGTCGTCCTTGATCAGCTTGAGCGAGACGGCCACGGTGCGGGCGGCGCGCATGATGATCTCGTTGACCACCATGACCGTCACGGTGGCGCCGGCGACGGCATCCACGGTAACCGTCTGCGGATCGCCGGAACGTCCTACGGCGACCCGCTGGTCGGCGCGCAGCCCGGAGTAGCCGGCGGTGAAAGCGTGGAGTTTTTCTTCGGGGATGCCGATCAGCAGGATCGGCTCGTGGTGTTCGAGGACGTAGCTGTCGCGGATCACCGCCTGCGGATCGAGGATCACCTGGACGTTGATCGGCTTGCCGGAATAGGCGGGGATACGGGTGACGCGGATGCTCTGGAAGGCGTAGCCCAGCAGCTTGTCGCCGTGTGACAGGCGCCGCACGCCGTACTCTCCGTCGGGCTCGCCGATGCGGTCGACCTGGGGGAACACCTGCTGGATGCGTGTTCGCTCCAGGTCACTGAGTTCCCCACCCTGAGCCGCCAGGCCGGCCATCAACATCAGGCAGCCGACCAGGGACCTGAACCACTCGCGAACGCCCACCATGAGGCCTCCTTCCTCCATGCCCGAACGGGCAGAGCTGCGTCAGAAGGCGGTGGGCGCCCATCTCACGCTGCAGTTCACTTCAGGGTGACGATCCACTCGGCCAGGGTCTTGGCTTCTTCCGGGCTCACGGCGTTGGCCGGCATCGGTATCGGGCCCCAGTTGCCCTTGCTGCCGGTCTTGATGCTGTTGGTGATGTGGGCGACGCCATCGGCCTGTGGGCCGTACTTGGCGGCAACGTCATGGAAGGCGGGGCCGACGAGCTTCTTGTCGACCGAATGACAGGCCACGCAGGCCTTCGCCTTGAACAGCTCCTCGCCGGTGCTGGCCATCGCGGTTGTCTGGACCAACAGGCCGCCGAACAGCAGGGCTACCAGGGCTTTGTTCATGAACGTTTCTCCTCACAGGCTTGGCGCTTCGAGGCGCCGATCGTTTTCGCCGGCTTCCCGCCCGGCGTCTGTGGCGATTCTAGGAGCCGCCCCTGCGGCTTCCGCTTGATGCCAATCAAGAAGTTCCGGCGCCACGCTTGAGGCAATCCGTCGCGCTGGATAGCTTGCTAACCGAAACTTCCTACCGAGATTTGCCTGTCATGAATGCCCCTGCGCAGAACGATCCGCCGCTCTTCTACCAGCCGTCCGGCAACGAGGTGGCGCTGTTCACCCACGCGTCCGCGCAGGGCATGCCGGTGCTGATCAAGGGCCCGACCGGCTGCGGCAAGACGCGCTTCGTCCAGCACATGGCGCAGCGCCTGAATCTGCCGCTGTACACCGTGGCCTGCCACGACGACCTGTCGGCGGCGGACCTGGTCGGTCGCCACCTGATCGGCAGCGACGGCACCTGGTGGCAGGATGGTCCGCTGACCCGCGCGGTGCGCGAGGGCGGAATCTGCTACCTGGACGAGGTGGTGGAGGCGCGGCAGGACACCGTCGTGGTGCTGCACCCGCTGGCGGACGACCGCCGCGAGCTGTTCATCGAGCGCACCGGCGAATCCCTGGTGGCGCCGCCGGGCTTCATGCTGGTGGTGTCCTACAACCCCGGCTATCAGAACCTGCTGAAGGGCATGAAGCCCAGTACGCGGCAGCGCTTCGTCGCCCTGCGTTTCGATTACCCGACGCCGGACGTGGAAGCCGGCATCATCGCCCGCGAGGCCGGTGTTTCCTCCGAGCTGGCTCAGTGTCTGGCGCAATTGGGCGTAGCCCTGCGCCGCCTGGGTCGGCAGGAGCTGGAAGAGGTCTGCTCGACGCGCCTGCTGGTGCTCACCGCGCGCCTGCTGCAGGCCGGCGTGGCGCCGCGAGATGCGTGCCGCGCCGGGCTTGCCGAGCCGCTGTCGGACGACGAGGCCACGGTCGCCGCGCTGATGGACCTGGTCGATGTCCATTTCGCCTGAGGCGACGCTCGGTGCCCGGCGCCTGCCGGGCGACCTGGCGATGTGGTTGTTCATCCTCGCCGAGCTGACCGTCTTCGCCATCCTCATCATCGTCTTCGCCGTGACCCAGCACCTGGATATCGAAGGCTTCCGTGCCGGCCGCACTCAGCTGGACCTGTCCACGGCCCTGGCGCTCACCCTGACCCTGCTCACCGCCGGCTTCTGCGCGGCACTGGCGGTGGAGCAGGTGCGCCACGGCCGACAGCGCCGCGCAGCCGCCCTGCTGGGCGTTGCCGTGTTGCTGGGGCTGGCGCACGTGGTGCTCAAGTCCGGCGAGTACCATCATCTCGCTTCGCGCGGGCTGGACCTGGAATACAGCACCTTCTTCACCCTGTTCTGGCTGATCACCGGCTTCCACTTCCTGCATGTGCTGCTGGGGCTGGTGATCCTCGCCTGGATGACCCTGCGCTGCCTGCGCGGCGCGTACCGCAGCGACGCTCTTGGCGGGCTGGAGTCCGGCGCACTCTATTGGCATATGGTCGACCTGGTCTGGGTGGTGCTCTTCCCGCTGGTCTACGTGCTGGCGCCCGGTTCATGAAGACGCTGCTGTTCGCCTGGCTGGCGATGCTGCCGATGTCGGTGGTGGCGGTGTGGCTGGGCCACCACGTGCCCGACGTGCTGCTGCCGGTGGCGGCGATCCTGCTGCTGGGCCTGGGCAAGGCCTGGCTCATCGTGTTGCGTTTCATGGAGCTGAACCACGGCCCGCGGCTGTGGCAAGCGCTGCTGCTCGGCTGGCCGCTGGTGATCACCAGCGTGATTCTGGTCCTGCACGCAACCCACTGATTTTCCTTTGGAAAAATACCTGACTGAAAGCATTGGTCTTTCTTGATTGCCATCAAGCGAGACGTCCTAGGACGCTTCCTACAATGACGCCGACCGTGACCTAGGAGGGCCCCATGTCAGAGACATTTACCAAAGGGATGGCGAGGAACATCTACCTGGGAGGAGGCGTTTTCTTCTTCCTGGTGTTCCTCGCGCTGACCTATCACACCGAAACCACCTTCCCCCAGCGCACCAACCAGAGTGAGCTCACCGAATCGGTGGTGCGCGGCAAGCTGGTGTGGGAGCAGAACAACTGCGTGGGTTGCCACTCGATCCTCGGTGAAGGCGCCTATTTCGCGCCGGAGCTTGGCAACGTCGCGATCCGCCGTGGCGGTGATGCGGCCTTCGGCAGCTTCCTCGCGGCCTGGATGAAGATGCAGCCGCTGGGGGTACCCGGTCGCCGGCAGATGCCGCAGTTCCACCTGAGCGACCAGGAGGTCACTGACCTGGCGGCGTTCCTGCTGTGGACCTCGAAGATCGATACCAACAAATGGCCGCCGAACAAGGAGGGTTGATCATGAACCCGGGCAATCCCTATCTGAAATTCGCTTCGCAGTCGGTGGCCAAGCCGTACTTCGTGTTCGCCCTGATGCTCTTCGTCGGGCAGATCGTCTTCGGTCTGATCATGGGCATGCAGTACGTGGTCGGTGACTTCCTGTTCCCGGCGATCCCCTTCAACGTCGCACGGATGGTGCACACCAACCTGCTGATCGTCTGGCTGCTGTTCGCTTTCATGGGCGCGGCCTACTACCTGATCCCCGAGGAGGCCGACCGCGAGCTGTACAGCCCGAAACTGGCCATCGTGCTGTTCTGGGTATTCGCCATCGCCGGCGTGCTGACCATCCTGGGCTACCTGCTGGTGCCCTACGCGGGGTTGGCCAAGCTGACCCACAACGAGCTGCTGCCGACCATGGGCCGGGAGTTCCTCGAACAGCCGACGATCACCAAGATGGGCATCGTGGTGGTGGCGCTGGGCTTCCTCTTCAATATCGGCATGACCATGCTCAAGGGCCGCAAGACCGCCGTCAGCGTGGTGATGATGACCGGCCTGGTGGGCCTGGCGGTGTTCTTCCTGTTCTCCTTCTACAACCCGGAGAACCTTTCGCGCGACAAGTACTACTGGTGGTGGGTCGTGCACCTGTGGGTGGAAGGCGTGTGGGAACTGATCATGGGCGCGATGCTGGCCTTCGTGCTGATCAAGATCACCGGCGTCGACCGTGAGGTGGTGGAGAAATGGCTCTATGTGATCATCGCCATGGCCCTGATCACCGGCATCATCGGCACCGGCCACCACTTCTTCTGGATCGGCGCACCGCAAGTCTGGCTGTGGTTGGGTTCGATCTTCTCCGCGCTGGAACCGCTGCCGTTCTTCGCCATGGTGCTGTTCGCCTTCAACATGGTGAACCGCCGTCGCCGCGAGCACCCGAACAAGGCCGCCGCGCTGTGGGCCCTGGGCACCACCGTGACCGCCTTCCTCGGCGCCGGCGTGTGGGGCTTCCTGCACACCCTGGCTCCGGTGAACTACTACACCCACGGCTCGCAGCTCACCGCCGCCCACGGTCACCTGGCCTTCTACGGCGCCTACGCAATGATCGTCATGACCATGATCAGCTACGCCATGCCGCGCCTGCGGGGTATCGGCGAAGCGCCTGACGCCAGGGCGCAGAGCCTGGAGATCTGGGGCTTCTGGCTGATGACCATCTCCATGCTGCTGATCACCCTGATGCTCACCGCCGCCGGCATCGTCCAGGTCTGGCTGCAACGCATGCCCGCCGATGGCGCCGCCATGCCGTTCATGGCCACGGTCGACCAGCTGAAGATCTTCTTCTGGTTGCGGCTGTACTCCGGCATCGGCTTCTTCATCGGGCTGATCTGCTACCTGCTCAGCTTCCGCCAGCGCGGCCGGGTGGCCGTCGTCTCCGGTGCGGCCCAGGTGAGCTGATCGATACCGTCCAACCGGGCCCGTCCGCTTTGCGGCGGGCCCTTTTGACGTTTACGGAGCCTGTCGGATGACTGCGAGATGACCGGCAGTGCTTTTAGCTCCCTCTCCCTTCTGGGAGAGGGCGGGGGGAGAGGGCATAGCCCAGTGCTGGAGTAGCCGGTGGCACCCTCTCCCTGACCCTCTCCCTGAAGGGAGAGGGGACTGGGTCGGTGTTCTGTTGGGACGCCGAGCCCTGTTCCTTCTCTCTGCGCTCCGGAGGCGCCATGACCATCCACCTCGAAATCGAAGAAGGCTTCGGCCGCGCCTGGCACCGCTTCATCACCCGCCGTGCCAGCCCGGAGTTCGAGGAGGCGGCGGTCAACCTGGATGAAGTGCGGCGCAGCCTGCTGCTGTTGTTCCGCGGCACCGGCGGCGAGGCCGGTGTCGGCGTGGAGGCGGCCAGTGCCCGCGAACTGCTGGTGCGCCGCAGCCTGCTGCAGCAGGTGGCCGGTACCTGCCAGCAATTACCGGTGGCCTGGTTCGATGCCGATTCCCTGCGCCTGCCCGCGCAGCTGGCGGTGTATCCCGACGCCGAGCTGAACCGCGAGCTTTACCGCTGGCTGGCGCTGCTCGCCGCCCACAGCCAGCCGATGCGCCACTGGGCGCGCGACAACCAGGCCTGGACTGGCGCCGTGCTGGAGCGCTACCCGCTGCTGCGTTCGCGTTACCGTCGGCTGGTGGACGCACTGCTGAGCCTGCGCCCTGATCCCGAGGATCTGCCGCCCGCCGAGGCAGAACTGGAGCGGGCGCTGCAACAGGCGCTGCGCGATCCGGGCAGCGTCGAGCGTCTACCCCGAAGCGAAAAGGCGCCCTGGCCGATGCCGCTGTGGCTCTATCCGCCGCAACGGTTGGCTGCGCCGCAGCACTCCGACCTGATCGACGGCGATGAGCAAGGCCGCTCCGCCCACAGCGAAGCCAAGGGACTGGCGCGCAAGCGTGCCGAGCGGGTCGAGCAGGACCCCGGCCGGGGTGGCCTGCTGCTGTTCCGCCTGGAGAACCTGTTCAGCTGGTCCGAGCACATCGAACTGGACCGCGCCGGCGACGACAGCGAGGACCTGGACGCGGCCAAGGTCGCCGACGACCTCGATCACCTGAGCCTGTCCCGGCAACGGCAGAAGAAAGGCGGCGGGCTGAAGCTCGACCTCGACCTGCCGGCCGCCGACTTCGACGACGTGCCGCTGGGCGAGGGGATTCGCCTGCCGGAATGGGATTACCGTCGCCAGCAACTGATCGATGACCATGTCTGCCTGCAACCGATGCTGCCCCGCGACGCCGTGCCAGCGCCGCTGCCTGACTCCCTGGCGCCCATTGCGCGACGCCTGCGCCGGCAATTCGAGAGCCTGCGCCAGCAGCCCCAATGGCTGCGCCGACAACCCCAGGGCGCAGAACTGGACCTGGAAGCCTGGCTGGATTTCAGCGTCGAAAGGCGCCTTGGCGCGTGCAGTGAGCCGGGGCTGTTCCTCGAACGCCGGCAGACTCGTCGCGATCTCGCGTGCCTGCTGCTGGCGGACCTGTCGATGTCCACCGACGCGCACATCGACAACGACCACCGGGTGATCGACCTGATCAGCGACAGCCTGCTGCTGTTCGGCGAGGCACTGCAGGCGGTGGGAGATCGTTTCGCGCTGTACGGCTTCTCCTCGCTGCGTCGCCAGCAGGTGCGCCTGACCCAGCTGAAGACCTTCGATGAGCGCCACAACGATGTCGTGCGCGGACGCATCCGCGCGTTGCGTCCGGGCTACTACACGCGCATGGGCGCGGCGATTCGTCGGGCCACGCAGTTGCTGCTGGAGCGCAAGGAGCGCCAGCGCGTGCTGCTGATCCTCACCGACGGCAAGCCCAATGACCTGGATCTGTATGAGGGGCGCTACGGTGTCGAGGATACTCGCCAGGCCGTGCTGGAGGCCCGCCGCGCCGGGCTG
This sequence comes from Pseudomonas nicosulfuronedens, assembly GCF_005877905.1. Lineage (GTDB taxonomy): Bacteria > Pseudomonadota > Gammaproteobacteria > Pseudomonadales > Pseudomonadaceae > Pseudomonas > Pseudomonas nicosulfuronedens. The sequence continues at coordinate 88,169 of NZ_SWDV01000014.1, read as the reverse complement.
GTGCCGTTCTGCATCACCATTGACCGCGAGGCGGCGGACTACCTGCCGCACCTGTTCGGCAGCCAGGGCTATCTGCTGATCAACGATCCGGCGCAGCTGCCGGTACAGTTGCCGCAGCTCTACCGGCAGCTCACCCGTCGCCAGGGATAATGGCTGTAGGAGCGAGCTTGCTCGCGAACCAAATCCCTCAGCGGGGCAAGTTCGCGAGCAAGCTCGCTCCTACGAAGAGCAAAAGCGGACTTGAGCGGGGCTTAGATACGTAGGATGGGTGGAGCGAAGCGATACCCATCAAGGCGTTGGTGAAAGGGCCGATGGGTATCGCAAGCTCCATCCATCCTGCGAAGAGCATTCGGGTGCAGGGCTCAACGCGGCAGCCAGACCATCATCACCCCGCAGAACACTGCAAGAAGCGCGCAATACCAAGTGAAACGCCGCAGCCGGCGCTGCTTCGCCAGCGCCTGGTCCACCGGCAGGGGCATCCCGCACTGCGGGCAATCCGCAGCGTCCCCGGGGCTCTCGTGCTGGCAGTACAGGCACTGGCGCATGGCTTACTCGAACTGTTCCAGCCGCGCGACGTCGAGCACCTGCACGGTGCGGCCGTTGAGGTCGATGATGTCTTCGTCGATCAGCCGCCGTAGTACGCGAGAGAAAGTCTCCGGCTGGATCGACAGGTGCCCGGCGACCAGTTGCTTGGCCATCGGCAGCTCGAAACGACCCTTCTCGTTGCCATGGCGGTTCAGCTGGGTGATCAGGTAGCGCACCACGCGGTGGGTGGAGTTCTTCAGCGACAGCGTCTCGATCTCGTTGATCCGCCGGTGCAGGCGTACGCAGAGGGTGGCGAGCAGGGAGAAGGGCAGCTGCGGATTGCTGTGCAGCAGCTCCATGTAGGTGCGGTTGGCGAAGCGGTAGACCTGCGTGGGCTCTAGCGCCTGCGCCGAGGCGACGTAGTCGGAGGTGTCCATCAGCATCATGGCTTCGGCGAAGGTCTGCCGGCTGCCGACGACCTCCAGCACCTTTTCCTGCCCCTCCGGTGTCAGGCGGTAGATCTTCACCGCCCCGGAAATCACGAAGTAGAAGCAATGGGCCGGCTCACCCTGGAGGAACAGCTTGTCGCCTTTCTCCAGGTTGAGCAGCGTGCTGGTGGCGAGCAGCTGCTCCAGCTGTTCTTCGTTGAGCACGTTGAACAGATGGTGGCCGCACAGAATCTGGTGGTGGACGCGATGCGCGAGCATGGCGGAGCGCTCCTGGGCGGGGACAATCCCGCCAGTATGTGCGATGCCGCCGGGCAGCGTGGTGAGACAAGCTGTCACTGGTCGCCCTCCTGGCTTGCGGTCCGGCACTCAGGCCGGGTGATTGGCGCCGAGGAACAGCAGGTTGTTTTCCAGGTGGATGTGCTGCATCAGGTCGCGGCGCAGCTCCTCCAGGCCGCTGTAGAGACGGCGCCAGCTGTTGCAGCCGTCCGCCGGCACGGTGAGGTCGTCGGTCAGGTCGGCCAGTGCGGCGAGGGACTGCGAGTGCTCGTCGTGCTCATGGCGCATCACGCCGATCGGGCCCTGCACGTGGGACAGCGGGATGCCCTGGCGTAACCAGGGGAACAGCACGCTTTCCTCCTTGCACATGTGCCACTCCAGTTCTTCCTGCATCTTCTTCAGGTGCGCGGTCAGCCCGGCGGGGCATTGCGGATGCCCGGCGTGGGTCTTCTCGACGCGCTCGGCCAGCGGGATCAGCGCCGGCAGTTGCTCGCGGTGGACCTTGTGGTAGCGCTCGAGGATGTGGTCGATCAACTGGTCGTTGCTGGTCAGGCGCCAGTCGGTCTGATCATTGGCCGGCGGCAGCGCTTGCAGTTCGTCGGCGATGCGCTGGGCGTCGAGGCCCTGTTCGCTGGCGGCTTCGCCCAGGCTGCGCTGGCCGTCGCAGCAGAAGTCGAGTTTGTAGTCGTGGAACAACGCGGAGCTGCCCGGCAGGCTGAAGGCCAGGTCGCTCAGGGTGCGTTCGGTGAGGTGGTCGGTCATGGCGGGCCTCGGGTGGAGTGGGGCACGGCGGCCGCAGTCGTGGCCGTCAATCTGGGGAGGGTGACGGCCAGTCTAGGGAACGAGGCGCGCCCGCCTCCTTGATTGCAGTCAAGCGTGCTCGACCGCCGCTTCCCGCTCGTCGCCGCCGGCCACCCGCATCAGTTGCTGCGGGTCGCGCACCAGCAGCTTCTGCCGGCCGCCGACCACCAGGCCGCGGTCTTCCCAGGCGCTGAGGATGCGCGAGACGGTGTGCAGGGTGGTGCCGGTCATCTCGGCGATGTCCTGGCGGGTGACCGGAAAGTCGATGCGGATGCCGTCGGCCTCCGGTCGGCCGGACTGCTGCACCAGGCGCAGCACGGTGTGGGCGACGCGCCGCTCGACCTCTTCGGTGGCCAGTTCGCAGAAGCGCACGTGGGCTTCCTGCAGGCGCTCGCCGATGGCCTGTACGGTGTTCAGGGCGAAGCCGGGGTGGCAGGCGAGCAGTGGTTCCCACTGGCTGGTGGGCCAGGCCAGCACCAGGCTGTCCTGGCTGGCCGTGGCGGTCGCGGGATAGTCGCGCCGGCCGAGCGCGCGGACGAAGCCGAACAGGTCGCCCGGGTTGACCACGCGCACCAGCACGCGCTGGCCGTCGCCGGTGAGCTGGGTGGCTTTCAGTCGGCCGTGCACCAGCAGGTAGAAGCGGGTCGCCGGCGCACCCTGCTCGAACACGGGCACGCCGCTGTTCAGGCGCAGGATGCTGGCCTGGCGGAGGATATCGTCCTGTTCCTCGCGGCTGCTGTTGGCGAAGGGCGGCAAGCTGCCCAGCCAGGCGCGGTTGAGGGAGAGATCGGCGGTCACGTCAATGATTCCCCTGGGTCCCGCCGCAGCATAACGGTTATGTGCCGCGGCGGAACTTGAGGGGAATCAAGGGATGTCCCTGACCAGGCGGAAACCCAGGTTGTCCGGCGGCTGCCCGGCGCTGCAGCCACCGCCGCGGGCATCGCGGACAAAATCGTTGATCGCCGCGCGGTGACGCCCCTCGGCGATGCGGATCGAGCAGTACTCGGCGCGATGGGTCTGGGCGCCCTGGGCGTCGAGATTGACCCGCTGGTGGCAGCTCTGGGTCCATTCCCAGACATTGCCGCCCAGGTCGGCCACGCCGTACTCGTTCAGCCCGTGATTGCCGCGCGTCTGGGGCAGCGCCGAGGCGCTGGTGCGGGTTTCCGCTTCCAGGCGGTAGCGCGCCAGCCAGCGTCGGGCGGGGTTGCTGCCATCGTCGTCGTCGATGCGCAGGGCATCGTCGGCCCAGCGCGAACCGGCGAAGAAGGCCCACTCGCGGTCGGTCGGCAGCCGCCAGGGCTGGCCGGTGCGTTTGGACAGCCAATCGGCATAGAGCTGCGCATCCAGCAGGCTGGCGCCGGTGAGGGGCAGGTCGTCGCGGGGGGCGTTGTTGTCCAGTGCCAGGCAATCGCCTTCGGCCACGCAGCGGGCGTATTCGCCCTGGCTGACCTGGAATTTCATGACTTCGAAGCGCGGGGCCAGGTGCTCACGCTGCGACGGCGCATCCACGGCCTGCTTCTCCAGCCAGTAGTCGCCCGCCGGGCGGAAATCGAAGTCGCGGGGTTCGAGCCTCACGGTTTGAGGCGCGAGCTCCGGTTCGTGGTGTGGTCGCAGCAGGAGAAAGGCCCCGCCCAGCAGCAGCGCGACGGGGACGCCGATCAGAATGGTCTTGCGCATGGTCTGTCCGGTCGCCGGTATCGTTTAGTGGGAAAGGGCCGACCCGGATGGGCCGGCCCCGGGGCTTACTTGATCGCGGTCGGCGGCTGGATCTGGCTCATCAGGTCGTTGTTCCATTGGCCTTCGACCTGGATGTGCGCCGCGGCGCCCAGCAGCACAGCCTCGATGAGGTTGTGGTTGAGGTAGGTGTACAGGCCCGGCTGCAGGAAGGTGTACAGCGCGGCACCGGCTGCACCACCCGGGATGAACCAGGTTTCCAGGTCTTCCTCCGGCGGGTTGTGGAACTTGCCGGTGGCCCAGACGTGGTCGCCATGGCCGCCGATGAGGTGCGGGCGGGTGTCGCGGTTGGCCTGGGAGTGGACGATCAGCAGGGTCTCGCCGACGTTGGCCTTGAGCGCGTTCTTGCCGGTCAGGGCGCCGGCCTTGCCGTTGAACACGATGTGGCTGGGAACCAGCCCCTTCATGACCTGCTGCATGTCGTTGTAGCTTTCCATGGGCGTTGCGTAGCGCTTGAAGTTGCCGTCCTTGTCGCGCGGGACGTAGTAGTCCTGTTCGCCGATATAGACCACCTTGTCGTACTTCAGCGACTTGCCTTCGCGGTCCTTCAGGCCATCGCGCGGCAACACCATGATCGCGCCGTTCATGCCCGAGACCACGTGCCACGGAATCATCGCGCCGCCCGGAGCGCAGTGGTAGACGAACACGCCGGGGCGGGTCGCGCGGAAACGCAGCTTCACTTCCTCGCCGGGCTGGATGAGGGTCAGCGCGCCGCCGCCCAGGGCACCGGTGGAGGCATGGAAGTCGATGTTGTGGGTCAGGGTATTGGTCGCCGGGTTGACCAGGGTGAGCTCCAGGTAGTCGTCCTGATGCACCACCATCATCGGTCCGGGCACCGAGCCGTTGAAGGTCATGGCGTGGATCTCGGTGCCGTCGTCGTCGATGACCAGCTTCTTTTCCTCGATCACCATGCGGAACTGCACGACCTTGGGCTTGCCCTTGGCGCGCTGTTCGTGGGCATGGACGAAGGGCGGAGCGACCAGCTCGACCTGGACGTGCTCCAGCTTCGAGAGATCCACGGCCGGACCCATGTTCTTCGGTGCTGCCTCCCCGTCGGCCATGGCCTTGCCGCTGCCGAGCATGGTGCCGGTCACGCCCAGTACCACAGCGCCGGCCAGCAGGGTCCGGCGGGAAAGCGAAATCTCTTCCTGGTCAAGCATGGGTAACTCTCCGTAATCGACGAACTGTCGTTGGTTACAGAAATACCCGGTCGGCAAATTCCTTCTTTGAGCCGGAACAAAGAAGAATCCAGCTGGACAACGTGTCGCAGGGGCTGTTGTGCGGTAGATCGCGTTTACAGTCTTGTGCCCATGCAGGCGGGCAAGACCGGGCGCGGCAAGGTAAGATTCTTCCTGCTCTGAATTCCGGCCCCGCGTGCGGGCTGCAACGGACAAGGATCCTTCATGCGTCTGTACGGACTGACCCTGCTGGCCCTGATCACCGGCTGCCTTGGCGTGCAGGAGGCGCGCGCGAGCAGCGACGACTCCTGCTACCCGAGCTGGAACCTCAAGCGCGACACGCTGGACGTGTGCAACAGCCTGCCGTTCCTCAGTCCGGGCAACGACAGCCGGGTCAACCTGCAGCTGCTGCTGGCCGACGCCGGCCAGGCCAGCATTCCCAATCGCGCGCTGACCGACGACGAGCAGCAGCTGGGCTACGGCCAGGTACCTTTTCCGCTGGCGCGCTGGCTGGAAGGTGCGGCACCTGGGGATTCGACCGACAGCTCCAGCGCGGCCAGCACTGCGCCGCTGGCCGACCTCGCCGCGCGCATCGGCCTGCCGGCGGATGCCGTGCAGTCTTCCACCGACAGCTTTGCCAGCGGCGAAGGCAGCCGTTGCCGCAGCAACAACCCAGGCACCGCGCAGGACTTCCTCTCCCAGCTGCTGTTGGTCGACAGCCTTTCAGCCGACGAGCGCCAGGGCCTGGCCCGTGCGCGCCTGACCCTGCTGGGCGCCTGCCAGTGGGACGAAACCCAGCTCAGCGTGCTGTTGCCCAATGACCTGCAGAGCGCACCGGCCAAGGCCTATCGCAGTTACCTCAAGGGCGCCGCGGACTTCTATAGCGGCCGCTTCGGCGACGCGCTGAAATCCTTCCGTTCCCTGCAGGACAGCGACCAGGCCTGGTTGAAGGAAACCTCGCGCTACATGGTCGCCCGCGCCCTGCTGAACCAGGCGCAACAGAACGCCTTCGACGAGATGGGCTACCCGGACCTGCGCAAGGTCGACAAGAAGATCCTCGCCCAGGCGGAAACCGCGCTGGGCGACTACCTCAAGGCTTATCCACAGGGCCGCTACAGCGCTTCGGCCAAGGGGCTTACGCGTCGCGTCTACTGGCTGATGAGCGATGAGAGCCGGCTGGCCGGCGAGTACGCCGAACTGTTCGCCCGCGAGGATGCTGACGATCTCGCCCAACTGGTGCAGGAAGTCGACAACAAGCTGCTGGTCACCGCACACCCGGCCGACGTGCGCGACGCACGCCTGCTGGCGGTGCTCGACCTGATGCAGATGCGCCATCACGAACCCAACGAGCCCCGCGCTCTCGATGCCGCCGGCCTGGCAGCGCAGAAGGACCTGTTCGCGAAGTCCCCCGGCCTGCACGACTACCTGACAGCGGCCTACCAGCTGTACGTCGAGGAAAAGCCCGCCGAGGCACTGAAAACCCTTCCCGAGGAGCTGCCGGCCAAGCTCGACTACCTTGCCTTCAGCCAGCAGACTCTGCGGGGCTTCGCCCTGGAGGCCGGCAACGACTGGATCGCCGCCGAGAAGCTCTGGCTGCGCCTGCTGCCCCTTGCCGAGCAGCCGCTGCAGCGCGAGCAGCTGGAGCTGGCGCTGGCCTTCAACTACGAGCGCAGCGACCGCCTGGTCAAGGTCTTCGCCGAAGGCTCGCCGGTGCATACGCCGATCATCCGCGAGATTCTCCTGCGCCACGTCGCCGGCCCCGATCTGCTGCGCCAGCAGGCGAAATCCACCAGCGTGTCGGTGGAGGAGCGCGATACCGCGCTGTTCGCGCTGCTCTACAAGGACCTGCTGCACGGCCAGTACCAGGCCTATATCGACGACCTCGCGCTGCTGCCCACCGACGGCAGCGGCAAGCCACTGGGCGCCAGCATCGGCTACCTCTACGGCAGCATGCCGCTGTCGCTGTTCCAGTGGCCGGGCGGCAAGAACGACAGCGGCTACGAATGCCCGGCCATCGTCGACGTCGCCCGCGACCTGCTGCAGAGTCCGCAGCCGCCCAAAGCGCTGAACTGCCTGGGCGAATTCATCCTGCGCAATGGACTGGACGGCTTCCCGCTGGACACCCAGCCCAGCGAGCGCGAGCTGGGTGGCGGCGAGTCGCTGTTCCCCGGCACGCCCTACTCGCGCATGGACGGTTACCTCAAGGTCATCGCCGACAAGCAGGCTGAGGAAGAGGACCGCGCCTACGCGCTGTTCCGCGCCGTCAACTGCTTCGCACCCAGCGGCTATAACGGCTGCGGCAGCCAGGACATCGCCCCGTCGCAGCGCAAGCAGTGGTTCCGCACCCTCAAGGGCCAGTACTCCGCCACGCCCTGGGCGAAGTCCCTGAAGTACTACTGGTAGACCCCATGCGGCGCGTTGTGGTCCTGACGCTGGCGTTGCTCGCAGGCAACGCTTCGGCGGCCGGCGTGGATGCCGCGGACCACGACGCCTTCTGGCTCTGGAGCGGCGTCGCCGCGCAACCGGTGCTGGCTCAGGCTCGCACCCTCTATGTGCTACAGGGACAGATCAGCGCGCCGCGCTACAGCGATGGCCGCGCCCGGCTGATCGCCCAGGGCATCGCCATCCCGCGTCTGAAGCAGGGCGAGGTGTGGGTGGTCTACCGCGCGCACACCCTGCGCTGGAACGAGGACATCTACCGTACCCTGCTCTCGCAGCTGCGCCGCTGGCGCGCCGCGGGCAATCCGGTGGTCGGCGTGCAGATCGACTTCGATGCGCGCACGCGCTACCTGCACGAGTACGTCGACTTCCTGCAGGACCTGCGCACGCGCCTGCCCGAAGGCTGCAAGCTGAGCATCACCGGGCTGATGGACTGGGGCAGCAACGCCGCGCCGGAAACCATCAACCGCCTGGCCGGCGTGGTGGACGAAGTGGTGGTGCAGACCTACCAGGGCCGCCAGACCATCCCCAACTACCAGGCGTACCTGCCGCGCGTGGCCCGTTTGCAGTTGCCCTTCCGCATTGGGTTGGCGCAATACGGAGAGTGGCAGGCGCCCGACTACCTGGCGAAGAGCCGGTGGTTCAGGGGGTATGTGGTGTTCCTGCAGAACCCTTGAGCCCGGTTGGACCGGGCACGGAGCGCCTTTGTAGGATGGGTATCGCTTCGCTCCACCCATCCTACGGTCGTGTCGACGGTTGTTCCGGTAGCTGAGCAGGGCACATAACCCGTTCCGGGTTATGTGCCCTGCGGAGTCGGTGAGCCAATCGCGGACAGAGCACTCAGCTACCGCCACACCCGCACTTGCCGCAATCGCTCCCGCAACCGCCGGCTGTGGCCGAATTCCGTGTGTCACGTGTGGTGCCGCCTTGCAGATTGCGCATCAGCAGGGCGTATTGCAGGTCCAGCCCCTCGGGTACCGGGATATGGACGACGTGGCTGTCGCCCGGCGCAACGCCGATAGACTCGCCACGGGCGTTCTCCATGGCGTGCAGGCGGAAGGTGCGGTTGCCCGCCGGGGTCATCAGCTCGACGCTATCGCCGACCTCGAAGCGGTTCTTCACCCGCACCTCGGCCAGGCCCTGGCGGCGCTCGCCGGTGAACTCGCCGACGAACTGCTGGCGCTCGGACAGCGAGTGGCCGTACTGGTAGTTCTGGTACTCGTCGTGCACGTGGCGGCGCAGGAAGCCTTCGGTGTAGCCGCGGTGGGCGAGGGACTCCAGGGTGTCCATCAGGCCGAGGTCGAAGGCGCGCCCCGCGACGGCGTCGTCGATGGCCTTGCGGTAGGCCTGGGCGGTACGCGCGACGTAGTAGTGGGATTTGGTCCGACCCTCGATCTTCAGCGAATGCACGCCCATCTGCGTCAAACGTTGCACGTGCTGGATGGCGCGCAGGTCCTTGGAATTCATGATGTAGGTGCCATGCTCGTCCTCGAAGGCCTCCATCAGCTCGCCAGGGCGGTTGCTTTCTTCGAGCAGGACGATTTCCTGGGTCGGCGCGCCGATACCCAGGGTCGGTTCGACGTTGCGCACCGCGTGGCCCAGTTCGTCCTCGTGGGCGGCGTGGGTCTGGTATTCCCAGCGGCAGGCGTTGGTGCAGGTGCCCTGGTTGGGGTCGCGGCGGTTGATGTAGCCCGACAACAGGCAGCGCCCGGAGTAGGCCATGCACAGCGCGCCGTGGACGAAGACTTCCAGCTCCATGCCCGGCACGCGCTCGCGAATCTCGCCGATCTCTTCCAGCGACAGCTCGCGGGACAGGATTACCCGCTTGAGCCCCTGCTGGCGCCAGAACTCGACGCTGGCCCAGTTCACCGCGTTGGCCTGCACCGAAAGGTGGATATCAACCTCGGGGAAATGCTGGCGAACCAGCATGATCAGGCCGGGATCGGACATGATCAGCGCATCGGGGCCCAGGGCGATCACCGACTCGACGTCCTGCAGGAAGGTCTTCAGCTTGGCGTTGTGCGGGGCGATGTTGACCACCACGTACAAGCGCTTGCCCAGGGCGTGGGCTTCGTTGATGCCGGTGGCGAGGTTGGCGTGGTCGAACTCGTTGTTGCGCACCCGCAGGCTGTAGCGCGGCTGGCCGGCGTAGACGGCATCGGCGCCGTAGGCGAAGGCGTGGCGCAGGCTTTTCAGCGAACCGGCGGGGCAGAGCAGTTCGGGGGAGAACGGAGTGGGGGACATGGCGGCGTGGCAGACAGTGGGAAAAAGGCTGCCACTCTAGGAAATCCGGGGCCTGCGCGTGCTGAGCGAGGTCAACGGATGCTCTGTCCGCTCCCTTAGACCTTATGCCCGTCCTGCTCTTCGTAGGATGGGTGGAGTTCATCCGGCGAAATCGGCGCGGTGCATCACTCCAGCCAGCGGCGTCCTTGCAGCTCCAGCAACGTCTGCGCCTGCTCCGGCCCGTTGCTGCCGGCAGGGTAGGGGCGCGGGCTCAGGTAATGCTCGTGCCAGCCCTTGATGATCGGGTCGACCCAGCTCCACGCCGCTTCCACCTCGTCGCGGCGCATGAACAGCGTCGAGTCGCCCTCGATCACGTCCAGCAGCAAGCGTTCGTAGGCGTCCCAGCGGCGCTTTTGGGTACTGAAGGCCTGGGCGAGGTTGAGGTCCAGTTCCACCGGCTCCAACTGCATGCCCTTGCCGGGGGCCTTGGCCATCAGTTGAACGCTGATGCGCTCCTCGGGCTGCAGTCTTATCCACAGGCGGTTGGCCGCACCGGCGCCGTTGCCGATCAAGCTGTTGGGCACCGGCTTGAACTGGATGACGATCTCCGAGCACTTCTTCGCCATGCGCTTGCCGGTGCGCAGGTAGAACGGCACACCGGCCCAGCGCCAGTTGTCGATCTCTGCCTGGACGGCGACGAAGGTCTCCGTATCGCTGTCGTTGTCGACATTTTTCTCGAACCAGTAGGCCGGCACCTCCTGCCCGCCGATGTGCCCGGCGGTGTATTGGCCGCGTACGGTCTTGTCCTGCACGTCCTGCCCGGAAATCGGCCCGAGCGCCTGGAGGATCTTCACCTTCTCGTTGCGCACCGCCTCGGCGTCGAAGCGCACCGGCGCCTCCATGGTCACCAGGCAGAGCAGTTGCAGCAGGTGGTTCTGCACCATGTCGCGCATGGCCCCGGCATGGTCGTAGTAGCTACCGCGGTTTTCCACGCCCAGGGTTTCGCTGACGGTGATCTGAACATGGTCGATGTGCCCGTTGCGCCACACCGGCTCGAACAGGGTGTTGGCAAAGCGCAGGGCCATCAGGTTCTGCACGGTTTCCTTGCCCAGGTAGTGGTCGATGCGGAACACCCGCGATTCGTCGAACACTTCGCCGATCGCCTGGTTGATTGTCACCGCCGACTCCAGCGAGTGCCCCAGCGGCTTCTCCAGCACGATGCGCGCCAGTGGCCCGGCGAGGCCGGCGATCTTCAGGTTCTGTGCAATGGGCGCGAACAGGCTGGGTGCGGTCGCGAGGTAGTGCACCAGCACGCGGCCCTCCGTGCGCTTGAGGGCCTTGGCCACCCGGCCGAAGTCGGCGCTCTGCGAGGCGTCCATCGCCACGTATTCCACACGTTGGGCGAAACTGCGCCAGGCCTCGGCGGAAAAATCGCTGCGCGCCACCTGCGCGCGGCAGTTGCGTTCCGCCAGGGCGAGGTAGGACGCGTTGTCGCGCTGGCTGCGGGCGAGGGCGAAGATCCGCGTATCGGCCGGCAGGCGGTTCTCCCGATGCAGGTGGTAGAGCGCCGGCAACAGTTTATGTAGCGCCAGATCCCCGCTGCCGCCGAAAACCAGAATGTCGCAAGAGCTCGGCAGGCCGAGGCTCGCAGGCGTATCCACAGACTTATTCCCTGGGCGTGAAGGAAAGATTTGTAGTATAACTACAACAAGACTACATAAATTCAGACAACTATCACCGAGCCTATCCCTGTGAACCTTTTGCAGCACATTGCCCAGTCGCGTCATCTGCTCCGCAAGTCGGAGCTCAAGGTTGCCGATCACGTGATGCAGGATCCTGCATCGGTCATGCACAGCTCCATGGCCGACCTCGCCCACAGCGTGGGCGTCAGCGAGCCGACCATCGTGCGCTTCTGCCGCGCCATCGGCTGCACCGGCTTCCAGGACCTCAAGCTCAAGCTGGCGCAGAGCCTGGCCGCCGGCGCCAGTTTCGGCCAGTTCTCGATCAACGAGAGCGACTCGGTGGCGGACTTCAGCCTGAAGATCTTCGACACCACCCTGCACTCGCTGATGGAAGTGCGCGAGAACCTCGATACCCACGCCCTGGAGCGCGCCATCGCGGCCATCGCCCACGCCCAGCGCGTAGAGTTCTACGGCTTTGGGGCCTCCGGCGCAGTGGCGGCGGATGCCCAGCACAAATTCTTCCGTCTGCTGCTGTCGGCGGCGGCGTACTCCGACCCGCACATGCAGGCCATGTCGGCGGTGACCCTGAAGCCCTCGGACGTAGCGATCTGCATCTCCCAGTCTGGCCGCTCCAAGGACCTGCTGGTGACTGCCAACCTGGTACGTGAAGCGGGCGCCACCCTGATCACCCTGTGCCCCAGCCAGACGCCGCTGGCGGACCTGGCCACCGTGAACCTGGCGGTGGACGTGCACGAAGACACCGATATCTACACCCCGCTGACGTCGCGTATCGCCCACCTGGTGGTGATCGACGTGCTGGCAATGGGTGTGGCCATGGCCCGTGGTCCGGATCTGGTGAATCACCTCAAGAGCGTGAAGCGCAGTCTGCGCAGCCTGCGGTTGTCGCCGAAGGTGGTGAAGAACCACGAAGAGCGCCCGGAAGAGGCGTCCTGAGCGCCTTTCGTTTTTCGTAGGAGCGAGGGGGACGCCCAGTTCTTGCTCGCGAACAGAGCTAGCCGGGTGCTCCAGAGTTGAGCGGTTCGCGAGCAAGCTCGCTCCTACAAGAGAGACCTCGCGACCGCCCGTCGGCGTCACCGGCGCTTCACCACCGCGTCGTCAAACGGTCATCCGTCGTCAGCATGCTGGCGTCTCCAGCCCTTAGGCCTTGGGAGATGCGAGATGCCCCGCCATATCGACGACACCCAGCTCCAAGTGGACAGCAAGACCCGCCGCAAGCTCGAAGACCAGCGACGCATGCAATTCCGTCGCGCCATCGAGGACCGCATGGAGGCCCAGCGCCTCGCCCTCGAAACCTCCGATTACCCCGACCTGATCGCGGCCGCCTACCTCACTTCGGCGAAGGCGGGCCGGCGAAGCGTTCGGCCAGCTGGCTGATCAGCGCCCGCTCTTCACGGATGAAGGCGACGAACGCCTGGGCCACCGGGCTCAGGCGTTTGCCGCGGGCGTGCACCAGACACCAGCTGCGGTAGAGCGGCAGCTCTTCCACCGGCAGCTCGTGCAGCAGCCCGGACTGCAGTTCGCGGCTCACCGCATGGCGCGGCAGCAGCGCCAGTCCCAGACCCGCCAGCACCCCTTCCCGTGACCCTTCCAGCGAGGCGAACTCCAGCGTCTGCGGGAAGTGCGCGCGCTTCTGCTGGAAGTGCTCCTCGCAGGCCTTGCGCGTACCCGAGCCGGGCTCGCGGATCAGCAGCGGATAGGGTTCCAGGTCCTTCAGCGAGAGCTTGGCGGCGTTGCACAGCGGGTGGTCCGGCGGCGCCACGGCGACGATCGGATTGTTCAGGAAGGGCAGGAATTCCAGCGCCATGTCCTGCGGCACCAGGGACATGATCACCAGGTCGTCGCGGTTGTCCGACAGGCGCTTGATCACCTGGGCGCGGTTGACCACGGTGAGGTTCAGGCTGACGTCCGGGTGCTGCGCGTGGAAGGCGGCGAACAGGTGCGGGGTGATGTACTTGGCGCTGGACTCCACCGCCAGGCGCAGCTGCCCCTGCAGCGAGCCCTTGAGGTCGGAGAGGTTCATGTCCAGCACTTCCAGGCGCTGGAAGATGTCGTTGGTGGCACGCAGCAGCGCGTCGGCGGCATCGGTCTGGTAGAGCTTCTTGCCGATGTATTCGAACAGCGGCTGGCCGACCAGTTCTTCCAGCTGACGGATCTGCAGGCTGACCGCTGGTTGGGTCAGCGCCATTTCCTCTGCGGCGCGGCTGTAGGAACGGCTTTCGCACACCGCACGAAAAACTTGCAGCTGGCGAAGGGTCATACGCATCAATGACTTACGCATAGAACTCGGCCTGATCGCGACATTTCGGATCAACTATAAATCATTCTTTATGGCTACCCCAATAATTATTGATTTTGGTTAATCCTCCCTCCCGCGCTAGGGTAAAAACACGCCGGAACCCGCTCCGGTCGAGCAATATCCACAAGAGAGTCCAGCTGCCGTGTCCGGGGCTGCCGATGGGTTTTTACGCCGGGGTCCACAAGGCCCGGGCCGAGGGAAAGCCGCAGTGATCAAGAAAATCCTGATCGCCAACCGTGGGGAGATCGCTGTCCGGATCGTGCGCGCCTGCGCCGAGATGGGCATCCGTTCGGTGGCCGTCTATTCCGATGCTGACCGTCACGCCCTGCACGTCAAGCGCGCCGACGAAGCCCACAGCCTGGGCGCCGATCCGCTGGCGGGTTACCTCAACCCCCGTGCCCTGGTGAACCTGGCGGTGGAAACCGGCTGCGACGCACTGCACCCGGGCTACGGCTTCCTCTCCGAGAACGCCGAGCTGGCCGATATCTGCGCCGAGCGCGGGATCAAGTTCATCGGCCCGTCGGCGGAAGTCATTCGCCGCATGGGTGACAAGACCGAGGCACGCCGCAGCATGATCGCCGCCGGCGTACCCTGCACCCCCGGCACCGAAGGCAACGTCGCCGACCTGGCCGAAGCCATTTCCGAAGCCGAGCGCATCGGCTACCCGGTGATGCTCAAGGCTACTTCCGGTGGTGGCGGCCGCGGCATCCGTCGCTGCAACAGCCGCGAAGAGCTGGAGCAGAACTTCCCCCGCGTCATCTCCGAAGCCACCAAGGCCTTCGGCAGCGCGGAAGTCTTCCTCGAGAAGTGCATCGTCAACCCGAAGCACATCGAAGCCCAGGTGCTGGCCGACTCCTTCGGCAACACGGTGCACCTGTTCGAGCGCGACTGCTCGATCCAGCGCCGCAACCAGAAGCTCATCGAGATCGCCCCCAGCCCGCAACTCACGCCCGAGCAGCGCGCCTACATCGGTGACCTGTCGGTGCGCGCGGCCAAGGCCGTGGGCTACGAGAACGCCGGCACCGTGGAGTTCCTGCTCGCCGATGGCGAGGTGTACTTCATGGAGATGAACACCCGCGTGCAGGTGGAACACACCATCACCGAGGAAATCACCGGCATCGACATCGTCCGCGAGCAGATCCGCGTGGCCTCCGGCCTGCCGCTCTCGGTCAAGCAGGAAGACATCATCCACCGTGGCTTCGCGCTGCAGTTCCGGATCAACGCCGAAGACCCGAAGAACAACTTCCTGCCGTCCTTCGGCAAGATCACCCGCTACTACGCGCCCGGTGGCCCCGGCGTGCGCACCGACACGGCGATCTACACCGGCTACACCATCCCGCCGTACTACGACTCGATGTGCCTGAAGCTGGTGGTCTGGGCGCTGACCTGGGAAGAGGCGCTGGACCGCGGCCTGCGTGCGCTGGACGACATGCGCGTGCAGGGCGTGAAGACCACCGCGGCCTACTACCAGGAAATCCTCAAGAACCCGGAATTCCGTAACGGCCAGTTCAACACCAGCTTCGTCGAAAGCCACCCGGAACTGACCCAGTACTCCATCAAGCGCACCCCGTCGCACCTGGCCATCGCCATCGCTACCGCCATTGCCGCCCACGCTGGCCTGTGAGGAATTCGTTCATGACCGTTTCCAAGAAAGTCACCGTCACCGATACCATCCTGCGCGACGCCCACCAGTCGCTGCTGGCGACCCGGATGCGCACCGAAGACATGCTGCCGATCTGCGACAAGCTCGACCAGGTCGGCTACTGGTCGCTGGAAGTCTGGGGCGGCGCCACCTTCGACGCCTGCGTGCGCTTCCTCAAGGAAGACCCGTGGGAGCGCCTGCGCAAGCTCAAGGCTGCGCTGCCCAACACTCGCCTGCAGATGCTCCTGCGCGGGCAGAACCTGCTGGGCTACCGCCACTACAGCGACGACGTGGTCCGCGCCTTCGTCGCCAAGGCCGCAGTGAACGGCATCGATGTGTTCCGCATCTTCGACGCGATGAACGACGTGCGTAACCTGCGCGTCTCCATCGAGGCTGTGAAGGCCGCCGGCAAGCACGCCCAGGGCACCATCGCCTACACCACCAGCCCGGTGCACACCATCGACGCCTTCGTCGCCCAGGGCAAAGCCATGGCCGACATGGGCGTGGACTCCATCGCCATCAAGGACATGGCCGGCCTGCTGACTCCGTACGCCACCGGCCAACTGGTCAAGGCGCTGAAGGACGCGCTGCCGCTGGACGTGGTGGTGCACTCCCACGACACCGCCGGCGTGGCCAGCATGTGCCAGCTCAAGGCTGTGGAAAACGGCGCCGACCGCATCGACACCGCCATCTCCAGCATGGCCTGGGGCACCAGCCACCCGGGTACCGAATCCATGGTCGCCGCCCTGCGCGACACCCCGTTCGACACCGGCCTGGACCTGGAGCTGATCCAGGAAATCGGCATGTACTTCCACGCCGTGCGCAAGAAGTACCACCAGTTCGAGAGCGAGTTCACCGGCGTGGATACCCGTGTGCAGGTCAACCAGGTGCCGGGCGGGATGATTTCCAACCTGGCCAACCAGCTCAAGGAACAGGGTGCGCTGAACCGCATGCCCGAAGTGCTGGCGGAAATCCCCCGTGTGCGCGAAGACCTCGGCTTCCCGCCCCTGGTTACCCCGACCTCGCAGATCGTCGGCACCCAGGCATTCTTCAACGTGCTGGCCGGCGAGCGCTACAAGACCATCACCAACGAAGTGAAGCTGTACCTGCAGGGCCGCTACGGCAAGGCGCCGGGCAAGATCAACGAGCAGCTGCGTCGCCAGGCCATCGGTAACGAGGAAGTCATCGACGTGCGCCCGGCCGATCTGATCAAGCCGGAGCTGAACAAGCTGCGCGAAGAGATCGGCAGCCTGGCCAAGTCCGAAGAGGACGTGCTGACCTTTGCCATGTTCCCGGACATCGGTCGCAAGTTCCTCGAAGAGCGCGCCGCCGGCACCCTGAAACCCGAAGAGCTGCTGCCGATCCCCAACGGCAAGGGCGTAGCTGCTGCCGGTGGTGAAGGCGTACCGACCGAGTTCGTGGTCGACGTGCACGGCGAGAGCTACCGCGTGGACATCACCGGCGTCGGCGTGAAGACCGATGGCAAGCGCCACTTCTACCTGTCGGTGGATGGCATGCCCGAAGAGGTGGTGTTCGAGCCGCTCAACGAGTTCGTCGGCGGTGGCGGCAACAAGCGCAAGCACGCCAGCGAACCGGGCCATGTCACCACCACCATGCCGGGCAACATCGTCGATGTGCTGGTGAAGGAAGGCGACAGCGTGAAGGCCGGCCAGGCCGTGCTGATCACCGAAGCGATGAAGATGGAGACCGAAGTGCAGGCGGGCATCGCCGGCACCGTGAAGGCCATCCACGTAGCCAAGGGCGACCGGGTCAATCCCGGTGAGATCCTGGTTGAAATTGAAGGCTGACCAAGGACAGACGGGTCTTTAAGGTTCAGTCCCACGGGGGAGCACGATGCTCCCCCTTTTTTTTGCGCGCCCGTTCACTTCTGCTCGAACCGAATGGTTGATCCAGGTCGGAAATTTCCTTCAGAAACTCATTAGCGTCGATGCTGGGAAAACTGACCAGGGTATGGCGATGGGAAGAGTCGTTCTGTTGTGGGTGCTGCTGTGCGCGACGGCGCAGGCATCGGAGATGATGGATCGGCTCGCCGCGCTGGAGAAAGATCCCGCCAAGCGTGAGCAAGCGTATGCGGCCGCCGAGGAGCGCATCCTGCTGTGCAGCAAGTGCCACGGCAAGGATGGCAACAGCAAGCGCGACTACATCCCCAACCTGGCCGGGCAGAACCCGCAGTACCTGTTCGATGCCTTCGAGAAATACGTCGACGGCCAGCGCACCGACTTCGTGATGAACCAGGCGGCCAAGCTGCTGACCATCAACGAGCGGGTCAACATCGCCTACTACTTCAGCCAGCAGAAGGTCGTGCCACGTTCAGAGGCGGCGCCGGACCCGGCGCTGGTGGAGCAGGGCGGCCAACGCTATGCCACCGTCTGCGTCACCTGCCATGGCGCTGGGGCCATGGGGCACGACGGCTTCCCGCGCATCGCCGGGCAATCGCGGGCTTACCTGACCCACGCCTTGCAGCGCTACCGGGACAAGGACCCGAGTCGGGCCGGCTCGCCGATGCTGGCGGTGGCGGGGTTGCTCAGTGACGAGGACATCACCGCGCTGACGGCCTACCTCAGCCAGTTGCAGCCCTGAATGCAGCCAGCCGCCCGAGGGCGGCTGGCCGGTACGTATCGCCGGTGGCGCGCAGGCGCCGGTAAGCGATCGCTTACGGCTGCTTGTCGTCGGCCGGCTTGGCGGCTTCCGCGGCCGGTTGAGCCGGGGCGGCGGTTTCGGCCGGAGCGGCCTGTTCTGCTGGCTTGGATTCCGGTTGAGCCGCCGGCTTGGCTTCCTGCTGGATGGCAGCGGCGGGGACGGCGGTCTTTGAGGTTTGTTCTTCTTTCTTGTCGCAGGCCGCGAGAACGGCGCAGGCAGCGATCAGGATGCAAAGCTTTTTCATGGGAGTGCTCACTCATCGAGGTTGGGCGGATACCGGTCGGCTGACCGGGGCGGCAAGCTTTGCCGCCGGAGCTCGATGAGGCCATGTGTTGGGCCCCGAGACTGATCGCGAATTTTCCGAATCTCTCGTCTTATCAACCCCCAAGAAAAAGCCCGGCTTTCGCCGGGCCCCTTCGCCGCTGGATGGGGATCAGAATGCCATCTGCCACTGGGCGATCAGCGCGTGGTTCTGCGCGTTGCTGCCCATCTGGCCGCTGTAGCCGATGCCGAGGGTATTGCGTGCCGACACACCGACATCGAAGCCGACGTCCAGCAGCAGACTGTTGCGGTCCAGTGCGGTGCCCTGGACGCTGAAGGCGTCGCCGCCGGCGAGGAAGGATTGGCGGGTTTCACTGTCGATGTCGCCGAAGGTGTGGCGCCAGCCAAGGCCAAGGCGCGGGGTGAAGCTCATGCCGTTGCTCAGGGTATCGAGGCGGGCGATGCGCAGGCCGAGGGTGCTGCTCAGGTTGTCCTGGTCCTGGGAATCGACGTGCAACGCGGCGGCGCCACCCTTTTCATCGTACGAGTCGCGCTCGTAGCGCTGGTAGTCCAGGCGTGCGTAGGGCTCGGCGCTCAGGCGGCCGCTGCCCATGGCGTAGCCGGTCTCGGCGAAGGCCTGCCAGCTGTCGGCGTCGTAGTCGCCCTTGGGGCGATCAGTGAAGCCGTCGAACTCCACCCGGCGTTTGCTCTCGCCGTCATGGCTGCTGTAGGCCGCGCCCAGGCGAACCGCCAGGGGGCCGCTCTGGTGCAGTGCGTAGGCGCCCAGGTGCCAGCTGTCGATGTCGCCGGAAACGCCGCCGCTGCCGTCCAGGTCGGTGTGCGAGTAGCCGCCGAGCACGCCCAGACGCCAGTCCGGGGTCAGTGCCCAGTCGGCGCCGAGCAGGGTGCCGCCGGTGTTCTGCTGCAGGTCGCCGCTGTTGTCGTGTTCGTCGAGCTTGCCGTGGCTGCCGATGCCTTGCACCCACAGGCGGCCGGCGGCGTTCGGGTCGTTGAGGTTGCGCGCTTCGCTGGGCACGCCGGTGGCGGCGAGCATCGGTGTGTCGTTGCGTTCGGTGGCCGCCAGCAGGCTGCTGCTGCCCAGCTGGCGCACGGCGTTGAGCATGGCGCTGCCGACCTGCTGGCTACCGGCGAGGGTCGCCGCAGCGAGGCTGGCGTTGCTGGCGCCGGCCAACTGCTCCAGGGCAGAAGTGGCGTTGCCCGCGTCGCTGGTGATCAGTGCGTTGTAAAGCGCGCCGCCGCTCTGGCTCTGCAGGGCGGAGGCAGCGTTGCGGCCGTTGCTGCTGCTGGCGAGGTCGCCGAACTGTACGTCGTTGCGCGTCAGTTGCAGGTCGACGCTGTTGGCGCTGTAGCTCAGGGTCGGGGTGAGGAAGGCGAAGTTGCTTTTCACGTCGGCGAACTGGCCGCTGACGCCGCCGGTGGAGCTGATTACCTGCACGCTGCTCTGCCACGGCCAATTGCCGCTGCCGGCCTGCACGGCGAGGTGCGAGCCATCGATGCTGGTCTTGCCGTCCACCTGCACGGTGGCGTGGGCGCCGCTGGGCTCCACACCGAAGGACAGGGTCGAGCCGCTCAACAGGCTCAGGTTGCCGGTTACATGGGCGGCGCCGGTTGCCGGCGAGGCGATCAGGGTGCCGGCGACGTTCAGCCCGCCAACGCTGCCGCTGCCCGAGTAGGTGGCGCCCTGGTCGATCTGCAGGGTGCCGAGGAGGCTGCCGGTGTTGCTCAGGCTGGCGCCGCCGAAGATTTCGCCGCCTTCGCTGAAATCGTTCGTGCTGGCGAGTGTCCAGCTGCCCTGTTTCACGTCCAGCCACTCGAAGTTGGCGCTGTTGCCGAAGCTGCCGCCGGAAGCGTCGTCGAGGGTGACGCTATCGCGGCCGCTGCCGCCGTCCACCAGGCCTTCGAAGCGGCTGCCGGAGAGCAGAATCAGCGAGTCGTTGCCGCCGCCCATTTCCAGGGCGACGCCGTTGCCGCCGTGGATCAGGCCGTCGTTGATCACGGTGTCGTCGAGGTCGCCGGAGAGGGTCACGCCGGAGAGTCTTTCGCCGGAAATCGTGCCGTGGTTTTCCAGGTAGGTCTTGCCGAAGCCGCTGTTGCCGTTGCCGTCGTCGACCAGGATGCCGCGGTCGACGCTGCGGATGATCGCGCCGGCGTAGTTGATGATGGTGCCGCCACCCATGGCGATGCCTTCGCTGCCGTTGGGCGAGCCGTCCTTCGAGCCGGCGGCGCCGGTGCCTTCGATGATGCCGTGGTTCTCGATGTGGCCGCTGTAGTCGATGTCCACGCCATCGCCGTCGCCGTCCGGCACCAGGCCGTTGTAGGAGCCGGTGATGCGTCCGTAGTTGATCACCGTGCCATCGCCGTCGGAGCCGAAGCCCGAGCCGTTGCGGCCGATGATCACGCCATCCGCGTAGTTGATCAGGGTGGCGCCGACGTCGGTGGTGATGCCGTGGCGGCCGCCGCTGATCAGGCCGTGGTTCTCCACCTGGCCGCCCGCGGCGCCCTGGAAGTCGATGCCGTCGTTCTTGGTGTCGGCAGTGATCATGTCCGAACTGCTGATCTCACCGTAGTTGGTGATCGTTGCGTTGCCGCCGGGACGGATGGCGTCGTTGCCGTCGCTGTGGATCACACCGCTGGCGCGGTTGATGATCGTGACGGTTGCGGCGCTTTGCAGCTTGTCCAGGTCCAGCGCCTGGCCGGTGGCGGAGGTGATGCTGCCAGCGTTGTCGATCAGCAGGCTGCCGGCGCTGAACGGATTGTTCATGCGAATGGCGTCGTCGTAGCCGAGGATGCGCCCGCCTTCGCGGTTGATGATCTGGTAGAAGCGCGTGGTGCTGTCGCTGCCGGAGGTGTCGACTACGCGGCCGGTGGTGGACTGCATCAGACCGCTGTTGTCGATGACCACGCCAGTGCCGGTGGCCGCGCCCTTGAGGTCGACGCTCTTGCCGCTGGTGACCAGGCTGCCGGTGCTGGTGACCGTCAGGGTGTCCTGGTTGGCCAGGGTGCGACTGCTGGTCTGGGCGTTGTCGATGATCGGCGAGACCGGCAGGGCCTGGGCGGTTTCGGCGGCGAGGCTCGCCAGCGTGCCGAGCGAGAGCGCAATGCTCAGCGCGAGCGGGTTGGGCTTGTGCAGCATGGCGTGGCGTCCTTTTTCTTATCGAAGTGGCCGCCTGTTATAGCGATGGATTATGAAGCTTCTGTAACGGTAGTGGCGTAGTGCCTTGCCTACGGGCCCAGCGGGAAGGCGAGAAACCTTATATACTCTGCGGTCTTTTTACCGTTTCCACTGTGAGAACCGCCGTGAGCCAGCTGCCGCCCTGCCCCAAATGCAACTCCGAATACACCTACGAAGACGGCGCCCAGCTGGTCTGCCCCGAGTGCGCCCACGAATGGTCCGCTGACGGTTCGAGCGAGGGCGACAGCGATGCCCGCGTGATCAAGGACTCGGTCGGCAACCTGCTGCAGGACGGGGATACCGTCACCGTGATCAAGGACCTCAAGGTCAAGGGCTCGTCCCTGGTGGTGAAGGTCGGCACCAAGGTGAAGAACATTCGCCTGGTGGACGGCGACCATGACATCGACTGCAAGATCGACGGCATCGGCGCGATGAAGCTGAAGTCGGAGTTCGTGAAGAAGGTCTGAGCCTTCCTCGCCCTCAATAAAAAGCCCGGCCATGTGCCGGGCTTTTTCATGCGGCTCTTTTCGCCGCAGGGAAGGGGCGAGAGTGAGCACCTACGTAGGATGGGTGGAGCTTGCGATACCCATCGCTCGCTGTTACAGGAATTGATGGGTATCGCTTCGCTCCACGCCATCCTGCGAAGAGCGAAGCGGCTTATTCCTTGTAGTAAACGATCTGGTTGCTGGTCGCCAGCAGCGCACCGGATTCGCTCCACAGCTGCGCGCTCTGGTCGAAGAAGCCGTTGCGGAATTCCTGCGCGCGGGCGTCACCCAGCAGGTAGCCGCTGCCGACCTCGGCCAGTTGTGCGGCGTCGGTGTGGAAATAGGTGGTGATCGACACGGTGCCGGCTGGCACCGGGGTGGCGCGGCGCAGCCAGACGCGCGGGTAGAAGATGTCGCTCATCGCCGCCAGGGACAGGAAGTCCAGCGGGCGGTCCTGGGCGTCGCGCAGCCAGAGCTGGCTGCGGCTGGTTTCGCCGCTGCCGTCCCATTTCGTCGGAAAGGCGCCGGACACCGGGCGCATCTCGTACTGCTTGGGCCAGGCCACGCCCTTGGCGGCGGGGCTCATCGGCTCGAAGTCGCTGGCCGGAGAGAGGTTCGGGAAGGGCAGGTCGGTCAGGCTCCAGGTCTCGCGGCGCAACGCGGTGACCAGGGTGGCGGTGGTGGTCACCTGCTGCTCGCCGGTTTCATCGGCCTGGGTCAATTGCAGCAGCCAGTGCTGGGTGGAGCGGTTGGTGCGCACCGGGATGGCTTCGACCTGGAAGGCGCCGGCCACGACGGCGGCGGCGTAGTTCACCGTCAGCGACACCGGGCTGCCGAGCAGCTGCGGATGGCGCAGCGCGCCTTGCAGCAGGACCGCGGCGGTCACGCCACCGAAGGGGCCGACCATGTTCCAGTAGTCCTGGCTGGTGTGGCCCTCGTAGAGGTTGGGCTGGCCGGCCACGGGTTGCAGGGCCACGGCGCGGTCGAACGGGTGCAAGGCAGTATCGGTCATGACTCTCTCGGCGCTTTTTGTTCTCGGGAGAGGCTCTATGTAGAGGAAAGCGCCGAGTCGGGTCAAGGATACCGAGTGGTCAGGGCGTGACCTCGAAGCGCAGCGTGCCGATCACCTGGCCGGCCTCGGTGAGTACCTGCACCTGCCACTTGCCGCTCGGGTCGGTGGGGAAGTTCTGCTTGTGCGTCCAGGCGCGGTAGCCGGCCTCGCGGCCGCCCTTGATGTCCAGGGCGATGCGGTCGACTTCCTGGCCGTCCTTGCGCCAGGCGTGATAGATGCGCTCGTTCAGACCGCGTGGTGCGTTGATCGCGGTGTAGGCGTAGAGACCTTGGGCTTTGATCTGCGCGACGCTGACCGTCTCCAGGCTGTCGCCAGGGGTGCGCTGGGCGTTGTCGAAGCTCTCGGTCACCGCCATCTCGGTCATCCACAGGGTTGACGGCGGCACCCAGGCGCGGGCGAACCAGCCGACCGAGCCGATGGACAGCGTCAGGCCGACGAGGGCGAACCAGCGCCACCATTTGTGGATCTTCACCGTCACCGCCAGGCTCGGGAACGACAGCAGCACGGCGATACCGAGCGCCGCCTGGTAGCTCTGCGGGGTGCTCAGGTGGAGGATGATCGGCAGCGCGGTGAGCAGCACCGCGAACAGCGTCAGGGTGTGGTAGCCGAGGAAGGTCCAGCGCCGCACCGAGAGGAACTTGTAGTACACCGGGTCGGTGATCGCAGCGAGCCCGGCCAGCGTCAGCACGCCGGTGAACAGCGCCTGGCCGCTGTTCCAGGTGGTGGTGACGAAGAAGAACGGCAGGCAGAAGAACAGGCTTTCCTGGTGGATCAGCTGGGTCGCGTAGCGCAGCAGGCCCGGCGGCACCTCCCAGCCGAAACGGCGCTTGAAGCGGTCGGTGAGCAGGTTCTCCAGCATCAGCCAGATCCAGCTGACCAGCATGACGATGGCCATGGCGCGGGCGAAGCCGGCGCGGTGGCGGTCCACCATGATGAAGCTGAAGACGCCGGAGCAGAAGCCGAACAGGGCGATCACGCGCGGGTAGCGTTGCAGCAGGCCGAGGATGAGGGTGATGAGGCGCTGCACGCGCTCTTTCCAGATCAGCATGGGGCGGGGTATGACGAAAACGAAAGGGGGCGAGATTGTAACGCCGGATGTCGGTGGGAGGCACGGGGAGTGACGGGAGGGGCTCGGAACTCGGGCGTGGACCCTCTCCCTAACCCTGGCTGCGCGCCCCGCTCCGAAGGGAGAGGGGACCGTTCCGAGCGCGCTGAGGCATTAGTGCTCGCCGGTTGACTGTGAAGTGAGCCGTTGCAGAGGACTGCTCCCTCTCCCTTCAGGGAGAGGGCGGGGGAGAGGGTCCCCACCGCGCCTAAGCTGGTTCGCGAGCAAGCTCGCTCCTACAAGAAGAGCAGGCGTCAGTGCTTCCCGCTCAATTCCTCTCGCGCATAGTCGACGAACAGCTGCGCCGGCTTGGTCAGCTGGGCGCGCTTGAGCCAGGCGGCGACCAGGCCGGAGGCGCTGACGTCCTCGGCGATGTTCACCATCACCACCTTCTTGCCGTCGTAGGTGCACTCCGAGTGCGGGCGGGTCACCAGCACCGAGAAGCCGAAACCCTGGCCGACCATGCCGCGCACCATCTCGATCGACGGCGAGCTGAAGGCAATGTGCGGGTTCAGCCCCAGTTCCTCGAAGATGCGCACGAAGTAGGTACGGCTGGGCTGCACGTCCAGCAGGATCATCGGCTCCAGCACCAGGTCGCGCAGGGACACCTTGTCCTGCTTGGCGAAGCGGTGGTTCTCCGGCAGCAGCGCGTAGGGGCGCTGGGCGGGCATCAGCGGGTCGGTGGAAATGGTCGCGTCGAGGTCGTGCTCGTAGAGCAGCGCCAGGTCGAAGCGGCCGCCGGTGAGGCCCTGCACCAGCTCCTGCTGCTCGCCGTCGCTGATGCGGATTTCCACGCCCGGGTAGCGCTCGCGGAAGCCCGAGATCAGCCGCGGCAGGTAGAGCGGGGCGACCGTCTCGAAGCAGCCGATGTCGATCTGCCCGGCCACCACGTCGTTGTCGGCCAGGGCGTTCTGCTCGAATTCGTGGGCCATGCGCAGCAGTTCCTGCGCCTTGCGGTAGAAGCGCGCGCCACTGGGAGTGAGCGACACGCCCTGGGCGTGGTGGCGGATGAACAGCTGCACGCCGAAGCTTTCTTCCAGCCCCTTGATCGCCGTGGAAATGGACGGCTGCGCGATGTACAGCTTGCGCGACGCCTCGGCCACGCTGCCGCATTCCACGGTGGTCACGAAATACTTCAATTGCCGCAAGGTATAGGAAGCCACTGCACGCCTCGTTGATGCTTTTTTATACAAGATACCGCGTTGGGCCGGCCGGCGGGGGCGGCCCATGGCGAAGATTTTCCTCGCCGGGGACCACATTTTTCATGGCCTCGGCCGCCTGCTGCGACCCTCCGGGCGCGGGCATACTCCAGCGCAGCCCGTGAAGACACCCTGCAAATCCCGTACACGCAGCCTGGAGTAAAGCTCATGCGCATGGCCCTTTGGCAGACCTGCGGCCTCCCCGGCGATGTTGCCGGCAATCTCGACCAACTGGAGCGCCAGGCCGGCGCCGCGGCCGCCGCCGGTGCGCAGCTGCTGCTGTGCCCGGAGCTGTGGCTGGGCGGCTACAACGTGCCGCAACAAATGAACGAGCTGGCCGAGGCGGCGGACGGGCCGTCGGCCGCGCGCATTGGCGAACTGGCGCAGCGCTTCGGGCTGGCCATCGCCTACGGCTACGCCGAACGCCATCCCCAGGGCGGCAAGCCTTACAACTCGGTGCAGGTGATCGGCCCGACCGGCGCAGCGCTCGGGCACTACCGCAAGGCGCACCTGTTCGGTGCCATGGAGCGGGAAGTGTTCAGTGCCGGCGACGTGCTGGAAACGCCGTTCGACTACGCCGGATGGCGCATTGGCCTGCTGATCTGCTTCGACGTGGAGTACCCCGAAGCGGTACGCACTCACGCCCTCAATGGCGCCGGGCTGATCCTGATTCCCACCGCGCTGACCCCGGAATACGGCGCGGTGCCGGGCGTGATCGTCCCGGCGCGGGCGGTGGAGAACCAGTTGTTCGTCGCCTACTGCAACCACTGCGGCGTGGAAGACGGGCTGGCCTTCCTCGGTGGCTCCTGCATCGTCGCGCCCGACGGCGAGCGCCTGGCTGCCGCCGGGCCCGCGGAGAGTCTGCTGATCGTTGACCTGGACCCCGAGCAGCGTGCCCGCCAGGCCGAGACTTTCCCCTACCTGGCTTGCCGTCGCCCCGAGCTGTACGGTGCGTTGACCCGCTGAATACGGGCCCTGCAGCGGTGCGCAGGCCTGCACCGCGATGGCGCGTCATGCTCCGCTCTGGTGCGAGGCTGCCCAGCTTTTTCATATAGGCCGAAGACAAATTTAATAATTTTCCTTGGCAAGGCCATGGGCGACCATCCAATCCACATTCGAACAACAACGTCCCTCGAGGGCGAGCGAAGCAGGAGTGCCCTGGTGTACGAGCTCAACGATTGGCGGCAGCGTGCTGCCCGGCAGACCTTCATCGACAGCGCGCTGATCGGCGGCCGCCGCGTGGCCGCGCAGGATGGTGCGACTTTCGCGTCCATCGCCCCGGCGACCAATCGCCTGCTGGCCAATGTCGCCGCCTGTGGCGCGGCCGAGATCGATGCCGCCGTGCGTGTCGCTCGCCAGGCTTTCGAGACCGGCCCCTGGGCGCGCATGGCGCCGCGTGAGCGCAAGGCCGTGCTGCAGAAGCTCGCTGAGCTGATGATGACCCACCGCGACGAGCTGGCCCTGCTCGACACCCTGAACATGGGCAAGCCGGTGATGGACGCCTGGAACATCGACGTGCCCGGCGCCGCTGGCGTCTTCTCCTGGTACGCCGAAAGCCTCGACAAGCTCTACGACCAGGTCGCCCCGACCGCGCAGAACGCCCTGGCCACCATCACCCGCACGCCGCTGGGCGTGATCGGCGCCGTGGTGCCGTGGAACTTCCCCCTCGACATGGCCGCCTGGAAGCTGGCGCCCGCACTGGCCGCCGGTAACTCCGTGGTGCTCAAGCCCGCCGAGCAGTCGCCGTTCTCCGCCCTGCGCCTGGCCGAGCTGGCGCTGGAAGCCGGCATCCCCGAAGGCGTGCTGAACGTCGTGCCGGGCCTGGGCGAAGCCGCCGGCAAGGCGCTGGGCCTGCACCCGGACGTGGACGCCCTGGTGTTCACCGGCTCGACCCAGGTCGGCAAGTACTTCATGCAGTATTCCGCGCAGTCCAACCTCAAGCAGGTCTGGCTGGAGTGCGGTGGCAAGAGCCCGAACCTGGTGTTCGCCGACTGCCGCGACCTCGACCTGGCCGCTGAAAAAGCCGCCTTCGGCATCTTCTTCAACCAGGGCGAAGTCTGCTCGGCCAACTCGCGCCTGCTGGTGGAGCGTTCGATCCACGACGAATTCGTCGAACGCCTGATCGCCAAGGCCCGCGACTGGACGCCGGGCGACCCGCTGGACCCGGCCAGCCGCGCCGGCTCCATCGTCGACAACAAGCAGACCGCCGGCATCATGGCCTGCATCGATCGCGCCCAGAGCGACGGCGCGCAGCTCGCCTGTGGTGGCCGCCAGCTGAGCTTCAATGGCTCGGACAACTTCATCGAACCGACCATCTTCACCGGCGTGCGCCCGGAACAGTCCCTGGCCCGCGACGAAGTGTTCGGCCCGGTGCTTGCAGTCATCCCCTTCGACAGCGAAGAAGAAGCCGTGCGCCTGGCCAACGACAGCATCTACGGCCTCGCCGCTTCCCTGTGGAGCGATGACTTGCACCGCGCTCACCGCGTAGCGCGCAAGCTCAATGCTGGCACCGTGTCGGTGAACACCGTGGACGCGCTGGACCCGGCGATTCCCTTCGGCGGCGGCAAGCAGTCCGGCTTCGGCCGCGACCTCTCGCTGCACTCGTTCGACAAGTACACCCAGCTGAAGACCACCTGGTTCCAGCTGCGCGATTGAAGACAACACAGGCCGCCGGGGTCGAATCCGGCGCCTGAGCAACACCCCGATTGCTAACCGAACCGTTCGAGACGGCCGGTGAGACTGCCCAGGTAAGTCCGTCGCCCTCGATCCCCTGAAGACCCCTCAGGCCGGCTGCCGGAGCACCGCCGAGGGATAGAGGAGAAAGTCGATGACCGACAACACCCGCGCCCCGCGCGACACCCGTGAATACCAGAAAGCGGATGCGGCCCACCACATCCACGCCTTCCTCGACCAGAAGGCGCTGAACGCCGAAGGCCCGCGCGTGATGGTGCGCGGCGAAGGCCTGCACCTCTGGGACAACGACGGCAACAAGTACCTCGACGGCATGTCCGGCCTGTGGTGCACCAACCTGGGCTATGGCCGCAAGGACCTGACCGCCGCCGCCACCGCCCAGCTCGACGAACTGCCGTACTACAACATGTTCTTCCACACCACCCACCCGGCGGTGATCGAGCTCTCCGAGACCCTCTTCAGCCTGCTGCCCGACCACTACAGCCACGCGATCTACACCAACTCCGGCTCCGAGGCCAACGAGGTGCTGATCCGTACCGTGCGCCGCTTCTGGCAGATCGAAGGCAAGCCGCAGAAGAAGATCATGATCGGCCGCTGGAACGGCTACCACGGCTCCACCCTGGCGGCCACGGCGCTGGGCGGCATGAAGTTCATGCACGAGATGGGCGGCCTGATCCCGGACATCGCGCACATCGACGAACCCTACTTCTTCGCTGCCGGCGGCGACCTGACACCGGCCGAGTTCGGCCGTCGCTGCGCGCTGCAACTGGAAGAGAAGATCCTCGAACTGGGCGCCGACAACGTCGCCGGCTTCATTGCCGAGCCGTTCCAGGGCGCTGGCGGCATGATCTTCCCGCCGGAAAGCTACTGGCCGGAAATCCAGCGCATCTGCCGTCAGTACGACGTGCTGCTGTGCGCCGACGAAGTGATCGGCGGCTTCGGCCGTACCGGCGAGTGGTTCGCCCACCAGCACTTCGGCTTCCAGCCCGACACCCTGTCCATCGCCAAGGGCCTGACCTCCGGCTACATCCCCATGGGCGGCCTGGTGCTGAGCAAGCGCATTGCCCAGGCGCTGGTGGAAGAGGGCGGCGTGTTCGCCCACGGCCTGACCTACTCCGGCCACCCGGTGGCCGCCGCCGTCGCCGTTGCCAACCTGCGCGCGCTGCGCGACGAGGGCTGGGTGAACGCGGTGAAGAACGACACCGGCCCGTACCTGCAACAGTGCCTGCGCGAAGTCTTCGGCAACCACCCGCTGGTGGGCGACATCCAGGGCACTGGCTTTGTCGCCGCCCTGCAGTTCGTCCAGGACAAGGCCACCCGCAAGCGCTTCGACAACGAGAACGACATCGCCTGGCGCTGCCGCACCATTGGCTTCGAGGAGGGCGTGATCATCCGTTCCACCCTCGGCCGCATGATCATGGCCCCGGCGCTGGTCGCCGGACGTGCCGAGATCGACGAGCTGGTCGACAAGACCCGCCGCGCGGTCGACCGTACGGCCCAGGAAATCGGCGTGCTGTAACCGCACGGCCTGTAGGAGCGAGCTTGCTCGCGAACAGACTCCGCAGCGGGGCTGGTTCGCGAGCAAGCTCGCTCCTACCAAAAGAACACCAACAACAACGCCGCGAGCGCAAAGACGCCCGCGCGATGGAACCCTTTTGCCCGGCTTCTGGCCGGGGCTACTGCCCAGCAACACAACAACGCCAATCCGGCTGTGGGAGTCGTTCCATGAAAGTGTCCTTGCTCACGCGCATCTCCATCACCTGTGCCCTTGCTGCCGCTGTCGGCAGCGTTCAAGCACAGTCCCAAAGCATCACCGTCATCTCCTTCGGCGGCGCCACCAAGGCGGCCCAGGAGCAGGCCTACTTCAAGCCCTTCGAGGCCAGCGGCGCCGGCAAGATCGTCGCCGGCGAATACAACGGCGAGATGGCCAAGGTGAAAGCCATGGTCGACGTCGGCAAGGTCACCTGGGACGTGGTCGAGGTGGAAAGCCCCGAGCTGCTGCGCGGCTGCGAGGAAGGCCTGTTCGAGCGCATCGACCCCGCCGCCATCGGCAACGAATCGCAGTTCGTCCCCGGCACCCTAAGCGAGTGCGGCGTGGCCACCTACGTCTGGTCCATGGTCATGGCCTACAACGGCGCCAAGGTCGCCAAGGCCCCGCAATCCTGGGCCGATTTCTGGAACACCGCTGAATATCCGGGCAAGCGCGGCCTGCGCAAGGGCGCCAAGTACACCCTGGAAATCGCCCTGCTGGCCGACGGCGTGAAGCAGGAAGACCTCTACAAGGTGCTCGGCACGAAAGAGGGCGTCGATCGTGCCTTCGCCAAGCTCGACCAGCTCAAGGGCAACATCCAGTGGTGGGAAGCCGGCGCGCAGCCGCCGCAGTGGCTGGCCGCCGGTGACGTGGTGATGAGCGCCGCCTACAACGGCCGCATCGCCGCCGCGCAGAAGGAAGGCGTGAAGCTGGGCATCGTCTGGCCGGGCAGCCTGTACGACCCGGAATACTGGGCCGTGGTGAAGGGCACGCCGAACAAGGCGCTGGCCGAGAAGTTCATCGCCTTCGCCAGCCAGCCGCAAACCCAGAAGACCTTCTCCGAGAACATCCCCTACGGCCCGGTGCACAAGGGCACGCTGGACCTGCTGCCGGCGGACGTGCGCGACGCACTGCCCACCGCACCGGCCAACCTCGAAGGCGCCCGCTCGGTGGACGCGGCCTTCTGGGTCGACCACGGCGAAGAGCTGGAACAGCGCTTCAACGCCTGGGCCGCCCGCTGATCCTTTCCTGATCCAAGCCCGGCGCTCGCGCCGGGCCTGCCTTGCCAACGACGCGTGAGAAACACAATGACAACGACGCAAAACCAGGCGACGACGCTGGAGCTGAGCACCATCCAGCCCATCGCCGCACACGAACGACACGGCCGCGCCCGTGACCTCTTCACCATCTGGTTCGGCAGCAACATCATGCTGCTGACCGTGGTTACCGGCGCCCTGGCGGTCACCGTGTTCAAGCTGCCGTTCTTCGCCGCCGTGCTGGCGCTGGTGCTCGGCAACCTGGTGGGTGGCGTGTTCATGGCCCTGCACTCGGCCCAGGGCCCGCAGCTGGGCGTGCCGCAGATGGTGCAGACCCGCGGCCAGTTCGGCTCCTTCGGCTCCTTGCTGGTGGTCGCCCTGGTGGTGATCATGTACCTGGGCTTCTTCGCCTCCAACCTGGTGCTCGGCGGCCAGGCGCTGCACGCGCGCTTCGAGGTGATCGGCACCAACACCGGCATCCTGCTGGTGGGCGCGATCAGTGTGATCGCCACGGTGTTCGGCTACCGCCTGATCCACGGCTACACCCGCGTGATGTCCTGGCTGTCCGGCGCGGTGCTGCTGATCAGCTTCGTCTGGCTGGTGTTCGTCCACGGCCTGCCGGCGGACCTGCTGCAGCGCAATGAGAACAACATCCCCGGCTTCCTCGGCGCGCTGTCCATCGCCGCGCTGTGGCAATTGGCGTATGCGCCCTACGTCTCCGACTACTCGCGCTACATGCCGCAGGGCACTGGTGCGCGCACTGCGTTCTGGTCGAGCTACTGGGGCTGCTGCCTGGGCTCGATCCTGCCGATGCTGCTGGGTGTGCTGGTCGGCCTGTCGGTGGGCGAGGGCGACGTCATCGCCGGCCTGATCGAGATGACCGGCGGCTTCAGCGCCATCATGGTCGCGGTGTTCTCCATCGGCATCGCCGCCACCAACTCGATGAACCTGTACTGCGGCACGCTCTCGGCCATCACCGTCGGCCAGACCCTGCTGCCGTCCTGGTCGGCCCAGGCCGGCTGGCGCGCGGTGATCGCCCTGGCGCTGTTCAGTGGCTCCCTGGCCATCGCCCTGCTCGGCCAGGACAACTTCATGGCCAACTACACCAACTTCATCCTGCTGCTGCTCTACGTGCTGGTGCCCTGGAGCGCGATCAACCTGGTCGACTACTACCTGGTGGCCCACGGCGAATACGACGTGCTGTCGTTCTTCCGTCGCGACGGCGGCATCTACGGCACCTTCAACTGGACCGCGGTGAACTGCTACATCCTCGGCATCCTGGTGCAGGTGCCGTTCATGTCCACCGCGCTCTACACCGGTGCTGCCGCGCAGGCCATGAATGGCGCGGACATCTCCTGGGTCGTCGGCCTGGGCGTGGTCTCGCCGGTCTACTGGCTGTTCAGCCGCAAGCGCCAGCGTGCCCTGAAGACGGCCCGCGCATGAGTCGTCGTACCGGGTTCTTCTTCGACGAGCGCTGCTTCTGGCACGCGACCGGGCTGCATGCCTTGATCCTTCCCGTCGGCGGCTGGTTGCAGCCGCCGGTGGGCGCCGGCCATGCCGAGTCGCCGGAGAGCAAACGCCGGCTGAAAAGCCTGATGGACGTCTCCGGCCTCAGCAGCCAGCTGCACCTGTCCAGCGCGCCGCTGGCCAGCGAGGAAGACCTGCTGCGGGTGCACCCGGCCGGCTACCTGGAGCGCTTCAAGGCCTACAGCGAAGCCGGCCACGGCGACATGGGCGAGGAAACCATGGTCAGCCATGGCACCTACGACATCGCCCGGCAGTCCGCCGGGCTGACCATCGCCGCGGTTGACGCTGTGCTGCGCGGCGAGTTGGACAACGCCTACGCGCTGTCCCGCCCGCCGGGCCACCACTGCCTGCCGGATCGCGGCATGGGCTTCTGCTACCTGGCGAACATCGCCGTGGCGGTGGAGACGGCCAAGGCGCGCCACGGGATCAAGCGCGTGGCGGTGCTCGACTGGGACGTGCACCACGGCAACGGCACCGAGACGATCTTCTACGGCCGCGACGACGTGCTGACCCTGTCGATTCACCAGGCCGACTGCTACCCCACCGGCAGTGGCGCGGTGGACGACATTGGCGAAGGCGCGGGCAAGGGCTGCAACCTCAACGTGCCGCTCTATCCAGGCAGCGGTGACGATGCCTACCGCGTGGCCATGGAGACGATCATCGTGCCGGCGCTGGAGCGTTTCCAGCCGGAGCTGATCGTGGTGGCCAGCGGCTTCGACGCCAACGGCGTGGACCCCCTGGCGCGCATGCTCGCCCACAGCGAGACCTTCCGCTTCATGACCGCCGCCGTGCGCGACGCTGCCGAGCGCCTGTGCGCTGGCAAGCTGGTGGTGGTGCATGAAGGCGGCTATGCGGAAGCCTATGTGCCGTTCTGCGGGCACGCGGTGATCGAGGAGATGGCCGGCGTACGCACCGAAGTGGTCGATCCCTTCCTGCCGATGCTCGAAGGCCAGCAGCCCGACGCTGACTTCCGCGCCTTCCAGCGCCAGGCGCTGGAGCGGATGGCGGCGAAGCTGCTCGGCTGAGCGCCGCGACGTGGCGGCGGATAACCGCGAGCGGTTATTCGCCCTACGATGTGGATTTGGACTCGTGTAGGGCGCATAACGCTCCAAGCGTTATCCGCCATTGCCCAGCGAGAGCGGCTAGAGTGGGGACTCCATCCAAAACAACGGATAGCGTCCCCATGAAGTTGCTGCTCCTTCCCCTCGGCCTGCTGGCCATGTCTTCCTTCGCCCAAGCCGCCGAGGACTGCGCCGACGCCAAGACCCAGGGCGAGATCAATGCCTGTACCGGCGCCGCCTACAAGGCCAGCGACAAGCGTCTTAACGATCTCTACGGGCAGTATCGCCAGCGCCTGGATGCCGGGCAGAAGAAGGCCCTGACCGCTGCGCAGAAGGCCTGGCTGACCTACCGTGACCTCAGCTGCAAGTTCGAGACGTCCAGCGTCGAGGGTGGCTCGGGCTATCCGATGGCCTACAGCAATTGCCTGAAGGCCATGACGGACAACCGCATCAAGGAACTGCAGACGCTGTCCGACTGCCAGGAAGGCGACTTCAACTGCCCCGCGCCCAAGCCTTGATCGGATTTGTAGGATGGTGTGGAGCGCAGCGATACCCATCAATTCTCGGCACCGCCAGCATGGGTATCGCTGCGCTCCACCCATCCTACGTATCCTTCCCGCGCCAAGCCGTGACGGATCTTCTGTAGGAGCGAGCTTGCTCGCGAACGGATTTCCCGGTTGTGCCGCGGTGCTGGTCGGGTTCGCGAGCAAGCTCGCTCCTACACGCCCCGGCCGCGCGGACAAAAAAAGGGAGCCTTGCGGCTCCCCTGGAGAGACGGCCGCGGAAGTGGAGTCGCGGCCGGGGTCGGTTGCGCCGTCAGGCGGCGCGGAACAGGTTGTGCGGGTCGATGACGAATTTCTTCGGCACCCCGGCATCGAACTCGCCGTAGCCCTTGGGCGCCTGGTCGAGGGTGATGACTTCCACCCCGACGACGTCGGCGATCTTGATGCGGTCCCACATGATCGCCTGCATCAGCTGGCGGTTGTATTTCATCACCGGGGTCTGGCCGGTGTGGAAGCTGTGCGACTTGGCCCAGCCCAGGCCGAAGCGGATGCTCAGCGAACCCTGCTTGGCCGCTGCGTCCACCGCGCCCGGATCCTCGGTGACGTAGAGGCCCGGAATACCGATCTTGCCGGCTACCCGTACCACGCCCATCAGCGAGTTCAGCACGGTGGCCGGAGCCTCGTGCTGCGAGCCCGAATGACCATGGCCGCGGGCTTCGAAGCCCACCGCGTCGACCGCGCAGTCCACTTCCGGCTCGCCCAGCAGATCGGCGATCTGTTCGTGCAGCGGAGTGTCCTTGGACAGGTCGGCAATCTCGAAGCCCTGCGCCTTGGCGTGGGCCAGGCGGGTCGGGTTGACGTCACCGACGATCACCACGGCGGCGCCCAGCAGGCGGGCCGAAGCGGCGGCAGCGAGGCCGACCGGACCGGCACCGGCGATGTAGACGGTGCTGCCCGGACCGACGCCGGCAGTCACCGCACCGTGGTAGCCGGTGGGGAGGATGTCGGAGAGGCAGGTCAGGTCGCGGATCTTCTCCATCGCCGCGTCGCGGTTGGGTAGGCGCAGCAGGTTGAAGTCGGCGTAGGGAACCATCACGTACTCGGCCTGGCCGCCGACCCAGCCGCCCATGTCGACGTAGCCGTAGGCACCGCCGGCGCGGGACGGGTTGACCGTCAGGCAGACGCCGGTGTGCTGCTCCTTGCAGGTACGGCAGTGGCCACAGGCGACGTTGAACGGCACCGAGACCAGGTCGCCGATCTTCATGGTTTCCACGCCGCGGCCAATCTCCACCACCTCGCCGGTGATCTCGTGGCCCAGCACCAGGCCTTCCGGCGCGGTGGTACGGCCACGGACCATGTGCTGGTCGGAGCCGCAGATGTTGGTGGAAACCACGCGCAGGATCACCCCGTGGTCGATCTGCTTGCCCTGCGGGTCCTGCATCTTCGGATAGGGGATGTTCTGAACTTCGACCTTGCCCGGGCCGAGATAAACCACACCACGATTGCCAGACATACGCATTCCTCATTGTGTTTGTGGGTACAAAGGCGGGCCTTGCGGCACGCGGTTTTGCACTGGGATGTCGTGTGTTGCGCGACAGGGCCGGTCGGTACTGCTGGCAGCCGGCTGGGTTGTCGGTGTTGCTCGGTGCTTGGGAGCGGGCTTCAAGACCCTCTCCCCAACCCTCTCCCTGAAGGGAAAGGGGGCTGTTCGGTGTCGCCGGATGGCACGGAGTCCGGCCCTCGCTCGGATATCCCCTCTCCCTTCAGGGAGAGGGCTAGGGAGAGGGCGCTCTATACAGCGCGCGCCACACTCCGAGGTGACACGTAGGGCGGATGAGCCCCATCCATCCGCCGTTGCAGACGTCATGGCGGATAACGCCTGTGGCGTTATGCGCCCTACAGGTACGGGCTGTGCTTACAGCACCACTGTCCTATTGGCGTTCAGGAACACGCGTTTCTCGATGTGGTAACCCACGGCCTTGGCCAGGGTCAGGCACTCCACGTCGCGGCCCTTGGCGATCAGGTCCTCGGGGTAGTGGGAGTGGTCCACGGGCTCGACGCCCTGGGCGATGATCGGGCCCTCGTCGAGGTCGTTGTTGATGTAGTGGGCGGTGGCGCCGACCAGCTTCACGCCCTTCTGGTAGGCCTGGTGGTAGGGCTTGGCGCCCTTGAAACCGGGCAGCAGCGAGTGGTGGATGTTGATCGCCCAGCCGTCCAGGCGGCGGCACAGCTCGGGCGAGAGCACCTGCATGTAGCGGGCGAGGATCACCAGTTCGGCGCCGGTTTCCTCGATCACCTGCCAGACCTTCGCCTCCTGTGCGCCCTTGTCGTTCGGGTCCAGCGCAAAGTGGTGGTAGGGAATGCCGTGCCAGGTCGCCAGCGGCTCCAGGTCCGGGTGGTTGGAGACCACCGCCACCACGTCCATCGGCAGCTGGCCGATACGCTGGCGGTAGAGCAGGTCGTTCAGGCAGTGGTCGGCCTTGGAGACCATGATCACCACCTTGCTGCGGTAGCCCGGTGGGGTCAGCTCGACGTTCATCTGGAAGGGCGAGACGCGGTCGGCGAGGCCGGCGCGGAAGGCCGCTTCGTCGAAGCCGTCGCCGGCGCGGAATTCGATGCGAATGAAGAAGCGCTGCGCCAGGCGGTCATCGAAGGAGTGGTGCTCGGTGACGTAGCAGCGCTGTTCGAACAGGTAGCGCGTGACCACGTCCACCGTGCCCAGCAGGCTCGGGCTGTCGGCGGTGAGGATCCAGGTATCGGGGGTGCGGCTCATGGTCTGACTCCGAAGGATTTCCCCTCGCCGAAGCAGCGAGGGGAATCGACGCCTGTTACGCCGCTACCTGCAGGCCGTACTCGGCGCAGGCGTCCTGCAGCCACAGCCAGATGTAGTCGGAGAAGCTGCGGCGCACCACCAGCTCCCAGGTGTGCTCGCCGGTATGGCGGATCACCAGCTGGGACTTGGCGAAGTTCGTGCCCACCGCCTTGCCCACCGGGAAGTTGCTCGGGTGGACGTCGTAGCCGGTGGACTTCATCAGCACTTCGCGCACCTTGGCGCCTTCGAGCTCCAGCAGGGTCTGGCCGCCGCTGACGTTGATCACCGAGTAGTGCAGGTCCTCGCCGAGGGCTTCGCGCAGTCGCTGCTCGACGGCGAATTCCTCGCCGCCGGGGACGATCAGCAGCCACTCGTCCGGGCCGAGCCACTGCAGCGAGGTTTTGCCCTTGGCTACCAGGCCCAGGGCCACCGGCAGCTCCAGGCCCAGGGCCTTGTGTACGCCGCCGGCGAAGGCCGGGTCGTGGGCGTCGCCACGCAGGGTCAGGTGGCCGAGGAATTTCTTCTCGCGCAGGGTCACGCCGGCGTTGGCCACCTTGCGCGCGGCGAGCTTGTCCAGCTCGGCGTGGTGCAGGGGGGATTCGGCCTGAATGCCGTCTGCGGGGCGTTGCTGGTAGAGGTTGGCTTTGCTCATGTTCTGTTCACCTTGGGGCGCGCTGCGCCTGGAAATCGGTCAGCCCGCTCCCTGTGGGGAGCGGGCGCGAGGGATCAATCCACGTTCTGCCGTTCCCCTTTCGGGTCGTAGAACACCGAGCTGCAGATTTCCGCCTCGATCACCCGGCCATCGGCCAGCGGGGCATAGACCTTCTCGCCCAGGCGCTTGATGCCGCCCTTCACCACCGCCAGGGCGAAGCTGTAGCCCAGGCTGCTGCTCATGTAGCTGGAGGTGACGTGGCCGACCATGGTCGCCGGAACGGTGTGCTGCGGGGTGAACAGCAGTTGCGCGCCTTCGGGCAGCAGGTCCATCGGGTTGGTGGGTTTGAGGCCGACCAGCTGCTTGCGGTCCTCGCGCTGGCAGTCGGCGCGGTTCATGCCGCGCCAGCCGATCCAGGAGAAGGGCTTGGTACGACCGACTGCCCAACCCATGTTCAGGTCGTCCGGGGTGACCGAGGCGTCGGTGTCCTGGCCGACGATGATGAAGCCCTTCTCGGCGCGCAGGACGTGCATGGTCTCGGTGCCATACGGCGTCAGGTTGTACTTCGCGCCAGCGGCGACGATGGCTTCCAGCACACCCATGGCGTAGTTGGCCTGGATGTTCACCTCGTAGGACAGCTCGCCGGTGAAGGAGATGCGGAACACCCGCGCCGGGACGCCGGCGACCTTGCCTTCCTTCCAGGTCATGAAGGGGAAGGCGTCCTTGTCCAGGTCGATGTCGGTGACCTCGGCCAGCAGCTTGCGGCTGTTGGGGCCGGACAGGGTCAGGGTGGCCCAGTGGTCGGTGACCGAGCTGAAGTACACCTTCAGCTCCGGCCATTCGGTCTGGTGGTACAGCTCCAGCCACTCCAGCACGCGCGCCGCGCCGCCGGTGGTGGTGGTCATGACGAAGTGGTTGTCGGCCAGGCACGCGGTGACGCCATCGTCGAAGACCATGCCGTCTTCCTTGCACATCAGGCCATAGCGGGCCTTGCCCACATCCAGCTTGGTCCAGGCGTTGGTGTAGACGCGGTTGAGGAACTCGCGGGCGTCCGGGCCCTGGATGTCGATCTTGCCCAGGGTCGAGGCGTCGAGCAGGCCGACCGACTCACGCACGGCGCGGCATTCGCGGGCCACGGCGGCGTGCATGTCTTCGCCGCGCTTGGGGAAGTACCAGGGGCGCTTCCACTGGCCGACGTCCTCGAACTCGGCGCCGTTCTTCACGTGCCAGGCGTGCAGGGCGGTGAAGCGTACCGGCTCGAACAGATGGCCGCAGTGGCGGCCGGCGACCGCGCCGAAGGTCACCGGGGTGTAGTTGGGGCGGAACATGGTGGTGCCGGTGTCGGCGATGCTCTTGCCCTGGGCGCGGGCGGCGATCGCCAGGCCGTTGATGTTGCCCAGCTTGCCCTGGTCGGTGCCGAAGCCCAGCGCGGTGTAGCGCTTGACGTGCTCGATGGACTCGAAGCCCTCGCGGCAGGCCAGTTCGATGGCGGCGGCGGTGACGTCGTTCTGGGTGTCGACGAACTGCTTGGGTGCGCGCGCCGTGGATTTCTCGTGGGGCACCTGGAACAGCGCGAGGGTGGCGTCCTCGGCACGCTCGGCAACCACCGGCAGCTCGCCTTCGACGGCCTTGAAGCCGCCGTCGACTGCGGCCTGGCTGCCGGCCTGGTAGCCGTCGGCCAGGGCATCGGCGAGGCGGAACACGCCGTTCACCGCGCCGGCACAAATGCGCTTCTGGAAGGCCAGGCCCGGCACGAAGGCGAGGATGTCCTCGCGCCATTCCGGCTTGCCGCCCAGGTGCGAAGCCAGGTGCACCACCGGGCTGTAGCCGCCGGAACTGGCGATGAGGTCGCAGTCCAGCCACTCGCCGGGCGCGTTGACCTTGTGGCGGAAGGTGTCGATGGAGGCGACCTTCGCTCCGCTCACGCGTTTGCTGCCGCGTGCCTCGATCACTGCGCTGCCGGTGATGACCCGCATACCGCGCTTGCGCGCTTCCTCGACCCACTCCCCACGCGGATTGGGGCGGGCGTCGGCAATGGCGACCACCTGCAGACCGGCCTCCTGCCAGTCCAGGGCGACGCGGTAGGCGTAGTCGTTGTTGGTGGACAGCACCAGTTTCTTGCCCGGTGCCACGCCGTAGCGGCGTACATAGGTGGAGACGGCGCCGGCAAGCATGTTGCCCGGCACGTCGTTGTTCGCGTAGACCAGCGGGCGCTCGTGGGCGCCGGCAGCCAGTACCACGCGGTTGGCACGCACGCGGTGTACACGCATGCGCACCTGGCCCAGCGGAGCGGTCTCGCCGATATGGTCGGTGCGGCGCTCGTGAATGGTGAGGAAGTTGTGGTCGTGGTAGCCGTTGACCGTGGCGCGCGGCAGCAGGATCACGTCCGGGTTGCCTTCCAGCTCGGTGATGGCCTGGGCCACCCACTCCTCGGCCGGCTTGCCATCGAGGGTTTCGCGGGTGTCGAGCAGGCTGCCGCCGAACTCTTCCTGTTCATCGGCGAGGATCACCCGCGCACCGCTGCGCGAGGCGGCCAGGGCAGCGGCGAGGCCGGCGGGGCCGGCGCCGACGATCAGCACGTCAGCGTGGTGGTTCATCCAGTCGTAGCTGTCCGGGTCCACTTCGGTGGGCGCGCGGCCCAGGCCGGCAGCCTTGCGGATGTACTTCTCGTAGGTCAGCCACATGGACTGCGGGTACATGAAGGTCTTGTAGTAGAAGCCGGGCGGCATCAGCTTGCCGCCGACCTTGCCGAAGATCCCCATGAGGTCGTTCTGCACGTTCGGCCAGCCGTTGGTGGCGGTGGCCACCAGGCCGCTGTACAGCGCCTGCTGGGTGGCGCGCACGTTGGGCACCTGGGTGGATTCGCGCGAGCCGATCTGCAGGATGGCGTTGGGCTCTTCGGCGCCGGCGGCGACGATGCCGCGCGGGCGCGAGTACTTGAAGCTGCGGCCGAGGATGTCGACGCCGTTGGCCAGCAGCGCGGCGGCCAGGGTGTCACCGGCGAAGCCCTGGTAGCTCTGGCCGTTGAAGCTGAAGGTCAGCGGCTTGTTGCGGTCGATGCGACCGCCACGGGACAGGCGATTGATCTGGCTCATTAGGCCTTCTCCACGGCGGGCTGGACGGCGGATTTCTTCTCGGTGGCGGTGATGCTGGGCTTTTCGCCGATCTTGTAGGTTTCGAGGATTTCGTAGGTCACCGTGTGGCGGGTGACGTTGAAGTACTGGCGGCAGCCGGCGGCGTGCACCCACAGTTCGTGGTGGATGCCGCGCGGGTTGTCGCGGAAGAACATGTACTCGCCCCACTCGGCGTCGGTGCAGGCGGCCGGGTCGAGCGGACGCGGAATGTGCGCCTGGCCCTTGGCGTGGAATTCCTCTTCGGAACGCAGCTCGCCGCAATGAGGGCAGAAGATGTTCAACATGGTTAATGCCCTCTTTAGTGAGCTACGGCCGCAGCGCCGTGCTCGTCGATCAGCGCGCCGGTGTGGAAGCGTTCGATGGAGAAGGGCGCGGCCAGCGGATGCGGCTCGCCCTTGGCGAGGGTGGCGGCGAAGACGTTGCCCGAGCCGGGCGTGGCCTTGAAGCCGCCGGTGCCCCAGCCACAGTTGAAGAACAGGTTCTTCACCGGGGCCTTGCCGATGATCGGGCAGGCGTCCGGGGTGGTGTCGACGATGCCGCCCCACTGGCGGTTCATGCGCACGCGCGAGAGCACCGGGAACATCTCGACGATCGCCTGCAGGGTGTGTTCGATCACCGGGTAGGAGCCGCGTTGGCCATAGCCGTTGTAGCCGTCGATGCCGGCGCCGATGACCAGGTCGCCCTTGTCCGACTGGCTGATGTAGCCGTGCACGGCGTTGGACATGATCACGCTGTCGATGATGGGTTTCAGCGGCTCGGAGACCAGCGCCTGCAGCGGGTGCGATTCGATCGGCAGGCGGAAGCCGGCGAGCATCGCCATGTGCCCGGAGTTGCCGGCGGTGACCACGCCGACGCGCTTGGCGCCGATGAAGCCGCGGTTGGTCTCGACGCCGATCACGGCGCCGTCCTGCTTGCGGAAGCCGATGACTTCGGTCTGCTGGATCAGGTCCACGCCCAGGGCGTCGGCGGCACGGGCGAAGCCCCAGGCCACGGCGTCGTGACGGGCCACGCCGCCACGGCGTTGCACGGTGGAACCCATCACCGGGTAGCGGGCGCTCTTGGTGCAGTTCAGGTAGGGAATCTCTTCGGCCACCTGCTGGGCGTTGAGCAGTTCGCCGTCCACACCGTTGAGGCGGTTGGCGCTCACGCGGCGCTCGCCGTCGCGCATGTCCTGCAGGGTGTGGCAGAGGTTGTAGACGCCGCGCTGGGAGAACATGACGTTGTAGTTCAGGTCCTGGGACAGGCCTTCCCACAGTTTCATGGCGTGTTCGTAGAGCAGCGCCGACTCGTCCCACAGGTAGTTGGAGCGCACGATGGTGGTGTTGCGCGCGGTGTTGCCGCCGCCCAGCCAGCCCTTCTCGATCACCGCGACGTTGGTGATGCCGTGCTCCTTGGCCAGGTAGTAGGCAGTGGCCAGGCCGTGCCCGCCGCCGCCGACGATGACCACGTCATACACCGGCTTGGGCGTGGGCGTGCGCCACATGCGCTGCCAGTTCTCGTGGTGGCTCAGGGAGTGCTTGAACAGGCCGAAGCCGGAGTAGCGTTGCATGGGGTGCTCCTGAAATCTCTAGTCGCCGTGTCGCCCTTCGTAGGAGCGAGCTTGCTCGCGAATGGCCTCGCGACGGGGCTGGTTCGCGAGCAAGCTCGCTCCTACAAGGGGCTGCCGGGAATCTCAACGGTAGACCGGGAAATCCGCGCACAGGCCGGCGACCTGGGTGGCGACTTTCGCCTCCACGTCGGCGTCGCCCAGGTGGTCCAATACGTCGCTGATCCAGCCGGCCAGCTCGCGGCACTGTTCTTCCTTCAGCCCACGGGTGGTGACCGCCGGGGTGCCGATGCGGATGCCGGAGGTGACGAACGGGCTTTGCGGGTCATTCGGCACGGCGTTCTTGTTCACGGTGATGCCGACGCGGCCGAGGGCGGCGTCCGCTTCCTTGCCGGTCAGGCCCTGCTTCACCAGGCTGATCAGCATCAGGTGGTTGTCGGTGCCGCCGGAAACCACGTCGTAGCCGCGGTCGATGAACACCTGGGCCATGGCCTGGGCGTTCTTGATCACCTGGGCCTGGTAGTCCTTGAAGCCGGGCTCCAGCGCTTCCTTGAAGCACACCGCCTTGGCAGCGATCACGTGCATCAGCGGGCCACCCTGGGCGCCGGGGAAGACGGCCGAGTTGAGCTTCTTCTCGATCTCTTCGTTGGACTTGGCCAGGATCAGGCCGCCGCGGGGGCCGCGCAGGGTCTTGTGGGTGGTGGTGGTGACCACGTCGGCGTAGGGCAGCGGGTTCGGATACAGGCCAGCGGCGACCAGGCCGGCGACGTGGGCCATGTCGACGAACAGCAGCGCCCCGACCTTGTCGGCGATGGCGCGGAAGCGCGGGAAGTCCAGCGTCTTGGAGTAGGCGGAGACACCGGCGACGATCATCTTCGGCTGGTGTTCCACGGCCAGGCGCTCGACCTCGTCGTAGTCGATCAGTCCGGTGTCGGTGTTCAAGCCGTACTGCACGGCGTTGTACAGCTTGCCGGAGGAGGAGACCTTGGCGCCGTGGGTCAGGTGGCCGCCATGGGCCAGGCTCATGCCCAGGATGGTGTCGCCGGCGTTGATCAGCGCCAGGTACACGGCGGAGTTGGCCGAGGAGCCGGAGTGCGGCTGCACGTTGGCGTAGTCGGCGCCGAACAGCTGCTTGGCGCGATCGATGGCCAGCTGCTCGACCTTGTCCACATGCTCGCAGCCGCCGTAGTAACGCTTGCCCGGATACCCTTCGGCGTACTTGTTGGTCAGCCCGCTGCCCTGGGCCTGCATGACGCGCTTGCTGGTGTAGTTCTCCGAAGCGATCAGCTCGAGGTGGTCCTCCTGGCGCGCTTCCTCGGCATCCATCGCCGCGAGCAGTTCGTCGTCATAACCCTGGATCTGGTCTTGCTTGCTGAACATCGCTGGTCTCCCTGCGGCGCGCTGGAGCGCCATGGCTGGTGCGGGACGCAACTGGCCCCCTTGGCAGCGATGGTATGACTGGCCCCGTCGGCCCAGATGCCTGCGCACGTCGTGGGTAGGTGCGTTTGCGACATGCTGCGACCGGCGTAGAAGTGACCGGGTGCGTGGAATTGCTCGCGGCGGCTGGTCAGAATGCGACATGCCCGCGCCAGGACGGCGCGGCCTGCGGAGCCAAGTGGATGAAGCGCGGCTTTCTCGTGAGTTCGCTGTGTCTTGCCCTGCTGACGCCCTCGCTGTCGGCCTGGGGCATGTCGCGCCTGTTCGACGGCGACGCCAACGTCTGGATGCAGGACCGGACCCTGTGCTTTGGCGGGGCCGCGTTCAAGTCGCCCGGCCTGTTCTTCAACCGCACGCTGCAGG
The DNA here is from genome assembly GCF_005877905.1 of Pseudomonas nicosulfuronedens. Lineage (GTDB taxonomy): Bacteria > Pseudomonadota > Gammaproteobacteria > Pseudomonadales > Pseudomonadaceae > Pseudomonas > Pseudomonas nicosulfuronedens. The sequence goes on along the minus strand of NZ_SWDV01000014.1, from coordinate 44,414 downwards.
TGGACGAACGGCAAGTGGCGGTGCAGTACATCGAAGTCTCCCGCGAACCCTACGAGCCGTTCTGGTCGTCGGCCAGTATCGAACCGACCCAGGGCGTGCCGCTGCGCAGCGACACCTGCTTCGCCTATGGCCGGGCTATTGCCGGCTTCCGCGAGAAAACCCCGGCGCGGCTGCTGGAGCCTGGCCTGTACAGCGTCACCGTCGGCGGGCACGACAGCGCCGGCGACGGCCAGCGGGCGACCTTCATGAAGACCTTCTGCCTGGAGGCACGCGGCGACGGGCTGGCTGTCATCAAGGCGGGCTACGACGAGAAGGCCGGTCGCTGGCGCTGCGAACCCGCGCAATGAAGCTGCCGATAGGAACCATTGGGCCAACGGAATAAACTGCGCGTCTCACGAAATGCGAGGACGCCATGAACCGTTCCCTGACTCTGCTTTCCGCCCTGCTGCTCACCGCGACGCTGCAGGGCTGCGGTGACGACAGCCAGCCCGCCAAGGCCGCTGCTCCCGAAGCCGCCAGCACCGGCGCTGCCACCCCGGCCGGCGACAGCTGCACCGGCCATGTTCTGGAGAAGGCGCTGCCGCCGACCAAGGCCATCTACGGCTATCCCTACCTGTCCCGCGAGTGCGGCTACGACGACGCCACCATCGTCTACGGCAAGGCCGATGGCAGCCAGCACCTGGTCGTGACCCTGACCGACACCGGCCTGCCGGCGCCGGGCGCCGACCAGCAGGGCGAGGCTGCCAAACAGTACCTGGCTGCCCAGGCCAAGCTGCGCGACACCACCGCCAAGAACGTCTCGCTGCTCAACCAGGCGCGCCAGGCCGCGCTGCAGAACGGCACCGCCGCGCAGTTCGGCGGCGAGCAGTACCTGCCGGTGATCGACAGCACCCGCATGGGCGACCCGCTGGCCATCAGCGTACCGGGGCCGGATGACAAGGCTGGCGAGTCGAGCCTGACTGGCCTGATCAAGGGCCGCTACGTGCTCAACATGACCTCGCCGGACAAGCCCAATGGCGGTACCGCTCAGTCCCTGCGCGAACTGTTCGTGCCGATCTCCGAGCAGATGGCGCTGACCAAGCTGCCCTGATCCATCCCGCGGCCTCCAGTCAGCGGGAGGCCTGCGCCCTCCGGCGGCGAGCGACTATCCGTTGCTACGCTGCTGCCTGACGCACAACGTTTTCCGAGGCCGCACCATGACCGACAACACCCAACAGTTCGCCAGCGACAATTATTCCGGTATCTGCCCCGAAGCCTGGGCGGCCATGGCCGAGGCCAACCGCGGCCACGAACGCGCCTATGGCGACGACCAGTGGACCGCCCGCGCCTCCGACTACTTCCGCGAGCTGTTCGAGACTGACTGCGAAGTCTTCTTCGCCTTCAACGGCACCGCGGCCAACTCCCTCGCGCTGGCGGCGCTGTGCCAGAGCTATCACAGCGTGATCTGCGCCGAGACCGCCCACGTCGAGACCGACGAGTGTGGCGCGCCGGAGTTCTTCTCCAACGGCTCCAAGCTGCTGCTGGCGCGCACCGATGCCCAGGGCAAGCTGACCCCCGAGGCGATCCGCGAGATCGCCCTCAAGCGCCAGGACATCCACTACCCGAAGGCGCGCGTGGTCACCATCACCCAGGCCACCGAGGTCGGCACCGTCTACCGTCCGGACGAGTTGCAGGCGCTCAGTGCCACCTGCCGCGAACTGGGCCTGCACCTGCACATGGACGGCGCGCGCTTCTCCAACGCCTGCGCCTTCCTCGGCGCTACCCCGGCCGAGCTGACCTGGAAGGCCGGCGTCGAAGTACTCTGCTTCGGTGGCACCAAGAACGGCATGGCGGTGGGCGAGGCTATCCTGTTCTTCAACCGTGAACTGGCCGAAGGCTTCGACTACCGCTGCAAGCAGGCCGGCCAACTCGCCTCGAAGATGCGCTTCCTCGCCGCGCCCTGGGTCGGCGTGCTGCAGGATGACGCCTGGATGCATTACGCCAGCCACGCCAACCGCTGTGCACAACTGCTGGCCGAGCGCGTCGCCGACGTGCCGGGCGTGCAACTGATGTTCCCGGTGGAAGCCAACGGCGTGTTCCTGCAGATGTCCGAAGCTGCCCTGGAGGCCCTGCGTCAGTTGGGCTGGCGCTTCTACACCTTCATCGGTGCCGGCGGCGCGCGCTTCATGTGCTCGTGGGACACCGAAATCGCCCGCGTCGAGGAACTGGCGGCCGACATTCGTAGGGTGATGGGCGCAGGGTGATGGGCGCGCAAGTTGTCCCCAGGGGCTGGGGACGGTTGCTCGCGCAACCTGTCCCCAACCTGTGGATGAATGCTTGCAGGCCATGGGCGGCGTGGCTTGCAGGTTGCCGATCAAAACTTGATCACAGTGGCCCTGGTGTAGGAGCGAGCTTGCTCGCGAACATCCGTCCCTTCGCTTCACACCTTGGGGGCAGGCGGAATTCGGTTCGCGAGCAAGCTCGCTCCTACAGGCTCTGCACCGCTAGATGCGCACCGCCGTCCCGCTCACGCTGACCATCAGCATGCTGCCGTTCTGCCCTACCACCTCATAATCCAGGTCGATGCCGACCACGGCGTTGGCGCCCAGCTCCTCGGCGCGCTCCTGCAGCTCCTCGAAGGCGATCTCCCGCGCCCTGCCCAGCTCCTTCTCGTACGCACCGGAACGCCCGCCGATGATGTCGCGCAGGCCGGCGAACAGGTCGCGGAACACGTTCGCGCCGAGGATCGCCTCGCCGACCACGATGCCGCGGTATTCCTGGATGGTCTTGCCCTCGATGGTGGGGGTGGTGGTCAGGATCATGGGACGGGCTCCTCTGCTGGGGAAATCCAGCATAGCCCCGCACCCCACCGAAGGCCCCGCCGGCTGTGTTTCAGCGTTTGGCGAAAATCTGCGGGCAACCTTGTGATAAAGCTGTGGACAACCTGGTGGAAAATGTTCGCGGCGGGGCACTATCGTGAACCGCGCCATTTCATCGCGCATTCTCATGGAAGTCCCGCTATTCCTGGCTCTCAGGAGTGATGGAAGGGGTTGTGAAGATCTCCACAGCTGTTGTGGAGGCAAGCTTGCCCAACCTGTGGAAAACCTGTTGGGAGGCGCCTGCGAAGCTGATGGCGCGCGGCTTTCCGAAAGCCGGCTATTTTCTGATCAAGCCCACCTTTTCAGTCATTTGCGAGCCTGTGTATCGATTGCAGCGATTTTCCTGTGCACGATCCTTCCGCCGCTATCCCCGGTTTATGTTGACCCTCCTGTGCGCCTCCTGTGGAAAACATCACCAACGTCATGTCCTGCATGGCTTCCAGAGGGTTGTTCAAGGAATGATCAGCTCGGCAGGCAAGCGACTGATCCACCGTTGCTTTTCCCCAGCCGCAGGGGCTGCACGAAACTTTCCACAATGCCTGTGGGGCGAATCTCGCAGAAGGTGTGGACAACCTGTACCCACATCGCTGGAGGCCACGCGGGGCGCGCCCCAGTTGCTTCAGTACGTTTTTTGAGCAAATGGCGAAAGTCGCGCCATGACTGGCTTTCAGCGGATTTTCCGGAGGGTTTTCCACATCGGCTGTGCAGCGTTCTGCCAGGAACTTGTGGGTGGGTTGTGGATGAATCGCTGCGAGCCTCGCTGCTGCTGGCTCACGCCGGGCTGATCAATATTTGTCCAGGGGCGCAGAGCCTGCTGCCTATACTTCAAGCACCCTGGGGGCGGGAGATTCAGCATGTCCAGTTACTCGGTGGAACAGATCCGCACCGTGGCCCTGGTCGGCCACGGCGACAGCGGCAAGACCCTGCTTGCCGAAGCGCTCCTGCAGCACAGTGGCGCCATTCCCAGCATGGGCTCGCTGGAGCGCGGCGACACCCTGTGCGACTCCGACCCCATGGAACGCGAATACCACCATTCCCTGGCGGCCGCCCTGGTGCACTTCGAGCACGAAGGCGCGCACATTCGCTTGATCGATACGCCCGGTTATCCCGACTTCATTGGCCACGCGTTGCCGGCCCTGGCGGCCGTGGAAACCGCGCTGGTGGTGGTGAATGCGCAGAACGGCATCGAGCTGAGCACCCGCCGCATGATGGACTGGGCTGGCGAGCGAGGGCTGTGCCGGATGCTGGTGGTGAACAAGATCGACGCCGAGCGCATCGACCTGCCGGGCCTTCTGGCGGGTTTGCGCGAGTCGTTCGGCAAGGAGGTATTGCCCATCAATCTGCCGGCCGAAGGTGGCGCCCGGGTTGTGGATTGTTTCTTCAATCCCGACGGTGAGGCGGATTTCTCTTCGGTGGCCGAAGCGCACCAGGCGCTGGTGGACCAGGTGGTAGAGGTCGACGAAGCGCTGATGGCGCACTACCTGGAGGAGGGCGAGGTGGCGCCCGAGGCGCTGCACGAACCCTTCGAGCGAGCCCTGCGCGAGGGGCACCTGATTCCGCTGTGCTTTGTTTCCGCCCGCACCGGTGCCGGCGTGCCGGAGCTGGCGAACATCCTCGCGCGTCTCGCGCCTAATCCCACCGAGGGCAACCCGCCGCTGTTCCTGCGCAGCGACGACAAGGGGGGTGAACACCCTGTGGTCTGCCAGCCCGATCCCAAGGCCCACGTCCTCGCCCACGTCTTCAAGGTGGTGATCGACCCCTTCGTCGGCCGCCTCGCGGTGTTCCGCGTGCACCAGGGCACGATCCGTCGGGAGATGCAGCTGTTTGCCGGTGACGGGCGCAAGCCGTTCAAGGTCGGCCACCTGCTGCGCCTGCAGGGAAAGAAGCACGAAGAGTCGCCGTGGCTGATCCCCGGTGACTTCGGCGCACTGAGCAAGGTCGACGAACTGGACTATGGCGTGGTGCTGCACGACTCCCACGACGAGGACCACATCCATCTCAAACCGCTGGACTTCCCCGAGCCGATGCAGGGCCTGGCCATCGAGGCGAGCCGGCGCGGCGATGAGCAGCGTCTGGCGGAAATCCTCCAGCGCCTGCAGGCCGAAGACCCCTGCGTGCGCCTGGACTACAACGCCTCCACCCAGCAGACCGTGCTGCGCGGCATGGGCGAGATGCACCTGCGCTACCTGCTGGAGCGCATGGCCGGGCAGTACAAACTGGAAGTGCAGACCCGCGCGCCCGCCGTGCCCTACCGCGAAACCGCCACCCGCACGGCGGAAGGGCACAGCCGGCACAAGAAGCAGACCGGCGGGGCGGGGCAGTTCGGCGAGGTGTTCCTGCGCATCGAGCCGTTGCCGCGTGGTGAGGGCTTCGCCTTCGTCGACGCGATCAAGGGAGGGGTGATTCCCGGCAATTTCATCCCCTCGGTGGAGAAGGGCGTGCGCTCGGCGCTGGTGGCCGGGCCGCTGGCAGGCTTCCCGGTGGAGGACGTGAAGGTCACGGTCTTCGACGGCAAGAGTCACTCGGTGGACTCCAAGGACATTGCCTTCCAGGCCGCCGGGCGCAAGGCGATGCTGGATGCGCTGCGCAATGCCGGCGGCATCGTGCTGGAACCGGTGATGCAGATCGAGGTGACGACACCGGATACCCACCTGGGCGACATCACCGCCGACCTGACCGGCCGCCGTGGCCAGGTGCTGGGCACCGAGTCGCTGTCGGCCAGCGTCGCGCTGGTGCGTGGGCAGGTGCCGCTGGCGGAGCTGGATGGTTACGCCAACCGGCTGAAATCCATCACTGCCGGCCAGGGCCTCTATAGCCTTTCTTCCAGCCACTACAGCGCTGTCCCACAGGACGTGCAGCAACGTCTCTCCAGTGGCTACAAGGCAGCCCCGGAAGAAGACTGAGCGAATGTGGATATTCGTCGCAGCCGGTGCCCGCAAAGCCCCGTGGCTGGGCCTCCGCGCGCGCCTGTCCGGCGTGCTCGCGCACAAGGCGAAAGCCACGTGGCATGCGGGTTGCAGACGGGATCGAGGCGGCCAGGCGGTTCGGCCAGAGGTGTCTCCGAGCTTGCCTCGGGACACCTTCAGCCTGTGGATAACTCAGTGGGTAACGTGTGGGACAGGTGGGGGCAGGCTGTGATCAGTACTCGATCACCACGTCGCCCTTGGGCACGCTGCAGCAGGACAGGATGTAGCCCTCGGCGACGTCTTCGTCGGTGATCCCGCCGTTGTGCTCCATCTCCACCTCGCCGGAGCGTTTCATCACCTTGCAGGTGCCGCAGATACCCATGCCGCAGGCCTTGGGAATGTGCAGGCCGAGCTGCGCGGCGGCGGCGTGGACGGTCTCGCCGGGTGCCACGCGGATGCTCTTGCCGGTTTCGCAGAACTCAACGAGGTTCTGATCGGCCAGGGGCACGGCCGGCGCCTCGGCCGCTTCGGCGGCCAGCTCCTTCACGTCGGCGCGCACTTCCGGCGGGGTCGGGCCGAAGGCCTCCTCGTGGTAGCGCGACATGTCGTAGCCCTCGGCTTCGAGCAGTCGCTTGACCGCGTGCATGTACGGCGTCGGGCCGCAGCAGAAGACCTCGCGTTCGAGGTAATCGGGCGCCATCAGCTGCAGCATCGCCTTGTTCAGGAAGCCCCGGTAGCCGGCCCAGGACTCGCCCATCTCGTACTTCTCGCAGACCAGGTACAGCTTGAAGTTGTTGATCCGCGAGTTCATGTGCTCCAGCTCGCGGTGGTAGATGATGTCCTTGGGCGTACGCGCGCTGTGCACGAAGACCATGTCGACGTTGGCATTGGTGTCGAAGAACCAGCGCGACATGGACATCACCGGGGTGATGCCGACGCCGCCGGAGAGGAACAGCACCTTTTCCGCGGGGAAGTCGATGGCGTTGAAGTTGCCCACTGGCCCGTGCACCGGGACCTGATCGCCTTCCTTGAGGTTGTCGTGCAACCAGTTCGAGACCTTGCCGCCGGGCACGCGCTTGATGGTGATGGAGAAGCTGTAGGGCACCGAGGGCGAGCTGGAAATGGTGTAGGAACGCATGATCGGCTGGCCGTCGATCTCCAGCTCCAGGGTGACGAACTGCCCCGGCTTGAAGAAGAACATGATCGGCGCGTCGGCCATGAAGCAGAAGGTGCGCACATCCCAGGTTTCCTGGATGGCCTTCACGCAGCGCACCAGGTGGCGCCCGTTGGCCCAGGTCTGGGTGTTCACCGGATTGAGGAAGTTGTTCGTCGACATGCTGTCTCTCCGCGCACGCGGGCCGTGCTGGGCCTGATGGGGCAGCGCCGGGGCCCGCTTGCCTGCGTCGCGCGGACGTAGAAAGCACGGGGCCTTTCGGCATGCCTGATGGGGCGGATTGTGTGCACGAGGATGCCCGCTGCATTTACCTGCCAGCGACATTTGCATGCTTATCGCGACCTGCCGCCTGGGACGTGCCGTTGCGCGTCGGGAAATGATCTGGCCGTGTCGCCCATGGATAAGGGTATTCACCGGTCGCGGCCCCACACTCAGCTCCATGCCGAGCAACCCCCAGGTTGAGCGAGACGGCGGGAAACGGCGCACTCGGCGCGCCTGACACCTGCCGCAAATGCCCTGCGTGGCAAACCGTATCAGCCACTTATTTCCGCCGGCAGCCCGACCGGGCTGCGGCATGAGGACCTAGCAATGGACGTCACCGCTACCCTGAGTCTGGGCGACCCGCTGGAACCGGCCCGCAAGGCCACCGCCGAGATGTTGCGCACCCGCGACCACAGCTTCTCGCTGCCGCAGCCCTTCTACAACGACGAGCGCCTGTTCCAGCTGGACATGCAGGAGATCTTCCACAAGGAGTGGCTGATCGCCGGCATGACCTGCGAGATCCCCGCCAAGGGCAACTTCCTCACCCTGCAGATCGGTGACAACCCGGTGATCGTCCTGCGGGGCGCCGAGGGCAAGATCCACGCCTTCCACAACGTCTGCCGCCACCGCGGCTCGCGCCTGTGCGTGAGCGACAAGGGCAAGGTCGCCAAGCTGGTCTGCCCCTACCACCAGTGGACCTACGAGCTGGATGGCCGCCTGCTGTTCGCCGGCACCGAGATGGGCGCCGACTTCGACATGAAGAACTACAGCCTGAAACCGGTGAACGTGAAGACCGCCGGCGGCTACATCTTCATCTCGCTGTCGGAGAACCCGCCGGCCATCGATGACTTCCTGCGTACGCTCGAGCACTACATGGAGCCGTACGACATGGAGAACACCAAGGTCGCGGTACAGACCACGCTGATGGAAAAGGCCAACTGGAAGCTGGTGCTGGAGAACAACCGCGAGTGCTACCACTGCAACGGTTCGCACCCGGAGCTGCTGAACACCCTGCTGGAGTGGGACGACGTCACCGACCCGCGCGCCAGCCAGGCGTTCAAGGACCAGGTCGCCGCCTGCACCACCGCCTGGGATGCCGAGAAGATTCCCTACGCCCACGCCAGCTTCGGCCTGCGCAACCGCATCGTGCGCATGCCGCTGCTGCAGGGCACCGTGTCCATGACCATGGACGGCAAGCAGGGCAGCAAGAAGCTCATGGGCCGCATCCAGAACCCGGATCTGGGCTCGATGCGCATCCTGCACCTGCCGCACTCGTGGAACCACTGCATGGGCGACCACCTGATCGTCTTCACCGTGTGGCCGATCAGCGCGCAGCAGACCATGGTCACCACCAAGTGGCTGGTGCACAAGGATGCGGTGGAAGGCGTCGACTACGACGTGGCGCGCCTGCGCGAAGTCTGGGATGCCACCAATGACCAGGACCGTCGCCTGGCCGAAGAGAACCAGCGCGGCATCAACTCCACCGCCTACCAGCCGGGGCCGTACTCCAAGACCTACGAGTTCGGCGTGATCAACTTCCTCGACTGGTACAGCGAGCGGATGCTCAACAACCTGGGCGAAGAATCCGCCCACGCCCGCCTGGTCGCCGAGAAGTAAGACCCCGCCACCCAGCGCCCCTTTGCGGGGGCGCTGTCGTTGAAGAGGAATCCACTTGGACGCCATGCTCTTCTACAGCAGCTCCGCCTTCGTCACCGGCCTGGTGGCGTGGAACCTCTTCGCCTGCTGGCGCAAGCGCTGATCCCTGTCGCTGTGCTCTTTGTAGGATGGGTGGAGCGAAGCGATACCCATCGGCGCGGGCGTGAATTGATGGGTATCGCTGCGCTCCACGCCATCCTACGTCTCGGCTCTGAATCTCACCTCACTCGGTAATTCGCGGCTTCCGGGCCTTCGTGCGGGGACGCATTCCCCTGCGCGACGCAAACGCTGTCGCCCATGTCGCGAGGTTGACGCTTTCGGTATGACCCTGGTCGCTTTCGAACCGGGTCGCCTCCGGGGGCAGGGATATCCTGCCTGCAAAGCGTCGGCACAAGTCCCGCCGCACCAGCCTTGCCTGAATAGAGAGACGCCAAGATGAGCCCAGCCGAACTTCACGCCGACAGCATCGTCATCGATGGCCTGATCATCGCCAAGTGGAACCGCGAGCTGTTCGAAGACATGCGCAAGGGCGGCCTGACCGCCGCCAACTGCACCGTGTCGGTGTGGGAAGGTTTCCAGGCGACGGTGAACAACATCGTCTCCAGCAGCAAGCTGATCCGCGACAACAGCGACCTGGTGCAGCAGGTGCGCACTACTGCCGACATCCGCAAGGCCAAGGAACAGGGCAAGACCGGCATCCTCTTCGGCTTCCAGAACGCCCACGCGTTCGAGGACCAGCTGGGCTACGTCGAGGTCTTCAAGCAGCTGGGCGTGGGCATCGTGCAGATGTGCTACAACACCCAGAACCTGGTCGGCACTGGCTGCTACGAGCGCGATGGAGGCCTCTCCGGCTTCGGCCGCGAGATCGTCGCGGAGATGAACCGCGTCGGCATCATGTGCGACCTGTCCCACGTCGGCTCCAAGACGAGCGAGGAAGTCATCCTCGAGTCGAAGAAGCCCGTCACCTATTCCCACTGCCTGCCGTCGGGGCTGAAAGAACACCCGCGCAACAAGTCCGACGCCGAACTGAAGTTCATCGCCGACCACGGCGGCTTCGTCGGCGTGACCATGTTCGCGCCCTTCCTCGCCAAGGGCATCGACTCGACCATCGACGACTACGCCGAAGCCATCGAGTACGTGATGAACATCGTCGGCGAGGACGCCATCGGCATCGGCACCGACTTCACCCAGGGCCACGGCCAGGACTTCTTCGAGTGGCTGACCCACGACAAGGGGTACGCCCGCCGCCTCACCAACTTCGGGAAGATCGTCAACCCGCTGGGCATCCGCACCGTGGGCGAATTCCCCAACCTCACCGAGACCCTGCTCAAGCGCGGCATGCCCGAGCGCGTGGTGCGCAAGGTCATGGGCGAGAACTGGGTGCGCATCCTCGGCGAAGTCTGGGGCGAGTGATTCAACCTCAACAGCGCCCTCTTCCCCCAGCCCCTCTCCCGCAAGCGGGAGAGGGGAGCAGAGCCGCCGGCATGCACCTGAACCTCCGCATGCACGGATAGCTCCCTCTCCCTTCAGGGAGAGGGCTGGGGAGAGGGCAACCGCACACACGAATTCTGGAGTCTTGCCACCATGGCCAAACACGCCCCCGAACTGCCCATCGAAGTCGACAGCGAAACCGGCGTCTGGACCTCCGACGCCCTGCCGATGCTCTACGTACCGCGGCACTTCTTCGTCAACAACCACATGGGTATCGAGGAAGAGCTGGGCGCCGAACGCTACGCCGAAATCCTCTACAAGGCCGGCTACAAGTCCGCCTGGCACTGGTGCGAGAAGGAAGCCGAGTGCCACGGCCTGGTCGGCGTGGAAGTCTTCGAGCACTACATGAAGCGCCTGTCCCAGCGCGGCTGGGGCCTGTTCCAGATCGAGCAGATCGACCTCGACAAGGGCACTGCCCAGGTGCGCCTGAAGCACTCGGCCTTCGTGTACGTCTACGGCAAGGTCAACCGCAAGGTCGACTACATGTTCACCGGCTGGTTCGCCGGCGCCATGGACCAGATCCTCCAGGCGCGCGGCAGCGACATCCGCACCGTGGCCGAGCAGGTCTACAGCGGCGCCGAGGAAGGCCACGACGACGGCCTGTTCGTCGTCAAACCCCTCTGATCCACGACTTCGGCACGGGCGGCCCGAGGGCCGCCAACACAACAAGAAACCTCTGATCCCGTGAGGATGCCGCAATGGCTTTCGAGGCAATGTTCCAGCCGATCCAGATCGGCAAGCTGACCATCCGTAACCGCGTGCTCTCCACCGCTCACGCCGAGGTGTATGCCACCGATGGCGGCATGACCACCGAGCGCTACGTGAAGTACTACGAGGAGAAGGCCAAGGGCGGCATCGGCCTGGCCATCTGCGGCGGTTCCTCCGTGGTCGCCATCGACAGCCCGCAGGAGTGGTGGAGCTCGGTGAACCTCTCCACCGACCGCATCATCCCGCACTTCCAGAACCTCGCCGACGCCATGCACAAGCATGGCGCCAAGATCATGATCCAGATTACCCACATGGGTCGCCGCTCGCGCTGGGACGGCTTCAACTGGCCGACCCTGATGTCGCCCTCGGGCATCCGCGAGCCCGTGCACCGCGCCACCTGCAAGACCATCGAGCCGGAAGAGATCTGGCGCGTGATCGGCAACTACGCGCAGGCGGCGCGCCGGGCGAAGGAGGGCGGCCTGGACGGCGTCGAGCTGTCCGCCGTGCACCAGCACATGATCGACCAGTTCTGGAGCCCGCGCGTCAACAAGCGTACCGATGAGTGGGGCGGCACCTTCGAAGGCCGCATGAAGTTCGGCCTGGAAGTGCTCAAGGCCGTGCGCAAGGAAGTCGGCGACGACTTCTGCGTCGGCATGCGCATCTGCGGTGACGAGTTCCACCCGGACGGCCTCACCCACGACGACATGAAGCAGATCGCCAAGTACTACAGCGATACCGGCATGATCGACTTCATCGGTGTGGTCGGTTCGGGCTGCGACACCCACAACACCCTGGCCAACGTCATCCCGAACATGACCTACCCGCCGGAGCCGTTCCTGCACCTGGCGGCGGGCATCAAGGAAGTGGTCAACGTGCCGGTGCTGCACGCGCAGAACATCAAGGACCCGAACCAGGCCACGCGCATCCTCGAAGGCGGCTACGTGGACATGGTCGGCATGACCCGCGCGCACATCGCCGACCCGCACCTGATCGCCAAGATCAAGATGGGCCAGATCGACCAGATCAAGCAGTGTGTCGGCGCCAACTACTGCATCGACCGCCAGTACCAGGGCCTGGACGTGCTGTGCATCCAGAACGCCGCCACGTCCCGTGAGTACATGGGGGTGCCGCACATCATCGAGAAGACCACCGGCGTGAAGCGCAAGGTCGTGGTCGTCGGTGGTGGCCCGGCGGGCATGGAAGCGGCTCGCGTCGCCGCCGAGCGTGGCCACGACGTCACCCTGTTCGAGAAGAAGGAGCAACTCGGCGGGCAGATCACCACCGCCTCCAAGGCCCCGCAGCGCGACCAGATCGCCGGCATCACCCGCTGGTACCAGCTGGAGCTGGCGCGGCTGAACGTCGACCTGCGACTGGGCACCGGCGCGGACGCCGACACCATCCTGGACCTGCGCCCTGATGTGGTGGTGCTGGCCAACGGCGGCCACCCGTTCCTTGAGCAGAACGAGCACTGGGGCGCTGCCGACGGGCTGGTGGTCAGCAGCTGGGACGTGCTCGACGGCAAAGTGGCGCCGGGCAAGAACGTGCTGGTCTACGACACCATCTGCGAATTCAGCGGCATGTCGGTGGCGGACTTCCTCGCCGACAAGGGTGCCCAGGTCGAGATCGTCACCGACGACATCAAGCCCGGCGTGGCCATCGGCGGCACCACCTTCCCGACCTACTACCGCAGCATGTACCCCAAGGAAGTGATCATGACCGGCGACCTGATGCTGGAAAAGGTCTACCGCGAGGGCGACAAGCTGGTAGCGGTGCTGGAGAACGAATACACCGGCGCCAAAGAGGAGCGGGTGGTCGACCAGATCGTCGTGGAGAACGGCGTGCGTCCGGACGAGAGCCTGTACTACGCGCTCAAGCAGGGCTCGCGCAACAAGGGCCAGATCGACGTCGAGGCGCTGTTCGCCATCAAGCCGCAGCCGTGCCTGAGCGAGCCAGGCGATGGCTACCTGCTGTTCCGCATCGGCGACTGCGTGGCCCAGCGCAACACCCATGCGGCGATCTATGACGCCTTGAGGCTGTGCAAGGACTTCTAACGCCTCCGTAGGATGGGTGGAGCCTGCGATACCCATCGATTGTCGAGGCAGCATGGGTATCGCTGCGCTCCACCCATCCTACGGCCGTCCCGCACCGACTCCGGTCCCTGCGAGGAGACCCATGACAATGCTCAACATCATCCTCCCCATCCTGCTCTTCAGCGCCCTCGGCCTCGCCGTGCTGGGCGCCGTGAAGCGCTTTGCGATGTGGCGCCGTGGCCGGCCCGCCGAGGTCGACTGGGTTGGCGGCCTGCTGAAGATGCCGCGCCGCTACCTGGTGGACCTGCACCACGTGGTCGAGCGCGACAAGTACATGTCGAAAACCCACGTGGCCACCGCTGGCGGCTTCGTCGCCGCCGCGCTGCTGGCGATCCTGGTGCATGGTTTCGGCCTGCACAGCCGCATCCTCGGCTTCGCCCTGCTGGCCGCCACTGCGCTGATGTTCTGCGGCGCTCTGTTCGTCGCCAAGCGCCGCCTCGATCCGCCGTCGCGGCTGTCAAAGGGCCCGTGGATGCGTCTGCCGAAAAGCCTGCTGATGTTCTCGGCGAGCTTCTTCATCGCCACCCTGCCGGTGGCAGGCATCCTGCCGGAAGGCTTCGGCGGTTGGTTCCTCGCGGCCATCCTCGCCGTCGGCGTGGCCTGGGGCGTGTCCGAGCTGTTCTTCGGCATGACCTGGGGCGGGCCGATGAAGCACGCCTTCGCCGGCGCCCTGCACCTGGCCTGGCACCGTCGCGCCGAACGCTTCGGTGGCGGCCGCTCCACCGGTCTGAAGCCGCTGGACTTGCAGGACCCCATGGCGCCGCTAGGCGTCGAGAAACCTACCGACTTCACCTGGAACCAGTTGCTCGGCTTCGACGCCTGCGTGCAGTGCGGCAAGTGCGAGGCCATGTGCCCGGCCTTCGCCGCCGGCCAGCCGCTGAACCCGAAGAAACTTATCCAGGACATGGTCATCGGCCTGGCCGGTGGCAGCGACGCCAACTTCGCCGGCTCGCCTTACCCATCCCTTGACGGCAGCGGTAAACCCCTGGGCGAACACAGCGGCGGCCCGCACCAGCCGATCGTCGCGCTGGACGGCAAGGCGCTGGTGGATGCCGAGACCCTCTGGTCCTGCACCACCTGCCGCGCCTGCGTCGAGGAATGCCCGATGATGATCGAGCACGTCGACGCCATCGTCGACATGCGCCGCCACCTCACCCTGGAAAAGGGCGCGACCCCGAACAAGGGCGCCGAGGTGTTGGAAAACCTCATCGCCACCGACAACCCCGGCGGCTTTGCGCCCGGTGGGCGGCTGAACTGGGCGGCGGACCTGAACCTGCCACTGCTGGCCGACAAGCAGCAGACCGATGTGCTGTTCTGGGTTGGCGACGGCGCCTTCGACATGCGCAACCAGCGCACCCTGCGCTCCTTCGTGAAGATACTCAAGGCCGCCAACGTCGACTTTGCCGTGCTCGGCCTGGAAGAGCGCGACAGCGGCGACGTGGCTCGCCGCCTGGGTGACGAAGCCACCTTCCAGACCCTGGCCAAACGCAATATCGCCACCCTGGCCCAGTACCGCTTCAAGCGCATCGTCAGCTGCGACCCGCACAGCTTCCACGTGCTCAAGAACGAGTACGGCGCATTGGGCGGCGACTACCAGGTGCTGCACCACACCACCTTCATCGATGAACTGGTGCAGAAGGGATCGCTGAACCTCGGCCAGAGCAAGGCCGGCAGCGTGACCTACCACGACCCGTGCTACCTCGGCCGCTACAACGGCGAATACGAAGCTCCACGTGCTGTGCTCAAGGCCATCGGCATCGAGGTCAAGGAGATGGCCCGCTCCGGCTTCCGCTCGCGTTGCTGCGGCGGTGGCGGCGGCGCGCCGATTACCGACATCCCCGGCAAGCAGCGGATTCCCGACATGCGCATGGCCGACATCAAGGAAACCGGCGCCGAGCTGGTGGCCGTGGGCTGCCCGCAGTGCACCGCGATGCTTGAAGGCGTGGTCGCACCGCGCCCGGAAATCAAGGACATCGCCGAACTGGTTGCCGAGGTCCTCATCGAGGCCACCGAGGTGCCGGCAAAAAAGCCCTCGCTGGCGCGCCGTGAAGCAGCGGTGGAGGTGCAGTGATGAGAGCGTCGTCCTTCGCATTAAATCCAGTGCTGGCTGTGAGTCCGCAGGCCCTCTCCCTAACCCTGGCTGAGCGCCCCGCTCCGAAGGTAGAGGGGACCGTTCGTGCGGCGGCGGATCGCAGCTTCAGCTGGGTATCACACTGCACCGAATTGTCCGCAAGCGCTATTACCCGTAGGGCAGCACGGATAGCTCCCTCTCCCTTCAGGGAGAGGGCGGGGGGAGAGGGTAGCCCGAGCGTCAATACCAACACGTTCGCTCCTGCACAGAATTTGTTCGCCCTGGAGACCCAGTCATGAGCGACATCATCCGCCGCGACCCGCGCGCCGAATGGATCGCCCGCAACCGCCTGCACCCGCTGCACGCGGCGATGCAGTCGGCCCAGGGCGGCGAAACCCGCTGGATGGGCCCCAACGGTGTGGTCCGCAAGAATCCCCATGCAGTCGGCTTCATCGGCCCCAATGGCGTCAAACGAATCGACCGCTCCGGTGGCCAGCAGGGCACCGGCGGCAAGCGCAGCAGCGCGCCGGAAGTGGTGCAGCTGCCGCTGGTGACCGTCGAACAACCGGCGTTCTTCATCGCCGTGGTGCCGGACATGGTCGGCGGCCGCCTTTCCAGCCACGACCGCGATCTGCTGGGCTTGGCTCGCAAGCTTGCCGGTAGTGACGGCGCGGTGCTGGCCGTGGTGTTCGGCGAGCACAAGGAAAGCGCCTTCGACACAGCTGGCATCGACCGTCTGCTGCAGGTCGAAGGCAATGAGTACGACGGCTACGCCCCGGAACAACGGGTGCTGGCGCTGCGTTCGGCGAACAGCCAGTTCGCCCCGCGCCACTGGCTGCTGCCCGACAGCCGCAGCGGCGGTGGCGAGCTGGGCCGCCGGTTGGCCGCGAGCCTGGGCGAACGCCCGGCGACCCGCGTCTGGCAGGCCGAAGGTGAGCGCTGCGTCGGCCGTGCCGGCGCCGGCCAGCAGGACCTGCACCGCGAGCTGCCACGCCTGATCCTCGCCGCCGCAGAGTGCGCCGAGCCGGTCAGTGAAACCCGCCATGAAGCCCGTGCGGTCGAACTGGATTCCAGTGTCGCGCGCAACATCCCGCGCATCGAAGACCTCGGCCCGGTTGCCGTGGACCCGGCGCAGATTCCCATGGCCGAAGCGGAATTCATCCTCTCCGGCGGCAATGGTGTGAAGGACTGGGACCTGTTCCATCGCGCCGCCGTCGCCCTCGGTGCCACCGAAGGCGCGTCTCGCGTGGCGGTGGACGACGGCCATATGCCGCGCGCGCGCCAGGTCGGCGCCACCGGTACCTGGGTCACCGCACGGGTCTATCTGGCGGTCGGCATTTCCGGGGCGATCCAGCACCTGCAGGGCATCGGCTCCTGCGACAAGGTGGTGGCGATCAACCTGGACCCGGGCTGCGACATGATCAAACGCGCCGATCTCTCGGTGATCGGCGATTCCACGGCGATCCTCAAGGCACTGATGGCCCTGGCCGAAGCGCATCGCAATGGAGCCGCGCGCGATGCGGCCTGAACCTGGACTGCTCTTCGTAGGAGCGAGCTTGCTCGCGAACCTGCCAAGCCAAAAGCTTCGCGAGCAAACTCGCTCCTACACCGTTCCGGAGGTGTCTGATGAATGACATGAACATCGTCGCCCTGGTTTCCATCGGCGCCCACCCGGCGTCCGGCCGTGCGCGTCGCGCTGAACAGGATGCCCGCGCGGTAGAGCTGGGCATGAGCCTCGCCGGCAAGCGCCTGCGCGTGGTGCATGCCGGCGACGCAGGAGAAGAAGCGCTGCGCGGCTACCTCGGCATGGGCCTGGACGAGCTGGCGGTGCTGGAACAGCCCGCTGGCGCCGACGCCTTGCCGGCGCTGGCGGCCTATCTGGGCGACAGCGATGCGCAACTGGTCCTCACCGGCACCCAGGCGGAAACCGGCGAAGGCTCCGGCATGCTGCCATTCCTGCTGGCCGAGCGTCTGGGCTGGCCGCTGGTGGTTGGCCTGGCGGAAGTGGAGAAGGTGGAAGGGGGCAGCGCCCAGGTGCTGCAGGCCTTGCCCCGTGGCCAGCGCCGCCGGCTGAAGGTGCGCCTGCCCTTCGTCGCCAGCGTCGACAACGCCGCTCCGGTGGCACGCCAGAGCGCTTTCGGCCCGGCGCGCCGGGGATATCTCGAGGCTCACGAAGTGGAAGTGGTGGACGACCCGCTGCTGGCCGAAGGCAATCTGCAACCGGCGCGCCCGCGTCCCAAGCGCCTGAAGGTGATCAAGGCCAAGACCGGTGCCGAGCGCATGAAGGCCGCCACTGCCAAGGCCTCCGGCGGTACCGGGCAGGTGCTCAAGGACGTCACCCCCGAGGCGGGCGCCGAGGCGATCTTCAAGCTGCTGCGAGAGGAAGGTGTGATCCGCGTCTGACCTCATGGCTTTGGTAGGAGCGAGCTTGCTCGCGAACCATGCATCGCAGAGGAGGTTGTTCGCGAGCAAGCTCGCTCCTACAGGATTCTTCACCATCGGCGCGGCAGCGAACCTTGATGGCGAATTTCCGGTCGAAATTACACGGGTGGTCGGAAATTATTGAAATAACACGAGAATTATCTCGTAAGCTATTGAATTGACAGCATACTGCTTGTCAGAAGATTCCCGTTTCTGCTGGCCCCGCCGCGCCCCTTTCTTTATCCTCCGCACCCTTTGAAAGGCTTTGCGGAGGCTCCCATGCTCGATTCCACCCTCGAACAGCTTGAACAACTGGTCGCCGAACTGCTGCAGCAGAACGAAGTGCTGGTGCAGGACAACGCCACTGTGCGTGAAGAACTGCTCAAGGCCCGTGAGGAAAACGACAGCCTGCAGCTGTCCCTGATGGAACAGGAAGAGAAGCACAACGCCACGGCCACCCGCCTGCAGGCGCTGATCCGCCGCGTCAGCGACAGCCGCACCCACGCATGAGTGGCGACGGCGTCCGCGTCCTGCGCATCCTCGGGCGCGACTACAGCGTCCGGGCGCCGGCCGGTGAAGAGCGCCGGCTGCAGGACGCGGCCGCGCTGTTGCAGGCGGAGATCACCGCCAGCAAGAAGAAATTCCCCTACGTCACCAGCAATGAGCTGATGGTGCTTTCCGCGCTCAACCTCTGTGCCCGCCAGCTCGGCGCGCAGGACGAGGAGTGCGACGAGGCGGACGCCGTGGAGCGTATCGCCGCCCTCAACCGGCGGATTCTCGATCACCTGCAACGGCAGGATTGATCTCCGCGCGTCTCTTTTCGCAGTTCAGGCTGATCGCGGGCTGAGTCCTCTCCTGCGCAGCCCATCTCTGCCGGGGCGCTACAGGTTCGCCCGGCCTAACTCCGTGCCTGGGCTTTTCCCCTCACCCCAGCCCTCTCCCTCAGGGAGAGGGCAGATCCTGCCGACTGACGCTGAGGTTTCACCCTGCTCCGAACGGTCCCCTCTCCCCCTGGGAGAGGGTTGGGGTGAGGGCTGAACCGAGTGCAGAGCTATCCGTCCGAGATGTTCTTCGCCGTGCCTAAATCGCAGGCAAAAAAAGGGGACACCGGGGTAAGCGGTGTCCCTTCTAAAGGAGAGTGGGCCGGAAGGCCCCTCAACCGGTGAGACGTGGCGCTTCGGACAAGTCCGCCGCGCCGGGCATAAAAGAAGGGATCGGGGGTAACCAATCCCTGAAAGGTGAGGGAGGAATACTCCCCCTCAACCGGTGAGACGTGCCCGGCTCGCGCCGGGCGGATGATCAGGCGCGCAGCGGAATCAGGCGCGGGGCGATCATGTTTTCCGGCAGCAGGATGTCGGCCAGGGTGGCTTCGTCCAGCAGCTTCTCCTCGCGAACCAGTTCCAGTACGCCGCGGCCGGTCTCCAGCGCGATCTTGGCGATGCGGGTGGAGTTCTCGTAGCCGATGTACGGGTTCAGCGCAGTGACCAGGCCGATGCTGTGCTCCACCAGCTGGTGGCAGCGCTCGACGTTGGCGGTGATGCCGGTGATGCAATGCTCGCGCAGCATGTCCATGGCGCGCTGGAGCAGGCGGATCGAGTCGAAGATCTTGTAGGCGATCAGCGGCTCCATCACGTTCAGCTGCAGCTGGCCGCCTTCGGCCGCGATGGTCAGCGCCAGGTCGTTGCCCATGATTTCGAAGGCGCACATGTTCACGGCCTCCGGGATCACCGGGTTGACCTTGCCCGGCATGATCGAGCTGCCCGGCTGGCGCGGCGGCAGGTTGATCTCGTTGATGCCGGTGCGCGGGCCGCTGGACAACAGGCGCAGGTCGTTGCAGATCTTCGACAGCTTGACCGCGGTGCGCTTGAGCATGCCGGAGAACAGCACGAAGGCGCCCATGTCGGAGGTGGCTTCGATCAGGTCGGCGGCCGGGACGACCGGGTGGCCGCTGATTTGCGCCAGGCGCTCGACGGCCAGCTTCTGGTAGCCGGGGTCGGCGTTGATGCCGGTGCCGATGGCGGTGCCGCCGAGGTTCACTTCGGTCAGCAGCTCTGGCGCCAGGCGACGCAGGCGGTCGAGGTCTTCGCCCAGGGTGGTGGCGAAGGCGTGGAATTCCTGGCCGAGGGTCATCGGCACCGCGTCCTGCAGCTGGGTACGGCCCATCTTCAGTACGTCGGCGAACTCGACGCCCTTGGCGGCGAAGGCCTGGATCAGGCTGTCGAGGCTGGCCAGCAGGGTGTCATGGCCGAGCAGCAGGCCCAGGCGGATGGCGGTCGGGTACGCGTCGTTGGTCGACTGCGCCATGTTCACATCGTTGTTCGGGTGCAGGTACTTGTACTCACCCTTGGCATGGCCCATGGCTTCCAGCGCGATGTTCGCGATCACTTCGTTCGCGTTCATGTTGGTGGAAGTGCCGGCGCCACCCTGGATCATGTCCACCACGAACTGGTCGTGGAAGTCGCCACGGATCAGGCGGGCGCAGGCCTCGCTGATGGCAGCGTGCTTCTCGTTCGACAGGTGGCCAAGCTTGTGGTTGGCATCAGCTGCCGCCTGCTTGACCATCGCCAGGCCTACGACCAGCTTCGGGTAGTGCGACAGCGGCACGCCCGAAAGGCGGAAGTTGTTCACAGCGCGCAGGGTCTGGATGCCGAAGTAGGCGTCAGAAGGTACTTCGAGGGTGCCGAGGAGGTCTTTCTCGATGCGGAACGATGCAACAGGGGACATGACGGGGATTGTCTCAGGGAAACACGGCCAGTGCCGCGATGCCCGGTAGACTAGGGTTTTCGCCTTTCGTCGGCCAATGCTGTTAAAGGCTGCCTCATGCACGAACGGCATAATGTACCCTGTGACGAATTGATGACGGCGAGCGTATGACTGTGCTACGCGCGCCCGGCTCCTGACCAATCGATCAGTGCGTGACCGCGTTGGAGTTGACGTGAACCTCGAGACCAAATGGCTGGAAGACTTCAGCACCCTGGCCACCACCCGCAGTTTTTCCCAGGCCGCTGAAAAGCGCTTCGTTACCCAGCCAGCGTTCAGCCGGCGCATTCGTAGCCTGGAGGATGCCCTCGGCCTGACCCTGGTGAACCGCCAGCGCACGCCCATCGAGCTGACCGAGGCCGGCCAGCTGTTCCTGGTCACCGCCCGCGCGGTGGTCGAGCAGTTGGGCCAGGTAGTACGCCATCTGCACCACCTGGAAGGTGGGCAGGGCGAGGTGCTGCAGTTCGCCGCCGCGCACTCCCTGGCGCTGGGCTTCTTCCCGGCGTGGATCTCGCGCTTGCGCTCCGAGGGCCTGAACATCGCCAGCCGCCTGGTGGCGACCAACGTCGGCGAAGCGGTGCACCTGCTGCGCGAAGGCGGCTGCGACCTGATGATGGCCTTCTATGACCCGGACGCCGCCCTGCAGATGGACCCGGAAGTCTTCCCTTCGCTGCACCTGGGGCGTACCGAGATGCTGCCGGTGTGCGCGGTAAACTCCGCCGGTGTGCCGCTCTACGACCTCGACAGTGGGCAGAGTGTGCCGCTGCTGGCCTACAGCGCTGGTGCCTTCCTCGGTCGTGGCGTCAACCTGCTGCTGCGCCAGCGCAACCTGCGCTACACCACCGTCTATGAGACGGCGATGGCCGACAGCCTTAAAAGCATGGCACTGCAAGGCATGGGCGTGGCCTGGGTGCCGCGCCTGAGCATGGAGTCCGAGCTGGCGCGCGGCGAGCTGGCGCTGTGCGGCGGCCCGCACTGGATCGTCCCGCAGGAAATCCGCCTGTACCGCTGCGCCCTGGTGCGCAAGGCGCAGATTCGCCTGCTGTGGCGCAAGCTGGAAGGCGGCCTGGGGCTGGACGAGACGCCCTGAGGGCGAGACGGACGATCGGGGCTGTTCCGTTTATTTGATAAGCATTATCATTTGCGACTTTCCAGGGTCTTCCCCTCGCGCCGGCTTCGGTGCGGACCGCTGGCGAGCACGCACCCCCGATGTCCCATTCCGACCGCCCGGCCGAGCCCTGCGCGGCGGACGCCACGGCGTCCGCCGAATCGCTGCCGCGCGAGGATTTCCTGCAGGTGTTCCTCTCCCAGCGCCCGCGCATGGAAGCCCTGGTGCAGCGCCGCGTCGGCTGCCGCGCCACCGCGGCGGACCTGGTGCAGGACCTCTTCCTGCGCTTCTGGAAGCGTCCGCAGGCGCCGGTGGAAGAGCTCGGCAGCTACCTGCTGCGCAGTGCGCGCAACCTCGCCATTGATCACCTGCGCGGTGAGGACTCACGCGGCCGCACCCTGAGCGCGCTGCTGCCGGATGACGACGATGCGCAGCCATCGCCCGAACAGGCGGTGCAGGCCGGAGCCGAACTGGACCTCGTAGAAAGTGCCCTGCGCCAGTTGCCCGAACGCACCCGCCATATCTTCCTGCTCAGCCGCGTGCACGGCCGCACCTACGGCGAGATCGCCACGGCCATGGGGCTTTCACAGAGCGCGGTGGAAAAACATATGATGCGCGCCCTCGATGCCTGCAAGGCGAGTCTCGAACTTGCCGCGCCGGCTACTCGCCGTGGAGCCGCCGACCGATGAAGCCCGATATTGCCACCTCGCCCGAGGACGCCCAGCGCCAGGCGCGCCAGTGGCTGCTGCGTCTGAACGACGCCGGCGGGGGCGCGTGGATGGGCGCCTTCCAGGCGTGGCTGTCGGCTGACCCGCTACATGCCCGTGCCTATGCCGAAGTCGATGCGCTCTGGCAGGCGAGTGCCACGCCGGCGCAGCGATTGGCGGCGGAAGAGGGCGATGCATTGAGCGCCTATCTGGCCGCGATGGACCGCCCCGCGTCTCGTCGCCCGCAAAGTAACCACCGACGCTGGACCTACCCGCTGGCCAGCGCCGCCTGCCTGCTGCTGATGCTCTGGGCGGGTGGCTGGTGGAAGCCGGCTAACTGGCTGACGGACTTCTCCGCCGATTATGTCAGCGCACCGGGCGAGGTGAAGGAAATCGCCCTGGCTGACGGCTCGCGCCTGACCCTGGACGCCGACAGCGCCATCGCCGTCTCCCTGGACGGCGAACAACGCCGCGTCGAGTTGTTGCGCGGCGCCGCTTCCTTTGCCGTGAAGCATCTGCCCAGGCCCTTCGTGGTGCGTGCCGGTGAAGGCGAGGCGCGGGTCTTGGGTACCGAATTCGAAGTCCGTCGCCTGGGTGAGCAGACCCGTGTCACCGTCGCCGAAGGCCGCGTCTCGGTGCGTGGCAGCCACGCGGCGGGCGCGCCGGAAGTGGTGCTCGGCGCGGGCGAGCGCGTCGGCATCGACGGCACCAGACTGGGCGAGGCCCAGCCCGCCGATGCCCAGGCTGCACTGGCCTGGCGCCAGGGTTGGCTCACCTTCTACCGCGCGCCGCTGGGCGAGGTACTGGAGCGCCTGGGCACTTACTACCCGGGGCGCATCGTGCTGCTCGATCAAGAGCTGGCGCAGCGCCGGGTCAGCGGCAGTTTCCGCAGCGCGGACCCGCAGGCCGCGCTGGATTCGCTGCAGGCGGTGGTGGGCTTCCGCCAGCAGCCGCTGCTTGGGCGCTTCGTGCTGATTCGCTGAGCGCGAAAAATATTTTCGAAAAAGGGTGAGGTACCGAGGCGGCTGCTCCGTGTAGTGGTCATGAATGCGATTTATTCGCATGTGTAATCGACCTTTCGAGCAAGTGAGCCCCCGATGACCCCGCTGCGCCGCGCTGTTCCCGAACTGTCCCTGAAACCTCTCGCCGTCTTCATGCTCGGTGCCGCCCTGGCTGCCGCCCAGGCTCCGGTTGTGCTGGCCGCAGAGGCTGTAACCAGCCCGGCACTGCAGGCGCGGTTCGGCTTTTCCATCGTGGCCCAGCCGCTGCCCCAGGCGCTCAGCGAGTTCAGCCGGGTGACCGGCCTCAGCGTGGTCTACACCGATGAGGCACCCTACGACCTCAAGGCCCCGGCAGTTTCCGGCCAGCTCAGCGCCAACGACGCGCTGAACCGTCTGCTCGCTGGTTCCGGCTACCGCTTCCGCGCCCTCGACGGCCGCACCCTGACCCTGGAGCGTCTGCCGGCCGACACCCTCAGCCTCACCGACACCACTGTCACCGGGCAGGCAGCCTCCACCAGCTACCAGCCGGCGCCAGTGGCCTCCATCGGCCGCACCGACACGCCGGTGCTGGAAACCCCGCAGAGCATCGTCACCGTGCCGGCCCAGGCGCTGCGCGACCAGAAGCCGCGCAACCTCGACGACGCGCTGGGCAACATCAGTGGCGTGACCCAGGCCAACACCCTCGGCGGCACCCAGGACGCGGTGATGAAGCGCGGCTTCGGTGACAACCGCGACGGCTCGATCATGCGCGATGGGCTGCCCTCTGTGCTGGGCCGCAACCTCACCGCCACTGCCGATCATGTCGAAGTGCTCAAGGGCCCGGCTTCGCTGCTCTACGGCATCCAGGACCCGGGTGGTGTGGTCAACGTGGTGAGCAAGAAGCCACAGTTGCAGCAGTACAACGCCGTCACCCTGCGTGGCTCGACCTATGCCCATGGCAAGCAGGGCAGCGGTGCGCAGATCGACACCACCGGCCCGCTGGGCGAGACGAACCTGGCCTACCGGCTGATCGTCGATCACCAGGACGAGAACTACTGGCGCAACTTCGGTCAGCAGCGCGAAACGCTGGTTGCACCCTCACTGGCGTGGTTCGGCGAGGACACCACGGTCAACCTCAGCTACGAACATCGCGAGTTCAAGACGCCGTTCGACCGTGGCACTGCCATCGACCCGCGTACCAACAAGCCGCTGGATATTCCGCGCACGCGCCGCCTGGACGAGCCGTTCAACATCACCGAGGGCCGCTCCGACCTGACCCGGCTGGACGTCGAGCACCGCATCGACGATGCCTGGAAGGCGCACTTCGCCTACGGCTGGACCCGCGAGACCTACGACGACAATCAGGCCCGCGTCACCAAGGTCAACAGCAACGGCACCTTGACCCGCCGTACCGACGCGACCCGTGGCGCGGTGAGCAGCGACAGCTTCGCCACTGCCGGCCTGAACGGCGACCTGCAACTGGGCGGTTTTCGCCACGAGCTGACCTTCGGCATCGACAGCGAGAAGCGCAAGATCTACCGCGCCGACCTGATCCGCGACACGAAGAACACCACCTTCAACTACCTCGATCCGGTCTACGGGCAGATTTCCCCGGCCACGGCGGTCAGCTCAGGTGACAGCGACCAGACCGACAAGCTGCGCAGCGATTCGCTGTTCCTGCAGGATTCCTGGCACCTGGATGACCACTGGATCCTCGTCGCCGGCGGGCGCTACCAGATGTACGACCAGTACGCCGGGCGCGGCCGGCCGTTCAAGGCCAATACCGACATCAGCGGGCAGAAGTGGGTGCCGCGCGCCGGGGTGATCTACAAGATCAACGACGAGATGTCGCTTTACGGCAGCTACACCCAGTCGTTCAAGCCCAACTCCACCATTGCGCCGCTCTCCACCGGCGAGGTCATCGACTCGGCGATCCAGCCGGAAGAGGCGACCTCCTGGGAGATCGGCGGCAAGCTCGACATCCCCGGCCGCGTGACCGCGAACCTGGCGTTCTTCGATATCCGCAAGCGCAACGTGATGGTCACCCAGCTCGACGCCAACGGCGACAGCCGCGTCAGTACCGCCGGCAAGGTGCGCTCCTATGGCGCGGAGCTGGACGTGACCGGGCAATTGACCGAGAACTGGAGCCTGATCGGCAGCTACGCCTGGCTGGACGCGGAAGTGACCGAAGACCCGGAGCTGGAAGGCAACCGCCTGCAGAACGTGGCCAAGGAAACGGCCTCGCTGGCAGCGGTGTATGACGCTGGTTCGATCTTCGGCGGCGACAACCTGCGCCTGGGCGGCGGCCCGCGCTACGTCGGCAAGCGCGCGGGCGACCCGGCCAACTCCTTCGAGCTGCCGTCCTATACCGTCACCGATGCCTTCGCCAGCTACGACACGAAGCTCGGTGGCCACAACGTCGGCTTCCAGTTCAACGTGAAGAACCTGTTCGATCGCACCTACTACCCGTCGGCGGCGAACAACCTCTACGTCGCCGTCGGCGAGCCGCGGCAGTTCGAGATTTCGACGACGGTAGAGTTCTGAGGCTGAGGCCGGACGCTTTTGTAGGATGGGTGGAGCGCAGCGATACCCATGCAGCCAACGCCGCCATTGATGGGTATCGCTGCGCTCCACGCCATCCTGCACAGAGCCTGGTGCGCTTACATCTCGACGACGATCCGCCCTTCGATCTGCCCGGCACGCATCCGATCAAGGATGGCGTTGATGTCATCCAGCTTGCCGGCGGCGACAGTGGCCTTCACCAAGCCTTCGCCGGCGAAGTCCAGGGCTTCCTGCAGGTCCGCGCGGGTGCCGACGATGGAGCCGGTGATGTGCAGGCCCTTGAGCACCACGTCGAAGATCGGCGTGGGGAAGTCGCCCGGCGGCAGGCCGACCAGCGACACGGTGCCACCGCGGCGGGCCATGCCGATGCCCTGGCCGAAGGCACTGTTGGACACGGCGGTGACGACCACGCCGTGGGCGCCGCCGATATCGCGTTGCACCACTTCGACCGGGTCTTCCTTCTTCGCATTGACGGTCAGGCTGGCGCCGAGCTTGCGCGCCAGTTCCAGCTTCGCGTCGTCGACATCCACGGCCACCACGTGCAGGCCCATGGCCTTGGCGTACTGCACGGCGACGTGGCCCAGGCCACCGATGCCGGAGATCGCCACCCACTGGCCAGGGCGTGCCTCGGTTTCCTTCAGTGCCTTGTAGACCGTGACGCCTGCGCAAAGAATCGGCGCAATCTCGGTGAAGCCGACATTCTTCGGCAGGATGCCGACATAGTTCGGGTCCGCCAGCACGTATTCGGCATAGCCGCCGTTCACCGAGTAGCCGGTGTTCTGCTGGCTCTCGCAGAGAGTCTCCCAGCCGGTCAGGCAGTGCTCGCAGCAGCCGCAGGCGGTGTACAGCCAGGGTACGCCGACGCGATCGCCTTCCTTCACGCGGGTCACGCCGGCACCCACGGCAGCGACGAAGCCGACGCCTTCATGGCCGGGAATGAACGGCAGGCTGGGCTTCACCGGCCAGTCACCTTCGGCGGCGTGCAGGTCGGTATGGCAGACGCCGGAGGCCTCGATCTTCACCAGGATCTGCCCGGGGCCGGGCAGCGGGACTTTGACTTCCTCGATCCGCAGCGGCTCGCCAAAGGCGTGGACGACGGCGGCTTTCATGGTCGTGGGCAGGGTCGTGGACATTGCGCTCGCTCCTTGAAGGGGGAGGGGCCTGCCCCATCCGGGCAGGTACGTGTCAGACGAGTCTGAGCCTCTGAGCCTAGGCCATCTTGAGCTGCGGCAAGCTTTTTCCCTGTCTCCTGCGAATGGTCTTGCGAAGTATCTTCCGAGATCGTCGCAGGCCTTGCCGGTGTCGGAATGACGAAATCGGGACCAACGGTCATGCCCAGTGCACTGCGCCACATCCTTTGCGGTATACTGCGCCGCCTTCAAGCCGGCACTGCCCGCCGGTTTGGCCACGTACAAGCCACGCCTCCGACGAGCGTGGCTTGTTGGTTTCTGACGCGCCCAAGAGCGCACTTGAGAGAGGCACGACGATGAGCGCACTGGTTGGCGTGATCATGGGTTCCAAATCCGACTGGAGCACCCTGAGCCACACCGCAGACATGCTGGACAAGCTCGGCATTCCGTACGAAGTGAAGGTGGTTTCCGCCCACCGTACTCCGGACCTGCTGTTCCAGTACGCCGAAGAGGCCGATGGCCGCGGCATCGAAGTGATCATCGCCGGCGCCGGCGGTGCCGCCCACCTGCCGGGCATGTGCGCCGCCAAGACCCACCTGCCGGTGCTCGGTGTGCCGGTACAGTCCTCCATGCTCTCGGGTGTCGATTCGCTGCTGTCCATCGTGCAGATGCCCGCGGGCGTCCCGGTCGCCACCCTGGCCATCGGCAAGGCCGGTGCCACCAACGCAGCCCTGCTGTCCGCCAGCATCCTGGGCGCCAAGTACCCCCAATACCACGAGGCGCTGAAGCAGTTCCGCGCCACCCAGACCGAGACGGTGCTGGACAATCCCGATCCGCGCGAGGCCTGAGTACGACCATGAAGATCGGTGTCATCGGTGGCGGCCAGCTGGGCCGCATGCTGTCCCTGGCGGGCACCCCGCTGGGCATGAACTTCGCCTTCCTCGACCCGGCGCCGGACGCTTGCGCGCAGTCCCTGGGCGAGCACATCCGCGCCGACTACAGCGACCAGGACCACCTGCGCCAGCTGGCCGATGAAGTCGATGTGGTGACCTTCGAGTTCGAGAGCGTGCCGGCCGAGACCGTGGCCTTCCTCTCGCAGTTCGTGCCGGTCTATCCGAACGCCGAGTCGCTGCGCATCGCCCGTGACCGCTGGTTCGAGAAGTCCATGTTCAAGGACCTGGGGATTCCGACCCCGGCCTTCGCCGACGTGCAGTCCCAGGCCGACCTTGACGCCGCGGTGGCCAGCATCGGCCTGCCGGCGGTGATGAAGACCCGCACCCTGGGCTACGACGGCAAGGGCCAGAAGGTCCTGCGCAAGACCGAGGACGTCAGCGGCGCCTTTGCCGAGCTGGGCAGCGTGCCGTGCATCCTCGAAGGCTTCGTGCCCTTCACCGGCGAAGTCTCGCTGGTGGCGGTACGCGCCCGCGATGGCGAGACCCGCTTCTACCCACTGGTGCACAACACCCACGAGAACGGCATCCTGCGCCTGTCCGTGGCGAGCACCGACCACCCGCTGCAGGCGCTGGCCGAAGACTACGTCGGCCGGGTGTTGGACAAGCTGCAGTACGTGGGCGTCATGGCTTTCGAGTTCTTCGAGGTCGACGGCGGCCTGAAGGCCAACGAAATCGCGCCGCGCGTGCACAACTCCGGCCACTGGACCATCGAAGGTTCCGAGTGCAGCCAGTTCGAGAACCACGTGCGGGCCATCGCCGGCTTGCCGCTGGGCTCGACCGCGAAAGTGGGCGAGAGCGCCATGCTCAACTTCATCGGTGAGGTGCCGCCGGTGGCCGACGTGCTGAACATCGCCGACTGCCACCTGCACCACTACGGCAAGGCGTTCAAGGCCGGGCGCAAGGTTGGCCACGCCACCCTGCGCAGCGCCGACCTGCCGACCCTGAAGGCGCGCATCGCCGAGGTCGAGGCGTTGATCGCCAAAGTCTGACGGCCCTTCGGGCAAGGTGACTAGAGAAAGCCGCGTCAATCACTGGCGCGGCTTTTTTCATGGTGAGTTCGCGCAGTGATGCAAGGCTCGCGAAACACGGGTAGCCGCTCTGGACCGTGGCAAAACACGGAACGCTGGCGTTTCCTACACTGTCCCATGACAAGCGCGCATCCACAGCGCTCAACCCACAAGGAGGGTTTGTCATGGGATTAATCGGAACCATCGTCATTGGCCTGATCGTTGGACTCATCGCACGCTTCCTCAAGCCCGGCGATGACAGCATGGGCTGGATCATGACCATCCTGATCGGTATCGGCGGCTCGCTGTTGGCCACCTACGGCGGCCAGGCCCTGGGCATTTACGCAGCCGGCCAGGCGGCAGGCTTCATCGGCGCGGTGATCGGTGCCGTCGTGCTGCTGGTCATTTACGGGCTGATCAAGAAGAATTGACGGTGATTTCCGGCCCTCTCCCGCCAGGGGGAGGGTGCTGGAGGAATATCCCGCCTGTGCCCGACCGGGCCTTTCGAGTCCACGATGCGCCGACCATTGCTCGCCTGTTGTCTGATAGTGCTGACCTCCCTGGCGTCCGCCGCCGAACTTCCCGAAACCGACTGGCTGTCCCTGATGCCGCCCAGCGACCGCAAGGCGCTGGAAGACATGCCGGAAATCACCCACAACGGCCCCGAGGCCAACGGCACCTTCACCAACAAGGGCGGGCTGAAACAGTCCGACAAGAAGCTGCCGCAGGTGATGTATTCCACCAAGACAGTGGCCGCCCTCAATGGCAAGGCGCTGCGTCTGGGCGGCTACCCGGTGCCGCTGGAGAATGACGCCAAGGGCCGCGTGACCGAGTTCTTCCTGGTGCCTTACCCGGGCGCCTGCATCCACGTGCCGCCGCCGCCGCCGAACCAGATCGTGCTGGTGCGCTACCCCAAGGGGATCCAGATCGATGATATCTACAACCCGATCTGGGTCAGCGGCACGCTGAAGGTGGAGAAGGTCAGCAATGACCTGGCCGACGCGGCCTACGCCATCGACGACGCCAAGGTGCGGCCGGTGGAAGAGAGCGACCTGTAAGGCTTTACGTAGGGCGTACAACCGTTCGCGGTTGTACGCCGATTCGCCGCACCGTCTACGGCGGATAACGCTGGCGCGTCATGCGCCCTACGGGAGGATCACGCTTCCAGCGGTTCGCTCCAGATTTCCACCTTCATCGTTTCACTGCGCCCTGGCGCCACGCTCATCACGTCGTCCCAGACGCGCGCGGTCTCGATGCAGAGCATGTCCTGCCAGGCGTCGTCCGCGAATTGCGACAGGCGCGCGGCCTTGTCGATCCAGGGGTTCCACACGACCGCCGAGCGCGAGCCACTGGCCTGGAGGTGGATGCCGCGCTCCCAGACCGGATCGCGGATCACCAGCGGTTTCTCCAGGTCCAGGTAGATGCGGTCGGTTTCCCCGGCGATGCGCACCACCCCGTGCTGCTCGCGCAGCTCCCAGTTCTCCAGGGTTTCCACGTAGCGGCAGCCCTGCAGCCCGTCGATGCTGACCTGGCGCACGTCGCCCACGGCAAAGTAGGTGTGCAGCGCCTGGCTGACCGGCAACGGCGTATCGCCCAGGTTGTGGGTGGTCATCTCCAGCGTCAGGCGCTCCCCGAAGCGCATCACCACTTCCAGTCGCGCCGAGTGCGCCCAGCCGGGCAGGCCGTTGCGTGCATCGAAGCTGAAATGCACGGAGAGTTGGCCCAGTTCGTCAGCGATATCGTCCAACTGCCAATCTACAGCGCGCACCAGACCGTGTGCGGGTGCCTTGTCGCTCCGGTAGGCGGTACGGACTTCGACCGGGTTGCGCTCCAGGTTGCCGAACCACGGCCAGCAAACCGGTACCCCGCCACGTACGGACTGGCCGTGGTGGTACTCGGCGGTCTCGCTCAGCCACACCAGCGGCGACTGTTCGTGGGGCTGGTAGCTGAGCAGTTGCGCCCCCTGCTGGGCGATCAGGGCTTCACCATGGGCGGTATGGATGCGCCAGCAGGGCAACTGGTCGATCTGTACCTGCTCGACGCGGGGAGTCTGGATGTCGCTGCTCATGGTGGTCTCCGGGACTGCGATGCGAAAGGTTCAGTATCACCGATCCTTCGCGCACCGGGCAGTTCCCGGAGAATGAAAAGATCAGCTCTGGCGCAGGGCCTCGAGCCGCTCTCTCTGCCGGCCATTGGCATCGAAGTTGGCCGCGTCCAGCCAGCGCTCGAAGGCCTGCTGGCAGCGTGGCCATTCGCTGTCGATGATGGAGAACCAGGCTGTATCGCGGTTGCGGTCCTTCACCACCGTGGCTTGGCGGAAGGTGCCCTCGAAGACGAAGCCCAGGCGCGCGGCGGCGCGCATGGAGCGGGCGTTGAGCGCGTTGCACTTCCATTCGAGGCGGCGGTAGCGCATCTCGAAGGCCCAGCGGGCCAGCAGGTAGACCGCCTCGGTGGAGGCCGGCGAGCGCTGCATCACGCGGCCGTAGGCGATGTGGCCGATCTCGATGCTGCCGTCCTTGGGGAAGATCCGCAGGTAGCTGAGCAGGCCGACTGCGCGGCCGCTTGCGCGGTCGATCACGGCAAAGAACAGTGGGTCGTTGCTCGCCGCATTGCCCGCCAGCCAGGCATCGAAGGGCGCGCGTTCGAGGAAGGGCCCGTAGGGCAGGTAGTCCCAGAGCGCGGGGTCGGAGTCCGGGCCCTGCAGCGCTTGCCACAGGTCATCGCCGTGGAGGGCGACGTCCAGCGGCGCCAGATTGATGGTGCGACCGGTCAGGGTGCGGCGTTCGGGGCTGGCGGCAGGGCGCCAGTTCAGCAGCGGTTGGTCGTTCATGGGCGCTCCGGCTCAGAGAATCTTGCGGTACTGGACGAACCCGGAGCGGTCGGCGATCCGGTCGTAGAGGAACATGGCGTCGGTGTTGCTCTCGTGGGTCAGCCAGTGCACCCGCGAGGCGCCATTTGCGCGGGCGTCGGCGTAGACGTGCTCGATCAGCTGCGCGCCGATGCCGCCGCCGCGCTGGCCTTCGGCGACATACAGGTCCTGCAGGTAGACGTAGTCGCCCTGGGTCCAGCAGGAACGGTGGTAGATGAAGTGCACCAGGCCGATGGCAACGCTGTCGCGCCAGGCAAGCGCAGCGTGCATCGGCTCGGTGGCGTCGAGGAAGCGCTGCCAGGTGACCGCGCTGGTGGCGTCGTCGATGGTGGTCTTGTAGAAGCGCTGATAACCCAGCCAGAGCGGCAGCCAGGCGGCGTGATCATCGGCAGTGATCGGGCGGATCTCGACAGCGGAAGACATGGTGGCGACCTTGTGTGCGTTGGAATGCTCCCAGCCTAGGCGCTGAATTGGTTCTGCTAAAGAGCCATTCATGATCAAATCAGAGGAACCATTACCGCTGCACTGGAAGCTGTTCCATGAGTATCCCGTTGCCTTTCAACCCTTCTGGAATCCGCCTCGACCCAGCCCGTCCGCTGGGTGTGCAGCTGTTCCAGGCATTGCGCGAGCGAATCCTTGATGGTCGTCTCGCGGCCCGCTCGCGGTTGCCGGCCAGTCGTGATCTGGCCTCTTCGCTTGGTGTTTCCCGCAATACCGTGGTGCGCGCCTACGAACAGCTTTACGCCGAGGGGTATATCGAGGGGCGCACGGGTGATGGAACCTATGTCGCCGAACGCGTGCAGCCTTCGGTGGACATAGCGCGTAGCGAAGCGCGCAGCCTTGATGTACCCGCCCTGGAGCGCCTCGCACGGCACCACCTGCCGCTGCCTCCAACGGGGGCGCCGCGAGCATTCCGGGTCGGCGTGCCGGCTTTCGATCTCTTTCCCTTCGACACCTGGGCGCGGCTGCAGGCGCGCTTCTGGCGCGATCCGCCGCTGGATTGCCTGGGCTATGGCGACCCGGCCGGTGAGCAGCGCCTGCGCGAGCTGGTCGCCGCCTATCTGCGCACGACCCGTGGCCTGCACTGCGACGCCGGGCAGATCATCATCACCAGTGGCGCCCAGCAGGGCATCACGCTGTGCGCCCAGGTGCTGCTTGCCCAGGGTGACGGCGCGGCCATCGAGAACCCCGGCTACCGTGCCGCTGGCCACGCTTTTGCCACCGCAGGGGCGCGGCTGCACGGCGTGGCGGTTGATGCCGACGGCCTGCGAACGGACCAGCTGGATAGCCTGCCCGACTGCCGGCTGGTCTATGTCACGCCGTCGCACCAGTATCCGACGGGGGTGACGCTCTCCCTGGCGCGACGCCTGGAGTTGCTTGAGTGGGCCGAGCGCAGCGGTGGCTGGATAGTCGAGGACGACTACGACGGCGAGTACCGCTACAGCGGGACGCCGCTGATGCCGCTGGCGGCCCTGGATCGCCATGACCGGGTGCTCTACGTCGGCACCTTCTGCAAGATCGCCTTCCCGGCGTTGCGCCTGGGTTATCTGGTTGTCCCGCCGGCGCTGGCGCAGGCCTTCGCTCGCCGCCGCGCGCTGGATGTGCGTCATTCCGAAGTCGGCACCCAGCGGGTGATGGCGGACTTCATCGCCGAAGGGCACTTCCAGCGCCACGTCCGGCGCATGCGTCGGGCTGCGCGCAGTCGACGCGACGCGCTGCTGCGTGGCTGGCCGGAGGTGAGCGGCTGCGCGCCGATGCCGGTGGTGGAAGCGGGATTGCACCTGTGCGTACGGGTCGATAGCCGCGAGCGCGAGCGGGAGTTGGTGCAGTGCGCCGCTGCCGTGGGCGTGGAGGTGAATGCGCTGAGCGACTACTGGTTGCCGGAGTCCGCCGAGCCGGCGGATCAGCGGGCCGGACTGGTGCTGGGCTTCGCGGCGGTGCCAGAGGCGCGGATCGCCGAGGCGCTCAAGACCCTGCGCAAGGCCTGGAAATAAGGCGGCCCTTGTAACTCCCGGCTATTTCCTTAGCTGCCTTACGAAGTTGGCGGGAGGCGCTACGCTCCCTAGAATATCGCCCCTCTCGAAACCCCCCGGAGCCGCCATGAGCCTAGCCCTGTCCACCGTCCCCGAGCGCAAGTCCAGCGCGCTCTGGGTCGCCTTCCTCCTGCTGCTGGCGGGTGCGCTGTTCCTCGCCCAGGTGGTGAGCGGCCGCCAGGCCCTGCTGTTCCTGGTCGGCGGTGCGTTGGGACTGACGCTCTACCACGCGGCTTTCGGCTTCACTTCCGCCTGGCGTGTGTTCATCCGTGAGCACCGTGGTGCGGGCCTGCGTGCGCAGATGGTGATGCTGGCTATCGCGGTACTGCTGTTCTTCCCCGCTCTGGCGGCCGGCACGCTGTTCGGCGAGCCGGTTAAGGGGCTGGTGTCGCCGGCCGGTACGTCGGTCATCGTCGGCGCCTTCATTTTCGGCATCGGCATGCAGTTGGGCGGCGGTTGCGCCTCGGGCACGCTGTTCACCGTGGGTGGTGGCAACGCGCGGATGCTGGTGACGCTGCTGTTCTTCATCATCGGTTCGGTGATTGCCACCCACCATATCGGTTGGTGGTTCGCCCTGCCGTCACTGCCACCGACCTCCATCGTGCAGTCGCTCGGCCTGTTCCCGGCGCTGGCGGTGAGCCTGGCGCTGTTTGCCGCCATCGCCGCCGTCAGCGTGGTGCTGGAACGCCGTCGCCATGGCGTGCTTGAACTGATCGCCAGCAACGGCGAGAAGGGCATCGGTCGACTCTTCCGTGGCCCCTGGCCGCTGGTGTGGGGTGCAGTCGCACTGGCGCTGCTGAACTTCGCCACCCTGGCGCTGGCCGGGCGTCCGTGGGGCGTCACCTCGGCTTTCGCCCTGTGGGGCGCGAAGGCGTTCGAGAGTCTTGGCATCGCCGTTGACCAATGGGCCTTCTGGCAGGTCGACGCCAACGCCAAGGCGCTGGCCGCGCCGGTCTGGCAGGACGTCACCAGCGTGATGGACTTCGGCATCATGATCGGTGCGCTGCTGGCCGCCGGCCTCGCCGGGCGTTTCGCACCGAGCCTGAAGATTCCCGCGCGCTCGCTGATTGCGGCGGTGATCGGCGGCTTGCTGCTGGGCTACGGCGCGCGTCTGGCCTACGGCTGCAACATTGGCGCGTACTTCAGCGGCATCGCCTCCGGCAGCCTGCACGGCTGGCTGTGGCTGGTCGCAGCGTTCTTCGGCAACGCGGTGGGCGTACGCCTGCGGCCGATCTTCTTCCCTGCCGAACGCGTGGAAGAGCGCCTGACCGGCTGCTGAGTCAGGCCGGGCGGGGCGTCCCGCGCTCCGCCCAGTAGGTCTGCTTGTGGCCGTGGGCCTGGTAGTCCCGCGCCAGGGCTTCGGCCTCGGCGCGGGTCAGCTGACGGCGCATGACGAAGCGGTTGCCGTTGTCGTCCAGGCGCAACAGACACCAATCCCGCTCTTCAGGCATTGAAGGTCGAGGTCTTGCGTAGGCGCAGCGCGAGCAGGATCAGCAGGACGCCGAAGAACACCGAGTACGCGCCGATCACCCAGGCCACGGCAATCGCCCCGGCCCCGGGGTTGCCGATCATCAGCACGCCGAACAGCACCGACACCGCGCCGGAAAGCCCCAGCCACCACTCATTCTGCAGTGCCTTGCGCAGGCGAATCGCCGCGATGATCTGCAGCACGCCCATCACCAATGCCCAGCCGGCGATGAGCATGAGCAGGCCCAGGGCGGTTAGCTGTGGCCAGAGGAAGGCGACCAGCCCGGCTGCGATCCCCAGCAATCCCACCAGCACCAGTGGCCACAAGGGCCGGCCGGATTCGCGCATCTGCGCGGCGGCGATCAGGGTGAACAGGCCGTCGATGAAGGCATAGGCGCCGAAGAACAGCACCATCACGGTGAGCACGATTCCCGGCCAGACCATGGCCAGGATGCCGAACAGCAGGGCGGCGACGCCGCGCAGGGCGATCCATTTCCAGTGGCGGCCCAGAGCTTGCCAGAGTGGGTGTTGCGACATGGCGGCGATCCTCACGAGGGGTATGGCTGAAACCATAGTCGCTGGCGCGCGGCGCAGGCCCTGACGTGGGGCAAAAGAAAGCCCGGCACGGGCCGGGCTGTGAAGGGCCCGTCGCAACGGGCAGGTGCCGTCAGGCGACGTCACCGGGGAGAGCGGCTGCGACACATTCGGCGCGGATTCTGCGATCCTTGCGGGTTGGAATGCAGCGTAGCGATGAACGGTACGGGCGCCCGCCATAGGGGCGCTTCGAGGTGTTGATGCAACGCAGCATATTCTTAGTTGATTGAGCGTTCAATAAAAAACGAATAGACTGGCCCACAGTATCGCCGGACGGCACAGGTACGCCCGGCGAAGAGGAGATTCGAAATGCCCAAGGTCGGTATGCAGCCGATTCGCCGTTCCCAGCTGATCCACGCGACCCTCGAGGCGGTGGACCAGGTGGGCATGAGCGACGCCAGCATCGCCCTGATCGCCCGCCTCGCGGGGGTCTCCAACGGCATCATCAGCCACTACTTCCAGGACAAGAACGGACTGCTGGAAGCGACGATGCGACATTTGATGTCGGCATTGAGCAAGGCCGTCGCCGAGCGCCGCGCTACCTTGCGCAACGACGAACCGCGCTCGCACCTGCGGGCCATCATCGCCGGCAACTTCGACAGCTCCCAGGTCAACGGTCCGGCCATGAAAACCTGGCTGGCGTTCTGGGCGACCAGCATGCACCAGCCGGCGCTGCGCCGATTGCAGCGGATCAACGACCATCGGCTGTATTCGAACCTGTGCAGCCAGTTCCGTCGCGAACTGCCGCTGGCCCAGGCCCGCAGCGCCGCTCGCGGGCTGGCCGCACTGATCGATGGCCTCTGGCTGCGGGGCGCGCTTTCGGGCGACGCCTTCGATACCGAGCAGGCGTTGGCGATTGCCTACGACTACCTCGACCAACAACTGGCCAAGCGCCCCGGATAGCGGGCGCAGCCTTGCGCTGACACCGACAAGAGAGGACCACCGCACCATGGCTCGATTCGAAGTACAGAAGCTCTACATTGGCGGTCGCTACGTGGAAGCCACCAGCGGCGCCACCTTCGAGACCATCAATCCGGCCAACGGTGAAGTCCTTGCCCAGGTACAGCGTGCGTCGAAGGACGACGTCGAGCGCGCCGTGCAGGCGGCGGTGGAAGGGCAGAAAGTCTGGGCGGCGATGACCGCCATGCAGCGCTCGCGCATCCTGCGCCGCGCCGTCGATATCCTCCGCGAGCGCAATGACGAGCTGGCGGAACTGGAGACCCTCGACACCGGCAAGCCGCTGGCCGAGACCCGCTACGTCGACATCGTCACCGGTGCCGACGTGCTCGAGTACTACGCCGGGCTGGTGCCCGCCATCGAGGGCGAGCAGATCCCGCTGCGCGAGACCAGCTTCGTCTACACCCGCCGCGAGCCGCTGGGCGTGGTGGCCGGCATTGGCGCCTGGAATTACCCGATCCAGATCGCCCTGTGGAAATCCGCCCCGGCCCTGGCCGCCGGCAACGCGATGATCTTCAAGCCCAGTGAAGTCACTCCGCTGACCGCGCTGAAGCTCGCCGAAATCTACACCGAGGCCGGCCTGCCCGACGGCGTGTTCAACGTGCTCACCGGCAGCGGTCGCGAAGTCGGCCAGTGGCTGACCGAGCACCCAGTGATCGAGAAGATTTCCTTCACTGGCGGCACCTCCACCGGCAAGAAGGTCATGGCCAGCGCTTCCAGCTCTTCGCTCAAGGAAGTCACCATGGAGCTGGGCGGCAAGTCGCCGCTGATCATCTTCGAAGACGCCCACCTTGACCGCGCCGCCGATATCGCCGTCATGGCCAACTTCTTCAGCTCCGGCCAGGTGTGCACCAACGGTACCCGTGTGTTCATTCCGCGCAACCTGCAGGCGCGCTTCGAGGCCAAGGTGCTGGAGCGCGTCAAGCGCATCCGCCTGGGCAACCCGCAGGACGAGAACACCAACTTCGGCCCGCTGGTGAGCTTCCCGCACATGGAGAGCGTGCTCTCCTATATCGAGTCCGGCAAAGAACAGAAGGCCCGCCTGCTGTGCGGTGGCGAGCGCGTCACCCATGGCGAGTTCGGCCAGGGCGCGTATGTCGCCCCGACCGTGTTCACCGACTGCCGTGACGACATGACCATCGTCCGCGAGGAAATCTTCGGGCCGGTCATGAGCATCCTCGTCTACGACAGCGAAGACGAGGCCATCCGCCGCGCCAACGACACTGAGTACGGCCTCGCCGCCGGCGTCGTGACCCAGGACCTGGCCCGTGCGCACAGGGCGATCCACCGCCTCGAAGCAGGCATCTGCTGGATCAACACCTGGGGCGAGTCGCCGGCCGAGATGCCGGTTGGCGGATACAAGCAATCGGGTGTCGGTCGTGAGAACGGCCTGACCACCCTGGCTCACTACACTCGCATCAAATCCGTACAGGTTGAGCTGGGCGACTACACCTCGGTGTTCTGATCGCCGCGATCGAGCCATGAAAGGCCGGTCGCAGGCATGACTCCCTGACCACCGGCCATTCCCAACACGCAGACACCGGCGCGCGCGCGTCGCGGGCGGTGTCGTGCCTGAAAAAGAGGAAGGCCTGCATGTCCCAGGAATACGACTACATCATCATCGGCGCCGGTTCCGCCGGTAACGTACTGGCTACGCGCCTGACCGAGGACGTCGACGTCAGTGTCCTGTTGCTCGAAGCCGGCGGCCCGGACTACCGTGCCGATTTCCGCACCCAGATGCCCGCCGCGCTGGCCTACCCGCTGCAGGGTCGCCGCTACAACTGGGCGTACCTGACCGACCCGGAGCCGTACATGAACAACCGCCGCATGGAGTGCGGGCGCGGCAAGGGCCTGGGCGGTTCCTCGTTGATCAATGGCATGTGCTACATCCGCGGCAACGCCATGGACTTCGACGGCTGGGCGCAGGAAAAGGGACTGGAAGACTGGACCTACCTCGATTGCCTGCCGTATTTCCGCAAGGCCGAGACCCGTGACATCGGCCCCAACGACTACCACGGCGGCAGCGGCCCGGTGAGCGTCACTACGCCCAAGGCCGGTAACAACCCGCTGTTCCACGCCATGGTCGAGGCCGGCGTGCAGGCGGGCTATCCGCGTACCGAGGACCTCAACGGTTACCAGCAGGAAGGCTTCGGTCCGATGGACCGCACCGTCACTCCGCAAGGTCGCCGCGCCAGTACCGCTCGTGGCTACCTGGACCAGGCCCGCGAACGACCGAACCTGACCATCGTCACCCACGCGCTGACCGACCGCATCCTGTTCAGCGGCAAGC
Source organism: Pseudomonas nicosulfuronedens (assembly GCF_005877905.1). Classification (GTDB taxonomy): domain Bacteria; phylum Pseudomonadota; class Gammaproteobacteria; order Pseudomonadales; family Pseudomonadaceae; genus Pseudomonas; species Pseudomonas nicosulfuronedens. The sequence goes on along the minus strand of NZ_SWDV01000014.1, from coordinate 5,361 downwards.
GCGCCATCGGCGCGACCTATCTGCATGGCGATGACAATGCGCTGACCCAAGTACGTGCACGCCGCGAAGTGCTGGTGTGCTCCGGCGCCATCGCTTCTCCGCAGCTGTTGCAGCGCTCCGGCGTCGGTCCGTCCGCCCTGCTGCGGGACCTGGGTATCGAGGTCGTTCACGATCTGCCCGGTGTCGGCCAGAACCTCCAGGACCACCTGGAGATGTACCTGCAGTACGCCTGCAAGCAACCGGTATCGTTGTATCCGGCACTGCAGTGGTGGAACCAGCCGCAGATCGGCGCGGAATGGATGTTCCTCGGCACCGGCCTGGGCGCGAGCAACCAGTTCGAGGCCGGCGGCTTCATCCGCAGTCGTCCGGAATTCGAGTGGCCGAACATCCAGTACCACTTCCTGCCGGTGGCGATTAACTACAACGGCAGCAACGCAGTGAGCGAGCACGGCTTCCAGGCTCATGTCGGCTCCATGCGCTCTCCCAGTCGCGGGCGGATCAACCTGACCTCCCGCGATCCGCGCAAGCACCCGAGCATCCTGTTCAACTACATGTCCTGCGAGCAGGACTGGCAGGAGTTCCGCGACGGCATCCGCCTCACCCGCGAGATCATGAACCAGCCGGCCCTGGACCCTTATCGCGGGCGCGAGATCAGTCCGGGCCTGGACCAGCAGAGCGACGCCGATCTGGACGCCTTCATTCGCGAGCATGCGGAAACGGCTTTCCACCCGTCCTGCTCCTGCAAGATGGGCGAAGACGACATGGCGGTGGTCGATGGCGAAGGCCGTGTGCACGGCATGGAAGGGCTGCGGGTGATCGATGCGTCGATCATGCCGCTGATCATCACCGGCAACCTCAACGCCACCACCATCATGATGGCCGAGAAACTCGCCGATAAAGTGCGCGGTCGCCCGGCACTGCCCCGCAGCAGCGCCGACTACTACAAGGCCAACGGTGCGCCGGTGCGCGGAAAACCGCAGCGCTGATGCTGAAAGACCAGACGTAAGGCATAGACGAAAACGCCGGCGAGAGAGCCGGCGTTTTCAGTTTTCAGCCACGACGCGGAGGAACTGGTCGGGTACGGCCGCTACCGTCGATGGCGACGAAGACGAAGACCGCCTCGGTGACCTTGCGCCATTCGCTGGACAGCGGGTCATCGCTCCAGACCTCGACCAGCATACGGATCGAGCTGCGGCCTACTTCCAGGGTCTGGGTATAGAAGGAGAGCTGAGCGCCGACGGCGACCGGGACCAGGAAGGCCATACGGTCGATGGCTACCGTGGCCACTCGGCCTCCGGCAATGCGGCTGGACATGGCGGTTCCGGCGAGATCCATCTGCGCCACCAGCCAGCCACCGAAGATGTCGCCAAAGCCGTTGGTCTCGCGCGGCAGGGCGGTGATCTGCAAGGCAAGGTCGCCTTGCGGGATGGGATCTTCTTGTTCGAGCTCGATCATAGGTAAGGGCCTCTTGCCCCCGGCATACTCATGGTGAGGTTATGGAAAAACTCTCCCAAGACACCTGCCGGCGCAAGGCCTTGGGACAGCTTTTGATCGGCCTGCCCGCATTATATAGAGGGAGGACCGGCGCGACGACCGCAGGATGGGGTGAAATTCCCGCGGGCGCGGCCGCTGTGTCGCCCCCGCGCAATTTGCTATGGTGCGGCACCTGCGGCTGCCGGCCGCAGCCTCCTTGCCTGCAGAGATAACAAGCACCATGCCTTCTGTGAACGCTCCTGCCGCGCCCGCGTCACGTCCGTTGACCCGCAGCGACTACAAGACTCTTTCGCTGTCCGCCCTGGGCGGCGCCCTCGAGTTCTACGACTTCATCATCTTCGTGTTCTTCGCCACCGTGGTCGGCAAGCTGTTCTTCCCCGCCGACATGCCCGACTGGCTGCGCCAGCTGCAGACTTTCGGCCTGTTCGCCGCCGGCTACCTGGCCCGACCGCTGGGGGGGGTGGTGATGGCCCACTTCGGCGACCTGCTGGGCCGCAAGAAGATGTTCACCCTGAGCATCTTCCTGATGGCCGTACCGACGCTGATCATGGGCCTGCTGCCCACCTACGCGCAGATCGGTATCTGGGCACCGCTGGCGCTCCTGCTGCTGCGCGTCATCCAGGGCGCGGCCATTGGTGGTGAAGTGCCGGGCGCCTGGGTCTTCGTGGCCGAGCACGTCCCGCATCGCCATGTGGGCTATGCCTGCGGCACGCTCACGTCGGGTCTGACCGCGGGCATCCTCATCGGTTCGCTGGTGGCGACATTGATCAACAGTGTCTACAGCGCCGAGGAAGTGCAGGGCTACGCCTGGCGTATTCCGTTCCTGCTGGGCGGCATCTTCGGCCTGTTCTCGGTCTACCTGCGCCGCTGGCTGCACGAAACGCCGGTGTTCGCCGAACTGCAGCTGCGCAAGCAACTGGCCGAGGAAGTGCCGCTGGGCGTGGTGGTGCGTGAGCACCGTCCGGCCATCGTGCTGTCCATGCTGCTGACCTGGGTGCTGTCCGCCGGCATCGTGGTGGTGATCTTGATGACGCCGTCGGTGCTGCAGACTGTCTATGGCTTCGATGCTGCCACGTCGCTGAAGGCCAACAGCCTGGCCATCGTCTGTCTGAGCGTCGGCTGCATCCTGGCCGGCCGTCTCGCCGACCGTTTCGGCGCGGGGCGTACCTTTATAGTGGGGAGCATTCTGCTGGGTGTCGTCTCCTGGACCTTCTACACCAGCCTGAAGGCGCACCCGGACTGGCTGTTCCCGCTGTATGCGGTTACCGGCCTGTGCGTCGGTGTCATCGGCGCGGTGCCTTATGTGATGGTCAACGCCTTCCCGGCGGTAGTCCGCTTCACCGGCCTGTCCTTCTCCTACAACCTGGCCTACGCCATCTTCGGTGGGCTGACGCCCATGGTGGTTGCCCTCCTTATGAAGGAAGACCCGCTGGGCCCGGCGTACTATGTAGTGGCGCTGTGTGTGGTTGGCCTGCTGGTGGGGGGTTATCTGCTGCGCCAGGAGCGCCGACTGGAAGGGCAGGGCGTGGCAGTAAACTGATCGACCGGACAGTTTTTTGCAGAAAGTTTAAATTAGTCGTTGACGGCTCATTTAAACTCCCTATAATGCGCACCACTCCCAGCGACGAAGCGCTGAAAGAACTTGAAAATCAAGTACTTACAGAGATTCGAAATTGAGAGTGGTGACCAGGCAGGTGATTCACTTGCCGCTTTTCTCTAGCTGCTTCGGTGGCTCGCTGAAAAGAAGGTCGCCGGGGTGCTTGACAGCGAGTTTGATCGCTGTAGAATGCGCCTCCCGCTGATGAGAGGTTTCACTTCTCGGAAGCCCAAGCGATTGAGTAGAAAAGAAATTTTCGAAAAATAAAGCTTGACGAAAGATGAGGTTAGCGTAGAATGCGCGCCTCGGTTGAGACGAAAGCCTTAACCAACTGCTCTTTAACAAGTTGAATCAAGCAATTCGTGTGGGTGCTTGTGATGTAAGACTGATGATCGACTGATTATCAGCAACGCAAGTAACACTCGTGAATTCGAGAGTTTTAGCTCTTTAAATAGAGCATGCGATTGCTGAGCCAAGTTTAGGGTTTTCTCAAAACCCAAGCAGTATTGAACTGAAGAGTTTGATCATGGCTCAGATTGAACGCTGGCGGCAGGCCTAACACATGCAAGTCGAGCGGATGAGTGGAGCTTGCTCCATGATTCAGCGGCGGACGGGTGAGTAATGCCTAGGAATCTGCCTGGTAGTGGGGGACAACGTTTCGAAAGGAACGCTAATACCGCATACGTCCTACGGGAGAAAGCAGGGGACCTTCGGGCCTTGCGCTATCAGATGAGCCTAGGTCGGATTAGCTAGTTGGTGGGGTAAAGGCCTACCAAGGCGACGATCCGTAACTGGTCTGAGAGGATGATCAGTCACACTGGAACTGAGACACGGTCCAGACTCCTACGGGAGGCAGCAGTGGGGAATATTGGACAATGGGCGAAAGCCTGATCCAGCCATGCCGCGTGTGTGAAGAAGGTCTTCGGATTGTAAAGCACTTTAAGTTGGGAGGAAGGGCAGTAAGTTAATACCTTGCTGTTTTGACGTTACCAACAGAATAAGCACCGGCTAACTTCGTGCCAGCAGCCGCGGTAATACGAAGGGTGCAAGCGTTAATCGGAATTACTGGGCGTAAAGCGCGCGTAGGTGGTTTGGTAAGATGGATGTGAAATCCCCGGGCTCAACCTGGGAACTGCATCCATAACTGCCTGACTAGAGTACGGTAGAGGGTGGTGGAATTTCCTGTGTAGCGGTGAAATGCGTAGATATAGGAAGGAACACCAGTGGCGAAGGCGACCACCTGGACTGATACTGACACTGAGGTGCGAAAGCGTGGGGAGCAAACAGGATTAGATACCCTGGTAGTCCACGCCGTAAACGATGTCGACTAGCCGTTGGGATCCTTGAGATCTTAGTGGCGCAGCTAACGCGATAAGTCGACCGCCTGGGGAGTACGGCCGCAAGGTTAAAACTCAAATGAATTGACGGGGGCCCGCACAAGCGGTGGAGCATGTGGTTTAATTCGAAGCAACGCGAAGAACCTTACCTGGCCTTGACATGTCCGGAACCTTGCAGAGATGCGAGGGTGCCTTCGGGAATCGGAACACAGGTGCTGCATGGCTGTCGTCAGCTCGTGTCGTGAGATGTTGGGTTAAGTCCCGTAACGAGCGCAACCCTTGTCCTTAGTTACCAGCACGTTATGGTGGGCACTCTAAGGAGACTGCCGGTGACAAACCGGAGGAAGGTGGGGATGACGTCAAGTCATCATGGCCCTTACGGCCAGGGCTACACACGTGCTACAATGGTCGGTACAGAGGGTTGCCAAGCCGCGAGGTGGAGCTAATCCCATAAAACCGATCGTAGTCCGGATCGCAGTCTGCAACTCGACTGCGTGAAGTCGGAATCGCTAGTAATCGTGAATCAGAATGTCACGGTGAATACGTTCCCGGGCCTTGTACACACCGCCCGTCACACCATGGGAGTGGGTTGCTCCAGAAGTAGCTAGTCTAACCGCAAGGGGGACGGTTACCACGGAGTGATTCATGACTGGGGTGAAGTCGTAACAAGGTAGCCGTAGGGGAACCTGCGGCTGGATCACCTCCTTAATCGAAGATCTCAGCTTCTTCATAAGCTCCCACACGAATTGCTTGATTCACTGGTTAGACGATTGGGTCTGTAGCTCAGTTGGTTAGAGCGCACCCCTGATAAGGGTGAGGTCGGCAGTTCGAATCTGCCCAGACCCACCAATTGTTGTGGTGTGCTGCTGATCCGAATGGGGCCATAGCTCAGCTGGGAGAGCGCCTGCTTTGCACGCAGGAGGTCAGGAGTTC
>NZ_SWDV01000013.1 GCF_005877905.1 Pseudomonas nicosulfuronedens | reverse complement strand
TTGATTCGAGAACTAGAAGAAATGATCCGTCCGCGCAAACCGGCTGCCAATAGTGCGTTCGGAACCGCAGCTGTAGTGCGTACCTGATTCTGAGGGGAGCGAACTGCAGCTCCTTCAACCGAGATTTCTCTGGAGCGCCGCCGGATTCTGGAATGGGCGCATGAAAGCGACCTACCGTCCGCGTGGGTTCCTGCAACTGCCGATTCGACACAATGCGCCGGCGCGACTCAAGCGACTAAGGACTGCCCCGGAAACGGTTTTGAAAGAGATGCATGGGGCGCCCGCGGGGCCTAGATCTTGATGGTGCCGGTCACCAAGCCATAGATCCCGCCGAGAGCGGCAGCAATCGTCACTACGAATATCAACAACTCGACACCGGAGAACAGCCGAGCGTTCTGCTCCTTCCTGGCCCAGAAATAAAGCACCGTACCGGCCAGGCAGAGCACTGCCATCAGCAGAACATATTCGAGCCCGGCAGCCACGAACATGAACAGGGTGTAGATAACGGCAAGCGCACCGATCACCAGGTCGCGTCCTCGCTCGCCGGAAGTGTGCTCGTAGCCTTCGCCGCCGCGCGCCACCTGCACGCCGTAGATGGCAACCAGCAAGTACGGCAGCAGTGCGGTGACACTGGTCATGTCCAGCATGAGGTTGAAGGCATCGCGCGACCAGAACGTCGAAATGACGAAGCAGGAAACCACCCCGTTGGTGAGCCAGAGCGCGTTGGCCGGAACCGCGTTGGCGTTCTGCGTCCCAAAGACCCTGGGCATGTCTTTGGAGCCGGCGGCGGCGAACAGCACTTCGGCACAGATAAGCGACCAGGCGAGGTAGGCGCCGAGGACCGAAACCAGGACGCTGATCGAGATGAACACCGCCCCCCAGTGGCCGACGACCAGCTCCAAGGCCCCCGCCAACGAAGGGTTGGCAACCCCTGCGATGACCGCCCGTGGCGCTACGGCGTAAGGCAGGAGGGTTACCGCCACCATCAGGCCGGTAACGGCGACGAATCCCAGGATGGTGGCGCGACCGACGTCCGAGCGAGTCCGCGCATAGCGCGAGTAGACGCTGGCCCCTTCGATGCCGATGAACACAAAGACGGTGATCAGCATCGTGTCCCGCACTTGCTGCAGGAGGGGCTTCTCCGGCATGCCGGTGCCGCCGAAGAAGTTCTCGGCGAATTGATCGTAGTGAAAGAAGAAGATGAACGAGAGGATGGCCACTAGGATCGGCACGATCTTCGCGATGGTCACCACGGTATTGATATAGGCGGCCTGCTCGACCCCACGCAGGATGAGGAAGTGGAACAGCCAGATGCCGACCAGCGAGACGGCGATGGCCGGGGCGCTGCTGCCATCGCCGAAGACCTCGGGAAAGAAGCGCCCGAGCGTCGAGCCGATCAGCACCCAGTAGAAGACATTGCCCAGGCAACTGCCCAGCCAGTAGCCGAATGCCGACAGAAAGCCTACGTAGTCGCCGAACCCGGCCTTGGCGTAGGCGAAGACGCCAGAGTCGATGTCCGGGCGCTTCGCGGCCAGGGTCTGGAACACCCGAGCCAGCATGTACATTCCGGTGCCGGCGATCGCCCAGGCGATGATGGCGCCGAAAGGACCGGTCGCGATGGCGAAGCGTCCCGGCAGGTTGAAGATGCCAGCACCGACCATGGAGCCGACAACCATCGCGAAAAGCGCAAGCAGAGAGAGCTTGGTGACGGGGCGTTCACTCACGTTGACCTCCAATATCCCTGGCTGCCATGGGAAAGGCTTGCAGATGCTGCGCGAGGCAGGTGGCTCGGCTGGCGCAGAGTATAGCCACAGACATAACGCACATCGGGCATGAGGCAGAAGTTGCCGAGCGTCACCGTTTTCAGAAGTTTCTCGGCCATACCGTTGCTCTGCGATCGGCACAACGAGAGGCAGTGGCAGCTGGCCAATCTGCCGAACAAGGGTACGGGCTGTTCGGCGGTACAAGTCAGCTGGTTTCACGTAGCCACTGCACAGACGTCGACGGCAACACTCCGCCAGGGTGTTGCTCGCAGGCCTTCAGCACCGCATTGCGAGGGATGCCCGGCAATATCTGAAGTTTCAACCATTTTCAAATCGACCATGGCAACGGGGTGAAACCCAGGCGAGCGGATCATGAGGAGAAGCCGCTCATGCCAGGTAAGACGAGCGCATCCAACCTACCCGAAAGCTGCAATTAGTCTCTGGAGGGCTGACGCGAACATATGTCCGCTATGGGTCGGTAGCTGCCTCCCACCAGCGGCAGAAATCGGCCAGGAGCGGACATTGAGCAACCCCATCCTATTCAGCCCATGGCTTCACGCTTTTCTACGAGGAAGTCGATCAGCGCCCGCACCTTGGCCGGCATCTGGGCGCGCGTGGGGGCATACAGGTAGAAGCCGGGGAAGGACTGGCACCAGGGCTGCAGCACGCGCACCAGTTCTCCGGATGCCAGTTGCTCGCGGACGCAGACGTCCAGGTACTTGATCAGCCCGACGCCCTGGACGGCGGCCTTGAGCATGCTCTCGTCGTCGTTGAAGACGACGCTGCCCCTTGGCTCGAACACCTGAGTGATTGTCTCGTCCTCCGGCGACGTAAAAGCCCAGCGATCCAGCGTCCCGCTGCTGGTGAAGCGGTAGGCGAGGCAATTGTGCTGCACCAGATCGGCCGGTGTCTGCGGGATGCCATGGCGCTTGAAATACGCTGGTGATCCGACGATCGCCATCTCGATTCGCGGCGTGATCGGCACGGCCACCATGTGTTCGTCCAGGCTCTCGCCCAGCCGAACCCCTACATCGGCTCCGTCGGCAATGATGTTGGCGAAGCCATCGTTGAGTACCAGTTCCAGCCGCAATCCGGGATAGCGGGAAAGGAATTCCCCCAGGTGGGGCTCCAGCAATGTCCGTGCGGCGATGCGAGAGGAGTTGACTCGAATCAGACCCGTTGGCGCAGACGTCACTTCACTGAGCTCGGCAACGGCTGTGTCGATCATCTTCAACGCGGGCGCTACCGCCTCGAACAGGCGCCGGCCTTCTTCGGTCAGTGACATGTCCCGTGTCGTGCGATGCAACAACCGGACATTGAGCTGCTGCTCAAGACCTTTGAGGTGCTGTGAGAGTGCCGCCCGGGAAATTTCCATCTCCGTCGCGGCCTTGGTGAAACTGCGATGGCGGGCGATGTGGACGAACCAGGCCAGGCCGGGAAGCAGCGCAGGATTGATCGACATATTGTTTAGCTTTGCTTACGAGTCATGTCGATTTTGGCACGTTTTTCCAAAACAAAACTGGGCCTAGCATGAATCCATCGAGCAACGCCCTGTTGCTCACTCCCAGGAGCCAGGCTCATGCAACACATCCGCATTCAAACCCTCGATGGTCATGGCATCACGCTCGCCGCTGATCTCCATCTGCCGGCCGGTTTCGACCAGAACAAACCGTACCCCGCCATCGTCGTTGCCCACCCGGGCGGTGGCGTCAAGGAGCAGGCCTCTGGCTTGTATGCTCGCAAGCTGGCCGAACAGGGCTTCCTGGCAATCGCCTTCGATGCGTCCTTCCAGGGTGAAAGCACCGGCATGCCGCGCCAGCTGGAGAACCCCTACATCCGTACCGAAGACATCAGTGCCGTGATCGACTACCTGACGACTCTTCCGTACGTCGATGCCAACCGAATCGGCGCGATGGGCATCTGCGCAGGCGCCGGTTACACCGCCAACGCTGCGATCAATGACCGCCGCATCAAGGCAGTTGGTACGGTCAGCGCCGTGAACATCGGCCAGATGTTCCGCAATGGCTGGGAGAACACCGTCAAGGATGCCGAGGCCCTGCCGTACATCGAGCACGGTTCCCAGGCCCGCACCCAGGATGCACAAGGCAAGGAGCTGGCCACCCTGCCCCTGGCACCGATGCGCGAAGAAGATGCCCCCAACGAAGAACTGCGCGAAGCCTGGGAGTACTACCACACCCCGCGCTGCGAACACCCCAATGCACCGGGCTTCATGACCGCCCGCAGCCTGCCGCAGATCATCACCTACGACGCCTACCACAAGGCCGAGGCCTTCCTGACCCAACCGTTGCAGATCGTCGCGGGCACCCAGGCCGGCAGCAAATGGATGAGCGATGACCTGCTCGCCCGTGCGGCCTCCAGCGACAAGCACCTGCACCTGATCGAGGGCGCCAACCACATGTCGCTCTATGACAAGCAACCCTATGTCGACGAAGCCGTGTCGGTGCTGGCCGGATTTTTCCAGAGCCGCCTGTAAGCCATTCCCTTGTTCGGAGCACGCAGCATGACCACCATCCAGCACGTCACCTACCGCAACCTGGGCTGGGACTCGGCCGCCAACCTGTACCTGCCGCCGGGTTTCGATGAGAGCAAGAAATACCCCACGATTGTCAGCACCCACCCCATTGGCAGCTGCAAGGAGCAGACCTCGGGCAACGTCTACGGCCAGCAACTGGCCGAACAGGGCTTCGTCGTACTCGCCTTCGATGCCAGCTTCCAGGGCGCCAGTGGTGGCGAACCACGCTTCATCGAAGACCCGGCCATCCGCGTTTCCGATATCCGCTTCGCTATCGACTTCCTGGTCGCCCAGCCCTATGTGGATGCGCAACGCATTGGCGCCATCGGCATCTGCGGCGGTGGTGCCTACACCATCAACGCAGCGATCACTGATCACCGCATCAAAGCCCTAGTCTCGATTACCGGTGTCAACTTCGGGCGGCTGATCCGCGAAGGTTTCAGCCAGTTCGATCCGCTCGGCGCCCTGAAAGCGATGGCCGCCCAGCGCACCGCCGAAGCCCAGGACGCGCCACGCCATGTGATCGACTACCTGCCGGAGTCGGTGGAAGCCGGGAAACAGGCCGGCCTGAAAGACATCGACGTACTGGAGGCCACCGAGTACTACAAGTCCGCACGCGGCCAGCAACCCAATGGGGCCACCAGTGGCCTGTTCTCCTTCAACAGTGCAGCGATGGCCTGGGATGCATTCGCCCATGCCGAAACGCTACTGACCCAACCGCTGCTGGTGGTGATTGGTGACAAGCCCGGTGCCTTTGGCGCCTACCGCGACGGCTGGGAGATCTATGGCCGGGCAGCATCGGCTGCCAAGCAGATTTTCGTCGCCGAAGGCTGGTCGCACTACGACCTGTACGACAAGCCAGATCCTGTGGCCCTGGCCATGGCTCAGGTCGCGCCCTTCTTCAAGGAATACCTTTAGTCCACGCAAATCGCAGACGCGGAGCGCCTCATGAAAAATGTAGTCATCCTCGGCGCCACTGGGCAGATCGCTTCGTGGGTCGTACAAGGGCTTGGGCAACTGAGCGGAGTGCAGCAGACCTTACTGCTGCGCGACCCCAGGAAGCTTTCCGGAGCGGAGCCTGATAATGCTCGAGTGGTTATCGGCAACGTACTGGATCAGGAACTGCTGCGCGAGGTCATGGCTGGCCAGGACGTTGTCTATGCAAATCTCAGCGGCGACGATCTGGAGGAGCAGGCAAACAGCGTGATCGATGCCATGCAGACCAGTCACGTCAAGCGCCTGATCTTTGTCCTTTCACTGGGCATCTACGACGAAATCCCTGGCAAGTTTGGCCAGTGGAATCACGAAGTCATCGGCGAGCCGCTCAAGTACTACCGGCGCGCAGCCGATGCCATCGAAGCCTCAGGGCTGGAATTCACCATCCTGCGCCCAGCGTGGCTGACCGACGAGGACGAAGTGGACTACGAAACCACCGGCAAGGATGAACCGTTCAAAGGCACGGTGGTGTCGCGCAGGAGCGTGGGCGACCTGGTCATCCATCTGATCCGGACCCCCGGCCTGCATGTGGGTGCGAGTCTGGGCGTGAATAAACCCGGGAGCGAGGGCGACAAGCCTTACTTCATGTAGTCCCTGACTGGAGCATTCCCGCCAGCCAAGTGGCGGGGACGACATTGAGGCCGGATCGGCGTCGTACCTGAACGTCCGCTATGGGTCTGTAGCCGCCTCTCACCAGGGGCAGTCATCGGCCAGAAGCGGTCTTTGGCGTGGAATGCCCCGTATCGGAACACATCAAGTGGGGGGCCCCGTGGAAATGGGCTAAGTTGTCGTCCCATCCTCAAAACTGACCTGTCATTCCTGCGCGAATATCTGATGCTGAGCTCTACCCTTATCAACGGCCGATCAACAACACCGCCCTTGCAGGACGAACCCCTGGTGCCCTGGTGGAGTTTCACGAAAACGGTTTTGGCCGCGACTGCTCTGACGTTGGTGCGCGACGGTAGGCTCGATCTGGATGCGTTGCTTCCCGAAGGTGCCTTCACTCTGCGCCAGCTTTTGCGTCACGAAGCAGGCCTTGCGGACTATGGCGAACTGGCCGAGTACCACGCCGCCGTAGCCAACCGTGAACCAGCATGGCCCGCAGACGAAATGATGCGGCGCCTGGATGGCCACCGCCTCCGATACAGCCCCGGAACGGGTTGGCGCTACTCGAATGTTGGTTTCATGCTGGTAGCCCAAATCATCGAGCGTGCTGCCGATTTGCCGCTCTCAGAGGCTCTCCGGCAACAAGTCCTGGGCCCGCTGGGCATATCGACGGCTCGCTTGGCAATGGAGCGAACTGAACTGAGTGGAGCGTGCCTGGGCAGTTCGTTGAATTACGACCCCGGCTGGGTCTATCACGGACTGCTGATTGGCCCTGTCTCGCAGGCTGCCCGACTGCTTGATGGTGTGCTTGCAGGAGATCTCCTGCCCGCCAACCTGCTTCAGGAAATGCAGGCGACGCGAGCACTGGGCGGCCCGATGGCAGGCCGGCCCTGGGTAGCGCCTGGGTATGCGCTGGGCCTGATGCGAGGAGGCATAGAGGGTGATCTGACGTTGGCTGGGCATACCGGGTGCGGGCCAGGAAGCGTTATTGCGGTCTATCGATGTGCCGTTGGAGACTCCACCGCCTGCTGTGCCATGCACGCGATGGGGGCGGATGAGGCAGCTCTCGAAAAGCAGCTAGTGCAAAGGATACGACAGGCACTGGAAGCCAGACGCTGAAGCTGCACCAGCCTGCTCGGAGCGCCTTCTCTGCGCAATGTCCTCGCTGGGTCGTTAGCCAACAGTGAACCACCCGCCTTCGAACCCCTTGAAGACGTGGCGCGATGTTCGCCAACGCGCGTTCAACTTTGGCGTCCTTCTCTCCCACAGAAGCGACGTGGAACATGATATCCCGAGCAGTTTCGACATCCGCCCAGGTGGTGCGAGGAAAGGTACCCGCACGCCTTGGTCGGCCTGCCAGGCCGGACCTGCCCTCAGGCAGGCCCGGTATTCGCCCGATTCAAACCTGATATCTGGCTGCCGGCACGTTGCGCGACAAATTGGGCATCAGTTTCTGGCGCGCCGTTTCATAGTCATTCAAGTCGTTGATTTCCGGGAGCGCCGGAATGGTGACGAACTCGCCCTGGTCGAGCCCGGCGAGCGCCGCATCCACCATGTCGTCCGCCTTCATCACGATAGCGTCCGGCAGATGTTCCAGCGGTGTGCCGGCCAGGCCCCAGAAGTCGGTGGCGGTTGCACCAGGCAGTACCACCTGTACTCGGACGTTCTTGTCCGCCAGTTCATGGCGCAGCGATTGACTGAAGGCGAGGACGAATGCCTTGGAGCCACCGTACACACCATTCAGCACCTCCGGTGCAATGGCGACGATGGAAGCGATGTTGATCAGCGTGCCGCCACCGCGAGCGACGAAGCCGGGCACGGCGGCATAGGTCAGGCGCGTCAGCACATTCACGTTCAGCGTGAGCAGGTCCTCCAGCTTGTCGACATTCGACTCCAGCAAGGGGCGGGTTGCACCGACACCGGCGTTGTTTACCAGCACAGAGATGCTGGCATCCGAGCGGAGCAGATCTTCGACCCGGGCCAGATCGGCCCTGTCGGCCAGATCGGCGACCTCGACTTCAATGGCACGTCCGGTTTCATCGCTCAGGCGCTTGGCCAGCGCATTCAGACGCCCACGGTTACGGGCGACCAGGATCAGGTCATAGCCACGACGAGCCAGGCGTTCAGCATAGATGGCGCCAATTCCGGACGAGGCGCCGGTGATCAGTGCAGTACCAGGTTGAGAGTGAGTCATGTCGATTCTCCAGCGGCGGTTGGGAGGAACTGGAGATCAGAATGCAGCAGCTTGGCGATATCTCAAATGACGTATAAGGTAGTGATTAAGGACATTCGAGAACTCATCATGCACCGCATCGGCTATCTGCTTACGGACGGGTTCCAAGTGCTCTCCCTGGCCACCCAGTCGGTCTTCGAGTTTGCCAATCTGGCGGTTGGCAAGCCGGTCTACAGCATCGAGCACTTCTCGCCATCCGGAGGCCTGGTTCGTTCCTCGCTGGGCCTGACGATGCAGACCCGCCCCCTGCAAGCGCCAAGACTGGCCGACACCTGGATGGTGGTCGGGGTTAACAACCCGCTGGAGAGCGAGACAGCAGCAACGGTTCTCGACTTCGTGCGCAAGGCCGGTAGCCAAGCGCGCCGCACCGTCGGTATCTGCACTGGCGGCTTTATCCTCGCAGAAGCAGGGCTGCTCGCCGGGCGGCGTGCAACAACTCATTGGGCCTACGCCCAGGCCTTGCAGAGTCGCCATCCAGATATCTCGGTCGAGGAAGATCGTATCTACATCGTCGATGGGCCCTTCTGGACATCGGCCGGCATGACCGCCGGCCTCGACCTCGCCGTCGGCCTGGTGGAGAAGGATCTGGGGCCCGAGGTCGCCCGCTCGGTGGCGCACAAGTTGGTGATGCACCAGCACCGCTCGGGTGGTCAATCGCAGCACTCTGAAATGCTCGACCTCGCCCCCAAATCCGATCGTATCCAGAGCGTCCTGAACTATGCCCGACAGCACCTGAAGCAACCGCTGGGCGTCGAGGAACTCGCCGATATCGCACACCTCAGCCCCCGCCAGTTCACCCGCGTGTTCACCGCCGAGACGGGGCAGTCCCCGGCCAAGGCCATCGAAGGGCTGCGCCTGGAAGCCGCCCGGCTGATGATCGAGCAAAGCCGCCACTCACTCGATGTAGTGGCCAGGGAGACAGGTTTCCGAGATCGCCGTCATATGCGAGAAGTCTTCATGCGCGGCTTCGGTGTGCCGCCACAAGCCGTACGCCGAGATGCTCGCAGGGTAATGCCTGCTCATTCCGGACTGACTGATGGGCAAGCAAGCTGATTGCTTCCCATGAATCCGCATTGGCACAAAAATGAAGTCAGCACTCCATGCTCGCATGGGAATTCAGGCAATCCTGGGCTGCCCTCAAGCTGCACGACAGCATGTTGGGGATAGTCGATGGCAAACGCAGTAAGACGACCATTGCCATCGCGACGTCATGGATCGAAAGCCTCCTGAAGATCGGATATCGTCCTGCGTTAAACCAAACAAGCGCAGAGGCGGATTCCCCATGAACATCGTCATTCCCGATGACTACCAGGACGTGATCCGGACGCTGGACTGCTACACCCGACTGGCCGGGCACGATGTCCACGTGCTGCATGACCTGGGGCCCGCCTCGCCGGACGAACTGGCTGCGCGCTTCGCCGATGCAGACGCGCTGGTGCTCACCCGCGAGCGCACCCGCATCGACGCTGCGCTGCTCGACAGACTGCCCAGGCTCAAACTGATCAGCCAGACGGGCAAGGTCTCGGGGCACCTCGACCTGGACGCCTGCACCGAACGCGGCGTCGTGGTGACGGAGGGTCGGGGCTCGCCCGTGGCGCCCGCCGAACTGGCCTGGGCGCTCATCCTCACCGCACGCCGGCAACTCGTTCCAGCCATCGAGGCGTTCAGGAGCGGGCAATGGCAGGTCAACCTGGGCCACGCGCTGGCCGGGCAGACCCTGGGCATCTGGGGCTACGGCAAGATCGGCCAGCGTCTGGCGCGCTACGCCCAGGCGTTCGACATGCCGGTGCTGGTCTGGGGCAGCGACAACAGCCGGGCCGCCGCCGTCGCCGACGGCCATCAGGCGGCCACTTCGCGCGCAGCCTTCTTCGCCGAAGCGGATATCCTCAGCCTCAACCTGCGCCTGTCCGACAGCACTCGCCATGGGGTCACCTCCACGGACCTGGCTGGCATGAAGCCCAGCGCCCTGCTGGTGAATATCAGCCGCGCCGAGCTAATTGCCCCCGGCGCGCTACGGCAGGCCCTGGACGCCGGCCGGCCTGGCTACGCGGCCGTGGACGTGTTCGAGCAGGAACCTCTGCTCGCCCCCGACAACGACCTGCTGAATCATCCCCGCGCACTCTGCACCCCGCACCTGGGGTACGTGGAGAAGAACGGCTACGAGCTGTACTTCGGCGATGCCTTCGACAACGTGGTGGCGTTCTTCGACGGAGCACCGAAGAACATGGCGAATCCGCAAGCCCTGGCGGCTGGGCGGACGCAAAGGCCCTAGCGGACTCTGCCGCTTCGGCGCATCAGGGCCACGCACTCAAGCTGGAAAGTGGCAAGGCCCTGCGCAGCACTCGAAACGGACACAGATCCCGACATGAGCCGGATACCAATCTCCAGCGAACCTGAAGATCGCCGGCGCACTGCAGTACCAGGCAGCACGACAGCGCATCCGACCTCGCCGAGGAAAGAGGCAGGTACGGGCAGGCGAAATGCACCGTCGGCAGATAGAAAAACGTCGGTGCGCCGCCTTCCCAAGGATCATGGCGGCCCGGCAAGATAGCGGCATTCGCCGCCGCTTTTCGGTGGTCCCCGTCTGCCTTGCGCCACCGGAGTCGTATGCAACCGCGCGACCTTGCCGCCTACCTGTTCCTCGCACTCGGCTGGGGGCTGTCCTTTCTCGTCCTGCTCAAGGCCATTGCCGGGTTCGGCTGGGTGGGCGCGGTGAGCTTCCGCGCGCTGATCGCCAGCTTCACGCTGTTCGCAGTGGCGAAACTGTCCGGGCGCCGGTTGAATTTCGAAGGACTGTGGAAACCACTGTGCGTGGTCGGTGCCACGACGGTGGCCGGCCAGTTGATCGGCATGACCTACGCCACCCCACGCATCGGCACCGCCATGGCGGCGATCTTCGTCGCCGGCATCCCGCTGTTCTCCATGCTCATCGGCCGTCTCTGGGGCCTGGAGCGCATCACCTGGAGCGGCCTGGGCGGGCTGGTCCTGGGCTTCTGCGGCATGGTGCTGCTGGTGGGATTCCCGGCGGTACCGGTCACCCACGAATTCATCCTCGGCAGCGCAGCCTCGGTGTTCGGCGCGGTTTGCGCAGCCTTCGGCAGTAACTACGCGAGCCTCAGACTACGCACCGCCGGTCCCTGGGAAGTCACCTGCGGCGCCTTCGGCATCGGCGGGCTACTGACGCTTCCATTGCTGATCTGGGTGCCGGTTCCGGGTACGCCGCAACCGGTCGACTTCCTCTTCCTGCTGCTCTGCGGCTGCGTGCTCAGTGCGGTGAACTACGTCGTGTACTTCCAACTCGTCGCGCGCATCGGGGCGACGAAAACCATCAGCGTGGAATTCGTCGTCACCGTCGTCGCCGTTCTGGTGGGTGCGCTAGTGCTGGGCGAAAGCCTGTCGCTGATGCAAGGCGTGGGCGCGCTGATCATCCTGATCGGTTGTGCCCTGGTGCTCGGGCTGCTGCCCGGCACCAGGGCGCGCGCCATCACTTAGCTGACCTGGGCCTGGGCGATGCCAGTTGCGGCGTCGTCGCGGTCGATCACTTCCATGGGCAGGCGCGAGGTTTCACGCAGCAGCCAGGAACACACTGCCACCAGCAATAGCGCCGCCGCGCCGTAGAGCGCCACGCCGAACGGGTTGCGGCCCGTGGCGATAAGGATGGCCGTGGCGATGCTCGACGCCGTGCCGCCGCCCAGTGCCGCGCCGATCTGGTAGCTGAAGGAAATCCCCGAGTAGCGCATTTCCCGCGGGAACTGCTCAGCGAGGAAAGCCGGGATCGGCCCCTGGGTCGCGCCCATGAAGAAGCCCACGGCGACGTACGCCAGCAACGCCAACGGCAGGTTGTGCAGACCGATCAGCGGGAAGAAGGCGAACAACCCCAGCGCCATGATGGCCGCCCCGAAGATCATCACCGCGCGGCGCCCAAAGCGATCCGACAGGTGGCCGAAGAACGGTGCGGACGCCACGATGGCCACCGACAACGAAAAATCGAACAGCAAGGCGTGGCTGCTGCTATAGCCGATATCGGTCGCGTAGGCGAGGAAGAAGGTGCTGCCGATGTAGGCGATGGTGACGTAGCCGAAAGCGATGCCGATGCACAGCAGCAGCTCGCGCGGACGGCGGCGGAAAGCCTCCATCAGCGGCATGCGCGCCTCGGCCTGCGGCGCGGCCTTGGGCGACGGTGCGGTGTTCTGCAGGCGCGCGTAGAGGCCAATCAGCATCAGCAGGCCGCCAAGCCAGAACGGGATGCGCCAGGCGATGCCGCTCAGGTCATCGTCGAAGGCGAAGCTGACAATGGCGAACACCGCCGAGCCGAAGATGCCACCGATGCCGATGCCGATGCTCGTGAAGCTACCCCACAGACCGCGGCGACCCTTGGGTGCAACCTCGATGCCGAACAGCGCCGCCCCGCCCCACTCCCCGCCGGCGGCGAAGCCCTGGACCAGCCGCAGGAGTACCAGCAGGACGGGCGCAGCCGCGCCAATGCTGGCGTGGGTTGGCAGGAAGCCGATCAGCAGGGTGCTCGCCCCCATCAGCACCAGGGTGGCGACCAGCGCCTTCTGCCGGCCGTAGCGGTCACCCAGGTGGCCGAACACCACGCCGCCCAGTGGACGGGCAAAGAAGCCGGCGCCGAAGGCTGCAAAGGCAACCAGCACGGCGGTCAGGCGATCCATGCCGGGGAAGAACAGCTGCGGGAAGATCAGTGCGGCGGCGTAGCCGTAGATGACGAAATCGTAGAACTCCAGCGCGGTACCCATGCCGGAGACGCAGAAGGTGCGAAAGGCCGAGCGCGAGCCAGGAGCTGCGGGCGTGTGGTCGATCATGGCGGTTCACTCTTGTTTTTTTGGCAACACGAAACCCGCGCGGCGGCCGGCAGGCCGCCACGGGGCGTTGGTTTAGATGCGATGACGCGTAGGACACACAACCCGGAACGGGTTTTCCGCCGACAGCTCGGCGGCGGATAACGCTGGCGCGTTATGCGCCCTACGAACTAGAAACGCAGGAAGCCTTCGTCGGCCAGCTTCTTCGGCGTACCGGCGACGTACTCCAGGGCGCAGTTCGTGGTGTCCAGACCGATGCTCAGCAGGGTTTCCCAGCGCTCGGTATCCGGCTCGGACATGTCCGGGTGGAAGCAAACCACCGCCTGGTCGCCGTCCGCGCCGCAGAAGGCGTCGGCACGTTCGCGCAGGGCCTTGCCAGTCATGCCGGCGGTGGCGGCCTTGAGGTGTTCCAGGCGCGCATAGGTGGTAGACACGTCCGCCGTGCGCTCGCCCCAGCTCAGCTCGCCGTCGAGGAAGTGGTTGGTGTGCAGCAGCCAGCCATCTTCGCGCGGTACTACCACGGCGGTGTGTGCCGGACTCATCTCGATGCTGGCGGCGCGGGCGCGGACGTCGTTGCGCGTGAACACAGTGAGCACCGTGGATGCGCTGACCCGCGCCGACCGCGCCAGGTCGATGGCCTCGGTGACGCTGCTGGCTTCTTCCAGCACCCGACGGGCGATGGCGTGCACCGGCACGCCGGCGCTGCCGTCGTCACTGGCGTGGTGCAGGATGTTGAAGTGCACCCCCAGCCCTGCGCTGTTCACGCCGATCTTGCCGAGCATCCCGAACTCGGTGAACAGTTTGGCAGTCAGGCCGGTACTGCCGGTGAAGCCCAGCAGCAGGCCGTGGGGCACCAGGCTGTCGTGCCAGTCCCAGGTCTGCAGACTGCGCGGTGCAGCAGCACCCGCCGGGGCGTAGACGGAGGTGGAGCATTCGCCTTCCACCGGTTGCTCGGGCATTACCGCCAGAATCTCGGTGCGGGCGTTCAGCGCCGCCAGTTGCCAAAGCGGCAGGCCGACGCCCAGGGCCAGGCCTTCGACCTCCTTCGCCAGGGCCGGGCACCAGTCGGCCAGCGCTGCCAGGCTCGCTTCGCCAATGGCGCGCGCCTTGTCGATCTCCACGCCGACGCGCGGGAAGAAGTCCAGGTACAGCGCCACGGTCTGGCGGATCTGCTCGGCGAAGGTTTCACCTATCTGCCGGCCACGCTGCAGCGGGTCGCGGATGTCGGTGGTGAAGGTGTGAAGAATCACGGCAAGGCTCCTGTTACTACATGAACGAATGAATTGAAGCAAAGCGCACTTTGTAGAATGAAGAAGGGTCAGGGTTTGTCGCACGCTTTTTAACTATGGCCGACTATAGACTTCGCGGCCGGCAAACCAGGTCTTGAGCACTCGGGTATCGCGCAACGCCTCGGGCTTGACCGTGAACACGTCGCGGTCGAGCAGGACCAGGTCCGCCTGCTTGCCCGGCTTGAGCGACCCGATGCTGCCCTCCAGACGAATAGTGCGCGCGGCGTTGAGGGTGTAGGCCTGGAACATGGTCTGCCGGTCGATGTCCTCAGCGGCGTTGAGCACCCCTTTCGGGCCGACGCGCTGGATCGCCTGGTAGATGGCCTTCCACGGATCGGGCGTGGTAATCGGCCAGTCGCTGGCGCCGGAAATGGTCGCGCCGTTCTTCAGCAGCGAGCGCGCCGGGTACATGTGCAGGAAGGCCATGGCACTGACGTAGGGCTTGACCAGGTCGACGCTGTTCTCGTCGGCGGCCGCCCAGTACAGCTGCATGGCGGCAATCACGTCGAGCGCCTTGAAGCGCGGGAAGTCCTTGGGATTGACCATCTGCAGGTGAGTGATCGAATGCGGGATGCCGCTGTGGCGATCCTTGCGCGCTTGCTCGATGCCGTTGAGCGACTCGCGCACCGCGCGGTCACCAATGGCATGGATGTGCACCAGCCAGCCACGGGCGTCGGCGGCGCTGACCAGCTCACCGAAGTGCTTGGGATCGATCAGCAACTCGCCGTACTTCTTCGAATTGCTGTAGGGCTCGATCATCGCCGCGCTCTGCGCCGGAATCTCGGCCACGCCGTCGGCGAATACCTTGATGCCCGGCAGCGTCAGGTTGGGAACATCGATGAATTGCTGGCGCACCTTGTCCAGTTCGTCGAGGTCGGCCGGTGTGGCCTTCGAGTCGGCCATCAGCAGCGCGGCGACGTGCGCCGTCAGCCCGCCCTGCTCCGCCAGCAGCTTGTAGGCCGGCAGCACGCCAACGGAGTCGTTGTGGATGTCACCACCGGGGTTCTCGTTCGCCAGGGGCTCCATCCAGGCGGTGATGCCCAGCTCGTGGTAGTAGCTCTGCGCGCCCTTCAGGGCCTTGAGCAGCTCGTCGTTGCTGGCCAACGGCAGCAGCGCCTGCACCGGGTACAGACCGGCATCCACCAGGAATCCGTTGGGCTTGCCGTCGGCGTCGTGGCCGATGGTGGCCTGCTCTTCGCCCTTCAGCGACTTGACCTTGGCCACGTCGATCCCGGCGAGGTCGAGCAGCGCCTGGTTGGCCCAGCCGGTGTGATAGTCACCGCCGGCCAGGAGGATCGGCTGCTTTGCCCATTCTCCCTGGTTGAAGCGCTGCTGCAATTCACCGAGTTCGTCCCAGTACGCCGTCGGCACGCCACCGACATAGAGGAACTGGCCACGCCGCGCGCGGCCGTCGTCACGCCACTGGCGCAGCTTGCCCTCGAACTCGGCCAGGGGCAGGTCCTGGTTGTCCAGGTTGGCCTGGAGCATCTGCAGGCCGCCCTTGACCAGGTGGGTATGGGCATCGATGAAACCGGGCATCAGCACCTGACCCTGCAGATCGATGACCTGGGTCGACGGCTGCCGGAGCTTGAGGACCTGCGCATCGGAGCCGACGGCGAGGATACGGCCGTTCTCCACCGCCACCGCCTGCTGCAGCGCCTGGCCGGGTTCGGCGGTGTAGACCTTGCCGCCGTGGAAGATGAGGTCGACGGCGGCCATAGTTTCCATCGAGGAAAAAGCGCAAGCCGCCGACACCAGCGCCGGAATCAGTAGTTTCATCGCAGAGCCTTCGTTATTGTTGATCTGTGACGAAGGTTAAGCAAAAGCCCCGGCGGCTTTAACACTGACTTCCCGCACAACTTCTGTTCCTGCCAGGAAGCAATCCATGGACAAGATGACCGCCCTCACCATGTTCGTCGCCACCGCCGACCACGGCGGCTTCAGCCGCGCCGCCGAACAGCTGGGCAAGACACCCTCGGCGATCACCAAAGGCGTGGCGCAACTGGAGGCCGACCTGGGCCAGCGCCTGTTCGAGCGCACCACGCGACGCATGGCACTGACCGAGGCCGGGCACATCTACCTGGAAGGTGCGCGCTCGGCGCTGATGCAACTGCAGCGCGCCAGCGAAGAGGTCGAGCAGTTGCAGACCGAGCTGCGCGGCAGCCTGCGCATCGTCTCGCCACCCTCCTTCGCCCCGGCCTTTTTCAACGCGGTGTGTTGCCGCTTCCTGCGCGAGCACCCGCAGGTGCGCCTGGAGGTGGACCTGTTGGACGAGTTCGTCGACCTGGTGGAAGGCGGCTACGACATCGCTCTGCGCGACGGCCCCATCGACCTGCCGGACGTGATCGCCCAGCCACTGATCGAGAACCGTCTGATGCTCTGCGCCAGCCCCAGGTACCTCGCTGAAAAGGGTCTGGAGGTGACATTGGAGAACTACGAGCAGCACGACTGGCTGATCTTCCGCCACCCACTGCTGAACCGGAATTTCTGGTGGGTGCAGAAGGACGGCGAACGCCTGCGCATCCGCCAGCCGGTGCCGCGCATCGCCAGCGACAACTACGATTTCCTGCTCTCCTGCCTGCTGGACGGACAAGGTCTGCAGTTCCTGCCGCAATGGAGCGCGCTGCCCTACCTGGAAAGCGGCGAGCTGGTGGAGCAGCTACCCGATTGCTGGCGCGACCAGAGCGCCTTCGGGCCCTGGGTGCATGTACTCTACCTGCCGCACCGGCGCAGTACGCGCAAGGTGCGGGTGTTCATCGAGTACCTGCGCGAGCATCTGCAGGGCAAGGGGTTGATCTGATCTACGTTCGCGCCAGCTGGTGTAATGGCATGCCTGAACACCCAGGGCGTTCTGTGCCCTCCCAACAAAGCCGGCGCTGGGCGGGTTCGCGAGCAAGCTCGCTCCTACAGGCATGTACGTAGCTGCTTTTCGTAGGAGCGAGCTTGCTCGCGAACAATGGCCCATCGATGTTCCGAGGCGCCACGTGCAACATTCACCGCGCCGCGCATCGACCTACTTGATGTACCAACCCCAAGGCTGGTCGCTGAGGTACTCGGTGACCTGTTTGGTCTCCAGGTAGTTGTCCAGGCCCCACACACCCAGCTCGCGGCCGATACCGCTCTGCTTGTAGCCACCCCAGGGCGCCTGGGTGAAGGTCGGCTGCGAGCAGTTGACCCAGACGATGCCGGCACGCAGGCCCCGGCTCACGCGTTGGCAGCGTGCGGGGTCGGCGGACATCACCGCCGCCGCCAGGCCGAACTGGCTGTCGTTGGCCAGGCGCAGCGCCTCGGCTTCGTCCTTGAAACGGCGTACGGCGAGCACCGGGCCGAAGATTTCCTCGCGCCACACAGCACTCTCCAGCGGCGCGTCGATGAACACCGTCGGCTCGACGAACCAGCCCTTGTCCCGATGCGCCGGGCGCTTACCGCCGGTCACCAGTTTCGCGCCATCGCGCACGCCGGCCTCGATGGCCTGCAGCACCTTGGCATGCTGACCGGCGCTGACCAACGGGCCGAGCAGCACACCCGGTTCCAGGCCGTTGCCGATAGTGATACGGCGGGTTTCTTCCACCAGCCGCTCGATCAACCGGTCGTGCAGCCCATCCTGCACCAGCAGACGCGAAGTGGCGCTGCATACCTGGCCCTGGTTCCAGAAGATACCGAAGAGAATCCACTCCACGGCCGCTTCGACATCCGCATCATCGAAGACGATGAACGCCGACTTGCCGCCCAGCTCCAGGCTGACGTTCTTGATGTCCTGGGCCGCCGCCTGCATGATCGCGCGCCCGGTCGGCACGCTGCCGGTGAAGGCCAGCTTGTCCACGCCCGGATGCGCCGAGAGCGGCGAACCGGCGTCGCGGCCCAGGCCGGTCACCACGTTGAGCACGCCCTTGGGCAGGCCCGCGGCATCGGCCGCGGCGGCCAGCTCCAGGGAGGTCAGCGGCGTCAGTTCGGAAGGCTTGAGCACGGCAGTGCATCCGGCAGCCAGCGCCGGAGCGACCTTCCACGAAGCCATCAGCAGCGGGTAGTTCCACGGAATGATCTGCCCCGCTACGCCGACCGGCTCGCGCAGCACGCGGCAGGCAAAACGCTCGTCGGGCAGCGCGACCACTTCACCGTCGTCATTCAGCCCTTCGGCCAGCTCGGCGTAGTAATCGAAGCAGCCGATGGCGTCGTCGATATCCCACTGCGCCTCTGGCAGCGGCTTACCGTTGTCCTGCACTTCCAGACGGGCCAGGTCCTCGCGGCGGCCACGCAGGTTGTCGGCGATGGCACGCAGGTAGCCAGCGCGTTCCTTCCCGGTACTACGACCCCACTCACCCTCGTCGAAGGCCCGGCGCGCAGACTGCACGGCGCGGTCCACATCCTCGACGGTGGCGGCGGCGACTTCGGTCAGCACCGTTTCGCTGGAAGGTTCGTACACTTCAAAGCGGCCGCCTTTCGCGGGTGCCTGCCACTGGCCATCGATATAAAGCTGGTCGCGCATGCGAAGGTCTCCTGAACGGGTTGGACTATTTGTGGACCGAGCATAGGGAAATGGGCGCGGGATTGATAACGCAGCTGCCGTGCATGCGGGCACGCGCGGAGCGGGCCATGCGGGGACATGGCTCTCGTAGGATGGGTGGAGCTTGCGATACCCATCGTCAGGGTCGCCAGCGATTGATGGATACCGCTTTGCTCCACGCCATCCTACAAAGCGATCCGATCACGAAGTCGCCTTCTGCTCCAGGTAGGCTTTGGGCGACAACCCCGTCTCTTCGCGGAAGCAGCGGTAGAAAGTGGACAGCGAGCGGAATCCCGCCGCCCGCGCCAGTTCGTCGATACGCGTGACGCTGGTGGCGTCGCCCAACTGACCGAGCAGGTGGCGCAGGCGCAGCTGGTTCAGGTACTGGTAGAAACTCAGGCCCAGCACCTGGTTGAGAAAGTAGGAAATCTGGTTGCGCGTGTAGCCGGTGGCCGCAGCGACCTGGGGCATGTCCAGGTCCGGGTTGAGAAACGGCCGGCTCTGCTGGAAATACTGCTGGATGTCGCCGCCCAACTGGCTCAACTGTCGCGCAGAAAGCCCCAGGCGGCTGTCGGCCATGCGTGGCTGCGGTTCGCCGGCGGGTTTCTGCGGCTGACCGACCAGCGCCGCGTGCTCGTTGACCCGAATGATCCGGCCATCCCGCACGGTATAGGCCTCGGTGGTGCGGAAGGACACCAGACCTTGCGTGCCGCGCAGGGTCACCTGGTACTGCAGGAAAGCCGTGTCGCCGTCCACCCGCAGACGGTCGGTGTAGACCTGCGATTCATCGCCCGCCGCCGGCATGCTGGTCTGCAGGTATTCACGCAGTTCGTTCGGCGCGATCCGACGCCCCTGGAAGAAGTCGTTGTACTCCACCTGCGGGTCGAACAGCGCCATCAGCGCTTCGATGTCATGGCGGCGCCAGGCCTGGTGATAACGCATCACCACGGCGTGAGTAGCGGCGCTGGCCGGATCGGGCTGGTAGGTCGCGCCTTCGAGCGTGGCACTCCAGCCCTGTTCTTCGCTCATTGTTTTCCCCTGCCGGTCTCGGCCGGCTTTTCCTGCTCCGGGCGTGCCCGCAGAAAGCGTTGGAGCGTATGCCTGGCCCCCGGAAGCGATTACAAAACTCGGACGCGGCCCGAAGACCGCTTTTTCTTCCGACATTCTGCCGGAGTTTTCCGATGACATCCGCCCTTCTTGCGCACACCACTCCCCGACCCTTCTGGCTCGACACCCTCGATCCTGCTGCTGCCGCACCGGCGCTGGAAGCGGATCTACGCTTCGACCTGGTGGTGGTAGGCGGCGGCTTCACCGGTCTCTGGACTGCCCTGCACGCCCGTCAGCGCTGGCCCGGCGCGAGCATCGCAGTGGTCGAGGCGCGACGCTGCGGCGGCGAGGCCAGCGGGCGCAATGGCGGCTTCTGCGCACCGAGTATTTCTCACGGTGTAGGCAATGCCCTGCGCCGCTGGCCGGAAGAAGCCGAAACCCTGGTACGCCTGGGCCGTCAGAACCTCGATGAATTCGAGGCGGACCTCAAGCGCTTCGGCATGAATGTGGAGTTCGAGCGCCGCGGCAAGCTCAGCGTCGCCGCCCAGCCCTGGCAGGTCGACGGCCTGCGTGGCATGCAGCGCAACTATGAGCGTTTCGGTATCGAGTCCGCTTTTCTCGACAAGGCGCAGTTGGCCGGAAAGCTGGACTCGCCCGCCTACCAGGCCGGCGTGTTCGAGCCCAACTATGCGCTGCTCAACCCGGCGAAGATGGCCGCTGAGCTGCGCCGCGTCTGCCGGGAGCAGGGCATCGAGCTGTTCGAGAATACCCCCGTGCACGAGCTGCACCAGCGCGGCGACCGCCTGCTGCTGCGCTGCGACCGTGGCGAACTGGAGGCCGGGCAGATCGCCCTGGCGACCAACATTGCCCCGCCGCTGCTTGGCCACCTGAATTCCAGCGTGATCCCGGTGTACGACTACTCGCTGGTCACCCAGCCGCTCAGCGACGAACAGCTGCGCGCCATCGGCTGGGTCGATCGCTACGGCATCGCCGATGCCGGCAACCAGTTCCACTACCTGCGCAAGACCGCCGACAACCGCATCCTCTGGGCCGGCTTCGACGCCATCTACCATTTCGGCAGCCGCCGCGACGAATCCCTGACCCAGCGCCCGGAAAGCTTCGAACGCCTGGCCGGGCAGTTCCGCGAGGCCTTCCCGCAGCTTGGCCCGGTGCAGTTCAGCCATGCCTGGGGCGGCATCATCGACACCTCGGCGCGTACCACGCTGTTCACCGGTTGCGTGCTCGGCGGGCGCGTCGCCTACGCGCTGGGTTTCACCGGCCAGGGCGTCTCCGCCAGCCGTTTCGCCGCCTTGAACATGCTCGATCAACTGGGTGGCGAGCGCACCGAGCGCACCGAACTACGCATGACCTCGCAGAAGCCCTTCCCCTTCCCGCCCGAGCCGCTGCGCTACCTCGGCGTACGCCTGGCCCAGCGCTCGCTGGCCAAGGAAGACCGCAACGGCCGCCGCGACCTGCTGCTCAAGACCTTCGATGCCTTCGGCATCGGTTTCGATTCCTGATGGAGAACTTCATGCCCACCCTGCCCCGCCATGTCATCGACTTCGCCAACCCCGAGCTCGCCCCGCAGGAACGCGAGATCAACGACCCGGCCATCGTCGATGCGCCTTACCAGAGCCGCAGCTGGCGGCACTTTGCGGCACCGGAAAAGAGCGCCATCGCCGGCATCTGGGAGGCCGGCGTGCACCTGGAGCGTTGCGAGTGCGACTACGACGAGCTGTGCCACATCCTCGAAGGCACCGTACGCCTGACCGATACCGACGGCGTGGCGAAGACCTTCGGCCCGGGGGATTCCTTCGTGGTCGCGGCGGGGTTCAAGGGCACCTGGGAAAACCTCACGCCGGTGCGCAAGGTCTATTTCATTCTCGGGTGACTTCAGTGTTTGCCGACTGTTCGCGAGCAAGCTCGCGAACAGCCTGAAAACCGGCATCACCGGTGACGACTCTGACCTGCCTCTACTCCGCCCCCAAACCTGCTTCCTCAGCGCAAACCTACGCCACGCTCCTCAGCCCCCGCTGGCCGTACGTCCCCCAAAGCTCCACCGCCGTTTGAAAGGGCTATAACTAGCGAAACGAAACGGCAGGTCGGCAGGCTCCCCCCTGCAGCGACAGCCTCTATTGGCGTTTCCCCCTTGCATGGATCAGGTACTCCCGAGCCTGATCGGCGCCCGCGGCGCGGAGCGGTTTGATGAGTTCCAGAACCTGGCGATGGGCTCGCAGGAGCCTTCCTGGCTGCATCGGACTGGCATTGCTGGTCGCTCCGCTCTACGCCAGCGCCCTGTTCAGGTGCCAGGCCCGCGACGGGACCGTCAGCCACACCAGCCACGCCGTTGCCGGCGCGCACTGCACGCTTCAGAACGGCAAGACTGGCCAGACCGGCAAGACGAGTGCGACTGCTGGCGCCAGGTCAAAGGCCGCGCCAGCAGCCGCACGCGGGGACGATCCGGGCTCAGGACGGGTTCGGGTCTACACCTTCGTCCACAAGGGTGTCCGCCAGTATGTCAGTCGACGTCCTGTCGGGATCTCCGCGCGGGTCGATGTGATCGATGTGTATTACATCAAGGGTTGCTACCTGTGCATGGCGCCGAAGGATTTCAACGTCGCCACGCTGCGCCTCGACACCCGCTCCTATCGCCGGGAAATCGAGGCCGCCTCACTGCGCTACGGCGTCGACAGGGCGCTGGTCCGCGCGGTGATCCATGCCGAATCGGCGTTCCAGCCCAACGCCATTTCCATTGCCGGTGCCCAGGGGCTGATGCAGTTGATGCCCGATACCGCCGAGCGCTTCAACGTCAGCGATCCGTTCGATGCGCGGCAGAACATCCGCGGCGGCGTGCGCTATCTGGCCTGGCTGCTCAAGCGCTTCAATGGCAACCAGCGGCTGGCGCTGGCCAGCTACAACGCCGGGGAGATGACCGTCGACAAGTACAACGGCATCCCTCCCTACGCCGAGACGCAAACCTACGTCGCCCGCGTGCAGTCCCTGACCGAGCGCTATCGCAATCATCCGTAGACGGTGGGGTCAGCGGGGGTTCGCGAGCAAGCTCGCTCCTACAGAAAGCACGCCGAAGCTCGCCCGTGGGTGTAGGAGCGAGCTTGCTCGCGAACCGCGTTGATGGGACGTAGGGCGCATAACCTGGAACAGGTTATCCGCCGGCTTTTCGGCGGACAACGCGGACGCGTTATACGCCCTACGAAAGGCACCAGGGTTTCAGCCGAACTTCCACCCCGCCGACGCCAGTCGCGTATCCAAGGCGGCGAGGTCGGCTTCGACCCGTGCCGCAGGCTCCGGCATATACGCCAGCGGATCGGGCAGCGTGGACGACTCACCGAGGAAGCCTTCCGTCGCCGCATGCAGGCAGTAGGCGCTGTAGGCCGGGTTATAGCCCCCCTCCTGCACCACCAGCAGTCTTCCCTGGCAGAGCTCGTCGGCCAGTGCGCGGGCACGACGGGCCAGGCGATTGAAGCCTTGCATGGTCACCAGTTGGCGGCCGTTGGGGTCGAACTGAGAGGCATCCAGGCCATTGGCGATGATCAGCAGGTCCGGCTTGAAGGCGCGCAACGCCGGCTCGACGAAGCGGCTGAAGACCATCTCGTAGAGCTGGTCGCCCGAGCCCATGGGCAGTGGCAGGTTGAGGTTGCTGCCAAGCCCCGCGCCATAGCCACGCTCATCCACCGCGCCGGTCTGCGGGTGGCTCGGCCCCCAGGCGCCGTGGTCCATGTGCAGCGACACGGTGAACACCGACGGATCATCGTAGAACCCCTCCTGGGTGCCATTGCCGTGGTGCACGTCCCAGTCGACGATGGCAACGCGTTCGAGACCGGCCGCCTGGGCTGCGCGCGCGGCGATCCCGGCATGGTTGAAGAAGCAGTAGCCGTCCGCCATCGCCGGCGCCGCATGGTGGCCCGGCGGGCGCACCAGGGCCATGGCCGGGTTGCCGCTGGCCAGTACGCTTTCCAGCGCCGCCAGGCTGGTGCCGGCGGCGGCCAACAATCCGCCAAGGCTGCCCGCAGCCATCAGCGTGGTGCTGCTGAAGCGCTTGCCCTGGGCATCCGCCTCGAAGATGCCGCGCAGGTAATCGGCATCGTGGAAGCCCAGCAACTCCTCTTCGCTGGCATGGCGACCTTCATGCCAGCGCAGCGAGCCGGCCACCGGCCCGCGCTGGAGGATGGCGCGCATGTTCAGCAGCCGCGGATTGCTCTCCGGGTGCTGCAGCTGCTCGGCCAGCAGGTCGCTGGGCGGCGCCTCGAACACGCCGGCGGCAGTGTCGTGGCGCAGCACGTCGTCGTGCCAGAAAACATCCATCGTATGACTCATCAGAAGCCCTCGGTTTCCATCACTGCGCCCATAGGCGCAGACACGCAACACGGCTTCGCCCCCGGCCTACGCGGACCGGGGGCGAACCTCCATCAGTCGATAATGGTCAGCTCGGGCGGTATCTCCGACAGGCTCACCGAACCTTTCTCGCCACACAGCACGGTGTCGCCGAGCTTGATACCGAAGCCTTCGTTGTACAAGGACAGGTTGGGTTCGATGGAGAACGACATGTTCGGCTGGAACACGTGGTCGTCGGCCTCGTCCACCATCATTGCTTCCAGCCAGGTCGGCGGGTACGCAAGACCGAGGCTGTAGCCGATGCGGTGCACGCGGGTGCGCGAGAGGTCGATGCGGTCGAGGATCTGGTTGCACACGCGGTTGGCCTCGCCCACCGGGGTGCCCGGCTTGGCGATCTCGATGGCGGCGTTGAAGGCCTCGGTGAGCAGGGTCGCCACTTCCTTCACCCGCGGGCTGGGTTTGCCGATTACAGCGGTGCGCATGAGGATGGCGTGGTAGCGGTTGCACACGCCGGCGTGTTCGAGGATCACCACGTCGCCGTGGCTGATGGTCTGACGGTGCGGCATGGCGTGGGTCATGGTGCTGCGGCGGCCGGTGGCGCACATCGGGCTGATCGCCGAGTACTCGCTGCCAGCGCGGCCCAGAGCGTTGGCGACGATGCCCGCTACTTCCACCTCGGAAATGCCCGGACGCAGTGCCTCGAAGGCGGCCAGCATGCCCTGGTCGGCCATGCGAGCGGCGCTGCGCTGGTATTCGATTTCCTCGGCAGTCTTGATCAGGCGATTCTCCGCGACCAGCGGGCCGGCGTCTTCGAAGCGGGCTTCGGGCATGTAGCCCAGCAGCGCGTTGTATTGTGCCGGGGAGAAGGTCGAGGCAGTCATTTCCAGGCCGATGCGCGCCTGGCTCAGGCCCGCCTGGGCGAGCACGTCGGCGACGATCTTCAGCGGGTCCTGCTTGGCGATGTCATAGAAGATCGCCTCGTTGATGCACGACAGCTCCCAGGTGCAGGGCTCTTCGCTGGTGCGGGTGAGGAACACCGGTTCCGCCAGCTTGGGCGAGATGATCAGCGCCTGGTACCAGAGGAAACCCAGGCTGTCGAAGCCGGTCAGGTAGTTGATGTTGTCCGGGTAGTTGACCACCAGGGCATCCAGGCCACGGTCGGCCATGCGGCGTTTGACGGCTTCGACGCGTTGACGGTAGGTGCGAGCGGGGAAAGCAGTAAGCATGGGGATTCCCTCCTCAGGGACAAGGTGCAAGCGATACAGGCGTTTTTGTTTGGGGCCGCCATCCAGCGGCCATATGCGGGGTTAAAACAGTCAGCTGGGTGGCTGGTGCCGCGCCAGGTACAGGCGCACCAGCATCACCACCAGGGTGAGGACGATCATCAGGGTGGACACGGCGGCAATCGCCGGATCGAGGTTGTAGCGCAGGCCGTCCCAGATGCGCTTGGGCAGCGTCACCACGTTCAGGCCGCTGGTGAACAGGGTCACCACCACTTCTTCCCAGGACATCACGAAGCCCATGAAGAAGCCGCCGGCCACGCCGCCGCGCACGTTGGGCAGCAGCACGTTCCACAGCGTCGGCCAGAGCCCGGCGCCAAGGGAGCGTGACGCCTTGTAGAGGCTCTGGTCGAGCCGCGCGTAGACCACCAGCAGGGCGATCACCGAGTACGGCAGCGCCATCAGCAGATGGCCGAAGCCAACACCCAGCAGGCTGTCGAGTACGCCCAGGCGCGCATCGAGGTAGTAGATCGACATGGCCGAGACCACCTGCGGCACGATCATCGGCAACAGCACGATCGCCGTCAGCAAGGTGCGGTGCCGGCGCTGCAGCCAGATGCCGGTGGCGAACAGGAAGGCCAGCGCCGTGGACAGCGCGCCGACCACCAGCGCCAGGCCGAGGCTCTGCAGGATCGACACCAGCCAGGCGCCGTCGAACAGCGTCGCGTAGTGGCGCAGCGACCAGTCGCCGTCCGGGAAGGCCAGGTAGCGCTGGTTGCCGAACGACAGCGGGACGATCACCAGAATCGGCAGCAGCAGGAACAGAGCCGACAACGACAGGGCGAGCCAGGACAGCCAGCGGCCGACCGGCGGGCGTGGCAGTTGCGGCTTTTTCACGCCCTTGGGCATGGCGGAGAGATAGGTTCCCTGCGGGGTCACAGCTCAGTCCTCCCGAGCAGGCGGCGGTAGCCGATGAGTTGTCCGAACAGCAGCGCGCAACCGACCACCAGCAGCATCAGCACGATGCTCAGCGCCGCGCCCAGGCCCCAGTTGGACAGCTGGAACATCTGCACGTAGATGTACTCCGCAAGCATCGCCGCCTTGCCACCACCCAGCAGCGCCGGCGTGACGAAGCAACCGAGGCTGAAGACGAAGACGATGGCCGATGCAGCAACCACACCTGGCAGGGTCAGCGGGATGAAGATGTCCTTGAGCGTCTGCCAGTGGCTGGCGCCCAGGCTGCTGGAGGCCCGCAGCAGGCTGTCGTCCACCTGTTTGAGCGAGGACAACAGCGGCAGCACTGCATACGGCACCATGAAGTGCACCATGCCGATCAGCGCGCCCAGTTCGTTGCGCACCAGCGGTGGCGGCGCATCGAACCAGCCCGTGGCCATCAGCCCCTGGCTGACCAGCCCACCGTTGCGCAACAGCACCAGCCAGGCGAAGGCGCGGATCAGCATCGACAGCCAGAACGGCAGCAGCACGAACAGCTCGATCAGCTGCCGGCCGCGTGGTGTCGCGAAACGCCAGCGGTAGGCGATCAGGTAGGCGATGGCGACGCTGATCGCGGTCGTCAGCAGGCAGATGCGCAGGGTGCGCCAGATCACCGCCTGCAGGTTGGCGTTGTCTGCGATGGCCGCGTAGTTCTGTGTGCCCCACTCCGGCAGGCTGAAGCTCCAGCCCAGCACGCCGAGGGTCGGCAGCAGGTAGCCGACCACCACCAGCAAGGGCAGCGGCAGGATCAGCAGGCCGTAGACCGGCAGCACGCCCGGTGCGAAACGTCGCATCTCAGCCACCGATCAGCGCCAGGTAGCGCTCCAGGGTTTCGCCGTAGTGCTCGGCGTGCCACTTGTTGTTCAGCGACACCTGCTTCTTCAGGTTGTCCGGCGCAGTGGGATTGATCGCCTGCAACTGCGCACTGAGCAGGTCGTTGGCCTTGAGGTTCACCGGGCCCATGTTGTAGACCTCCATGAGCTTTGCCTGCACCTCCGGTCGCAGCGCATAG
The DNA here is from genome assembly GCF_005877905.1 of Pseudomonas nicosulfuronedens. Lineage (GTDB taxonomy): Bacteria > Pseudomonadota > Gammaproteobacteria > Pseudomonadales > Pseudomonadaceae > Pseudomonas > Pseudomonas nicosulfuronedens. The sequence continues at coordinate 197,233 of NZ_SWDV01000013.1, read as the reverse complement.
GCGATGAAGTCCATGGCCGCCTTGGCTCCGGCCGGGTTGCCCTTGGGCACCATCCACACCGAGGGCGAGACGATACCGCCATCGAAGCTCCAGTCGATCTTGCCGGCGGTGTCGTTCTTCACCAGCTCCGCGCGGGTATGCCACATCTGCGCCATGCTCACTTCGCCATCGCGGATCAGCTGCTGCGACTCGGCGCCGGTGGACCAGTGGGTGGCGATGTGCGGCAGCAGCTCCTCGATCTTGCGCAGGGCGCGGTCCACATCCAGCGGGTAAAGCTGCTCCGGCGACACGCCGTCGGCCAGCAGCGCGCACTCCAGGTTGGCGCTCATCCACTTGTAGAGGGTGCGCTTGCCCGGGTACTTCTTCACGTCCCAGAAGTCGGCCCAGGACTTGGGCGGGTTCTTGCCGAACTGCTCGTGGTCGTAGCCGATCACGTAGCTGTAGGTGTAGTTGGCGAGGCCGAAGTCATGCACGTCGCCATAGCCGATCAGCGACTTGTCGACGATGCCGTAGTCGATGGGGGTGAGGAACTTGTCCTTGCCCAGGCGGTAGGACGAATACATCTCGCCGTCGCACACATCCCAGCGCACCGCGCCGCTGCTCACCTGGGTCTTCAGCGCACCTTCGGTGGGGCCGCTGCCGTCCACTTTCAGGGTCAGGCCGGCAACCTGGTCGAAGCCGCCGAAGCTCTTCTCGAAGGCCGGCACCGCGTCGCCGCCCCAGTTGGCCAGCACAAGGTTGCCGCCCGCAGCGAAAGCACGGCTGCCGGCACCGAAAGGCAAGGCGCTGGCAGCAGCAAGCAGTAGCAGGCTGCGGTTGAAATCGCGGCGGCTGATGCCGGCGCGCTCGCTTTTTTCAGCGGCGACTTCGATGGCGTCTTCGATGAAGCCTTGGCCTGCTTTTGGATAATCGCTCATGTGATTGCTCCCCGATGGTTTGTTTTCGTTATGCGTGGGTCAGGCAGACAACAGGTGGCAGTGCTGCGGCGACCAGCTGCACCAGTAGCGCTGGCCGCTGCGCAGCTCGCCCAGCAGCGGGTGCGACACCGGCAGGCGCAGGTCCAGGCGTTCGCCCTGCTCCAGGGTCAGTTCGAGATTGACGTGGGCGCCCTGGTAGGTGGCGCTGCCAGCCGTGGCGCAGAGGCCGTTGTCGCGGCCGGCGTCCTGCAACGGGCGCAGGTCGATGTGCTCCGGGCGCACCGCCAGCCAGCTCTTGCCGCCCTGGCTGGCCTGGACCGAATAGGCCGCCCGCAGGCGCTGGCCACGGAAATCACAGAGTGTGGCCTCTGCCTCGCGGCCCACCACGCCGACTTCCAGCAGGTTGGTATCGCCGAGGAAGTTGGCGACGAAGCGGCTGGCCGGACGCTCGTAGACCTCACGCGGAGTGCCGAGCTGTTCCAGGCGGCCCTTGTTGAACACGGCGATGCGGTCGGAAAGTGCCAGCGCTTCTTCCTGGTCGTGGGTGACGAAGACGAAGGTGGTGCCGAAGTCCTTGTGCATCCGCGCCAGCTCGCCCTGCATCTCCTGGCGCAGGCGGCGGTCGAGGGCGGACAGCGGCTCATCGAGCAGCAGCAGTCTGGGCTTGAACACCAGTGCGCGGGCCAGCGCCACGCGCTGCTGCTGGCCACCGGAGAGCTGGGCAATGCCGCGATTGCCCATGCCGCCCAGGCCGACGCGTTCCAGCACGTCCGCCACTCGGCGCTCGATCTCGGCGTCCGGCACCTTGCGGATACGCAGCGGGTAGGCAACGTTCTGCGCCACACTCATGTGCGGGAACAGCGCATAGCCCTGGAACACCACGCCGAAGTCACGGGCATCCGGCGCCAGGTGGGTGATGTCGCGGCCGTCCATCTCGATGCGCCCTTCGCTGGGCTCGACGAAGCCGGCGAGCATCATCAGCGTGGTGCTCTTGCCCGAGCCCGAAGGGCCGAGCAGCGTGAGGAATTCGCCCTGGCGGATGCTCAGGCTGAGGTCGCTCAGGACCTGCAGGTTGCCGTAGCGCTTGCCCAGGCCGAGCAAGTCGACGAAATGCTGCATGGCGGATCTCCAGCCGTTTTTTCTTGTTGATCGGTGTTGGCTTGGGCTCATCTTCTGTGCAAATTTAACTAACGACAATTCAATAGATTTCCGCCTGAATCGTTAGTCAAATTCACGAAAGAAGGTCCCTCATGCGTCAGAACAGTGCGTTCCGCCTGCCCTCTCTCATTGCCCTGCGCGCTTTCGAGGCGCTGGTCCGCCAGGGCAGCATCAGCCGCGCGGCGCTGGAGCTGCACGTCACCCATGGGGCGGTCAGTCACCAGGTGAAGAAGCTGGAAGAAGAGCTGGGCGTGGCGCTGGTGGAACGCCAGGGCAAGGGCGTCAAGCTGACCCCGGCCGGGCGCCAGCTGAGCCAGCAGATCAGCAGCGCCTTCGACCAGCTGCGCGACATCCGCCGCGCGCTGCCCACCGAGGAACCCGCCGGCGAGCTTCGCATCGCCTGCGCCCCGGCGTTGTTGGCGCGGGTGTCATCGCTGCTGGAGAAATTCCTGCGCAACTATCAGGAGGTCGCCCTGCACCTGCTGCCGATGAGTAGCGACCTGGGCCAGGTGGACATGGTGATCTCCTTCGGCGAGACGCACATCGAAGGCCAGCGCTTCGCCGCGCTGGGTGACATCCGCTACTTCCCGGTGTGCAGCCCGCGCCTGCTCAACACCCAGGAACACCTGCGCAAGCCGCGCGACCTGGCGCGCCAGGTACTGCTGCACGAGGACGACGGTTTCGACTGGAGCCGCTACTTCCTCGCCGCCGGCGTGCCCGGCCTGCAAGCACGGCAGAATGTCTTCCTGCCCGACGCCTACCTGACCATCCGTTCCGCGCTGGCCGGCGGCGGCGTGACCATCAGCGACCATATCCTCGCTGGCGAGGAGCTGGCCGAAGGCCGCCTGGTGCGCCTGTTCGACATCGACTTCCCGGCACCCCACCCCTACTTCCTGATCATCCCGCCCCACGGCAACCAGGCCCTGGCACGGGAGTTCGCCGATTGGCTGCTGCATGAGCTGGAGGCGATTCCGGCGTTTGATTGAGTGGCAAGATGCTCTCGTAGGATGGCGTGGAGCGCAGCGATACCCATCGATTTCGTGCACGGACAGCATGGGTATCGCTTCGCTCCACCCATCCTACGTACTGGCAGCGATTCCGGCGTTTGATTGATGACCGCATAGCCGCGTGGTCCGGTGATGGGCCAGTTCGCGAGCAAGCTCGCTCCTACGAAGAGCACCATGGCGCACCCTGTAGGAGCGAGCTTGCTCGCGAACAAATATCCGCAGCGGCGGGCGGCTATGTCATCAGAGCTTCTTCCCACCCAGCAGGAAATGCGACAACGCCGGAATCAGTATCAACGCCCCGAGCATGTTCCAGAGGAACATGAAGGTCAGCAGAATCCCCATGTCCGCCTGGAACTTGATCGGCGACCAGGCCCAGGTAATCACGCCCGCCGCCAGGGTCACGCCGACCAGCGCCACCACCTTACCGGTGAAGGCCACGGCCTGCTGGTAGGCCACCGACAGCGGCAAACCTGCCCGCTGCATCTGCAGCTGCACGCTGAGCAGATACAACGCGTAATCCACCCCGATCCCCACGCCCAGTGCGATCACCGGCAGCGTGGCGACCTTCACGCCGATGCCCATCACCACCATCAGCGCCTCGCAGAGGATCGAGGTGAGCACCAGCGGCAACAGCGCCACCAGCGTCGCGCGCCAGCTGCGGAAGGTGATCAGGCAGAAGATGCCCACCGCCGCATAGACGTAGAACAACATGCGATGGTTGGCCTCGCGCACCACGCGGTTGGTCGCTGCCTCGATGCCCGCGCTGCCGGCGGCCAGGAGGAACTGGCGGTCCGGCGTACTGTTGGCGCGGGCGAAGTTCTCAGCGATGCCGGCCACCTCGTCCAGGGTCTGCGCCTTGTGGTCCTTGAGGAAGGCGATCACCGGCATCAGCGAGCACTCGGTGTTGAACAGCTCCGGGGTGTTCACCGAGGCCTGCTGGGCGGCGTAGTTGAGCACATCCTGGTTGCGCTGCAGGCTGGCGAACTTGGGGTTGCCCTCGTAGGTGCCGGCGGTGATCTGGCGGACCGCGTTGACCAGCGAAGTGGTGGCCTGCACGCCGTCGTGTTGTTGTAGCGCCCAGCCCAGGCGGTCGGCGAGGATCAACGTGCGGTAGTTCAGGCAGCCTTCCGGCGCGGTCTTCACCATCACTGCGAAGAGGTCGCTGGAGAGCGCGTAATGGCTGGTGATGTAGGCATTGTCGCGGTTGTAGCGCGAGTCGGCGCGCAGCTCCGGCGCGCCGGCGTCGAGGTCGCCGATCTGCAGGTGCTGGCTGACCAGCAGGCCGCCCACCCCCAGCAGCGCTGCCACGGCCAGCGCGATGGTTGCCCAGCGACGCTCGGTGAAATGGTCCAGCAGCGCCCACAGCTTGCCGATGCCCTGCTGGCGGTCCACCTGGCGCTCCTCGCGCAAGGCACGCTCGGCGGCCCGCTGGCTGACGCCGACATAGGACAGCGCCACCGGCATCATCAGCAGTGAAGTGAAGATCAGCACCGCCACGCCGATGCTGGCGGCAATCGCCAGGTCCTGTATCACCGGGATGTCGATCAGCATCAGCACGGCGAAGCCCACGGCGTCGGACAGCAGCGCGGTGACGCCGGCCAGGAACAGGCGGCGGAAGGTGTTGCGCGCCGCCACCTGCTTGTGGGTGCCACGGCCGATGTCCTGCATGATGCCGTTCATCTTCTGGGTGGCGTGGGACACGCCGATGGCGAAGATCAGGAACGGCACCAGGATCGAATACGGGTCCAGTGCATAGCCCAGCCAGGCCACCAGGCCGAGCTGCCAGACCACCGCCAGCAGCGAGCAGCCGATCACCAGCAGGCTGCTGCGCAGGCAACGGGTGTAGAAGAGGATGATGACGAAGGCGGTGACCACTGCCAGGCCGAAGAACAGCATCACCCGCACCAGGCCGTCGATCAGATCTCCCACCAGCTTGGCAAAGCCGATCACATGCAGGCGCACCGGGCCCTTGCCCTCCTCGCCAGCGGCGAAGGGGCGGGCGTCGCCCAGGTATTCGTACTTCAGCCTCAGGTCGTCGAGGGCACGGGAGAACTCGCGGTAGTCGATGCCCTTGCCGGTGGCCGAGTCGCGATCGAGCAGCGGCACCACCAGCATGCTGGAGCGGAAGTCGTTGCCCACCAGGCTGCCGACGATACCGGCGCGGGCGATGTTCTGACGCAGCTGAGCGATGGACTCCGGTTTGCCGTCATAGCCGTCGGGCATTACCGGGCCGCCCTGGAAACCTTCCTCGGTGACCTCGGTCCAGCGCACCGCCGGGGACCACAGCGACTTCATCCAGGCGCGGTCGACGCCGTGGCTGAGGAACAACTGGTCGCTGATCTGCCGCAGGCTGTCGATGTAGGCCGGGTCGAAGATATCGCCGTCGGGGTTCTCCACCACCACCCGCACCGAGTTGCCCAGGCCGCGCAGCGCGGCGCGGTTGTCCAGGTAGTTGCGGATGTAGGGATCGCCGTGGGGGATCATCTTTTCAAAGGCCGGGCGCATCTCCAGGCGGGTCACGGCCATGTAGCCCAGCACCAGGGTGACCAGCGCGATCAGGGCGATGAACAGCGCGCGGTGGTTGAACACCAGGCGCTCCAGCAGGTTGCCGCTGTGGGTGTCGAAGTCCCGCAGTTCGCGGACTACAGGCATCTCGCCTTGCTTCAGGTCGACCATGAGGCTGTCTCTCTATCTCTTGTTCTTATGGTTCTTGAACGGGTGAGATACCGGTGCGCTCAGCGCACCGGTATCGCGTTCTCGCGGATACCGCGGGCGCCGACCAGCAGCAGCCGGCCGGGTCCGGCCACGGCGCCGCTGACGGGCAGGCGCTCGGCCAGGTCCAGGGTTCTGAAGCTGGCGCCACTGTCATCGCTGACCAGCCCCTGGCCGGCCTGGCTGAACAGGTACAGCCGGCCGTTGGCGTCGAAACTGGCGGCGGTCAGGCTCACCGGAAGGCCGGTATCCACGGCTGTCCAGCTTTCGCCGCCGTCGAGGCTGCGGATCGCGTGGCCGCGCAGGCCGTAGGCGAACACCAGGCCGGGCCGCGCGACAACGCCGAAAAAGCTGCCGGCGTAGGGCGACGGCAGGGCGACGAAACGCTGCTGTGGACTCTCCTGTCGAGCATCAAGGCGCAGCAGCAGGCCCTGCTCGCCAACGACGAACAGGTCATCGCCGCTCGCCGTCATGGCGGTCAGGTGCAGCGCCTGGGGATTGTCGATGCGGTGGTTCCAGGGTTCCCAGCTGAGCCCGCCGTCGGTGGTGTGCAGGATCAGGTTGAAGGCGCCAACCACGAAGCCTTCCTTCGCGTCGCGGAACCACAGATCGAGGAATGGCTTGTCGGCGCCCTCCTCCTTCAGCCGCTGAGCCTGGTTCAGCCAGGTGGCGTTGTCCGGCTGCGGGTGGGCGTTGTAGTAATCGATCATCAACTGGCCGATCTGCCGGCCGTCGAGCTGGCGCTGCCAGTGCAGGCCGCCATCGGCGCTGTGCAGGACCACGCCGTCGTGCCCGACGGCCCAGCCGTCCTGCGGCGTGGGGAAGCGCACGGCGGTCAGGTCGGAACTCACCGGCACCTCGGCCTGGCGCCAACTGCTGCCGCCGTCATCGGAATACAGGATGTGGCCACGCGCGCCCGCGCTGATCAGCCGGTTGCCGGCGCGGCTGATGGCCAGCAGCGGGACATGACTGGGGGCGTTGCTGTAAGCGGCAGGCAGGTCGAGCACATCGACGAAGCCACCCGCGTCGTCACCGGCATGGGCGCCGCCGGCCAGCAGCAAGGCGCCCAGGAGCAGCAGGCGCTTGAAGGGAATCTGCATGGAGCTTTCCTCGGGTAGAGCAGCGGCGGCCCCCGCCGGGGCCGCCGCCCGTGGTCAGCGGATGCCGCTGCCGGCCAGCGCCTCGGGGGACCACTGGGTCTTGGCCAGCGGATCGATGTAGGTGATGCCGCCGTACGGGCCGACCACGCCGTTGATGTTGTAGGAACCGGCGGTGAGGTCGTAGATCATGAACGGCGTGGCGTCCGGGATGCGCTTGTCGTAGCTCTGGCTGAGGAAGGCGAAGGAGCCGCGGTAGAGCTGGCCGCGGGCGTCGTACTGGTCGGAGGCCAGGGCCACCCAGCTGTCTTCGTCGAGGTAGAAGCGGCGCTTGGCGTAGATGTGTCGCGCCCCGGACTTCAGGGTGCCCTCGACGACCCACACGCGGTGTTTTTCCCAGCGAACGTAATCCGGCGAGAGGTGGTTGGGCGTGACCACCGGCTTGATGTCGCTGACGTAGGTCAGGCGGTAAGTGTTGTAGGGCACGATCATTTCCTGCTTGCCCACCAGCTTCCAGTCGTAGCGGTCCAGGGCACCGTTGAAGACGAACACGTCGTCGTAGGTGCCGGCACCGGCCATGCCGGGGTTCGGGGTGTCGTAGGCAAGGTTCGGCGCCAGCTTCACGCGGCGCTGGCCGGGCAGGTACTGCCAGGCGCGGCGCGGCTGCTGCAACGGGTTGGCGGCGTCCTTGAGCATCATCGCCTCGCCGGCGCGGCGGGCCGGGCCGCTGTAGTACAGCTTCATCTGGTAGTAGACCTCGGAGCCCTTCACCGGCTGGGTGAGGTCTTCGTACACCGGGTAGTTGATGAAGGCCTGGCCGGTGGTGGCGAGGTTGGCACTGCCGGAGGCGTCAACGTTCCAGGAGTCGTACTTGGCCTTGATGTTCACGCCCTGATAGCGCAACAGGAAGTTCCACATGGCTTCGGCGCCGCTCTGCGGAATCGGGAACGGTACGCCCGGCAGTGCGTTGTCGATGGCGGTACCGCCTTCCAGCGATTGGGCGGTGACGGCGTTCTTCTTGCTGTTCTCCAGCACGGTATCCGGCAGCGCGGCGCTGCGGTGGGTCGGGTAGACATCGACGCGGAAGCTCGGATAGCGCTTGGCCAGTTCCACGGTCGTGGCGCTGAGCTGGTTCTTGTACTGCTCGACGTTCTTGCCGTCGATCACCAGCAATGGCTTTTCACCGGCAAACGGGTCCGGACGCATGCTGTCGCCGGCCTTGAACCCGGCCGGGGCGCTGGTCAGGCCGCCGCTGTAAGCGGGAATCGCGCCGTCGCTGCTGGCGGCCTTCTCGGCGCCGACCAGGGTCAGGGTGCTGCCCAGCTGGGCAGCATCCTGCGGGGAAACGGCGGCCTGGGCCAGGCCGCAGAGGCTCAGGCCGAGGGCGGTGGCGATCAGGGTGGGTTTGAAGTTCATGCTGTGTTTCTCCTGCTTCGAGCTCGAAGCCTGGGGTGAAATCAGAAGGTGGCCTTCAGGGAGGCGGTGACCATGCCGCGGTCCTTCAACAGGGGCGCGAGGCCGCCCTGCGAGGTGATCTGGCCGGGAATGCACTGGTACTGGCCGTTGGCGCCAGGGGTGTTGTTGTCGCGGCCGCTTTCGCAGGTGTCGAAGGGGCCGAAGGCGTCGACGTACTTCAGGTCCAGGCGGTACTTCTGGTGGAAGTCCGCAGCCACGCCGATGGAGTAGCTGCCGGCGTCTTCGTTGCCGCCCAGCTGCACTGCCGAGTTGCCGTGCAGGCCGACGTTGTAGGCCATGGGCATGGACAGGTCGACGCCGGGGAAGGCCTGGTACCAGGTCGGGGTGAAGTTGGCCGACATGGCGTAGGCATTGGTGGTGACCTTGTCGACGCCGTGGTAGCTGGAGTCACCCTTGAAGGTCTGCTCGCCTTCGGTGACGTCGATCAGGTGCGTCAGGGTGCCTTCCACGGCCAGGGACGAGGCGTCCCACAGCGGGGTGGCGCCGAAGGTGACCAGGCCGTTGAGCACGACGTGGAAGGTCTTGCCGCGAGCGAGGCCGGTGTCGCCGTCGCTGGGCAGCTCGCCGATCAGGTTGGCGCCGTTGACCGCGCCGCGCTTGGCCGCTGCATAGAGCGTGGAGTTGACCGTGGTGAAGTTGCTCGCCAGCGGCATGTTCTCGCGGTAGTTCAGGTCCATGCCGACGCTCACCCCGCCGATTTCCTTCGACAGGCTGATGCCGTAGATGTCGATGTCGTCGGCATAGGCGGTGATGTAGTTCATCCCCTGCAGGCCGGCGAGGCCGGGCTTGTGCAGGTTCGGCGCGTCGATGAGCACCGCCGGCAGGGTGTCGGAGGTGTTGCGGTAGTAGAAGCCCAGGGTGCCGTCGAGCCATTCCGGGCTCCACTTGGCCATCAGGCCGAAGTCGCCGGTGTTGCTCGGCTCGCGGTCATGGCCACGCGGCGCGCCATAGAAGGCGTTCTGCGCAGGCAGCGGCAGCCAGAAGACGTTGCCGCCGTCGTTGAGCATGTCGTAGGGGCCCATGTAGGTGCCGCCTTCGGGGAAGCGCGAGTTCTCGAACTCGAGGAAGTACTGCGCCGCCAGGGTCAGCTCGGGGTTCACGGTCAGCGAGGCGGACAGCTGGTTGCGCGGCATGAACAGCTCTTTCGCCTCGGTGCCGGGCACGTTGTACAGCTTGCCCAGGTCCAGGGCCGACTGGCCGTAGTTGATGCCGTTGGCGGCGCTGAACAGCGTCTCGCCCCAGTAGATGGTGTGGCGGCCGAGCTTGCCGCTGAGCTGCATGTCGTCACCGACCTGGTGGCTGGCAAAGACGAAGGCATCGAGCAGCTCACCGGACGGGCCGTTGTAGTAGCGGTCGGCGAAGGTACTCAAGCCATGGGTGGCCGGCTGTGCACCCCGCGGGGAAATCACGGTGCCGTTGCGGCTGACCAGGTGGCCGGCGTTGCCCTTCTGGCCGGGGAACGGGTTGTCCGAGCCGACATCATCGTAGGCATGGTCGTACCAGCCGGCGGCAGACAGGCGGAAGCCCATGCTGTCGCGGTAGACGAAGTCCAGTTCGCTGAGCAGGTCGAAACGCTGGGTCACCGGAGTGCCGGAGGAGAAGTTGCGGTCGCCGTCGTTGGTGTTGGCAGTACCGGCGATCTTGCTGTTGGGCGACTCGACCCGTTGCCCGTAGCTGAGCTTGACGGTGTTGTCGAAGCGAATCGACAGGTCGGGGTTGCCGGTGTCCAGCTCGAAGGCCTGCAGCGACTGGCTGGCCATCGCGGTGACGACAGCGGTTGCCAGCAGGCAGCGTTGCAGGGGGTTGCTCTGATGATGCATGCGTGTGCTCCGTTTCTTGTTGTGGTCGGGACGCTTTCCGGGCCCGTCCCGCAGCCCCTTTCGCGTGCGCCAGGGCGCACGAGGGCCTGCCCCGGCGTGAACGCCGGAACCGGGGGTTGCTGTTGAGTCAGGGGTGGTGAATCAGCTGTCCAGCATCTGGATCAGCGCTTGCGCCTCAGGCCAGTCGCCGAATCCCGAAGCGGGGTTGAGGTGGCCGACACGGCCCAGTTCCACCAGGCTGGCGCGCCAGTGGCGGGCCATGCGCTGCACGGCCTCAGGGCTCGCCAGCGGGTCGTTGTCACTGCAGGCCACCAGCGTGGGGAATGGCAAAGGCTCCAGCGGCAGTGGCGCCCAACCCATTTCGGCCAGGACCGCCGGCTTGGGATAATGGGCAGGCCAATCGCCGTCGAGATCCGGCGGTGTAGCCAGCAATGCGCCCTTGATCGGTCGGCTGTAGCGTGCCGCCCAGTGGGCGACCATCAGTACACCGGCACTGTGGGCAACCAGGATCACCTCGCCGTCGATGCTTTCCAGTTCGCGCTGGATGGCATCGACACGGGCGCTCAAGTCCAGCTTGTTCTCGGTCAGCGGCGGCACGCTGCGAACATTGGGCAGGCGCTGCTGGAGCAGGGTCTGCCAATGCTCGGCCACGTGGTCGCGCAGTCCGGGGACCATGAGGACGGTGGTGGAAGTCTTGTTATGGCTCACCGATTCACCTTTGCCGTGATTTCGAACTTGTTGGACAGACAGTAGAGATGCACCGGTGAAGGTGCTTTGCATTGAGCGTCAGGCACTTCGCATTTGATGACAGGCCCTGCCCCGCCTGAAGCCTCGCCGCCCGGCTGCATGGCTTGCACCACGGGACGTACGGCGCATTCCAGAGCGCCGCAGGCACTGGCCGAACTGCGAAACTTCGTACACGCTTGGTTACAGCTGCCGATAGAATCTGCTGTCATCGACCCAGCCAGCGTGCGCTCGGCCGTCGGCGTCCCCGGACCCCGCCGGCACGCAGCAACCACAAGAACAAGAAGGCGATCGGCATGACTCCAATGGTTCGCATTGCGGCCCTGACCAACTACCTGGAAGTGGCCCGACACCTGGGCCTCAACCCGCAGCAGCAACTGAGTGCGGTGGGCCTCTCTCAATCCATGCTCGAGCACCCGGAGCAGCGCATCCCCGTCTCCGCGGCGGTCGGTCTGCTGGAGGACTCGGCGCGCATCAGCGGCTGCGAGACCTTCGGCCTGCGCATGGCCGAATCGCGCCAACTCGCCGACTTCGGCGTGATCAGCCTGCTGCTGTCGCACCAGGCCACCCTGCGCGAGGCAATGGACACCATCATTCGCTACCGCCACCTGCTCAACGAATCCCTGGCGCTGTACGTGGACCAGGAAGGCAAGATGGCGATCCTGCGCGAGGAACTCCTCACCGTACCGCCGATGCCCATGCGCCAGGGTCTGGAGCTGGCCCTGGGTACGCTCTACCGCCTTTGCGCCGCCCTCCTCGGCCCGCACTGGCGACCGATCAGCGTCAACTTCAGCCACGACGCCCCGGCGGACCTGCAGGTCCACCGGCGTCTGTTCGGCTGCAAGATCGAATTCGGCAGCGAGTTCAACGGCATCGTCATCCCCGCCGCCGACCTCGACGCCGCCAACCCGATGGCCGACCCGGCCATGGCGCGACATGCGCGAAGCTTCGTCGACTCCCTGCCCGGCGCCACCGACGGCAGCACGCTGAACGAGGTGCGCAAGTCCATCTACCTGCTGTTGCCCATGGGCCGCGCGACCATCGAGCAGATCGCCCAGTCGCTGGGGCTGAACGTGCGCACACTGCAACGGCGACTGGAAGACAACGGGGTGACCTTCTCCGACCTGATCAACGAAGTCCGCCGCGAGCTGGTGCTGCGCTACATGGAGAACCCGCGCTATTCGCTGGGGCGCATCGCCGACCTGCTGGGGTATTCGATGCCCAGCTCGTTCACGCGCTGGTTCGCGGTGCAGTTCGGTGTGTCGCCGGCGGCCTGGCGCAAGGAGCATCTGGGGCGGGAGGGGGAGTGATTCATTCCTGATAGGACGGTGCGGTGCGGTTCGCGAGCAAGCTCGCTCCTACAAGAGCACGCTTTGGCTTTGGCTTTGGCTTTGGCTTTGGCTTTGGCTTGGCAAGGCTTCCAGATAAACGTCAGCGCACTCCGAACGCCCCGTTCAGGAGGCCTCGTTGAAGCGGAGTTTCGGGGGTTGAGCGGCATGGATGCCGCGAGAGCCGCGATGGGCCAGGGATGGCCCTTCGCGGCGGGCCCCTGAAACTCCGATCACCTTCGGCCTCCTGAAAGGGGCATTCGGCGCGCGCGGAAGTTTCTCTGGAAGCCCTCAAAAGCCAAAACCAAAACCAAAACCAAAACCAAAACCAAAACCAAAACAGTTCGCAGGATGGGTGTTTCACCGATTACGTCGGCGTTATCGGGGGGCCAAGGTGATCGGAGTTCCTCTGGAAGCCCTCAAAAGCCAAAGCCAAAACAGGAGTCTTTGCGTAGGGCGCATAACCCGGAACGGGTTATCCGCCGATACCACGTCGGCAGATAACGCTGGCACGTTATGCGCCCTACGACTTACGACCGACGCAGCGGGATCAACCCGCGACCTTCAACATCCCCAGCACCAACAGGGCCAGAAACACCGTCTCCCCCACCATCAGCAGGATCGGTTTCACTCCCACCGTCGCCAGCGCCTTGAGCTGGGTCTTCATCCCCAGCGCTGCGATGGAAATCACCAGGCACCACTGCGACAGCTTCCCGCCCGCCTCCACCACCAGCGACGGCAGGAAGCCGGTGCTGTTCACCGCCGCCAGCAGCACGAAGCCCACGGCGAACCACGGCAGCAGCGGCGGACGCTTGTCCCCCGGCTCCACGCCGCGGGCGCGGGTGATCATCGCCGCGCAGAGGATCACCGGCAGCAGCATGGCCACGCGCATCAGCTTGACCACCGTGGCGCTGTCGCCCACGTCCTTCGAAAGGCTGTAACCGGCACCGACCACCTGGGCCACATCGTGGATGGTGCCGCCAAGGAAGATGCCCGCCTGCAATGGCGGCAGGCCCAGCGAGCGGACGATCATCGGGTAGAGGATCATCGCCAGGGTCGACAGCGCCGAGACACCGAGCACGGTGAACAGCGTGGCCTTCTCCTTCTGCGTGTGCGCTGGCAAGGCCGCCGCCAGGGCCAGGGCTGCCGAGGCGCCGCAGATAGCCGTGGCGCCGCCGGTCAACAAACCGAAGAGGAAGTTGAAGCCCATGGCTCGGGCCGCCGCGATGGACACCAGGATAGTCACCGTGACCAGCACCACCACCATGACCACCGGCTGCCAGCCCAGCTCGGCGATCTGCCCGAAGGTGATGCGGATACCCAGCAGTGCCACGCCCAGGCGCAGGATTTCGCGGGCGGTGAACTCGATGCCGGCCTTGCAGACGCTGTCGGCGGAGAGGAAGTTCATCGCCAAGCCGAGCAGCAGCGCAAAGAGCATCACCGGCGCGCCATAGTGTTCGGACAGGAAGGTGGCAGCGGCCGCCACCATGGCGCTGACCAGCAGGCCCGGCAGCAAGGTGCGGCTGCGGCTGCCGAGGGCAGAAATCGTCAGCGCGGTCATGCCGACACCTCTTCATCGGCAATCACCACGTGGCACTCGCCGGCAATCCAAGAGATCCCGTGCCGGCGCAGGCCGAAGCCCTTGATACCCGCCGGGCAACCCGTGGCCACATCAAAGCGCAGGCCATGGGCCGGGCACTGTAGCCAGCGGCCATCCAGGCGACCGCTGAACAGCGAGGCGCCAGCATGGGGGCAGCTGTCGCCGATGGCATGCAGCTCGCCGTCGATATCCAGGAGCAGGATGAGCCCCTGCTCATGGTGGATCAGGCTCCGGCCGCCGCGCGCCGGCAGGCGTTCGGCGGGAATGTGCAGCACAGCATTCATGCCGGGATCGCCTCCGGGAACTGTCGTTCCAAAGCTCGGTGGAGGGCTGCCAGCAGCTGTTCCGGGCTCTGCCCGCCCAGGGCGAAGGCACGGCCTTCAAGGAGGAACATCGGCACGCTGGAGTCCGCCAGGGCGACGCGGCGGCCGATGAACTGGCGGGCACCATCGGCCAGGGCATCCTCGAAGTCAGCCTCCTTGAAATCGCAGGCGCGCAGCAGACGGCGCAGGGTGTCGCGGTTGCCGATGTCCTGGCCGAGCTGGAAGTGCGCGCGGAAGATCATCTCCAGCAGCTGCTCCTTCTGACTCTCGCTGCCTACGTGCACCGCGCGCTGAAACACCCGGTGCGCATAGGTGGTATTGGGCATGGTGAGGATGCGTTCGAGGTCGAGATCGACCTTGGCGCCCTCCGCCGCCCGCCGCACTTCGCCCATGCGTGCCTTCACAGCACGCTTGCCGCCCAGACGGCGCTGGTAGAACTCGGCAAAGGGTTCGCCGTCCATCGAAATCTGCGGCAGCAGTTGCAGGCCGAGCCAGTTCACCCGCACCTGCAGCTCGGGGCGCTGGCGGGCCAGCAGGCGCAGCGCGACGTCGAGGTTGCGCTTGCCGATCAGGCACCAGGGGCAGATGAAGTCGAAAGTCATGTCCAGATTGAGAGTCGGCATCAGGCGCCCTCCTCTTCGCCGCGCAGGCGGCGCATGTCGTTGTGGTAGTGGCGGCGGGCGTAGATGAACACCAGCGCGGCGAGGATGCTCAGCAGCGGGATGAGCTGGAAGGCGCGATCCAGGCCGATATGGTCGGCCAGTACGCCGGTGAGCAGCGGGCCGGGGGCCAGGCCCAGCAGGTTGTTGGCCAGGGTCAGGGTGGCAAAGGCAGTGCCATGCACAGCGGGTGCGGTGAGGTTGGCAACCATGGCGCCGGACGGCCCCGAGGTGCCGGCCGCGACCAGCATGCCCATCGCGAGCAGGCTCAGTTGCGCGGTGCCCGGCGGCAGGTGGAAGGCGATGGACAGCAGGACACAGCTGACCAGGCAGAAGCCGATAGCGAGAATGATCTTGCGCGGTGGATTGGCGCGCCCCAGACGGTCGCAGAGGATGCCGCAGAGCACCATGCCACTGCCGCCCACCAGCACGATGACCGCCGAGATCAGCCCGGCCTTGCCGGTGTCCAGGTGGTAGTAGCGGTTGAGGTAGCTGGGGATCCACACCATCACCGCGGCGGCAACGAACAATTGCAGGCCGCTGCCCAGATAAGCGGCGATCACCGAACGGCTGCCGAACAGGCTGCGCAGCGAGCGTCCGCCGGCCTGTTGCCTGGCTTCAGCGGCGGCAACCGGCGCGATGCGTTTCTCGCTGACGATCAGCGGATAGAGCAGCGCCAGCAGCAGGCCGAACAGCGCCATGCCGGCAAAGGCCCAGCGCCAGCCCAGGTGCGCGGCGAGCACCCCGCCCAGGCCCATGCCGAGCACCGAGCCGAACATGCCGCCGGCCATGAAAGCTCCGGTCAGGGTGGCGCGCAGGTGCGCCGGGAACACCGAGATGACCACGGCGATGCCGACGCTGCCGTAGGCGGCCTCGCCGACGCCGACGAAAAAGCGTGCAGCGAACATCTGCGGGAAGGTCTGCGCCACGGCGCAGCCCAAGGTGGCGAGGCTCCAGAGCATGGCCATCAGCGCCAGGCTACGCACGCGTCCCCAGCGGTCGGCGAGCAGCGACAGGGGGAAGGTCAGCAAGCCGACCATCACCGCGACGATGCCGCTGAGCAGGCCGAGCTGCGCATCGCTCAGGGTCCATTCGACCTTGAGCAGCGGAAAGACGGCGTTGAGCACCTGGCGCGACATGTAGTCGGAAATCAGCAGGCCGAAGGTCAGGGCAAACACCACCCAGGCATAGCGGCGCGGCACGCTGGGTTCAGCGGCAGGGATGTCGCCCAGGGCGACGGAGGGGATGGCCATGGCGATAGTGCTCCGGGTGGGTCAGTGGATTCTTGTTGTTCTGGTTGAAAGCCGGCGCGGGTTACTGGCAGAACCCGCGCCGGAGCCTGTCACGCGCGTTGCGGGACGGACTTCTGGCCCGGCTGGCGGTTGGGCGCCATGCCGTTCATGCGCAGGGTTTCCTCGACGCTGTCGTACTGCACGCCGATCTTGTAGATGGCGCGCGCTTCCTTGCCGCTGGCGACCTCGCGACCCAGTTCATGGGCGACGCGGACGCACTGCTGGATCTGCTCCACCGAACTCATGCGCTGGCCGTGCTGGCCGATGATGGTGTCCTCGATACCGCAACGCGGGTGCAGCCCCATGGCCATCGCCATCATGTTGAACGGCAGGACGTTCTTGAGCAGCGATTCGGCAGTGACGGTGGCGCCGTCCGGAGCGCGGTGCACGAAGTTCATGAAGTTGAACGGATTGGGGCCGTCGAAGCCGCCGCCGATGCCGATCCAGGTCAGGTTCAGCGGGCCCTTGTAGACGCCCTTGCGCACCAGGCGCTCGAGGGTTTCCAGGGCGTGCATGCCGGTGAGCTGGAAGTGCGGCTGGATGCCGGCGGCCTGCAGGCGCTTGAGGTGTTCCTCGACCCAGGCCGGGCCGGCCGGCACGGTCATCTCGCTGTAGGCTGCCTGGTACAGCGGGTTCTCCAGGGAGGTGCCCTTGAGGTACTCCGGGTAGAGCAGCTCCATGATGTTCATCTGGGTGGTGTTGATCGCCACCGTCACCTGGTCGGGCTTGGGAGTCAGCTCGGCGAGCATGTGCCGGGTGTCGTCGGACAGCCACTTGGCCGCTTCGCCGTCACTTTCCGGGGCGAAGGAAATCGAGCCGCCGACCTGGATGATCATGTCCGGCACGGCTTCGCGTACGCCGGCGATCAGCTCGTTGAACTTGGACAGGCGCTTGGAGCCCTTGCCGTCCAGCTCACGTACGTGCAGGTGGAGCACGGTGGCGCCGGCTTCATAGCAGTCAACGGCCTTCTGCACCTGCTCGTCCATGGTCACCGGGATGTCTTCGGGGAAGTCCTCGGGCATCCATTCCGGACCATAGGGCGCGGTGGTGATGACCACCTTTTCCTGGTTCTCGGGGTGCAGCGAATCGTCGAAGAATTGCATGTCTGTCTCCTGGAATTGTTCTTGTAGGGGGCTTGTTTCGAGACTCAGAACGGCTTGTCGCCGATGATCCCGGCACGCTCCATGCGGCGCGTGCAGGGTGGGTAGTCCATCACCGCGTAGTGCTGGGTACAGCGGTTGTCCCAGATCGCCACATCGTTCTTGCGCCAGCGCCAGCGCACCTGGAACTCGGGGATGTACACCTGGCTCACCAGGTAGCGCAGCAGGTCCGAGGCACCCGGGTTGGCGTCCTGGCCGAAACGCACGTTCTGCGGGGTGTGGTAGTTGCTGAAGTGGGTGGTGAAGGCGTTGACGAACAGCACCTTCTCGCCGGTCTCCGGGTGGGTGCGCACCACTGGGTGCTCGGCGTCGGGGTACAGGGCCTTGAGCGCCAGGCGCTTGTCGATGGGCATCGCCGCGCCGAAGCTGGCCTCGATGCTGTGGCGTGCGCGCAGGTTGGCGATGCGCTCCTTGATCTCGGCCGGCAGCATCTCGTAGGCCAGCGCCATGTTCGCCCACATGGTGTCTCCGCCCACCGGCGGGCACTCCACGCAGCGCAGGACGCAGCCCATTGGCGGCACCTCGCGCCAGGTGGCGTCGGTGTGCCAGGCGTTCTCGTAGCGGTCGTTGGGCAGGTCCGGAGTCTTGTAGATCCGCACCAGGCCCGGGTGCTCCGGATCGCTGCCGGCCACCGGGTGGTCCTCCAGCTCGCCGAAGCGATGGGCGAAGGCGACGTGCTCGGCACGGGTGATGTCCTGGTCGCGCAGGAACAGCACCTTGTGCTTGAGCAGCAACTCGCGCAGCTCGGCGAACAGCCCTTCATCGCGGGAGGCGTCGCCCAGGTTCACCCCGGATATCTCGGCGCCGATGCTGCAGGTCAGACGTTCTACGTGCATGGCGGCGCCCTCAGATGACGAAGATCGACGAGCCGGTGGTCTTGCGCGACTCGAGGTCGCGGTGGGCTTGCACGGCATCCTCCAGCGCGTAGTGCTGGTTGATCTCGATGCGGATGTCGCCATTGCCCACGTGGGTGAACAGCTCGTCCAGCAGCGCCGCCTTTTCCGCCGGGTCGGCGATGTAGTCGGCGAGGGCCGGACGAGTGAGGAAGATCGAGCCTTTCATCGCCAGCAGCACCGGATCGAACGGCGGGATCGGGCCAGAGGCGGTGCCGACGCAGACCATCAGGCCTCGGCGCTTGAGCGACTCCAGGGAGGTCATGAAGGTGTCCTTGCCGACACTGTCGAAGACCACGTCCACGCCACGGCCATCGGTCAGTTCGCGCACCCGCTCGGCCACGCCTTCGCGGCTGTAGTTGATGACGTGCTCACAACCGTGGGCGAAGGCGATCTCGGCCTTGGCGTCGCTGGACACCGTACCGATGACCCGCAGGCCGAGCAGCTTTGCCCACTGCGCGACGATCAGCCCGACACCGCCGGCGGCAGCATGCAGCAGGATGCTCTGGCCCGGCTTGAAGTCATGGATGCGCCGCAGCAGGTAGGCCGAGGTCAGACCGCGCATGGTCATGGCGGCAGCGGTCTCGAAGGCGATGTTCTCCGGCAGGCGGATAAGCGGCGCCGCCGGTACCAGGCGCTCGGTGCTGTAGGCGCCGAGGGTGTTGATGAAGCCGGTGTAGGTTACGCGGTCACCGGGCACGACGTTGTTCACACCCTCGCCCACCGCGACCACCACACCGGCGGCCTCCACGCCCATGCCGCTGGGCAGCGGGACGGCGTAGGTGCCATTGCGGAAGTAGGTATCGGCGTAGTTCAGGCCCACCGCCACATGGCGGATGCGCACTTGCCCCGGGCCGGGCTCGCCGACCTCCACGTCCTCGTAACGCAGGACTTCGGGTCCCCCTGTTTCATAGAAACGAACGGCTTTGGCCATGGCCGGAATCTCCAGTTGTCTTGTTGTCGTGGGCGCCCCGTTTGGAGCAGGCAAGCGCCCTTTGAGCGGACAATAGGCAGGGGCCGGGCAGGAAGCTTCACATCGTGCGACAGGGGCTTTTCATTTCATGACAGGCAGCACGCGCCCGATTTTCGTAGGAGCGAGCTTGCTCGCGAACAGTGTTCACCGGCGGCACAGGCGCAAAGCGATTCGCGAGCAAGCTCGCTCCTACAGGGGGGCCATTCTGGGGGGAACGGCTGCGGCCGGGCGGCCGCAGCGCGGGGATGGATCAGTGGAACGGGAAGATGTAGTTCATCCAGGCCGCCATGCGCAGGAGGATCTTGCGCATGATCGCCACGTGGTGGAAATGCTGGCTGTACAGCGCCGCCTGGCCGTAGGAGCCGCCGGGCATCAGGGTGGCGTACTGGGCGTAGTCGGGGTCGGTGATCTCGATGAACACCGGCACACGGCCAGCCGGCGGTGAGCCGGTGTAGCTGAGCAGGGTGCCGGAGGGCTGTACCTGGCCTTCACCGATCACACCGATGACCTGCTTGACCTTGCCACTGAAGACCTTGCCGGGAATGCCGTCGAAGGCAATCTCCGCTTCGTCCCCGGCGGTGAGGCGCAGCTGGCTGTTCTGGCGCATCCAGGCAACGAAGTACTGGCCCTCGTCCGGCACGAAGACCATCGAGGGACGCAGCGGCAGGCGTGTCGCCATCATGCCCGGGCGCAGCGAAACGTGGGTGACGAAGCCTCGGGACGGAGCACGCACCACCGAGTTGTCGAGGTTGAACTGGGCCAGCCCCAGTTGTGCGTTCAGGTCATCGACCCGTGCGGTGGTCAGATCGACGTCGCGCTTGTTGCCCACGTTGCGCAAGGCCAGTTCGCGGGCGCGAGACTGGTCGGCGCGCGCCGACACCAGTTGCGCCTTGATCGAGTCCAGTTTCAGCTGGAACGGTTTGGGATCAAGGCGGAAGAGCACGGCACCCTTCTCGATCAGCTCGTTACTCTTCACCGGTACTTCGATGACCTGCCCGGTTACTACCGGAATCACTGGCGTGGTGACGAAATAGGTACGCGCCACTTCGGAATACGGGTGGTTGTAGTTCATGGTGAAGATCAGCGCACCGATCAGTACCACACCGCCGAGCACGGCGGTTGGGACTGTCCACTTGTTCAGCGGGATGCGGAAGATCTTGAAGATGGCAATGCAGATGGCGGTGTAGGTCAGGATCAGCAACAAATCCATGCTTCAGCCCTCCCCGCCCGGCTGTTTCGGTACAGGCGGCGTGTCGGCGCCGGTCGCTCTGCCTTCCAGTACTTCCAGACGGTGGCGCAATTCCGCCAGTTGTCCTTCGAGATACTCCGCCTCGGCTTGCGGTGTTCGGCCGTGGTGGAATCCCCAGCCACGGTCCTTGCGGTACAACATGGCCCAGATCCAGAGGAACGGCCAGAGTGCGTGCAGGGTGAAAAGACTCACCCATCCGGCCGCGTGGATCGCGTCCTGATGGGGGTGATCGCGGTGCACCGCGATCTCATAGGGAATGTCGTGCAGCACGATGATGCCGTAGAACAGCACCACCGCGGCAAAAATCAGTATTCCCAAAGCAACGTAGTCGAGCATCCCGCCCTCCTTGCCACCTGGCCCAGCGCCAGGGCGAATGGCTTGAGTATGGATGAGCCCCGGCGTTCTGCACGAGCGGCGAGAGGGCCGCACGGCGCGGTTTCGCACAATCGCCAGATACCAAATGCCGCAGACGCCCCATTCGTCAGGCCGGGCCCTCCAACACCGGGTTTTCGCTTTCACTCGTGGGAGGGATCATCCAGGAGACATGCCATGGGCAAGTCCACTTTTCTGCTGCTGATCGTCGCACTGGCCGTGCTGCTCGGCGGCTCATCCTGCGGTACTCACAATCGCCACCCGGACGCGCCACCCCCGCCGCCCATGGACGAGGGTCAAATGGGTTACCAGCGCATTCCTCAGCAACAGATCCAGCCACAGGTGCAGTCCATCCCGCGGCGCTAGGGCAAGCGTTCTTCGCCGCAGCGAAACCTCACGGGTGCCGAGTACGGAGCCTGCCCGCCGGGCTCAGCAGGATCAACCGCGCCACCAGCAGGGCCAGCAAGCCAACCACGGCGAAGACGATGAGGATCGCCACGCCGCCACCCTGGTCGAGGAAATCGGTCAGCGCCGCGAGGGCCGCGGCGAGGAACAGCAATACCACACCGAACCACTGCATCCGCAGGGCGCGCAGGTGCCAGGATGAGCGCTGATGGCTCAGGAAGTTGCTCTCGTTGTCCATTTTGCAATCTCCGCGAGAGGTGTTCTTCCACGCTATCAGGCAATCCGGCGGACGGAGCGATAGCTGACGAAACGCTCGCCAGCGGGCCGATCCGCCGACATGGCATCACGAAAATGGCCTGCGGTTCGCCTGGTCGCCCGCTCGCTTCTTGTCTGCGGGGCTCATCAGGTAAACGGTGAGGATGAACCGTGCCGGCACCAGCGACAGAAGCCCCAGCGCTCCCAGTATGGCGATGGCAGTGATGCCTCGCGGGTGTTCGGTGAAATCGGTGAAGAGAGCCAGCGACACGGCCACGATGAACATGACCAGCCCGAACCCTTGCATCCATCGCGCACGGCGGAACCAGGGGGACTGGCGAACGGCTTGCAGGTTCTCGACTTCATCGTTCATGACAGATTCTCCAGCGGGGGTGATCCGTCACGCTAACAAGCGTCGCAGAGCCTCAGCGACGTGACAGGCGAAAGTGCCAACCCGTACTCACTGACTCAGTTTCTGCGCGACACGCTCGACGATCTCCTCCTCCTTCAGCCCCCGGCCGAAGTGGTCGAGATAACCGCCCTCCCTGTCCAGCAGGAACAGGAAGGTGGAGTGATCGACCGTGTAGTCACCGGGCCTGTCGCCAGTGGGTACCTTCTTGTAGAACACGTGATACTCGTCGGTAATGCTGGCGATCTCCTGCGGCGTGCCGGTGAGGCCGACGAACTCCGCATCGAAGTGCCCGACATAGCCCTTGAGCTGCTGCGGCGTATCGCGTTCGGGATCCAGGGTGACGAAGATCGGGCGGGGTTTCACGCCCTTCTCCTGCTCCACCGCGCGGGCGATACGCGCCATCCTGGCGAGGTCCGTCGGGCAGATGTCCGGGCAGGAGGTGAAGCCGAAGTAGAGCAGCGCCGGACGCCCTTCGTAGCTGCGCTCGGTCACTCGCTGGCCGTCCTGGTCGATGAGGCTGAACGGCCCGCCGACATCGGTGCGGGTCGCTGCCTCCAGCGTGCCCACCAGCAGTGCCAGGCAGAGTATCCAGAGCCGCATGGTCAATAGCCTCCCGAATAGGTCAGCGCCAGGCCGACGATGTTGGAGTTCTCACCCTGTTGTTTCTGGGTGCCGGCGGAGACGTCCAGCTTGAGCTGCCCGGTGATGTTGTAGACCACGCTGAATTCGTTGAGGTAGTCGTCGGGCGTATCGCCCAGGCTGTAGCTCTTGTTGGTGCGCGTCAGGCCGAAGGCCCACAGGCCCCAGTCGAAGGTCAGCGAGGTGGTCAGGTACTTCGTGTCGTTGCCGGCAATGGCGTCCTCGTTGTCGACGTCGGCGTACTCGATGAAGGGCACCAGGTCCATGTATTGCCGGTCCAGCGTCGGCCCCAGGGTATTGCCGTGGAAGGCCCAGATATAGCGCGCCGACGCCAGGCGGATGACCTCGTCGTCCGGTTCGCCTTGCCCCTCCACAGCATCGCCCTCGCGGCTGCGCGCGTAGCCGGCCTGCAATTCCAGGTAGGGAATCGCCGGGATCGCCAGCCAGTTCACCATCACCGCATAGGAGTCCAGCTTGCCGGTATTGGCCGGGCCGCCGGCGTCCTTCTTGAGCATCTCGCCGTGGCGGAAGTACGGCCGGCCCAGGTAGGAGTTGTCGGCGGTATACAGGCTCAGGTTCGGTTCGATATTGCCCAGACTCTGGCTGAAGAAGCGGTACGAGTAGGTACCGCCGAGCATGCCGTCCATGTCGTAGGTATCGACGAAGTCGCTGGTATAGAGCCCCGGTGCCTGGTCCATGGCGCGGCCGATGGGTACGTGGTACTTGCCGACGACGAAAGCCTGGTTGTCGAACTGCTGGTAGTAGTCCAGCTCGTTGATGACCATGCCGACATCTTCGAAGAAGCGCTTCTCGCCGTTGTTCGGCGGGTCGATCGGGTTGATCTCGGTGGAGAAGCGAATCTGCGAGTCGCGGCTGAAGCGCAAGTAGAAGGTGCTGTTGATGTCCGGGTAGCCGTCCAGCGTCTCGCGGCCGCCGGGCTGGGAGTGGTCGGCGCGGGTGTAGTCGTACTGGAAGGTGGCGTCGTAATCCAGGCCGACGTTGGGGTACTGGCCGTCGTCGGCGTGCGCGACGGGACTGGCCAGCAGTGCGCCGAGCAGCGGCAGGGTCAGGCGGTTGGGGTTCATGGCGGCGCCCTCACTTGGCCAGCGGGTTGGACTTGTCGAAGTCCCGCCCGGTGTTACGCAGATAGGCGCACGTCTGGTTGTCGCCGTAGATGCCGCCCAGGGGTTCGAGCTTCACCGCCTGCTCGTAATCCTCCGGGCGTACTACCTGGATCGCCTGCATCATGCCGCCGTCCTCGTGTTCGAGGATGTGGCAGTGGTAGACGAACTTGCCGAGCATCACCGGGTCGCGGAACGGAATGCGCAGGGTGATCGAGCCGGTAGCGGGGATGTACACGTTGTCCCGGTAGCCACTGAAACGCACCGGCTTGCCGTTGATCTCGACGACCTGGAAGTCGGTCTGGTGGATGTGGAACTGGTGCAGTTCCTGGGATGGGTTGTACAGCCGCCACTCCTCCAGGTCGCCCAGTTTCACCGTGGTATTCACCTTGCCCGGATCGAAGCGCGTGCCGTTGATGTAGAAGGTATTGGGGTCACTGTCCGAGTCCTGGAAGGCGAACTGGCGGACCCGCGCGACTTTCTCCTGGCGGAAGTCTTCGACCTGCGGATACGCACTGGTGATCTGCTTCGTCGCCACCGCCGCGCCACTGGAGTTGAGGATGGCGAGCCGCTGCGCCGGATAGGTATCCCCCGCCGGTCCCGTATTGGCGGCGCCCATGGTGATGTCGTGCTGGCCGGCCGCCGGCCCCACCACCAGCACGCTGAAGCGCGCCGACGGGCCGATCAGCACCTCTTTCGCATCGACCCGCCGGGTCACCGTGTTGCCGTCGCGGGACAACACCTGCATCGACTGGCCATCGATGGCGATGCGGAAGTACTGGTTGGCGGCGATGTTGATGAAGTGCCAGAGCTGCGTCTCGCCCGGCTGGATATCGAGGGTCGGTTCGAACTGGCCGTTGATGGTGCGGATAGAAGGCGCGCTGGTGATGACCTCGGTGGCGTTACGCCCGGTCAGGGTCTTCTGGAAGTTGCGCAGCACCAGCACGCGTTCCCTGATGCCCTTGAGCTCGGGGAACGGATCGAGGATGCCGTCGACGATGATCGGCCCCGCGATCCCGGCCGACACCTGGTACTGCGACCCGCCGTGAAAGTGGCTGTGGTACCAGTACGCACCGGGGCTGTGGTTGGCGGGAATCGCGAAGTGATAGTCACCGACTTCATGGGATCGGGTCTCGCGAAAGATGCTGTCGCCACCGTCCAGCGGCGTGACCGTCATGCCGTGGAAGTGCAGGTTGGTGATGTCGTCCATGCGGTTGTCCAGGCGCAGGGTCAGCGTGCCGCCGGGCTTGAGCCGCAGCAGGGGCGAATCGTACTGGCCGTTGAACACCAGGGTGTCGTAGCGCACGTTGCCTACCGCCACCTCGCGGCGTTCGGCGGTCAGCGTCGCCGTCGTGGCGCCCTGGGCGTCGTAGCTGAATTCAGGTGGCGGCTGGAGGGGCGCGGCGAACGCGTTACCCAGGAAGAACGCAGCGAGCGGGCACAGCGCGGCGAGCGGCAGGCGCAGTCTGGACATGGTCGACCCCGTACGGTGGCGATGGGCAATGGACCGGAGCCCGGGAAGGGCCCCAGCCGTCGCCCGAAAGGTCGGAACTGCGCTGCGTGTGACGGCTACTGGGAATCGTTATAGCCAACCCGCAAAACGAGTTGAAACCAAGGTCCCAATCTTCCGTCGAACGGTCAGGACGCACGCTAGAGCGTTGCGTCGTTGATACAGATCCGGGTGCCCGGTGCAGAACTGTCTATCCTTCACCCGGCTGTCACGAAACAGGGATGGGCTCATGCCGAAGAAGCTGGTGCTGGTAGCGCTCGTGGCGCTGCTGCTGGGGGGTGGAGTGTGGTGGTACCTGCACTCCCGCGAAGGTGATGACAAACGCCTGGTGCTCTACGGCAACGTGGACATTCGCCAGGTGTCGCTGGCCTTCACCGGCAGCGAGCGCATCGCGAAGATGAATGTCGAGGAAGGCGATCAGGTCAAGGCTGGCGACGTGTTGGCCAGCCTCGACACGCGCACCCTGCGCTTGCAGATTGACAAGGCCCAGGCGCAGATCGCCGCTCAGGAGCAGAATCTGCTGCGCCTGAAGAACGGCTCGCGCCCCGAGGACATCGACCGGGCGAAAGCCCAGGACAAGGCAGCCCGCGCCCAGCTCGACCTCGCCAACACCCAGCTGCGCCGGCTGCAGAACATTCGCGCCAACAGCCCAGGAGGCCGCGCCGTCAGCCAGCAGGACATCGATAGCGCCACCTCGCAACAGAAAGTCGCCCAGGCCGAGCTGGAAGACCGGCAGAAGTCCCTGCGTCTGGCCCAGATCGGCCCGCGCGCGGAGGACATCGCCCAGGCCGACGCCCAGCTCGCTGCCGCCCGTGCCGACGTGGCACTGCTGCAGCACAACCTCGACGAAGCCGACCTCAAGGCGCCGCAGAACGCCACCGTACGCTCGCGCCTGCTGGAACCCGGCGACATGGCATCGCCGCAGCGGCCGGTGTATTCGCTGGCCCTGACCGATCCGAAATGGATTCGCGCCTACGTCAGCGAAACCAACCTGGGGCAGATCAAGCCCGGCATGAAAGCCCAGGTGTTCACCGACAGCCACCCGGACCAGGCCATCGACGGCCACGTCGGGTTCATTTCCTCGGTGGCCGAATTCACGCCCAAGTCAGTGCAGACCGAGGAGCTGCGCACCAGCCTCGTCTACGAGGTACGCGTACTGGTGGCCGATCCGGACAACCGCCTGCGCCTGGGCATGCCGGCCACGGTGCGCTTCGCCGACGAGCCGCGCTGATGGCCTCGGTTCAGGCAACCCACGCCGAAGGCCCGGTCATCCGCGCCGCAGGCCTGGCCAAGCACTTCCTGGTGAAAGAGTCAGGCAAGACCGTGCAGGCGCTCAAGGACATCAGCCTGGACATTCCGCGCGGCCAGCTCACCGCCCTGGTCGGCCCGGACGGCGCCGGCAAGACCACCTTCCTGCGCCTGGTCGCGGGGCTGCTGCAGGCCGACTCCGGCACGTTGACAGTGCTGGACCTGGACGTCCATGCCCAGCCGCAGCAGGTGCAGGACCGCATCAGCTACATGCCGCAGCGCTTCGGCCTCTACGAAGACCTGAGCGTGCAGGAAAACCTTGACCTCTATGCCGACCTCCATGGCGTGCCACACCAGCAACGCCAGGAACGCTACCAGCGCCTGCTGGAGATGACCGACCTGGCGCGTTTTACCGACCGCCCCGCGGGCAAGCTCTCCGGCGGCATGAAGCAGAAGCTCGGCCTCGCCTGCACCCTGGTGCGCTCGCCGGACCTGCTGCTGCTCGACGAGCCCACCGTCGGCGTCGACCCACTGTCGCGCCGCGAACTGTGGGAAATCATCCAGCAGCTGATCGAGCAGGAACAGCTCAGCGTGCTGGTCTCCACCTCTTACATGGACGAGGCCGAGCGCTGCGCCGAAGTCTTCCTGCTGCACCAGGGCCAACTGATGGCACAGGGCGACCCGGCATCGATCCGCGAGCACGCCGACAACCTCTGCTTCATCGCCACGCCACCCTCGGACGAGCCCGCGCGCACCCTGCAGGCCCGGCTGCTGGACGACCACCAGAACATCGTCGATGCCGTGCCGCAGTCCGGCGAAGTGCGCTTCATCCGCCAGCCCGACGCCGACCAGGCCACCCTGGACAAGCTGCTCGACGGCGCCCCGGTGCGCCAGGTGGATGCGCGCCTGGAAGACGGCTTCATGTTCCTTCTGCGCGCCCGCAGCGATGCCGAACAGGTCGACATGGATTCGCTCAAGGCCGGAACGCACCGCCACGCCGACAGCGACGAAACGGTGATCGAAGTAAAGGACCTGGTGCGCAAGTTCGGCGACTTCACCGCCGTGGCCAGCACCAGCTTCAGCGTGCACCGCGGCGAGATCTTCGGCCTGCTCGGACCCAACGGCGCCGGCAAGACCACCACCTTCCGCATGCTCTGCGGGCTGCTGCCGGCTACCAGCGGCACGCTACAGGTTGCCGGGGTCAACCTGCGCCACGCGCGGGCCCAGGCGCGGCGCAAGGTCGGCTACGTGTCACAGAAGTTCTCCCTCTACGGCAATCTCTCGGTGGCGGAGAACCTGCGCTTCTTCGGCGGTGCCTACGGCCTGGGCGGCAAACAGCTGAAGCAGCGGATGGACGCGGTTTCCCGGCAGTTTGATCTGACCGGGCAGGAAGATTCGCCCAGCGGCCAACTGCCCGGCGGCTTCAAGCAGCGCCTGGCGATGGCGGTCGGCTTGCTCCACGAGCCGGAAATCCTCTTCCTCGACGAACCCACCAGCGGCGCCGATCCACTGGCCCGCCGTGGCTTCTGGCAGCGCATCACGGCGCTGGCGGCCTCCGGCACCACCATCATCATCACCACCCACTTCATGGAAGAAGCCGAGTACTGCGACCGCATCGTCATCCAGGACGCCGGCAAGCTGCTGGCGATGGGCACTCCGCAACAGGTACGCGAACAGGCCGGCGGCCAGGGCAGCACGCTGAACATGGAGCAGGCGTTCATTGAAATAGTCGAAAGCAACCGTCATCACGCCAAGGCAGGCGCCGCATGAGCGCTGGCGGCTTCTGGCGGCGCCTCGCGTCACTTACCCGCAAGGAAGTGCGGCAACTAGTGCGCGACCGCAGCAACCTGCTGATCGGCATCGGCCTGCCCATCGCGCTGATCCTGATCTTCGGCTACGGCCTGTCGCTGGACGTCAAGCGCGCCATCGTCGCCATCGTGCTAGACGACCCCTCCCCCGTGGCCCGCGACGTGGCCGCCGGGATCAGCCGCACCGAGTATCTGGAACCGCACCTCGTACGTTCCTACGCCGAAGGCGAGAAGCTGATGCGCGCTCGCGAGGTGGACGCGGTGGTGCAGTTCCCCTCCGACTTCACCCGCAACCTCAACGACGGCCACGCGCAGATCCAGGTGCTGGTGCAGGGCTCGGATGCCACCCGCGCCGCCAGCGTTTCCACCTACGTCAGCAGCGCCCTCGCCGGCTACGCCGAGAAGCAGGCCGACCGTGGCTCCGGCCCGGCAAGCCAGGCTGGCGCGGTCACCATCGTCCAGCGCATGTGGTTCAACGCCGCCAACACCAGCACCTGGTACCTGGTGCCGGGGCTGATCGTACTCATCATGACCCTGGTCGGCGCCTTCCTCACCGCCCTGGTGATGGCCCGCGAATGGGAGCGCGGCACCCTCGAAGCACTGTTCGTCACGCCAGTGCGGCCGGTGGAAATCCTCCTGGCGAAGATCATCCCCTGCTTCGCCATCGGCATGATCGGCCTGGCGCTGTGCCTGCTCGCCGCGCGCTTCCTGTTCGACGTGCCGATCTACGGCTCCTTCATCGTCCTGGTGATCGCCTCCATGCTCTACATGCTGGTGGCGCTGGGCATCGGCCTGCTGATCTCGGCGGTGACCAAGAACCAGTTCCTCGCCAGCCAGATTGCCCTGCTCGCCAGCTTCCTGCCGGCGATGATGCTCTCGGGCTTCATCTTCGACCTGCGCAACGTGCCCACCGCCATCCGCGTGATCGGCAACCTGCTGCCGGCGACCTACTTCATGGAACTGGTGAAATCCCTGTTCCTGGCCGGCGACTTCTGGCCGATGATCCTCAAGAACTGCGCCATCCTCGCCGCCTACGCCGTCGCCCTGCTGGGCCTGGCGCGGCTGGTGACGCGCAAGCGGCTGGACTGACTCCCATGGAATTTCTCTGGCGCATCCTCAACCTGTGGCGCAAGGAACTGCTGGTAATCCTCAAGGATCCGGCCAACCGGATCGTGCTGGTGGCACCGGTGCTGATGCAGAGCGTGCTGTTCGGCTACGCGGTGACCTTCGACCTCAACGATGCGCCCTACGCCGTGCTCGACCTCAGCCATAGCGAATCCTCCACGCGCCTGATCTCGCGCCTGGATGGCAGCGGCATCTTCCACCGCGTGGTGACGCTCACCCGCGTGGAGGAAATCCAGACGGTGATCGACGAGCAGAAGGCCCTGCTGGTGATCCACATTCCCTCGGACTTCCAGACACGGTTGGCCCAGGGCGACCCGGCGCCGATCCAGGTCATTCTCGACGGGCGCAACTCCAACACCGCCGGCTCCGCCGCCGCCGGCCTGGCCGTGGTGGTGGACGCATTCAACCGCGAGCAGGGTCTGGCCTCGGCGCCGATCAGCGTGGTCAGCCGCTCCTGGTACAACCCCAACCTGGAAACCCGCTGGCCGCTGATCCCGGCGCTGATCGCCACCCTGAGCATGATGCAGACATTGATGCTCACCGCGCTCTCGGTCGCCCGCGAACGCGAACAGGGCACCTTCGACCAGTTATTGGTGACGCCCTATACACCGCTGGAAATCATGCTCGGCAAGGCCATTCCGCCCCTGCTGATCGGCATGGTGCAGGCCACGCTGGTGCTGCTGATGGCGCTGTTCTGGTTCCGAATACCCATGGCCGGCTCGCTGCTCAACCTCTATGGCGGGCTGACAGTGTTCACCATCGCCTGCGTCGGGCTGGGCATGTCGATCAGCGCGGTGTCGCTGAACATGCAGCAGGCAATGCTCTACACCTTCGTGCTGATCATGCCGCTGACGCTGCTTTCCGGCCTCGCCACGCCGGTGCGCAACATGCCCGAGTTCCTGCAGATCGTGACCTATGCCAACCCGCTGCGCTTCGGCATCGACCTGATCCAGCGCGTCTACCTGGAAGGCGCGACGCTGGCCGACGTCGGCCTGAACCTGATCCCCATGCTGGTGGTGGCCGCCGTCACCCTGCCGCTCGCCTCGTGGCTGTTCCGCCACCGGCTTGCGTAGCGGATCACCCGACATGACGAGCGAATGCAATACCCTGACAGGGAACTTCCTTGGAAATGGACAGCCATGAGCGACACCAGCCAGTTCATCGTCTTCGCCCTCACCCAGCTCGCCCTGCCGTTTGGCCTCGGGTACCTGTATTGCCGGAAGAAGGGCATCCCCACCAACTCCTGGCGCGCCGGCGGCATTTACCTGATCGCCCTGTCGGCGGCGATGCTGTTCTTCATCGGCCTGCTCGGCCTGCCCACCCACGTGAAGAACGTCGGCATGGTGAGCAACCGCTCCATGGGCCTGGCCTGCGGCCTGATCGGCATCTTCGGCGGCCTGCTGATGGGCTATGTCGCACGACGCTTCGAGGGCACTTCGGATGACTAGCTTTGCAAGAGGGTGTCAGCCATGAACCTCACTTCCCGCTTCGTCTCACTGGCCCTGCTGGGTAGCAGCCTCGCCGGCTGTGCCGTGGGCCCCGACTACGAGGCGCCGAAAACGCAGACGCCGGTCAGTTGGCAGGCCGCCCACTCCGGCAGCGGGCAGTTGCACCCGGCCGAAGGCGCAACCCGGCTCAGCGAGGACTGGTGGAGCCTGTTCAACGACCCGGTGCTGAACAACCTGCAACGCCGGGCCGACAAGGCCAGCCCCGACCTCAACACCGCCGTGCTGCGCTTCGCCCAGAGCCGCATGCAGCGGCAGATGGTGGCCGCCCAGCGCGGCGTCGACGTCAACGCCTCGGCCGCGGTGAACCGCCAGCGCCTGAGCGAGAACGGCTCCAACGCGCTGATGATCCAGCGCATCGCCCCCACCGGCGACAGCGACCAGATCGCCAAGGTGCTGGCCGAGCCCTTCACGCTTTACCAGGCCGGTTTCGACGCCTCCTGGGAGCCCGACCTGTGGGGCCGCATCCGCCGCTCCATCGAGGCCGCCGACGCCAGCGTGGCGGCGCAGCAGGCGATGTTCGAGGAAACCCGCCTGGGCGTGTCGGCGGAGCTGGCGCGCAGCTACTTCGAACTGCGCGGCGTGCAGCAACAGATCGCCGTGGCCCGGCAGGACATCACCGCCACCGAGGAATCGATGCAGCTGATCCAGGTGCGCGCCGACGGCGGGCTGGTGGACGATTTCGACGTCGAACGCCAGCGCGGCCAGCTCGCCGAGCTGCGCTCCAGCCTGCCGCAACTGCAGGCCAGCGAGAGCGCGGCGATCAACCAGATCGGCGTACTGATCGGCGCCGAACCAGGCAGCCTGCGCGATGACTTGATGCCAGTGGAACAGGCCGAACCTCAGACGCCGGACCTGAGCCTGGGGCTGCCGTCGGAAGTGGCGCGCCGGCGGCCGGATATCCGCGCCGCCGAAGCCCAGCTGCACGCGGCGACCGCCAACATCGGCGTGGCAGTGGCCGACCTCTACCCGACGATCCGCCTGGGCGCGAACTTCGGCTACGAATCGGTCGAAGACAGCCAGTTCGGCGACTGGGGCAGCCGCACCTGGGCAGTCGGACCGAGCCTGTCGCTGCCGATCTTCGACAACGGCCGGCGGCGCTCGCAGATCAACCTGCGCAAGCTGGAACAGCAGGAAGCCGCTGTGTCCTACCAGCAGACCGTGCTCAAGGCCTGGCAGGAAGTGGACGACGCGCTGACCCACTACGGTGCCGAACGCCAACGCAACCAGCGTCTGCAGGAAAAACTGCGCAGCAGCGATATCGCCTATGGCATGGCCAAGGCGCGCTATGCCGGCGGCATGACCGACTTTCTGGTGGAACTGGACGCCCAGCGCGCCTACCTGCAATCGCGCCGCGATGTGGTAGACAGCAATACCCAACTGCGCCTGACGCTGATCGCCCTGTGCAAGGCGCTCGGCGGCGGTACGCCAGCGCCAGCCGCTGAGGTCAGTTTGTCTGGGCGGTGACTTTGCCGTCACG
The DNA here is from genome assembly GCF_005877905.1 of Pseudomonas nicosulfuronedens. Taxonomy (GTDB): domain Bacteria; phylum Pseudomonadota; class Gammaproteobacteria; order Pseudomonadales; family Pseudomonadaceae; genus Pseudomonas; species Pseudomonas nicosulfuronedens. Next base: position 164,945 of record NZ_SWDV01000013.1, on the reverse strand, counting down.
CAGGTCCTTGGCAACTCGCCGCTGCATCTCATAGGCCGGCGCTTCCACGGCGTTGAAGTCATCGGTGTAGCGCGTAGCGAACCCCTGCACGCCCCACTCCTGGTATTGCTTCACGTGCCATAGCTCGTGGGCCCAGAGGGCGACGTCCTTCTGGGCATCGTCCTCGCGGCGAAAGACGATCACATCCACCAGGGTAACGGCCTCGGTGTCGGGGTTCTGCATGATCGCCTGGCCGGCATTCAGGTCGTCCAGCGCGCCGATGGAATAGCGCGCCGCCATCAGCACGTCGTCGGGGTAGTAAGGCTGCAGCTGGGCGCGGATCTCCAGCGGGATCGGCTCGGTGCCGCCCTGCACCGCCTGATCGCGGGACTGCTGGAGCCATACTCCCAGTGCCTGCGCGGCCATCTTGCGGGTATCGGTGAGGACTGGCCCGAGCACAGCGCCCAGGTCCGGCAGGCACATGCAGGTGTCCAGGCAGACCTGGCGCTGCCCCGATGGGCAAGGCACAGCCAGGGCGTCGACGGACGCGGCCAACCCGGCGAGCAGCGCCAGGGCGCGCAGGAGGCGGGTTGCAAGGGGGGATGGCATGAAAGGACTCCGCTACAGCGTGGAGAGAGGCTAGGCAGTTGGACCATGGCGCGGCGCGATCATGCCATGGCGCCAACAAAAAAAGAGCGCTGGCGCGACGTATGAAACTTCTGATAGCTTCTGAACCATGAATGCCGCCAACCGCACCTTCCAGCCGATTATTACCACCATCGCTCCGATGGTGGGTTAGCGCATTCAAGCGAACAACCAAACCCGCCTCCCGGCGGGTTTTTTAATGCCCGCCGTCCGAGGCTCCCGATCGAGGAGACACTGATGGACCAGGCAACCCACCCAAACCAGCACCCCTTGCAGGCGCTCATTCAGGCCGCCGACGAAGCCATCGGTCGCGAGGACTTCGATGCGCTGATCGAGTTCTACAGCGACGACGCCCTGCTGGTGGTCAAGCCCGGCCTGCTGGCGCGCGGCAAGGCACAGATCCGCCAGGCCTTCGTCGCCATCGCCGAACACTTCGGGCACAACCTGCGGGTGCGCCAGGGACGACTGGAAATCCTCGAAACCGGCGACACCGCCCTGGTAGTGGCGCAGACCCTGCTCGACACCAGCCACGGCAAGCTGAGCCGTCGCGCCACCTACGTGTTCCGCCGCGAAGCCGACGGCGCCTGGCGCTGCACCGTGGACAATTCCTATGGCACCGACCTGCTGGAGGCGACTACATGAACCCGCAGACAGGCACGCTGCACCTTCTGTGTGGCAAGGCGGCTTCGGGCAAATCCTGCCTGGCGCGTGAGCTGGCCGAAGCACCGGGCACCGTGATGCTGGCCGAGGAACACTGGCTGGCCGAGCTATTTCCCTGGGGCATCAGCAACCCCGACGACTACCAGCTCTACGCCCGCCGCGTGCGCAAGGTCATGGGCCCCCACGTGGTCGGCCTGCTGCGCGCCGGCACCAGCGTGGTGCTGGACATCCCCGCCAACACCCTCGCCGACCGCCGCTGGCTGATCGACCTGGCGGAGCAGGCTGGCGCGGCGCACTGCCTGCACTTTCTCGACGTCGACCCGGCCACCTGCCGCAGTCGCCTGTTGGCGCGCCACGCCATCGCCCCGTTGGCAGCGCCGTTGGACCCGGCTGGCTACGAGGCGCTCAACCGCTACTTCGTCGCCCCGCGCCCGGAGGAAAGACTGCAGGTGCAGCGCCATGGCGCCTGAGCGCGTAGAATCGCCGCCCCGATTGACCCCGATCGCCTGAATCAGAAAGACCGGAAAGATGAACACCGAAGCCATCGCCACCCTGCGCGAGCAACTGCTCGCCGCGCTGAACCCCGCTCCCGTGGAAACCCGCCGCCTGTTCCACGGTCGCGGCCGGCGCTGGCCGGGGCTGGAGCAGGTAACCGCCGACTGGCTGGAAGGTGTGCTGCTGGTGTCGCTGTTCCGCGAGCCGGAAGGCGAGGAACTGGCCGCGCTCAGGACGATGCTGAGCGAACTGGCCGATAGCGAGACCTGGCGCGCCACGGGCGCCCGCAGCCTGATGCTGCAGCACCGCTACACCCTGGAAAGCACCATGGAAGTGCTCCATGGCGAAGCCTTCGACGGCTGGCAGATCAGCGAACACGGCCTGCGCTATCAACTGGACCTGGGCCGCAAGCAGAACAACGGCCTGTTCCTCGACATGCGCTATGGCCGCCAGTGGGTACAGGCCAACTCCGCAGGCCTGCGCGTACTCAACCTGTTCGCCTACACCTGCGCTTTCTCCGTGGCAGCGATGGCCGGCGGCGCGCAGAAGGTGGTCAACCTCGACATGGCCCGCGCCGCGCTCAGCCGTGGCCGCGACAACCACCGCCTGAACGGCCACGACCTGTCCAGGGTGAGCTTCCTCGACCACGACCTGTTCAAGTCCTGGGGCAAGGTGAAGAAATCCGGCCCGTACGACCTGATCATCATCGACCCGCCAAGCTTCCAGAAAGGCAGCTTCGTCCTCGACAAGGACTACGCCCGCGTCCTGCGCCGCCTGCCGGAACTGCTGGACGGTGCCGGCACCGTGCTGGCCTGCGTGAACGACCCGGCCGTCGGCGTCGACTTCCTGCTCCAGGGCATGGCCGCCGAGGCGCCGCAACTACGCTTCGTCGAGCGCCTGGAAAACCCGCCGGAATTTGCCGACATCGAGGAAGACAGCGGCCTGAAGGCGCTAGTGTTCCGCCTGGGTTGATTCGCTGAGTCGGTGCGATGCGGTAGAGCAAAGAGCGACCGTAGGATGGTGTGGAGCGAAGCGATACCCATCGATTCCGAGTACCCGCTGCATGGGTATCGCTTCGCTCCACCCATCCTACAGAGCTGATGCCGCTGCCCCTGTAGGAGCGGGCCATGCCCGCGATCGCGCCCATGGGGCGCTCCTACAGAAAACCCCGACATCTCCCGATGAAAGGCCGCCACAACCCTTGCGGCCGAGCCCCCATCACGCCATCCTTGCCACTGTATGTAAAACCAGTGCCTGGCCCACTCAAGAAAATGCCCGCGCCGCTCGACCCCAGCCTCTACTACCTGACCAACTTCCACCGCGCCCTCGACTGGATCGACGAGCGCTACGCCGACCTGCTCGACGCCGAGGAAGCCCGGTTCATCGCCGACTTCCGCGCGCTGCAGCTGCCGTCGCGGGCACTGCTGGTGCGGCTGGTGATGCGCAAGGGGCCACATTTTCGCGCGAGCAAGCTGAACTATGCGGAGATCGGCGATATTCCCAACGCCGCCGCACCGCTGCTGGAGCTGGGTTGGCTGGACGACGCTTGTCCGCTCGCACTAGACGAGCTACTGCCGCTGCTGCTCAAGGACGAACTGCTAGCGCGCTTCCGCGAGGACCTGCCACGCGGGCCGCTGAAGAAGGCCGATCTCTACGAGCACCTGCACGCCTACCACGGGCAGGTGCAGCCGTTCGCAGGCTGGTATCCGCAACTCGATAGCCTCTACACCCTGATGGCGACGCCGCTGTGCGACCGTCTGCGCCTGCTGTTCTTCGGCAACCTGCAGCAGGACTGGTCGGAGTTCGTCCTCGCCGACCTCGGCATCTTCCGTTACGAAAGCGTCCCGTTCACCACCGACTCCCGCGCCTTCCGCCGTCGCGACGATCTGGAGGCCTATATCCACCTGTGGAACGGCGCCGTCCGCTTCGAAGCCGGCGAACCCATCGCCGAGTTGGTTGCGGAGCTGGGCGATTTCGCCAGTGACAACGATTACCTACAGGCGCGCCACGGCCGCCTGCTGTACCGCATGGCCTACCAACTGGAGCGCGAAGGCGAGCTGGAGAACGCGCTGGCGCTGTACCAGCGCACCGTCACCGGGGGCTCGCGGCAGCGGCAGATTCGCGTACTGGAACGCCTGCAACGCTTCGAGGAGGCCCATGCACTGGTGCAGGCAGCACGGGCCGCGCCGGAAAGCGACGGCGAGCTGCAACTGGTCGAGCGCGCGCTGACGCGGCTGGTGCGTCAGCTCGGCTTGCCGAAGGAAAAGACCGCCAGGCCCGCGCCACCGCTGCGCATCGACCTGGAGCTGCCGCGTCCGGATGTCAACGTCGAATTCGCTGTGCAGGCCGTGCTCCACGAGGAACAAGCGCCCGTGCACTACGTGGAGAACGCGCTGGTCTGCAGCCTGTTCGGCCTGCTCTGCTGGGAAGTGATCTTCGCCCCGCTGCCCGGCGCGTTCTTCCACCCCTTCCAGGCCGGCCCCAGCGACCTCAACCGCGGCGACTTCGTCAGCCGTCGCTCGGAAAGCTTCGCCGCGCGCCTGGCGCTGCTGGACAGTGACGCGTACCGGGTGGCAATCCGCGAGACCTACGCCGCCAAGCACGGCATCCTCTCGCCCTTCGTGCACTGGGAGCTACTCGACGAAAACCTGCTGGACCAGGCCCTGCACTGCCTGCCGGCGGCACACCTGAAATTGTGGTTCGAACGCCTGCTGGCCGACCCGAAGGCCAACCGTGCCGGCATGCCCGACCTGATCCAGTTCTGGCCCGCCGAGGCGCGCTACCGGATGATCGAGGTGAAGGGCCCCGGCGACCGCCTGCAGGATAACCAGAAGCGCTGGCTGACCTTCTGCGCCGAGCACGGCATGCCGGTAGAAGTCTGCTATGTGCGCTGGCAGGGCGAGGCGGACGAAAGCGAATGAGCTACGCCATCGCCGTGCGCGCGCTGTGCGAATTCACCGCCAAGGAAGGTGACCTCGACCTGCGATTCACCCCAGCCCCCACCGCCCAGGAAGGCATGGCCGGGCACGCCACGGTGGTCTCCCGGCGTGGCCTGGGCTACATCGCGGAATTGCCGTTGCGCGGCGAGTATCCGGGGCTGGTGGTCAGTGGCCGCGCTGATGGCTATGACCCGGATGCCAACCTGCTGGAAGAGATCAAGACCCACCGCGGTGACGTCGCGCGCATCCCGCAGAATCACCGTCTGCTGCACTGGGCGCAGGTGAAGGTGTACGGCTGGCTGCTGTGCCAGACACTGGAAATCGACGCCATCGACCTGTCCGTCGTCTACTTCAACGTCATCACCCAGAAGGAAACCGAGTTCCGCGAGCGCTTCGCCGCCGACGACCTGCGCGCCTTCTTCGAGCTGCAATGCCAGCGCTTCGTGCAATGGGCCGAGCAGGAAAGTGCCCATCGCATCGAGCGCGACCGGGGCCTGGAGGCGCTGCGCTTCCCTTACGCCGACTTCCGCCAGGGCCAGCGCATGCTCGCCGAGTCGGTGTACCGCGCCGCCCGCGACGGCCAGACGCTGATGGCCCAGGCCACCACCGGCATCGGCAAGACCCTCGGCACCCTGTTCCCGCAGCTCAAGGCATTCCCCGGGCAGCAGCTCGACCGGCTGTTCTTCCTCACCGCCAAGACTCCCGGTCGCCGCCTGGCCCTGGATGCCCTGTCGACCCTGCGCCAGCAGGACGCCGCGCAGCCCCTGCGCGTACTCGAACACGTCGCGCGCGACAAGGCCTGCGAGCATCCGGACAAGTCCTGCCACGGCGACTCCTGCCCGCTGGCCAAGGGTTTCTACGACCGCCTGCCCGCCGCCCGCGAGGCCGCGCTCAAGCGCCGCTGGCTGACCCAGGAAAACCTGCGCGAGGTTGCGCTCGAACACCAGGTCTGCCCCTACTACCTGAGCCAGGAGCTGTGCCGCTGGGCCGACGTGGTGGTGGGCGACTACAACTACTACTTCGACATGACCGCCCTGCTCTACGGCCTGACGGTACTCAACGACTGGAAGGTGACGCTGCTGGTGGACGAGGCGCACAACCTCATCGAGCGCGGCCGCGGCATGTACAGCGCCGAGCTGGACCAGTCCGAGTTCAACGCCCTGCGCAAGGTCGCCCCGGCCGGGCTGAAAGGCGTGCTGGAGCGCGTCGGCCGGCACTGGAACCAGATGCACCGCGACCAGGAGGTCGATTACCAGATCTACCCGACGGTGCCGGACCTGTTCATCGCCGCACTGCAGAAAGCCGTCAGCGCCATCACCGATCACCTCACCGACCAGCCCACCGGCAACGAGGCCGAGTTGCTGCGCTTCTACCTCGACGCCATGCTGTTCTGCCGGCTGGCCGAGGCCTACGGGCCGCACTCGCTGTTCGACATCACCCGCCACGACGGCAGCGGCCAGCGCACGCTGTCCACCCTGTGCCTGCGCAACGTGGTGCCGGCGCCCTTCCTCGCCGAACGCTTCGAGGTGGCCCACAGCACCACGCTGTTCTCCGCCACGCTGAACCCGGCCAATTACTATGCGGACCTGCTTGGCCTGCCGGAAGACACCACCTGGCGCGAAGTGGAATCGCCGTTCCACGCCGAGCAACTGGAAGTCCACGCGCTGAGCAACCTCTCCACCCGCTACCAGCATCGCGAGGCCAGCCTCACGCCGATCAGCACCCTGATGGCCCGGCAGTTCCGCGCCCGCCCCGGCAACTATCTGGCCTTCTTCAGCAGCTACGCCTACCTGCAACAGGCACTGGAGCGCTTCGCCGCCGAACACCCGGACATCCCGCGCTGGGTGCAGTCGCGCAGCATGAACGAACTGGAGCGCCAGGCCTTCCTCGACCGCTTCACCCCGCACTCGCAGGGCATCGGCTTCGCCGTACTCGGCGGTGCATTTGGCGAGGGCATCGACCTGCCGGGCGACCGCCTGATCGGCGCCTTCATCGCCACGCTGGGATTGCCGCAGGTGAACGAGGTCAACGAGGAGATCAAGCAGCGCATGCAGGGGATGTTCGGCGACGGCTACGACTACACCTACCTGTTCCCCGGTCTGCAGAAGGTCGTCCAGGCCGCTGGGCGGGTGATCCGCACGCCCACGGACTCGGGGGTGATCTACCTGCTCGATGATCGCTTCAACCAGCCGGTGGTGCGGCGGTTGTTGCCCAGTTGGTGGAAGACCGAGCGGCTGAAGTTCGTGGCCGATCCACCGCGGTCGAAGGAGCCGCAGGGGTTTCTGCTGCTGTAACTCATCGCGTGGATTTTCCGTTTCACGATTGGCTTTGTGCCGTGCGGTTCGCGAGCAAGCTCGCTCCTACCTGTTGAACTCCGGCGCTCGTTGTAGGAGCGAGCTTGCTCGCGAACCTGCCCAACGCCGGCCTTGCCGGCGGATCGCGGGCATGGCCCGCTCCTACAGTGAGCAGCCACGTCCGTCAGACCGACCGCCATTGACGGCACCTTTCTACCGGATAAACTGTATATCCATACAGTTATTTCCGAGCAACCCCATGTTCATCCTCCCCATATCCCTTCCCTGGCCCTCCCGCCGGGCGCATGACCGTCGCCGCTCGCCGGCCGGGAGGCCGTGATGGGCAGCGTGGTCGCACTCGATACCCTGCTCCACCAGCGCCAGGTCTGGAAAGGCCAGCCCCAGGGCCTGCCGCCCAGCCAGCAGCCCACTGGCCATGCGGTGCTGGATGCCGCCCTGCCCACTGGCGGCTGGCCGGAAGCGGCGCTCAGCGAAATTCTCCTGGCCGCCGAGGGTACCGGCGAACTGCAACTGGTCTGGCCGACCCTTGCGCGACTCAGCGCGGCAGGCGAGCGCATCGTGCTGGTCGCCCCGCCCCATGTGCCCTACCCGGCCGCCTGGCAGGCCGCCGGCGTCGCACTGGAGCAACTCGCCATCGTTCAGGCCAGCGGCCGCGATGCGCTCTGGGCCGCCGAGCAGTGCCTGCGCTCGGGTAGTTGTGGCGTCGTGATGTGTTGGCCGCAGCAGGCCGATGACCGCGCCCTGCGCCGCCTGCAGGTGGCGGCTGAAACCGGGCAGACCCTGGCTATCGCCTACCGCTCGCAGCGCGAAGCGCTCAACCCGTCACCCGCCGCGCTGCGCCTGGCGCTGGACGCCAATCCGGCACAGCTGCGCGTACTCAAGTGCCGTGGCGGCCTGGCACCGGCGCGCCCCATCCCACTGCCCTGGCACTGAGGCCGGCATGCTCTGGGCCTGTATTCTCCTGCCACAGCTGGCGATGGACGGCGTGCTGCGCGGGCGTGCCGAACCGGACGCCGCCCTGGCGCTGCTCGCCGGGCCGACCCAGCGTCGCGTGCTGCAGGCGGTGAATCCGGCCGCGCGAGCGCTGGGCCTCAAGCCCGGCCAGTCGCTCACCGCCGCCCAGGCCCTGAGCCGCGATTTCGCCACCGCCGAGTACGACCTGCGCGACGTGCAGCGTTGGCAGGACCTGCTGGCCGCCTGGGCCTATGGCTTCAGCTCGCAAGTCAGCCAGCACTATCCACGCGCGCTGCTGCTGGAGGTGCAGTCCAGCCTGCAACTGTTCGGCCCCTGGCCGCGCTTCGAGGCACGCCTGCGCGAGGAACTGGACGGGCTGGGCTTTCGCCATCGCATCACCGCCGCGCCCAACCCAGCCGCCGCGCGCATCCTCGCCAACGGCCACGACGGCCTGGCGATCCACGACAACGAGCAGTTGCGCCAGTACCTGGGCAGGATGCCGCTGGAGCGCCTGGGCCTTGAGCGCGACGCCACCACCTCACTGGGCCGCATGGGCCTGCGCAGCCTGCAGCAACTGCTCGCCCTGCCGCGCGAGAGCCTGGCCCGGCGCTTCCCGCCACAGGTACTGCGCCAGGTCGACACCCTGCTCGGCCTGCGCCCGCTGGCCCTGGAGTACTACCGGCCGCCGGACCGCTTCGAGTCGCGCATCGAGCTGAACTTCGACGTGGAGTCCACCCAGGCCCTGCTGTTCCCGCTGCGCCGCCTGACCGGCGACCTCGCCGCCTTCCTCGCCGGGCGAGACAGCGGCGTGCAGCGCTTCGTCCTGCACCTGGAGCACCACGAAGGTGCCGACACGCCAATGCCGGTCGGCCTGCTCAGCGCCGAGCGCGAGGCGGCCATGCTCTTCGAACTGAGCCGTGGCCGGCTGGAGCAATTGCAACTGCGCGCCCCGGTACATAGCGTGCGACTTATCGCCGACGACCTGCCGCCCTTCGTGCCTCAGCACCGCGAGCTGTTCGACGACCGCCCGCAGCAATCCCAACCCTGGGAACAGTTGCGCGAACGCCTGCGCGCGCGGCTGGGCGACGACGCCGTGCACAGTCTCGGGGCACGCGCCGACCACCGGCCGGAGCGTGCCTGGCAGGATCAGTCCACCCCGCCCCGACAAGTCACCGACGTTCCGCGCCCCGGCTGGCTGCTGGCCGAGCCCCAGCCGCTGCGCGAATTCGCCCCGACCCTGCTGGCCGGCCCCGAGCGCATCGAGTCCGGCTGGTGGGACGGCGAGGACATCCGCCGCGACTACTACCAGGTACGCACCCGCAGCGGCCAGCGCGCCTGGGTGTTCCGCCCGGTGGGCGAAAAGGGGCCGCTGCTGCTGCACGGCTGGTTCGCATGAGCGCGCCGGATGAAGGCATCGGCTACGCCGAGCTGCACTGCCTGTCCAATTTCAGCTTCCAGCGCGGTGCCTCCAGTGCGGCCGAGCTGGTCGAGCGGGCGAAGAAGCTGGGCTACCGGGCGCTTGCGATCACCGACGAATGCAGCCTTGCCGGCATCGTCCGCGCCTGGCAGGCGGCGAAGGAGCAGGAGTTCATCCTCATCACCGGCAGCGAACTGAGCATCGAGCAAGGTCCGAAGCTGGTGCTGCTGGCCGAGAACCTCACGGGCTACGAGAACCTCTGTCGCCTCATCACCCACGCCCGCCGCCGCGCCGAAAAGGGCAGCTATCGCCTGGTGCGTTCGGATTTCGACGGCAATCTCGACCACCTGCTGGCGATCTGGCTGCCACAAGACGACCAGGACGACGACGGCCTCTGGCTGCGCGAGCGCTTCCCCAGGCGCCTGTGGCTGGGCGTCGAACTGCACAAGGGCCCGGACGACACCGGCAAGCTGCGTCGCCTGCAGGAACAGGCCGCGCGCCTGGGCCTCTCCGCCGTGGCCTGCGGCGACGTGCACATGCACATCCGTGGCCGCCGCGCCCTGCAGGACTGCATGACCGCCATCCGCCAGCACCTGCCGGTGCACGAGGCCGGCCAGTATCTCTACCCCAACGGCGAACGGCATCTGCGGCCGAAGGAGGCGCTGGCGGCGATCTACCCGGCCGAGTTGCTGACTGAGACCTTGAAGATTGCCGAGCGCTGCAGCTTCGATCTGGGCAAGGATGTGAAATACCAGTACCCGCGCGAGCTGGTTCCCGAAGGCCATACGCCCAGCACCTGGCTGCGGGAGAAGACCGAGGAAGGCATCCTTCTGCGCTGGAAAGACGGTGCTACCCCCGCCGTTCGCAAACGCGTCGAAGATGAACTGGCACTGATCGCCGAGCTGAAGTACGACAGCTACTTCCTCACCGTCCACGACATCGTCGCTTTTGCTCGCGGTGAGGGCATTCTCTGCCAGGGACGCGGCTCGGCGGCCAATTCGGTGGTGTGCTTCGCCCTGGGCATCACCGAACTGGACCCGTCCAAGGCCAAGCTGCTGTTCGAACGCTTCATCTCCCGCGAACGCAACGAGCCGCCGGACATCGACGTCGACTTCGAGCACGACCGCCGCGAGGAAGTCATCCAGTACGTGTTCCGTCGTTACGGCCGCAGCCGCGCCGCGCTCACCGCCGTAGCCAGCACCTACCGGGGCGCCGGCGCGGTGCGCGACGTGGCCAAGGCGCTGGGGCTGCCACCGGACCAGGTCGGCGCATTGGCCGACTGCTGCGGCGCCTGGAGCCGTGAGCCTCCGCCCCCCGAGCGCCTGGTGGAAGCCGGCTTCGACCCGGAGAGCCCGATCCTGCGCCGCGTGCTGGCGCTGACCGGCCAGCTGGTCGGCTTCCCCCGGCACCTGTCACAGCACCCCGGAGGCTTCGTCATCTCCCAGCAGCCGCTGGAAACCCTGGTACCGGTGGAAAATGCCGCGATGCCCGAGCGTACCCTGATCCAGTGGGACAAGGACGACCTCGACGCGGTGGGCCTGCTCAAGGTCGACGTGCTCGCCTTAGGGATGCTCAGCGCCCTGCGCCGCTGCTTCAACCTGATCGCCGATTATCGCGGCAAGCGCTGGACACTCGCCACGCTGCCGCAGGAGTGCAAGCAGACCTACGAAATGATCAGCCGCGCCGATACCGTCGGCGTATTCCAGATCGAATCCCGCGCGCAGATGGCCATGCTGCCGCGCCTGCGACCCGAGACCTTCTACGACCTGGTGATCGAAGTCGCCATCGTCCGCCCCGGGCCGATCCAGGGCGACATGGTCCACCCGTACCTGCGGCGGCGGAACAAGGAAGAGCCGGTCGTCTATCCCTCCGAGGAACTCAAGCCGGTGTTCGAGCGCACCCTGGGCGTGCCGCTGTTCCAGGAACAGGTGATGCAACTGGCGATCATCGCCGCCGAGTACACACCGGGCGAAGCCGACCACCTGCGCCGCTCCATGGCCGCCTGGAAACGCCACGGCGGGCTGGAGCCGCACCGCAAGAAGCTGTTCGAACGCATGACCGCCAAGGGCTATGAACAGGACTACATCGCGCGCATCTTCGAGCAGATCAAGGGCTTCGGCAGCTATGGCTTCCCCGAATCCCACGCCGCCAGCTTCGCCCTGCTCACCTACGCCAGTTGCTGGCTGAAGTGCCACGAACCGGCGGCCTTCACCTGCGCCCTGATCAACAGCTGGCCCATGGGTTTCTACAGCCCCGACCAGTTGCTGCAGGACGCTCGCCGCCACGGCCTGGAGATTCGCCCGGTGGACGTGCGCCACAGCCACTGGGACTGCACCCTGGAGCCCATCGCCGAACGCCAGCCGGCCATCCGCCTCGGCCTGCGCATGGTGCGCGGGCTGCGCGAGGACGTGGCCAATGCCATCGCCCAGGCACGCGATCAACGGCCCTTTGCGGACGTCGCCGATCTCTGCCTGCGTGCCCATCTCGACGGCCGCGCCCGCGAACAGCTGGCCGACGCCGGCGCCCTGCGCGGCCTCGCCGGCCACCGGCACAAGGCACGCTGGGCGATTGCCGGGGTCGAGCCGCAGTTGCCGCTGTTCGCCGGCCAGGTCACCGAAGAAGCACCCGTCAGCCTGCCACTGCCCAGCCGCGGCGAAGACCTGCTCACCGACTACGCGACCCTGGGCACCACCCTCGGCCCACACCCCATGACCTTGCTGCGCGGCGCCCTCAAGGCCCGGCGCTGCCGCAGCTCAAGGGAACTGGCGACGCTGGAAGCCGACCGCCCGGTGCGCGTCGCTGGCCTGGTGGTCGGCCGCCAGCGCCCCGGCACCGCCAGCGGCGTCACCTTCGTCACCCTGGAAGACGAGTTCGGCATGATCAACGTGATCGTCTGGCGCGACCTCGCCGACCAGCAGCGCAGGCCCTTCCTCAGCGCCCGCCTGATGCAGGTGGACGGCACCCTGGAAGCCAAGGACGGCGTGCGCCATGTGATCGCCGGGCGACTGACGGACTTGAGTGAGTTGCTGGAGGGGCTGGATGTGCGGAGTCGGGATTTCCATTGAGCCAACAGCGCGAAACGATTCGCGCAGGAATGCAGCTTCGTAGGATGGGTGGAGCGCAGCTTCGTAGGATGGCGTGGAGCGCAGCGATACCCATCAGCTCTCTGCACCAACCGCATGGGTATCGCTGCGCTCCACCCATCCTACCGAGAGTGCTTATCCACCCAGCAGGTAAAGGACCAGCTCACCCACCGACAACGAGAACAGGTATGGCCCGGTGAAACCGGCCCAGATGAGCAGCGCAACCGGCGTATAGAGCAGCACCAGCACCACGCGGGCGCGGCGGCTGCGGAGCATCAGCCAGAAGATCTGACCCAGCGCGAACAACGCGCCGCACAGAACGGCGGGATCGAAGATGGCGTGGAACCGGCCGTAATCGCTCAGCGCCCAGATATCGCTGCCCATGACCCGATACATCGCCAACGCCATGCCGGACGCGCCCAGCGCAATAGCCAGCAGAGCCCCTAGAAAAACCCAGCACGCCAGCCGGACCAGCCCTGGTTCAGCGGGCGCGGATTGTTCGCCTTCCATCAGCCTTGTCGCTCCTTCGCATGACGGCCCGACACTACACAACCCCGGCCGATTTGCGAAAGACCGCGCGGACGCCTTACGCTGCCGCCATTCCTCTTTCCGGCCCCGAGCATGATCACCCTCCGCCACATCGAAGTCTTCCGCGCGGTCATGACCACCGGCAGCGTCACCCGCGCGGCGGCGTTCCTGCATACCAGCCAGCCCACCGTCAGCCGCGAGCTGGCACGGCTGGAACAACTGGTCGGCTTCGAGCTGTTCCTGCGCGAGCGCGGACGGCTGGCGCCGACGGCGCGGGCGTTGATGCTGTTCGAGGAGGTGGAGCGCTCCTTCACCGGACTGGACCGCATCGTCGCCTTCGCCGGCAGCCTGGGGCAGTTCGCCGAGGGCAAGTTCTCCATCGGCTGCCTGCCGGCGCTGTCCCAGGCACTGCTGCCGGAAGCCTGCAAGCGCTTCAGCCGGGAGAATCCGGCGATCAGCCTGGAAGTGGCGGCGCTGGAGTCGCCGCACCTGGAGGAAGCCCTCAGCGCCCAGCACCACGACATCGGCCTGATCGAGAACGACGACGCCCCGCGTGGTACCGAGTTGCAGCCGCTGTTGGCGGTGGACGAAGTATGCATCCTCCCGGACGGCCATCCGCTGGTGGCCCGCGAGCGCCTGCAGGCGGCGGATTTTGCCGGCTTGCCCTTCGTCAGCCTGGCCACCAGCGACCGCTACCGGCACCTGATCGACGCGGTATTCCTCAGCGCCGGCGTACAGCGGCAAATGCAGGTGGAAACCCACAGCGCCGTCTCGGTGTGCAGCATGGTCCGCGCCGGCCTGGGCCTGGCCGTGGTCAACCCGATCACCGCGCTGATGTTCCAGGGCCAGGGCATCCAGCTGCGCCCGCTGGCCTTCTCGCTGCCGTTCCAGGTCAGCGTGGCGAAGCCGCTGTACCGCCCCGCCACGCCGCTGCGCGAGCGCTTCGTCGCGGCGCTCCAGGCAGAAGCCGGCGTACTGGTACAGCGCCTGCGCGAAGCCGGCGTCGGCTGCACCCTATATCAAAATTGAATTGACCAGATAACAAGCGGCATTATTCAGCCATGCAAAGGGCCGGTAGACTAGCGCCATCTATCTTCGGAGCCCATTCATGACTTACCTCGCCCTGCCCCGCGCCGAACAGCTCGCCCTGCAATTCGGCACCCCGCTGTGGATCTACGACGCAGCCACCATCCGCGGCCAGATCGAGCGCCTGAAGAGCTTCGATATCATCCGTTTCGCCCAGAAGGCCTGCTCCAACCTGCACATCCTGCGCCTGATGCGCGAACAGGGCGTGAAGGTCGACGCCGTCTCCCAGGGCGAACTGCTGCGCGCCCTGGCCGCCGGCTACTCGTGCCGTGAAGATGAATCCGAGATCGTCTTCACTGCCGACCTGCTGGACCGCACCACTCTGGAAACCGTGGTCGAGCACGGCATTCCGGTGAATGCCGGCTCCATCGACATGCTCCGCCAGCTGGGCGAAGTCGCCCCCGGCCACCCGGTGTGGCTGCGCATCAACCCTGGCTTCGGCCACGGCCACAGCAACAAGACCAACACCGGTGGCGAGCACTCCAAGCACGGCATCTGGCATAGCGACCTGCGCGCCGCCCTGGACGTGATCCGCGAACGCGGCCTGCGCCTGGTCGGCCTGCACATGCACATCGGTTCGGGCGTCGACTACGGCCACCTGGCCCAGGTCGGCGAAGCCATGCTCGGCCTGGTGCAGCAGGTGAAGGACGCCGGCCACGATCTGTCCGGCATCTCCGCCGGCGGCGGCCTGTCCATCCCCTACCGTGCCGGCGACCCGGAAGTGGACACCGCGCACTACTTCCAGCTGTGGGACAAGGCGCGCAAGGCCGCCGAGGCCGTGGTCGGCCACGCGCTGCACCTGGAGATCGAACCGGGCCGCTACCTGGTCGCCCAGTCCGGCTGCCTGCTCAGCGAAGTGCGCGCCACCAAGGATGCCGGCCGCAACCACTTCGTGCTGGTGGACGCTGGTTTCAACGAGCTGATGCGCCCGTCCATGTATGGCAGCTACCACGGCATCCGCGTACTGGCCGGCGACGTGGCCAGCCGCGAAGTGATCGACACCGTGGTGGCCGGCCCGCTGTGCGAGTCCGGTGACGTGTTCACCCAGGGCGATGGCGGCGTGGTCATCCCCCGTGCCCTGCCGCGCGCCCAGGTCGGCGACCTGCTGCTGATCGAAGACACCGGCGCCTACGGCGCGTCCATGTCGTCGAACTACAACAGCCGCCCGCTGATCGCCGAGGTACTGCTCGAAGGCGCCGAAGCGAAGTTGATCCGCCGCCGCCAGCGCGTGGAAGAGCTGCTGGCGCTGGAAGAAGAGCTGGGCTGATCGACAGAACAGGAAACATCGGCGCTGGGCAGTTCGCGAGCAAGGACTGGGCGTCCCCCTCGGTCCTACGAAGAGCACGCCGAGGCTGATTGCAGGAGCGAGCTTGCTCGCGAACCCACCCCACGCCGGCCCGGCCGGCGTGGTACTCGCCGCTACCGGGAAGGCACCCTTATCACCGATCGATGCGCGTCGACAGGATGATCGACGACATCGTCCGCTCCACCCCGTCCAGTGCCCCGATGCGGTCCAGCACCGCATCCAGGTCGCGGATCGATAGCGCCTCGACGATCACGATCATGTCGAAGTTGCCGCTCACCGAATGCAGCGTCTTCACCTCGGCGATCTTCTCCAGTGCCTGCACCACCTGGTGCGACAGCTTCGGCAGCGCCGTCACCAACACGTGGGCGCGCACCAGCGACTGCGCGTAGCTGTCCGACACCTTGATCGAATAGCCGCTGATGACGCCCTGCTGCTCCAGCCTTTCGATACGGCTCTGCACCGTGGAGCGCGACACGCCGAGCTTGCGCGCCAGCTCGGAAATCGACTCGCGGGCGTTGGCGCGCAGCAGGTTCAACAAGGCTGCGTCGGCGTTTTTCGTCATATTGCTCATGGTATTGGTCAATCTGCCTGAAAGCTCTCGCCAATCTTGCAGATTGTCAGGTTCATTTCAACGACGAGCTTTGCAATAGTGATTGCCAAGGCGAGCCCGGCAGCTCGCCATTTCTTTGCCCGCGCGCCATCCATCGACTGGCCTCTGCGGGCCGCGCAAAGCCTTGCCAAGCTGGTGATACAAGCCGGCGAGCCGCATAAGTCGAACAAGATTGAAGGGAGCCTTCCATGCACAAGAACCGCCACCCCCACACCCCCGGCAAGAAACCGGTAACCATCTTCGGCCCGGACTTCCCCTTCGCCTTCGACGACTGGATCGAGCACCCCGCCGGCCTGGGCAGCATCCCCGCCGAGCAGCACGGCCAGGAAGTGGCCATCGTCGGCGCTGGCATTTCCGGCCTGGTGGCAGCCTACGAGCTGATGAAGATGGGCCTCAAGCCGGTGGTCTACGAGGCATCGAAGATGGGCGGCCGGCTGCGTTCGGAAACCTTCCAGGGCGCCGACGGCATCATCGCCGAGCTGGGTGGCATGCGCTTCCCGGTGTCCAGCACCGCCTTCTATCACTATGTCGACAAGCTCGGCCTGGAAACCAGGCCCTTCCCCAACCCACTGACCCCGGCCTCGGGCAGCACCGTGGTCGACCTGGAAGGCACCAGCCACTACGCCGAGAAGATGGCCGATCTGCCGGAAATCTTCCGCGAAGTCGCCCAGGCCTGGGCCGACGCGCTGGAAAACGGCGCGCGCTTCTCCGAAATCCAGGACGCCATCCGCGAGCGCGACACGGTCAAGCTCAAGGCCCTGTGGGACGAGCTGGTGCCCAAGTGGGACGACCGCACCTTCTATGACTTCGTCGCCACCTCCAAGGCCTTCTCGCGCCTGTCCTACCGCCACCGCGAAATCTTCGGCCAGGTCGGCTTCGGCACTGGCGGCTGGGACTCGGACTTCCCCAACTCCATGCTGGAAATCTTCCGCGTGGTGATGACCAACTGCGACGACCACCAGCATCTGGTCGTGGGTGGCGTCGAGCAGGTACCGCGCGGCATCTGGAGCCACGTGCCGGAAAACTGCGCGCACTGGCCGGCCGGCACGTCCCTCGCCTCCCTGCACAACGGCGCACCGCGTCCGGGCGTGAAGAAAATCGCCCGCGCTGCCGATGGCACCTTCGCCGTCACCGACTACTGGGGCGATACCCGCCACTACGCCGCCGTCCTGGCGACCTGCCAGACCTGGCTGCTGACCACCCAGATCGAGTGCGAGGAAGCGCTGTTCTCGCAGAAGATGTGGATGGCCCTGGACCGCACCCGCTACATGCAGTCCTCGAAGACCTTCGTGATGGTCGACCGGCCGTTCTGGAAGGACAAGGACCCGCAGACCGGCCGCGACGTAATGAGCATGACCCTCACCGACCGCCTGACCCGCGGCACCTACCTGTTCGACAATGGCGACGACAAACCCGGGGTGATCTGCCTGTCCTACTCCTGGATGAGCGACGCCATGAAGATGCTCCCGCACCCGGTGGAGAAGCGCGTGCAGCTGGCCCTGGACGCCCTGAAGAAGGTCTACCCCAAGGTCGACATTGCCGGGCATATCATCGGCAACCCGATCACCGTGTCCTGGGAGGCCGACCCGCACTTCCTCGGCGCCTTCAAGGGCGCACTGCCGGGCCACTACCGCTACAACCAGCGCATGTACGCACACTTCATGCAGGAGGACATGCCCGCCGAGCAGCGCGGCATCTTCATCGCCGGTGACGACGTGTCCTGGACCCCGGCCTGGGTGGAAGGCGCGGTGCAGACCTCGCTCAACGCCGTGTGGGGCATCATGAAGCACTTCGGTGGCGCCACCCATCCGCAGAACCCCGGCCCGGGCGACCGCTTCGCCGAACTGGGCCCGATGGAACTGCCGGACTGATTCCGGGCTGACGAAGAGCGCCTCGCATGAGAGCGGGTTCAGGTGCACACTGCCTGACCCGCTCGCGTTTTTTCCAAGGAGACCATCATGTACCTCGCCCTCTACCAGTGCCCTCCCGGCCCCGAGGATGTCGCCGGCAACCTGCTGCGTCTGGAGCAGGCCGCGCAGCAGGCGGTGCAGAACGGCGCGGACCTGCTGGTCCTGCCGGAGATGTTCCTGTCCGGCTACAACATCGGCGCCAAGCGTGTCGCGGAACTGGCGGAAAGCTGCGACGGCCCGTCCGCCCTGCGCATCGCCGAGATCGCCCGCCAGCACAAGCTCTGCATCCTCTATGGCTACCCCGAGCGCGACGGTGACGCCATCTTCAACAGCGTGCAGCTGATCGACCGCCAGGGCGAGCGCCGCGCCAACTACCGCAAGACGCACCTCTACGGCGACCTCGACCGCAGCCAGTTCAGCGCCTCCGACGAGCCGCCGGCGATCTTCGAGCTGGACGGCTGGAAGGTCGGCCTGCTGATCTGCTTCGACGTGGAATTCCCCGAAGCCGTGCGCACCCTCGCCCTGGCCGGCGCAGACCTGGTGCTGGTGCCCACCGCCAACATGCGCCCCTACGAATTCGTCGCCCAGGTGCTGGTGCCGACCCGCGCCTTCGAGAACCAGGTGTTCCTCGCCTACTCCAACTATGTCGGCAGCGAGGGCGAAATCGAGTACTGCGGCCTGAGCAGCATCGTCGCCCCGGATGGCCAGGTGTTGACCAAGGCCAAGCACAGCGAGGAGCTGCTGGTGGCCGAACTGGACCCGCAGCGCATCGCCCTGGCGCGCGAGGGGTACAGCTATGTGCACCTGCGGCGACCGGTGCTGTATCGCAGCTGAAAAGAGCCCGGCATCACGCCGGGCTTTCTTCATCGGTGCTGCAACTTCTCTTGTAGGAGCGAGCTTGCTCGCGAACAGATTCGTCCGCAGCTTCGGCGTCAGGCGGGTTCGCGAGCAAGCTCGCTCCTACAGGTTAGGCATTCATCCAACCGTAGGGCGCATAACCCGGAACGGGTTATCCGCCGCAATGGCGGATAACGCCTCAGGCGTTATGCACCCTACGGTTTGGATTTCTCCGTTGAGTCGCGGTGGCACGCCTGGCAGCTGCGCACCGGTCCACTGGCGTGGAAGGCTTGCAAGCGTTCTAGATGGCAGCTCTGGCAGAGCTGATGGAAGTCCGCTTCGATGCGCACGGCCAGCGCCGGGCTCTGCTTGTGGCAGAGGATGCAGGTGCGGTTGCCGGAAACCGAAGGCGACTGGTCCTTGTAATCGTGGTGGCAGGTGATGCAGTTCACCGAAGCGTGCGGCTCATGGGGGAACGCCAGCGGCATCAGCGGGCGGCCTTGCTGCCAGTGCTCATGGGCAAACCACGCCCCCGCCGACAGCGCCACGCCAGCGGCGACGCAAAGACCGATCCAGGTTCGCTTCACAGTGGCAGCTCCACATTCGCCAACAGGCTGTAGAGCGCCGACATCCCGACGATCACGATGCTGGCCGCCAGCGCGAACCAGGTGGCCCTTTGCGCGGTATTTCGCTTACGACCGCTGATGCCGTTGCCAGGTTTTGGCAGGCGCGGCCAGACGGCCACCACCAGTATCAGCGCGACCAGCAGCACGCCCTTCCAGACACCGCCGCTGTAGTAACCCGCACCGAGCACATGCACGGCCATCAGCAACAGGGCGAGCAGGCTGCCACCGTAGTGCCAGCGACGGAACGACGCCGCACTGCTGCTCCAGCGCGGGCGGACACGGCTCAGGCTGGAAATTGCCAGCACCAGCATCAGAACCGCCGACGCCAACCCGGCCAGCATGTAGCCCGGTGCGGAGGGAAGCAGGTCTTCGATCAGCAGGGGTTCATCGACCAGCAGCACGACGATGTGTACCAGCAGCAATGCGATGGCGACAAAGCCCAGGTCGCGGTGCAGGCGCAGGAAGAACTTGCCCTCATAGAGCGGGCGAGGCTGAGGGCGGCCACCGATGATGAAGAGCAGCCCCAGCAGGCAGCCACCGAGCAACCCGGCGGCATTGGCGAAATCCCAGGCATAGCCGAGCCCCGGCATGGCGCCGAGCCCGAGCAGGACGGCGACCGGCAGCAGGCAGCCGAGCGCCAGGCGCGCGATCAGCGCAGGCATGGGATCTCCGAACGAGGGATTCGTCGTCGGAGGCTAGCAAGCGCCGACGGCGTGCGAGTGTCGCTGTCTGCCAGACGAATTGCCAGCTGTGCCACCGCGCGCCGATCTTTCCTTGTAGGACGCCGGGGTCCGTAGGATGGGTGGAGCGCAGCGATACCCATGCTGCCTGGTGCAGAAGAATGATGGGTATCGCTTCGCTCCACGCCATCCTACGCAGAGCGGTCCGGCTTACAGGTCGAGCACCAGCCGCGCGGATTTGGCTCGCGAGACGCAGGCGCAGATCTGCTTGTTGGCGGCCTTCTCCTTGTTCGACAGGCAGTTGTCGCGGTGCTCCGGCTCGCCTTCCAGCACTTCGACGATGCAGGTGCCGCAGATGCCTTCGCGGCACTCGGTGTCGATGTCGCAGCCATGGGCCTGCAGCACGTCCACCAGCGTCGAGTCCGCCGGTACGTGAAGTACCACGCCGGAACTGGCCAGTTCCACCTCGAAGGAACCGGCCGGCGCCGAGTTGGCGGCCGGGTCGGCCTGGAAGTGCTCCAGGTGGATGGCGTCTTCCGGGCGGCTGCGCGCCGCGATCTCCACTACCTTGTTCATGAACGGCGCCGGGCCACAGGTGTAGACGTGGGCCTGCTTCGGCGCGCGCTCCAGGCACTCGCCCAGCACGCGGTCGAGGTCAGCGGGTTCGACGCCGTAATGCAGCTCCACCTTGCCGGCAAACGCCTCGCTGGCCAGCAGCTCGACGAAGGCCGCGTGCTCGGCGGAACGGGCAAAGTAGTGCAGGCGATAGGGTTCGCCCTTGGCGTTCAGGCGATAGGCCATGCTCAGCAGCGGCGTGACGCCGATACCGGCGGCGAACAGCACATGCTCGCGAGCTTCCGCTGCCAGGCGGAACAGGTTACGCGGCGCGCCGATGTCCAGCTCTGCGCCTTCCTGCACGTCGTGCAGCGCACTGGAGCCGCCACGGGAAGCGCCCTCCTTCTTCACCGCCACCAGGTAAGCGGAGCGGTCGTCCGGCGGGCTGCACAACGAGTACTGGCGCGTCACCCCGGTGGGCCCGGTGACGTCGACATGGGCGCCCGGCTCGTAAGTGTCGAACGGCTGGCCATCACAACGTACGAGGCGGAAGGAGCGGATATCCTGCGCTTCCTCGACGATCCTTTCGATTCTGACCTTCATCATGGCGTTACCTGCAAGGCGTTGGGTACGGGCTCTGTGGCCCCTTTCCCGGCCTCTTTGTGACGAGCGGACGGGTGTTTCGGTTGGTTAATGGAGCGGGCCGGGGCCCACTCGGAAAGTTGGGAGTGGACGGTTGTTCCCTCTCCCCCGCCCTGGCTGCGCGCCCCGCTCCGAAGGGAGAGGGAGTGGTCCGTGCCGGCTGACGCTGAGGATTCAACCTGCACCGATCAGTCCCCTCTCCCGCTTGCGGGAGAGGGTCAGGGAGAGGGGCTCTTCAGTTCCCCCACTCAAGCTCAGGCCAAGCGTAGGGCGCATAACGCGCAGCGTTATCCGCCGTCCGCTCAGCCCAGACCCTCAGCGCATGAACAACCCACCATTGATATCCCAGCAGGCCCCCGTGACCGAACCGGCATTCTCCGCACACAGCAGCAAAACGCTGTCGGCGATGAAGGTCGGGTCGCCCAGGCGGCCGGCGGGGATGGTCTTAAGGATCTGTTCCAGGCGCTCGGGCGCGACGCTTTCGTAGACCACCGGCAAGTCCAGCGGCCCTGGCGAGATCGCATTGACGGTCACGCCCTGCGCCGAGAGCTCGCGGGCGAACACCTTGGTCAGGGTCGCCACGCCACCCTTGGCCGCGGCGTAGTGGCCGCCGGTGGCGGTGCCGCCGTTCTGCCCGGCCAGCGAGGCGATGTTGACGATGCGGCCGAAGCCGCGCGCGGCGAAATGCGAGCCGAACACCTGGCAGGCGACAAAGGTGCCGCGCAGGTTCACCGCCATGGAGGCGTCGAAGTCCTCCGGGCTGATGTCCATCAGCGCGGCCACCTTGGACATCCCGGCGTTGTTCACCAGGATGTCGGTGCCGTCCCAAAGCTCGGCAAGCACGTCGCGGGCACGTTCGAAGTCAGCCTTCTCCCGCGCATCCAGCTTCAAGCCAATGGCCGTCTGGCCTTTCGGGTCCAGCTCATCGGCCAGGCGCTGTACCGCCTCCTCATTGAGATCGGCCAGCGCCACGCGCAGGCCGGCGGCGTGCAGGCGGCGCGCGATGACTTCGCCAAGCCCGCGCGCGGCGCCAGTTACCAGGGCTACTCGTTGCATGGCGCGGCCCTCAGAGCAGGAAGCCGAGCGCGTTGAGCGCGTCTTCGGCGTTGATCAGGCGGATCACCTTGCGCTCCAGTCGCGGCTGGCCGTCGACAAAGCGGATGCGGTGGTTCAGGTCGGCAATAAAGGGCGTCGCCACACCGCGCTTGTAGGCGTAGAGCACCTGCGCCGAGTTCACCTCGACCACATCGCCCGCCGCTTCCACCAGGGAAAAGCGCGAAACCGTGCGCACGGTCTTCGCCGCATCCACCGCCGACGGCGAATGGCCGCCGGTGAGGCGTTCGATACGCAGCGCACGCATGCGCGCGTCGTCGAAGACGTAGTTCAGGCGCGAGGCGAAGTCATCGTCCTCACCGTCGATCGGCACCACGTAGACGCCGTCTTCGCTCCACAGCTGCGACCACTGCGCGTAGTCCTTGCGGTCAAGCAGCTCGGCTTCGCGCCAGACGAATTCGATGGCCTTGGCCAGCGGGCCGGAGAAACCGTTCAGGGTGTCGTTGCTCATTGGCTCATCATCCTTTTCCACATCTGGTACGCCTCGCGCATGCCGCCCTCGTCGGTGGCGTGGGAGACCTTGTCGCCGTTCTCGGCAACCACTTCGCGGTTCAGGCCACGATTGACCAGGATCGGCGCGTCGACGCCGGCATAGGAGCCACGCTGCACACGGTCCCAGGCCTCGGCGTCATCCGGGCTGCCGAAGCCGAACGGGCCCTGGAAGTGCTCGTGGATGCGCATGCGCTCGCGGTTGGCGATTTCCGGGCCGCCGTCCATGCCCAGGGCGACGTGGCGAATCTCAGTCTCGGTGACGGAGATCGGCCGCAGCACGCGGAAGAACGACATCGACATGGCCACGTTGGGGAACAGGTTGAGGTTGAAGCCGGCACCATGCAGCGAGCGAACGATGCGGCGCACCTGTTCCGGCTGCATGGTCTTCGACAGTTCCTCGGTGACGTGGGCGAAGCGCTCCTGCAGCTGCTCGGTGCCGTCGTCGTGGTCGAGGTCGACGTGCTCGGGAACCATCACCATCACGCTGTGGCCGTTGCCCAAGGCGTGGGTGACCGCCTGCTCGTCGCTCATGAACGAGAGCATCTCCTCGGTCTCTTCATCCACCGAGGACATGAACGACTTGTGCACGATGGGGAAGTGGTAGCCGTCGGTGGTGTTTTCCAGCTGGATCTTCCAGTTGCCGCGGAAGGTGAACTTGTGTTCGCCCTGGGTCTTGATCGGGTAGCCGGCGCCCTGCCTCATGAACAGGTCCATCCAGTGCTTCGCCCCGCCGAGGAAGTCTTCCAGCGGCTCGATCTCGTCGTTGTAGGTGGCGAACACCATGCCGGCGTAGCTTTCCACGCGCAGGCTGGTCAACGGCAATTCGGACTTGTCGAGGATGTCCTCGTAGCCATCCGGGTACGGCAGCGCGCGCAGCTTGCCGTCCAGCGCGTAGGACCAGCTGTGGTACGGGCAGGTGAAACCGGTGGCGTTGCCCTTGTGCTTTTCGCAGACGGTGGCGCCACGGTGGCGGCAGCGGTTTTCCAGGACGTTGATGTTGCCCTTCTTGTCGCGCACCACGATCACTGGGCGGCGGCCGACGCTAGTGGTCTTGAAGTCACCGGCGTTGCGCACTTCGCTTTCGTGGGCGACCCACACCCAGGTGCGGTAGAAGATCTTGTCCATCTCCGCTTCGAACAGCTGCGGGTCGTTGTACAGCGAAACATCGACGCGGTCGTCGCCGACCAGCTCTTCGACGCTGCGCGACCGGGCGATCAGCCGGTATTCGTGAGCGCTCATGCCCATCTCCTCATGCCGATTTCTTATGTTTTGGCGCAGGCCGCGTGGCGGCCAGGCTGTGTTCGAGTTGCGCGCCGAAGGCGCAGACGCGTTCGTCGTCGCCCTTGCGGCCGACGATCTGCAGGCCGACTTTCAGCCCGCCGCAATCCAGGTCCACCGGCACGGTCAGCGCCGGGTGTCCGCTGAGGTTGAAAGGCCGCACCAGAGGCGTCATGCCGGCCACCGACTTGCCGTTGCGCGCATCGCTGAGCAGCGGCGGCAGGTCGGGCATGGTCGGCAGCAGCAGGACTTCGAAATCCTCCAGCGCGGCGTCGATGGCGCGGGTGAAGTGCTCGCGCACCTTCTCCGCCTCGGCGCGCTCGGCGTCTGTAGTGCGGCTGGCCAGCAGCAGGCGCTGCTCGACGTCGGCGCCGATCAGGCCCTTGCCGGTCAGCGCCGCGTAGGCGGCCCAGTTTTCGTGATTGATCACCACCAGCCCGGCCTGGAAGGCCGCCTCGAACTCGCCGAGGAACAGGTGGCTACGGCGCCAGCCAGCGCGGTCGGCGGCGGCACCCAGGCAAGCCTGGATGTGCGGCGCGGACGGCACTTCAAGGAAGGCCACGCGGGCACCCTCGCCCGGCAGCTGCACGTCGCCGAAACCGGGGCAGATAACCTGCATGGCGGCGATCAGGTCGGCCATGTTGGCGGCAAACGGGCCGACGCAATCCAGGCTGCTCTGCGCCGGGTGCACGCCGTCGCGGCTGACGCGGCCGAAGGTCGGCTTCAGCCCGGCGATACCACAGCAAGCCGCCGGCACGCGCACCGAACCACCGGTGTCGGTGCCCAGCGCAATGTCCGCCAGGCCCGCCGCCACGGCGGACGCGGAACCGCTGGACGAGCCGCCGGGCACGCGGTCCGGCGCCATCGGATTGATCGGCGTACCGGTCCAGTCGTTGATGCCCGTGACGCCGAAGGCCAGTTCGTGAAGGTTGGTCTTGCCGACGATCTGCCAGCCGGCGCTCAGCACGGCGTCGACCACGAAGGCGTTGCGCTCGGCCGGCGCGGCATCGGCCAGCGCGCGGGTGCCGCAACGGGTCGGGTGGCCGGCGATGTCGATGCTGTCCTTGACCGCGACGCGTTTGTCGCCACTACCGAGAATGAATTCGCTGACGAAGGTGCTCATGCGCGGCCCTCCTCGACTTGGCCCAGCAGGCGTTGCGACAGGCGCTGGGTACGGAAGTGGCTGATCTGCCAGCGCCCGTCGATCTCGCGGAAATCGATGTCCAGGCGCGTGCCGAACAGCTCGGTGTGGCCCTCGGCATAGGTCGAGAGCTGCTGCATGATCCACTGCCCGCGCGCGGTGCGACCGTCGACGCGGATCGACTCGCTGGTGAGGAAGTGCAGGTTCAGCGTGAAGTGCGGCGACGGCGGCAGGTAGCCGAAGACGAACGCGGCGATGGCCTCGCGGCCCTGATGATGGCCGAAGGTCTGCGCGGTGGAAGTGCCAATGCCCTCCCACACCGCATCCTCGCTGAACAGTTCGGCCAGCTCGCTCATCGCCACCGGCGCGTGCGGCACGTCGCAGAGGTCCATGTAGCGGGCCATCAGCCGGCGCACCTGGCTTTCCCCTTCGAGGGTCTCCAGGCGGCGGTTCAGCTCGGCCATGCTCAGGCTGCTCATGGCTCAGGTCCGCGCGGCTTCGGGAATGGTCAGCGGACGGCCAATGCGCGCCTCGACCTTGGCGTACTTCCACAGGCTGTACTCGCCCACCGGGGTGGTGCGGAACAGGTTGCAGGCGTCGATCACGGTCTGGTGGCAATCGACGTCGGCCATGATGTAGACGGTCCAGGGCGAGGTGGTGGACGGGCCGACCATCAGGCGGTCGTCATCCAGCACGCCGAGCACGTTCATGCCCGGCAGCGCGCCGAGGTCGCTCATCATCTGCGAGAAGCCTTTCCACACGGTGATGCCTTCACCGGTGGGCAGGTCGAAGAACGGTTGGGCGATGCCGATGCAGAACAATACGCGCAAGGGTTCGGTGGTCGGACGAGTCATGTTTCTGGGTCCTTGTTCTTATGGGGTCGAATCAGATGTATCCGGGGAACGGCGGCACATCGAGCAGCACCGCGCCGGCACCGTCGTACATGCCATCGCTCAGGAAGGCGTGCTGGGTCACCACCATGGCGTCGCGCAGGTAGCGCTGCAGCGGGTGGTTGAGGTAGATCGCCGTGGTGCCGGCCAGGCTGTAGGCGCGGCGCACCACATCGGCGCCGGCACGGGATACGTGCACGGCGGCCAGGCGCAGCTGGCTGACCTGCTCGGGCGTCACGGCGTTGCCGGCGAGGATGGACTCCCAGACGCTCTCGGTGGCGTCATAGAAGAAGCCGCGCGCGGCCTGCAATTCGGCTTCGGCCTTGCCGATCTCGATGCGTACGTAGGCCCGATCACCCAGCTTGGGCGCGCCGGTCACGCCGCTGGAAGACGCCATGCGGGTGATCTCGTCCAGCGCCGCGCGGGCCAGGCCGAGGTTGACCACGGCGAGCACCTGGGCGGCGTAGGCGATGGTCGGGTAGCGGTACAGCGGCTCGTCGATGTTCGACTCGCCGCCACGGATGAAGGTCCAGTCGTCCGCGACGAAGGCGTTGTCCAGCTTCAGGTCGTGGCTGCCAGTGCCCTTGAGGCCGACCACGTTCCAGTTCTCGACGATCTCCACGTCCCTGGCACGCAGCAGCGCAGTGCGTGGCTTGCCGCCCGGACCGCCGATACCGATGCCGACGCCGAGCACATCAGCGCCCTTGCAGCCGCTGGCGAACTTCCAGGTGCCGCTGACGCGCCAGCCGCCTTCCACCTGCGTGGCCGGCTGGATCGGGAACAGGCCGCCAGCGAACACCAGGTCCGGGCCATCGGCATAGAGCTCGGCGAGAGTGTGGCGCGGCAGCGCGGTGAGGTAGGTGCTGGCACTGCCGAAGCTGGCCACCCAGCCGGCGGAGCCGTCGGCTTCGGCGATGCGTTCGACCAGGCGCAGGAACTGCGCCGGCGGCAGCGCGTCGCCGCCGAAGCAGCGCGGGGTCGCGGCGCGGTAGATGCCCACGTCGCGGAAGCGTTCGATCATGTCGCGGGGAACGTGGGAGCGGCTGTCGAACTCGTCGCGGCGTTGGCGGACTTCGTCGAGCACGCGCTGGAATTCGAGGGCACGGCCGTCCGCATCGAGCGGTTCGGCGAGGGCGGCACGCAACATGGCGTCATCTCCGGTTGTTCTTGTAGGGCCGGCCCGTTCGATGCGGGCCGGTCGTCGTTGGGGCCAGTGTATGAACCGCCGTGCACGCCCAACTATTGGGGCGTGCAGCCCCATGACTAAAGAAATCCCCTAGTCGGTGCCGAGTTACTCCGCAGTCCCTTCGCGTTACGCTGCGCGGTATAAAGACAGCACTGCCCAAAGAGTCCCGCATGATGTTCCAGCCCAAGCCCGACGACTTCCTCGCCCTGCTCCAGGCCATGCCGCTGTGCGTGATCCTCCATGACGTGCAGACCAAGGAAATCCTCTGGGCGAACAACGCCGCGCTGGCCGTGCTCGGCTTCACCCTCGAAGAGCTGGTGCCGCTCAAGGCACCGGACATGACTGCCAAGGCCCCGCAGTACCGCCGCTCGGTCGGCCTGCGCTGGCTGGAAGGCGCCGCGCGCACTGGCCAGCGCACCATCGAGTGGTGCTACCGCTCCAAGCAGGGCGTGGAAATCCTCTCCGAAGCCGTTGCCACCCGCGTGCCTCTTCAAGAGCGCGACGTGCTGATGGTGCAGTTCCGCGATATCTCCCGGGAGAAGCAGGTCGAGCGCGACCTGCAACGTTTCGAGAGCCGTCTGAAGGCCTTCATGCAGGACCTCGCCGAAGGCGTGGCGGTACTGGATGCGGACGGCAAGCTGCGTTTCCTCAGCGAATCCGCCCTGCCGCTGCTGGGCGGCAGCCAGGACGACTGGATGGCGCACAACTTCCTCGGCCGCTGCGACAGCGCCACGCGCCCGCGCCTGGAACACCACCTGGCGATGCAACCGCCCAGCCGTGAGCCGTACTCCGTCAGCTATCAGTTGCAACGCCTGGACGGCGAATGGCGCTGGCACCACGCGACCTGCCGCTACATCGAGATCGAGGACGACCTGGTCGGCCACCTGCTGCTGTTCCGCGACGTCACCGAGCAGGTCCGCGCCGCCCAGGCGCAGCGCCAGAGCGACCAGAAGCTGGAGTACCTGGCGCGCTACAACGCCATGGGCGAGATGGCCCTGGCGATTGCCCACGAACTCAGCCAGCCGCTGGCGGCGACGCGCAATTTCATCGAGGGCGCGCTGATCCGCCTGGACCGCGAACAAAAGGCCGAAGCCTCCGCCGCCTGGGGCCTGGACAGCGCCGTGCGGCAGATCGAGCACGCCTCGCTGATCATCAAGAGCGTGCGCGAATACGTGGTGAAACTGGAGCAGGCCGAACAGCGCATCGACCTCAACGAACTGCTCGGCGAGACGCTCTACTTCATCAGCCTCAAGGCCCAGCCAAGCAACGTGCGGGTGGAGCTGGAGCGCTGCGACGAGCCGCTGTGGGTGAGCTGCGAGAAGGTGCTGGTCGGCCAGGTGATCCTCAACCTCGCCTTCAACGCCATCGAGGAAATGCTCAACCTCCCCGAGGAGCGCCGCCTGCTGCGCATCCGCACCTCTCGCGACGGCGACAGCGCGCGGCTGTGCGTGCTCGACCAGGGCCCCGGCATCGATGCCGGGGCCAGGGAGCGGCTGTTCGACGGCTTCTTCACCTCGAAGGTGAGCGGCAACGGCATCGGGCTGGCGCTGTGCCAGAGCATCGTCTCGCGGCACCGCGGCGATATCTGGGCGGAGAACGTCGAGCCGTGCGGGGCGATGTTCTGCTTCGGGTTGCCGGTGGCGGATCCGTCGTAAACAAGGTGCGACGCTTTTCGTAGGATGGGTGGAGCGCAGCGATACCCATCGATGGCGACGTACCGTGCAGCATGGGTATCGCAAGCTCCACCCATCCTACCGATGGCAAGGCCGGTACCGTAGGGCGCATAACCCGGAACGGGTTATCCGCCGCGCCCCTGCGGCGGATAACGCTGGCGCGCTATGCGCCCTACGAAAAGCCGCCATGCCGGAGCCCACCAACGACAACGGCGCCCGCGGGCGCCGTTGTCGGTTCAGGAAGGAGCCTCAGCCGTGGGCCTTCTTGATGATCGCCTCGGCAATGTTCGCCGGCGCCTCGGCGTACTTGGTGAACTCCATCGAATAGCTCGCCCGCCCCTGGGACATCGAGCGCACGTCGGTGGCATAGCCGAACATCTCGCCCAGCGGGACCTCGGCGCGGATGACCTTGCCGGCCGGCGTATCTTCCATGCCCTGGATCAGCCCGCGCCGGCGGTTGAGGTCGCCCATCACGTCGCCCATGTAGTCCTCCGGCGTCACCACCTCGACCTTCATCACCGGCTCCAGCAGCACCGCGCCGCCCTTCTGCGAGAGCTGCTTGGTGGCCATGGAGGCGGCGATCTTG
This sequence comes from Pseudomonas nicosulfuronedens, assembly GCF_005877905.1. GTDB lineage: Bacteria > Pseudomonadota > Gammaproteobacteria > Pseudomonadales > Pseudomonadaceae > Pseudomonas > Pseudomonas nicosulfuronedens. Next base: position 135,319 of record NZ_SWDV01000013.1, on the reverse strand, counting down.
AACGCCATCTCGCTGGAGTCGACGTCGTGGTAGGAACCGTCGAATACCGAGGCCTTCAGGCCGATCAGCGGGTAGCCGGCGAGCACGCCGTTCTGCATCTGTTCCTCGATGCCTTTCTGGATCGCCGGGATGAATTCGCGCGGGATCACCCCGCCGACCACCTCGTTGACGAACTCCAGCCCGTCCTTGCCTTCGTCGCCCGGCTCGAAGCGAATCCAGCAGTGGCCGAACTGGCCACGGCCGCCGGACTGGCGGACGAACTTGCCTTCGATCTCGCACTTCTTGCGGATCGCCTCGCGGTAGGCCACCTGCGGCTTGCCGATGTTGGCCTCGACGTTGAACTCGCGGCGCATGCGGTCGACGATGATGTCCAGGTGCAACTCGCCCATGCCGGAGATGATGGTCTGCCCGGTTTCCTCGTCGGTCTTGACGCGGAACGAGGGGTCTTCCTGGGCCAGCTTGGACAGGGCGATGCCCATCTTCTCCTGGTCGGCCTTGGTCTTGGGCTCCACGGCCACGGAGATCACCGGGTCGGGGAAGTCCATGCGTTCGAGGATGATCGGCTTGTCGATGGAGCACAGGGTGTCGCCGGTGGTGACGTCCTTCATGCCGATCAGCGCGGCGATGTCGCCGGCGCGCACTTCCTTGATCTCCTCGCGCTGGTTGGCGTGCATCTGCACCATCCGGCCGACGCGCTCCTTCTTGATCTTCACCGAGTTGAGCACCGCATCGCCGCTGCTCAGCACGCCGGAATAGACGCGGGCGAAGGTCAGGGTACCGACGAAGGGGTCGGTGGCGATCTTGAAGGCCAGCGCGGAGAACGGTTCGCTGTCGTCGGCGTGGCGCTCCAGGTGCTTCTCTTCGTCGTCCGGGTCGGTGCCGTTGATCGCCGGGATTTCCGTGGGCGCCGGCAGGTAGTCGATCACCGCGTCGAGCACCAGCGGCACGCCCTTGTTCTTGAACGAGGAACCCAGCACCGCCGGGACGATCTCGTTGGCCAGGGTGCGCTGGCGCAGACCGGCCTTGATTTCCTCGACGGTCAGTTCCTGGCCTTCGAGGTACTTGTTCATCAGGTCGTCGTTGGCTTCGGCGGCGGCCTCGACCATGTGCGCGCGCCACTCGTCCGCCAGCGCCTGCAGCTCCGCCGGGATGGGCTCCTCGGCGTAGCTGGTGCCCTGGTCGGCATCGTTCCAGACGATGGCCTTCATCTTCACCAGGTCGATCTGCCCGGCGAAGTTTTCCTCCGAGCCGATGGCCAGCTGGATCGGCACCGGGGTATGCCCCAGGCGCTGCTTGATCTGCGCGACCACACGGAGGAAGTCGGCGCCCTGGCGGTCCATCTTGTTGACGTAGGCCAGGCGCGGCACGTGGTACTTGTTGGCCTGGCGCCACACCGTTTCGGACTGCGGCTCGACGCCATCGGCGCCGCTGAACACCACCACCGCGCCATCGAGCACGCGCAGCGAGCGCTCCACCTCGATGGTGAAGTCCACGTGACCGGGGGTGTCGATGATGTTGAAGCGGTACTTGTTGGGGTACTGCTTGGACGAGCCCTGCCAGAACGCCGTGGTAGCCGCCGAGGTGATGGTGATGCCGCGCTCCTGCTCCTGCACCATCCAGTCCATGGTCGCCGCGCCGTCGTGCACCTCGCCCATCTTGTGGTTCACACCGGTGTAGAAAAGGATGCGCTCGGTCGTCGTGGTCTTGCCGGCATCGACGTGAGCGACGATGCCGATATTGCGGTAAAGCTCGATGGGCGTGGTGCGAGCCATGGTGTGCTCCGTATCTGCTGGGTGACTGCCGGGCCTGCTGCTGCGGGTCCGTTGCCTGCGCGGGACGGCGGGAGAAGAGCGGCGTCAGAAATTTCTGAGCGCAACAGGCTCAAGGTAGCGCGTCTTCGTGGCAATTCCAGTGTCGCGCGGTCGCGGATGTCGCCGTCCGACCGACTGCGTCGCTGCGGCATTGCGTTGGGAGATGGGAAAACCCTAAAATGATAGGCATTCTCAAATGAAAATCTGACGCACGCACCGTGGCCCTCGTCGAAACCCCTTCCCCGCAGCACCTGCACACCCTCTACAACGAGCACAACGGCTGGCTCCAGCAGTGGCTGTGCGGCAAGCTGGGCAACGCCTGGGATGCCGCCGACCTGGCCCACGACACCTTCCTGCGCCTGCTCCGGCGACCGCTGGACGATCTCGGGGAGCGTCCGCGCGCCCTCCTCACCCACATCGCCAAGGGCCTGCTGGTGGACCGCTGGCGGCGCCAGGAGATCGAGCGCGCCTACCTGGAAAGCATCGCCGCGCTGCCCGAAGAGCTGGCGCCCGGCCCGGAAACCCGCGAGCTGATCCTCGAGGCACTGGAGCGCATCGATGCCGCTTTGAACGAGCTGCCGGCGCTGGCCCGCGAGGCATTCCTGCTGTCGCAACTGGACGGCCTGACCTACCCGGTGATCGCCGAGCGCCTGGGCGTGTCCCTGGCCAGCGTGAAGCGCTATATGCGTGCCGGCTTCGTCGCCTCCCTGAGCGTCGCCTGATGCGCGAGCAACCGCTGGACCCCGGCATCCTCGGCGAGGCCGCCGACTGGCTGGTGCGCCTGAACGAACACCCCGCCAGCAGTGCCGACCTGCAAGCCATCGAGCAATGGCGCGCACGCAGCGCCCAGCATGCCGAAGCCTGGCGCCGCGCCGAAGCCCTGCTTGGCCTGCGCCAGCTGCCGCCGGGCCTGGGCCGCAACAGCCTGCAACGTACGGGCCTGAGCCGCCGGCAGATGCTCAACCGCCTGGGCGTGCTGCTGGCCGTGGCGCCCGCCGCCTGGCTGGTGACGCGGCAGATGCCCTGGGCGGAGTGGAACGCTGACCTGCGCACTGCCGTAGGCGAGCGCAAGCACCTGCGCCTGCCTGATGGCAGCCAGCTGACCCTGAATACCGACAGCGCGGTGAACGTAGCCTTCAACGCGCGCGAGCGACGCCTGAGCCTGCTCGAAGGAGAAATCCTCGTCGACGCCCTGCCCGACCCGCGCCCCTTCCTCGTCGACAGCCGCCACGGCCTGCTGCGTACCTCCACCGCACGCTTCAGCCTGCGCGATCTGGGCGATGCGTGCCGGGTCGCGGTGCTGGACAAGGAGGTCAGCGTCGAACTGCCGGGGTACGCCAGCCAAGTCGTCAGCGCCGGCCAGCAGCTGGTCTTCGGCACACAGGGATTCCAGTCCCTGCAGACGGCGGACGCCAACGCCAGCGCCTGGGAGAACGGCATGCTGCTGGCCCAGGGCATGCGCCTGGACGATTTGCTGGGCGAGCTGGGCCGCTACCGCAGCGGCTTCCTGCGTTGCGATCCGCGTCTGGCCGACCTGCGCGTGACCGGGGCGATCCCGCTTGGCGACAGCGATGCCGGGCTGGCGCTGCTGGCGGACATGTTGCCGGTGAAGCTGCGGCGGCTGACGCGCTATTGGGTCACTGTGGAGCCTGCATGAGCTGATTCCGCCTCACTGCGATCGATCGCGTTGGGCACGTCCGTAGGATGGCGTGGAGCGGAGCGATACCCATCGGGCCCGCCGCCGACAGCATGGGTATCGCTCAGGCTCCACCCATCCTACAAAAACCGCCTCACTTCACTCGTTCTGCCAAAACACCGTCTGAAAAAAATTCACTCACCCCTGACACCATTTTCGCTCTCGCCCGGTGAAGAGGAAGACAACCTCTATTTGCCGACAGGAACACTCCATGCTCCTCCGCTCCCGCCTTCGCCCGCACTCCCTCGCCCTGGCCGTCGGCCTGGCCCTGACCGGTGGCGTCGTGCTGCCCACCCTGGCCGCCGAAGCCGCCAGCCAGCAGCGCCAGTACGACATCGCCCCCGGCCCGCTGGGCGAAGTGCTGGCGCGTTTCGCCGCCCAGGCCGGCATCCCGCTGGCCTTCGAGGCGCAAGCGCTGAATCAGCAGCAGAGCGGGGGACTCAAAGGCAGCTTCGCGCCCGAGCAGGGCCTGGAACACCTGCTGCAAGGCAGCGGTTATCGCCTGGTGCGCAAGAACAGCGGCTACGGCGTGGAGGCGGCGCCGGATGACAGCGGCGCCCTGGAAATGGACGCCACCACCGTCAGCGGCGCCGTGCAGCGAGGCGAACTACCGCCCGCCTATGCCGGCGGCCAGGTCGCCCGTGGCGCGCAGTTGGGCATGCTGGGCAACCAGGACATCCAGGATGTGCCCTTCAGCTTCGCCAGCTACACCGCCAAGACCATCCAGGACACCCAGGCACAGACCGTTGGCGACGTGCTGCTCAACGACGCCTCGGTGCGCCAGGGCAACGGCTACGGCAACTTCTCGCAGATCTTCGTCATCCGCGGCCTGCCGCTGAGCACCGACGACGTTTCGCTCAACGGCCTGTACGGCGTTACCCCGCGGCAGATCATCGGCACCGAATCGCTGGAGCGCGTCGAGCTGTTCAAGGGGCCCAACGCCTTCATCAACGGCGTGACGCCCAGCGGTTCCGGTATCGGTGGCGCGGTCAACCTGCAGACCAAGCGCGCCGAGGACACCCCCACCCGCAGCGTGACCCTGGGCTATGGCAGCGACAACCAGATCGGCGAGCACCTGGACCTGGGCCAGCGCTTCGGCGAGGACAACCGCTTCGGTGCGCGGGTCAACCTCGCCCAGCGCGAGGGCGAGACCGGCGTCGACGATGAGAACCAGCGCTACAAGCTGGCCACCGTCAACCTCGACTACCGTGGCGAGCGCCTGCGCCTGATGACCGACTTCGGCTACCAGAAGCAACGCATCAACCAGGGGCGCCCGGTGGTCTACGTCGGAACCGGTGTTACCAGCATCCCTCACGCACCGGACGCCGACGACAACTACGCGCAGTCCTGGAGCTATTCGCAGCTCGAAGACACCTTCGGCATGTTCCGTGCCGAGTACGACCTGAACGACAACTGGACCGCCTATCTCTCCGGCGGCGCCAAGCACACCCGCGAAAACGGCTCCTACTCGGCCCTGACCCTCAGCGACAACAACGGCGCCGCGGGCGGCGGCATGATGGACGCCACCCACGACGAGGACAACAAGAGCGCCATGGCCGGCCTCAACGGCCACTTCGCCACCGGGCCGGTCAGCCACCAGATGAACCTCAGCGTCGCCGGCATCTGGGCCGAACAACGCAGCGCCTACACCATGATCACCAAGCGCTACCCCACCGACATCTATAACCCGGTGCAGACGCCCAAGCCCGCGCCGACCCTGACCGGCGGCGACTACAGCGACCCGGGCATCGTCGGCAAGACGCTGAACAAGAGCCTGGCCGCCGCCGACACCCTGGGCTTCCTCGATGACCGTGTGCTGCTGACCGTCGGCGTGCGCCGCCAGAGCATCGGCACCGACGGCTGGAACTACGTCGGCAAACGCACCGCCAGCTACGACGAGTCCATCACCACGCCGGTCTACGGCCTGGTGGTGAAGCCCACCGAGTACCTGTCGCTTTACGCCAACCGCATCGAAGGCCTGGCCGCAGGGCCGACCGCGCCCAGCAGTGCATCGAACTTCGGCGAAGTCTTCGCGCCGAACCGCTCCAAGCAGGTGGAAGTGGGCGCCAAGCTGGACTTCGGCAGCTACGGCGGCAACCTGGCCTTCTACCGCATCGAGCAGCCGTTCAGCACCACCGACCCGGATTCGAAGCTCTTCAGCGTCGACGGCGAACAGGAAAACCGCGGCGTCGAGCTGAACGTCTTCGGCGAACCCGTCGACGGCCTGCGCCTGCTGGCCGGCGGCACCTGGATCGACACCGAGTTGAAGAACACCGCGGGCGGCAAGACCGACGGTAACCGCGCCGTGGGCGTGCCGACCTTCCAGTACAACCTGGGCGCCGACTGGGACGTTCCCGGCCTCCAGGGCGCCGCCCTCAACGGCCGCGTGCTGCGCACCGGCGGCCAGTACCTGGACGCTGCCAACGACCTGAGCATCCCGGCCTGGACCCGCTTCGACCTCGGCGCCCGCTATGCCTTCAAGGTGGACGAGCGTGACGTCACCCTGCGCGCCAACCTGGAAAACGTCGCCAACAAGTCCTACTGGGCCTCCACCATCGGCGGCTACCTGACCCAGGGCGACCCGCGCACCCTGAAGCTGTCGATGACCGTGGACTTCTGACCCTCTTCGCGACACGGACGTCGCCCCTCTCCCCTCGCCGCCAGCGCTTCAGCCCTGAAGTGCTGGCGCCCGGCAAGCATGCCGCAACACTCCCGGCCGTCTCGTGACTGGATCGGAACACCCATCCGGGTCCATGCTAGTTGCTCGCCCATTTGCCGGAGTTCGCCCCATGAGCGACGCCATCACCATCGATTTCGTCTCCGACGTGGTCTGCCCCTGGTGTGCCATCGGCCTCAACGGCCTGCTGGAAGCCATCCGCCGGGTAGACGGCGAACTGACCGTGGAGCTGCGCATCAAGCCCTTCGAGCTCAATGCCAACATGCCCGCCGAAGGGGAAGACCTGGTGGAGCACCTGCAGCGCAAGTACGGCAGCAGCGCCGAGGACATCGCCCGCAACCAGGAGCACCTGCGTTCCATGGGTGAAGAAGTCGGCGTGCACTTCGACCTGAAGAAGCGCAGCCGTATCTACAACACCTTCGATGCTCATCGCCTGCTGCACTGGGCGGCGGAATCGCACCGCGACGTGGCGCTCAAGCAGGCGCTGCTACACGCCTACTTTGGCGAAGGGCGCGACCCGAGCGACCCTGAAGTGCTGCTGGAAGTGGCCATCAGCGTTGGCCTGGACGCCGTGCGCGCGCGGGAGATTCTCGACAGCGACGCCTATGGCGACGAGGTAGTGGCCGAGGAGGATTTCTATACCAGCCATGGCATCCGCGCGGTGCCGGCGGTGATCCTCAACGGCCGACAGTTGATCTCCGGGGCGCAGAGCACCGACTACTACGAGCAGGCGCTGCGCCAGGTGGCGCGCCATGCGCCGTTGCCGGAGTGACTTGTCCGCCTTGCTGAAAAGGCATGCTTCGCGTGGGCCTCGATTTTTCCAGGGGAGATTGTCATTCAGGGTCAACCCTCTCCCCCCGCCCTCTCCCTGAAGGGAGAGGGAGCTGCCCGTGCCGGCTGACGCTGCGGCTTCATCCTGCTCCGGACGGTCCCCTCTCCCTTCAGGGAGAGGGTTAGGGAGAGGGAAACTCCGGCGCGGACTTTCAGCCGTAGGGCGCAAAACAAAGAAAAACGGCGCCCGAAGGCGCCGTTTCCATGCAGCATCGGTCGATCAGAGCGCCGACCAGCCGTCCATCTGACCACCCAGGTCAGCGGAGTGCTCGGACAGCAGCGCCGCGTAGCCGCTGATGTGCTCGTGGGAGAGCTCCATCACCGGGTAGGCCAGGACCTGCCAGGGCAGCTTGTCGTTGCCGTCGTACTCGGAGTACGCCACCTTCTGCCCGTTCTGCAGCAGCATGATGGCGAAGTCCAGGGCGGACTGCTCGTCCGGGAAGATCACCGCGAACTCCACCTCATGCTCGAGGGAGAGGTCTTCGCCGTCTTCCTGCAGGGCCCACAGGGCATCGCCGATTTCGTCTTCCGGGAAAAGCTGCTTGTCGCGGCTCATGTCACTGCTCCAATTCGATTTACAAAGTGCCCGGTGTGGGCACGCCCGCGCAGGATACCCGTCCTGCATGACAGATGCCGGAAAACTTCGCCGGCACCATCGTCTTTCGTGATGTTCACCATCACGGCGTTTCACTTCCGCCCTCGCCGGCTTAGCGCGACGATGCGTCCATCGGGCCTGCGCCCTCCCACATCGAGCCTGCGACCATGCACAGCACCGACGAGGCGTACCGCATCACCTACATCACCCTGGACGAGGTGCAATTGCACTTCGAGACCCAGGTCGCCGTCACCGACGAGGAAGGCGGACTTGCCCTGCACAGCGCCACCACACTGCCCGAAGAACGCCGGGTACTGCGCGAGCTGATCTGCGAGGCGCACGAACAGCAGGCCCTGGTCGCCTGATCTCAGGAAAGCTTAGACCCTGAACGGCAAATGCCCCGCTCATGCGGGGCATTTGCCGTTCAGGGGCGGGCCTCAGGCCTGCAACTGATTGCCGATCGGCAAGGTGCGGATGCGCTGGCCGGTCGCCGCGAACAGCGCATTGGCCAGCGCGGGCGCCAGGGGCGGCACGCCCGGCTCGCCGACGCCGGTCGGCGGTTCGGCCGACGGCACGATATGCACCTCCACCACCGGCATCTCGTTGATGCGCAGAACCTGGAAGTCGTGGAAGTTGGACTGGTCGACCTTGCCGTCGGTCAGGGTGATGGCGCTGTGCAACGCCGCCGACAGGGCGAAGCCGATGCCCCCTTCCATCTGCGCCTTGATCACGTCGGGGTTGATCGCCAGGCCGCAATCCACCGCGCAGACTACGCGGTCCACCCTGAAGCTCTTGTCCGCCTTGTAGGTCACCTCCACCACCTGGGCGACGAAGCTGCCGAACGACTCGTGCACGGCGATGCCGCGGCCGCGCTGTTCGCCGTCCTTGCCCTTTTCCAGCGGCGCCAGCCAGTTCGCCCGCTGCGCCACCAGTTCCAGCGCGCCGCGATGCCGCGGGTGTTTCTCCAGCAGCTTGCGGCGGAACTCGTACGGGTCCTGCTTGGCGGCGATGGCCGCTTCGTCGATCAGGGTCTCGGTGGAGAACGCCGTGTGGGTGTGGCCCACCGAGCGCCACCATTGGGTCGGTACCGTCACGTTCTCCGCCAGCGCCTGCTCGACACGCAGGTTGGGTACGGCGTAGGGCAGATCGGCGGCGCCCTCCACGGCGATCTTGTCGACGCCGTCCTTGACCATGAACTTCTCGAACGGCGTGCCGACGATGAAGGATTGCCCCACCAGCCGCTGCTCCCAGCCCACCAGGTTGCCCTGGGCGTCCACCGCCAGCCGCGCGCGGTGCAGGAAGGCTGGACGGTAATAGCCGCCACGGGTGTCGTCCTCGCGGGTCCAGACCATCTTGATCGGTACCTTCACGCCCTGTGCACGGGCGGCCTGGGCAATCGCTGCGGCCTCCAGCACGTAGTCCGAATGCGGATTGGCGCGGCGGCCGAAGCTGCCGCCGGCGTACAACTGGGTGATGCTCACCTGCTCGGGCTGCAGGCCCAGCAATTGCGCCACCGACATCTGGTCGCCAGTCTGCCATTGCTCGCCGTTCCAGATCTGGCAGCCATCTTCCTTGAGGAAGACCACGCAGTTCAGCGGCTCCATGGCGGCATGGGCGAGATAGGGGAACTGGTACTCGGCCTCGATCAGGTGTGCCGGTTTCTCCAGCGCCTTGGCCACATCGCCATCGTTGCGCGCCACCAGGCCCGGCTTGCTGGCCATGTCACGGTACTGGGCGAAGATTTCCTTGCTGCCCATCTTGAACGCCTTGCTCTCGTCCCATTCGATCTGCAACGCATCGCGGCCCTGGCGCGCCGCCCAGGTGTTCTTTGCCAGCACCGCAACCCCGGCGAAACGCCGTTCGCTGCCGGGGAACTGCACGACCTCCACCACGCCGGGTACGGCCTTGGCCTTGCTTGCGTCGACCTTCGCCGGCACGCCGCCGAAGCGCGGAGGGTGGGCGACCACCGCCACCAGCATGTCCGGCAGGTGCACGTCCTGGGTGAACTGCGCGGTGCCGTCGGTCTTCGAGGGGCTGTCCTTGCGCGGCAGTTGTACCTGGCCGATCAGCTTGAAGTCCTTCGGCTCCTTCAGTTTCACATCTGCCGGCACCGGCTGCTTCGCCGCTGCCTCGGCCAACTCGCCGAAGCTCGCCTTGTGTCCGGAGGGACCATGGCTGACCACGCCGTTCTGTACCTGGATCTGCTCGGCGGGCACCTTCCACTGCTCCGCCGCCGCGCCGACCAGCATGGCTCGGGCGCTGGCGCCGGCCTTGCGCATCTGTTCGAAGGAGTTGGCCATGGCATTGCTGCCGCCGGTGCCCTGCAGGTTGCCGAAGGCCAGGTTGGCGTAGCGCTTGGCGTCCGCCGGTGCGCCTTCGACCTGCACGTGGCTCCAGTCGGCGTCCAGTTCCTCGGCCACCAGGGTAGCCAGGCCGGTGTAGCTGCCCTGGCCCATTTCCACGTGCTTGGCGATCACGGTAACGGTGCCGTCCGGGGCAATACGGACGAAGGCGTTAGGTTCGAAATCAGCAGCCGCCTGGGCATCACCCAGCTTGCCCAGCAGCGGCGCGAAATAGATGCCCAGGGCCAGGCCGCCGGCGCCGCGCAGGAAGCTGCGGCGGCTGACGTTGAGGATGCTGCCGGGCTCGGCCGGCTGCGGGTCGATACGGGGTTCGAGCATGGTGTCGGTCCTCAGGCCAGGGTCTGGGCGGCGTCGTGGATGGCCGCGCGGATCCGCGCATAGGTGGCGCAACGGCAGATGTTGCCGCTCATGGCAGCATCGATGTCGGCGTCGCTGGGCTTCCTGTTCGAGGCCAGCAGCGCGGTGGCCGACATGATCTGCCCGGACTGGCAGTAGCCGCACTGCACCACGTCGAGCTTGCGCCAGGCGTCCTGCACGGCCTTGCCGGCGGCCTGCTCGGCCACTGCTTCGATGGTGGTGATCTTCTTGCCGGCCACCGCCGCCAGCGGTGTGACGCAAGAGCGGGTTGGCTGGCCGTCGATGTGGACGGTGCAGGCGCCGCACAGCGCCATGCCACAGCCGTACTTGGTGCCGGTCAACCCGGCAACGTCGCGGATGGCCCAGAGCAGGGGCATCTCGCCGGGGGCGTCGAGTTCGTGGTCCTTGCCGTTCAGGTTCACGGTAATCATCAGGGAGTTCACCTCTTCATGCGGGTGATGGAATGGAGGCGAAGCGCAGCGGCTCCGACACGCAATGGGTTCAGCCTAGGCGCAGGGGCCGGCAGGTGCCGCGACAATACGCGAGGAAAGCGCCGAGCGGTTTGCCTGGTTCTCTTCAGGCTTGCCTGATACTGCGGGGGATGCAGCGGTGTATAGATGGCTCTATTCCGTAACTTTGCGGCCGGCCGGAGCCGCTCCTGCCCTGTTCAAAAATGCCACTGCTGCTCTACGTAGGATGGCGTGGAGCGCAGCGATACCCATCGATCCCGCGCATCGACAGCATGGGTATCGCTGCGCTCCACCCATCCTACAAGCCGTCTGGCGACATGATCATCGCTCCTACAGACACACGATTCCCGCGCGCACAAAAAAGCCACTCCGAAGAGTGGCTCTTTCAGCTACGGATGACGGATCACTCCGGCATTTTCATCACCACACGGCCACCGCCCGGGCAGGTTTCCATGTAGTAGTTGGCGTCGCGGTACTGGGCGAAGTCGAACACCCGGTCGATGCTCGGCTTGAGCAACTGGTCGGCGGTCATCTGGTTGATCGCGGTCAGCGCCCGTTGCACGGCTTCGTCGTTGCGGGTCAGGCCGATTTCCGGTTGGCCGGTGAAGTCCAGCACACAGTGACGGTAGAACTGCAGGTGCTTCTTGAACGCCGCGCAGGCCGGGAAGGCTGCATCGTTGCCACCGTTGATGCCGTACAGGATCAGCTTGCCGCGCGGGGCCGCCACGTCGCCCAGCAGTTTCATCTGCGGGCCGGCGCACTGGTCGAGGACGATCTCCACGCCTTCACCCTTGGTGAAGCGCTCGACTTCCAGCACCAGGTCCTGCTCCTCGGTGTAGATGATCTTGTCCGCACCCAGGCCCTTCAGAAATTCGCGGGTTTCCTCGTGGCTGGTGGTGGCGATCACCTGGGCGCCCAACGCCTTGGCCAGCTGCACCGCCTGCGGAGCCAGGCAATGGCCGGCCTCGGTGATCAGCACGCGCTGGCCCGGTTTGATCTGCGCCAGTTCCACCAGCGCAAAGTACGAATACATCAAACCGGTGTAGTGCACCGCCGCCTCGACCGGGGTCAGGACATCCGGATAGCGGGTCAGCGAGGTGCGCGGCAGGATGACGTGGTCACCCCAGGCCGGATAGAGGTTCGGCGAGTTCGCCGGGAAACTGGCCACCGCCATGCCGGGCTCGAGGTCTTCAACGCCCTCGCCCACGGCTTCGACGATGCCGGAGAGTTCATAACCGATGCCCGCCGGCAGCTTGGCCTGATCCGGGGCGAGGTTCTGCCGCCAGAGCACGTCGCGCCAACTGACGCCCAGTGCCTGGGTACGGATCAGTACTTCACCCGGCCCCGGTTGCGGGGTCGGCATCTCCTCGATCTTCAGGACCGAGGCGTCACCGAACTGGTGGAAACGGATCATGCGGGACATCACATACCTCGCCTTAGTAGTGCTCATAGCCACGGACTCTATCCGGGCTTTAGGGGTGACGCCACCGTTCACCATTGATAATTGACATAAACGGCGATGATTCGGCACGCGTTGCAAGCCTTGTCCGGCGCGGCTGCAAGGCTCTGCGCCGGGGCTGTCCAGTGGGCCGGGGTGGCTCTGTTCATACAGAGTCAGACCACACTGCCGGGGCGAGATTCTCATTAAAAAAGTGGAAATTGATCAAGGACTTATCTGACAGACTTGACTCAGGACACGCTCGGCCTCACTTTTCCCCCATCGCCAGGGAGTCCCCATGAACCGCAACGACCTCCGCAAGGTTGACCTCAACCTGTTGATCGTTTTCGAGACGCTGATGCATGAGCGCAGCGTGACCCGCGCCGCGGAGAAGCTGTTCCTCGGCCAGCCGGCGATCAGTGCGGCCCTGGCGCGCCTGCGCGGCCTGTTCGACGATCCGCTGTTCGTACGCACCGGGCGCAGCATGGAGCCCACCGCGCGGGCGCAGGAAATCTTCGGCCACCTCTCGCCGGCGCTGGACTCCATCTCCACCGCCCTGAGCCGCGCCGCCGACTTCGACCCGGCCACCAGCAAGGCGGTGTTCCGCATCGGCCTGTCCGATGACGTGGAGTTCGGCCTGCTGCCGCCGCTGCTGCGCCGCCTGCGCTCCGAAGCGCCGGGCATCACCCTGGTGGTTCGCCGCGCCAACTATCTGTTGATGCCGCAACTGTTGTCCTCCGGGGAGATTTCCGTTGGCGTCAGCTACACCGACGAGCTGCCGGCCAACGCCAAGCGCAAGACCCTGCGCCGCAGCACCTGGAAGATCCTGCGCGCCGACTCGATTCCCGGCGCGCTGACCCTCGACGACTACTGTGCGCGCCCGCACGCGCTGGTGTCCTATGCGGGCGACCTGGACGGCTTCGTCGACCAGACCCTCGCCGAGATGGACCGCAAGCGCCAGGTGGTGCTGGCCGTGCCACAGTTCGTCGGCCTCGCCCAGTTGCTGGCCGGCACCGACATCATCGCCACCGTCCCCGAGTACGTGGCCCTGGCACTCACCGCCGCAGGCGGCCTGCGCGCCGAGGAGCCGCCCTTCCCCACCCGCCTGGCCGAGCTGTCCATGGTCTGGCGCGGCGCCCAGGACCAGGACCCGGCCGAGCGCTGGCTGCGCTCGCGGATCACCATGTTCGTCGGTGACCCGGACAGTCTCTGACGCAACTCCTTCCCGATCCTGCCTGTAGGGCGCATAACCCGGAACGGGTTATCCGCCAGCACCGACGCGGCGGATAACGCATGGGGCGTTATTCGCCCTACGTGACTGATTTCAACCTGTAGGAGCGCGCCATGCGCGCGATCGCGGGCATAGCGCGCTCCTACAGGGAAACTCCGCACGTCCGGGCAATCTCCGTGCCCATTCCTTCTATCTATTCATGCGCATAGTGCAAAGGCTTTTATCACTCCACGTGATAATCAAAATGCACTCGTTCGATTAGTTCCCAAGCGCCCCCTTGCGCAGACTCCGCTCCATCAGAAATCCCAAAACCAATTAGATCGCCGGAGTCTTTTCCATGGAGCGAAATCTGAACACCTTGCGTATTCCGTTGGCGTTGGCCGCCGTGCTGGTTCTCAGCGCCTGCGGCAAGGGCCAGGAGGCGGCACAGAACATGGCCGCCCCCAAGGTCAGCGTGGCGGACGTCATCGAACAACCGATCAACGAATGGGACGAATTCACCGGTCGCCTGGAGGCGCCGGAATCCGTCGAACTGCGTCCGCGCGTCTCCGGCTACATCGACCGCGTCGCCTTCCGTGAAGGCGCGCTGGTGAAGAAAGGCGACCTGCTGTTCCAGATCGACCCGCGGCCGTTCCAGGCCGAGGTGCATCGCCTGGAAGCCCAGCTGCAACAGGCTCGCGCCAACCAGACCCGTACCGTCAACGAAGCGTCCCGCGGTGATCGCCTGCGTGCCACCAATGCCATTTCCGCGGAACTCGCCGACGCCCGCACCGCCGCCGCCACCGAGGCGAAAGCCGTGGTCGCCGCGACCCAGGCGGAACTGGACAACGCTCGCCTGAACCTGTCGTTCACCCAGGTCACCGCGCCCATCGACGGCCGCGTCTCGCGCGCCGAAGTCACCGCCGGCAACCTGGTGAACAGCGGCGAAAGCGTGCTGACCACCCTGGTCTCCACCGACAAGGTCTACGCCTACTTCGACGCCGACGAGCGTGTCTACCTGAAGTACGTCGACCTCGCCCGCAAGGGCGGCCCGGACGCCCGTGGCACCAGCCCGGTGTACCTGGGCCTGACCGGCGAGGATGGCTTCCCCCACCAGGGCCGCCTGGACTTCCTCGACAACCAGGTCAACCCCAAGACCGGCACCATCCGTGGCCGCGCCGTGTTCGACAACGACGCCAACCAGTTCACCCCCGGCCTCTACGCCCGCATCAAGCTGGTCGGCAGCGGCACCTACCCCGCTGCGCTGATCAAGGACGAAGCGGTCGGCACCGACCTGGGCAAGAAGTTCGTGCTGGTGCTCGACAAGGACAGCAAGGTGCAGTACCGCGGCATCGAGCTGGGCCCGAAACTCGAAGGCCTGCGCATCGTCCGCAGCGGCCTGGTCAAGGGTGACCGCATCGTGGTCAACGGCCTGCAACGGGTTCGCCCGGGCGCCCAGGTCGACGCCCAGGGTGTCGAGATGGCCAGCAAGGAAACCCTCGCCAACCTCGAAAGCCAGCGCCAGGCGCTGGAGCAGATCGAGGCGCCGAAAGTCGCCGAGAAATCCGGCAAACCGGGCGCGCCTCGCGGCTGACCCAACCCGTAATTCCTGAATCGATGTACCAGGCCCTGTCCCACCAGGGCCTTGGGTGACCTTTGTCCCGGGTTTGGCGAACCGCAGCGTTCGCGACAGGAACCAGCCATGAACTTTTCGCAATTCTTCATCCAGCGGCCGATCTTCGCCGCCGTGCTTTCGCTGATCATCCTGATCGGCGGGGCCATCTCGCTGTTCCAGCTACCGATCAGCGAATACCCCGAAGTGGTGCCGCCCACCGTGGTGGTGCGCGCCAACTTCCCCGGCGCCAACCCCAAGGTGATCGGCGAGACCGTTGCCGCGCCGCTGGAACAGGCCATCACCGGCGTCGAGAACATGCTCTACATGTCCTCGCAGTCCACCGCCGACGGCAAGATGACCCTGACCATCACCTTCGCCCTGGGCACCGACCTGGACAACGCGCAGGTGCAGGTGCAGAACCGCGTGACCCGCACGCAGCCCAAGCTGCCCGAGGAAGTCACGCGGATCGGCATCACCGTCGACAAGGCTTCGCCCGACCTGACCATGGTCGTGCACCTGACCTCGCCGGATAACCGCTACGACATGCTCTACCTGTCCAACTACGCCATCCTCAACATCAAGGATGAGCTGGCGCGCCTGGACGGTGTGGGCGACGTACAGCTGTTCGGCATGGGCGACTATTCCCTGCGCGTGTGGCTCGACCCGAACAAGGTCGCTTCGCGCAACCTGACCGCCACCGACGTGGTCGCGGCGATCCGCGAGCAGAACCGCCAGGTCGCCGCCGGTTCCCTCGGCGCCCCGCCGTCGCCGAGCGATACCAGCTTCCAGCTGTCGATCAACACCCAGGGTCGCCTGGTCACCGAGGAAGAGTTCGAGAACATCATCATCCGCAGCGGCCCGGACGGCGAGATCACCCGCCTGAAGGACATCGCCCGCGTCGAACTCGGTTCCAGCCAGTACGCCCTGCGCTCGCTGCTGGACAACCAGCCGGCGGTCGCCATTCCGATCTTCCAGCGTCCCGGCTCCAACGCCATCGCCATCTCCAACCTGGTGCGCGAGAAGATGGCCGAACTGAAGAAGGACTTCCCGCAGGGCGTGGACTACTCCATCGTCTATGACCCGACCATCTTCGTTCGCGGCTCCATCGAGGCGGTGGTGCACACCCTGTTCGAAGCCCTGATCCTGGTGGTGCTGGTGGTCGTGCTGTTCCTGCAGACCTGGCGTGCCTCGATCATCCCGCTGGCCGCCGTGCCGGTATCGCTGATCGGTACCTTCGCGGTGATGCACGCCTTCGGCTTCTCGCTCAACGCGCTGTCACTGTTCGGCCTGGTGCTGGCCATCGGTATCGTGGTGGACGACGCCATCGTGGTGGTGGAGAACGTCGAGCGGAACATCGGGCTGGGCCTCACGCCCATCGAGGCGACCAAGCGCGCCATGAAGGAAGTGACCGGGCCGATCATCGCCACCGCGCTGGTGCTGTGCGCCGTGTTCATTCCCACCGCGTTCATCTCAGGCCTCACCGGGCAGTTCTACCGGCAGTTCGCCTTGACCATCGCGATATCCACGGTGATCTCGGCGTTCAACTCGCTGACCCTGTCGCCGGCGCTGTCCGCCGTGCTGCTCAAGGGGCACCACGAGCCGAAGGATCGCTTCTCGGTGATCCTCGACAAGCTGCTGGGCAGCTGGCTGTTCCGTCCGTTCAACCGCTTCTTCGACCGCGCCAGCCATGGCTACGTCGGCACCGTCACCCGCGTGCTGCGCGGCAGCTCCATCGCGCTGCTGCTCTATGCGGGGCTGATCGGCCTGACCTACCTGGGCTTCTCCAGCACCCCGACCGGCTTCGTGCCGCAACAGGACAAGCAATACCTGGTGGCCTTCGCGCAGCTGCCCGACGCCGCCACGCTGGACCGCACCGAAGCGGTGATCAAGCGCATGTCGGAAATCGCCGGCAAGCATCCGGGCATCGAGCACACCGTGTCCTTCCCCGGCCTGTCGATCAACGGCTTCACCAACAGCCCCAACAGCGGCATCGTCTTCACCCCGCTCAAGGACTTCAGCGAGCGTAAAGGCCCGGGCATGTCGGCCAACGAGATCGCCGCCGAGCTGAACAAGCAGTTCGCGGATATCCAGGACGCCTACATCGCGATCTTCCCGCCGCCGCCGGTACAGGGGCTGGGGACCATCGGCGGCTTCCGCCTGCAGATCGAGGACCGCGGCAACGCCGGTTACGAGGAGCTCTACGCACAGACCCAGAACATCCTCAACAAGGCCCGCGCGCTGCCGGAGCTCAACCCCATGTCGGTGTTCACCAGCTACCAGGTGAACGTGCCGCAGGTGGATGCTGCCATCGACCGCGAGAAGGCCAAGACCCACGGGGTTGCGATCAGCGACATCTTCGACACCCTGCAGGTCTACCTGGGTTCACTGTACGCGAACGACTTCAACCGCTTCGGCCGCACCTACCAGGTGAACGTCCAGGGCGAGCAGCAGTTCCGTCTCGAACCCGAGCAGATCGGCCAGCTGAAAGTGCGCAACAACCTGGGTGAAATGGTCCCGCTGGCCACCTTCATCAAGATCAGCGACACCTCCGGCCCCGACCGCGTGATGCACTACAACGGCTTCATCACCGCCGAGATCAACGGCGCCGCCGCACCGGGCTACAGCTCCGGCCAGGCCGAGGCCGCCATCGAGCGCCTGCTCAAGCAGGAGCTGCCCAATGGCATGACCTACGAATGGACCGAGCTGACCTACCAGCAGATCCTCGCCGGCAACTCCGCGATCTACGTGTTCCCGCTCTGCGTGCTGCTGGCCTTCCTGGTGCTGGCTGCGCTGTATGAAAGCTGGGGCCTGCCGCTGGCGGTGATCCTGATCGTGCCGATGACCCTGCTGTCGGCCATCGCCGGGGTGATCCTGTCCGGTGGCGACAACAACATCTTCACCCAGATCGGCCTGATCGTACTGGTGGGCCTGGCGTGCAAGAACGCGATCCTGATCGTCGAGTTCGCCAAGGACAAACAGGACGAAGGCATGGACCGCCTGAGCGCGGTGCTGGAAGCCTGCCGCCTGCGTCTGCGGCCGATCCTGATGACCTCCATCGCCTTCATCATGGGCGTGGTGCCCCTGGTGCTGTCGTCCGGCGCCGGCGCCGAAATGCGCCATGCCATGGGTGTCGCGGTGTTCTCCGGGATGCTCGGCGTGACCTTCTTCGGCCTGCTGCTGACCCCGGTCTTCTATGTGCTGATCCGCCGCTTCATGGAAGCCCGCGAAGCGAAGAAACAGGAGCGTGCCGCCCTGAGCCACGCGTCCCACAACGAGGCCCACCAGGCATGAGCGCCATCAACATGAGTGCCGTGAAACTGTTCGTCCCCTCCCTGCTCGCGCTGGCCCTCAGCGCGTGCATGGTCGGCCCCGACTACCAGAAGCCGGACACCGCGCCGGCCCGACTGGACAGCAATGCCCAGGCGCAGAACTACGACCGCAATCGCTTCGAAGACGCCTGGTGGAAGCAGTTCGACGACCCCGTGCTGACCCAGCTGGTCGAGCAGTCGCTCAAGGAAAACCGTGAGCTGCGCGTGGCCTATGCCCGCGTGCTGGCTTCGCGGGCCATCCGCGACGACGTGGCTAATGACCGCTTCCCCACGGTCACCAGCCGCGCCGAAGGCCAGGTCGGCAAGGGCCAGGTGCCCGGCCAGACCGAGGACCGGGTGAACCAGGAGCGCTACGACCTGGGCCTGGACATGATCTGGGAGGTCGACCTGTTCGGCCGCGTGCGCCGCCAGCTGGAATCCAGCGACGCACAGAGCGAAGCCATAGTCGCCGACCTGCAACAGCTGCAGGTCAGCCTGATCGCCGAGCTGGCCGATGCCTACGGGCAACTGCGTGGAGCGCAGCTGCGTGAAAGCATCGCCAAGAGCAACCTGGACAACCAGCGCGAGTCCCGCGACCTGACCATCCAGCTGCGCGACGCCGGCGTTGGCAGCGAGCTGGACGTGCAACGCGCCGAAGCGCGCCTGGCTTCCACCGAAGCCAGCGTGCCGCAACTGCAAGCTGAAGAGGTGCGCCAGCGCAACCGCATCGCCACCCTCCTCGGCCAGCGCCCGGACGCGCTGAGCGTGGACCTGTCGCCGAAGAAACTGCCGGCCATCGCCAAGGCGCTGCCCATCGGCGATCCGGGCGAGCTGTTGCGTCGCCGTCCTGACGTCGCCTCTGCCGAACGCCGCCTGGCCGCTGCGACCGCAGACGTCGGCGTAGCCACCGCCGACCTGTTCCCGAAGGTCAGCCTCGGCGGCTTCCTGGGCTACACCGCCGGCCGTGGCTCGCAGATCGGCTCGTCCGCCGCCAGCGCCTGGGGCGTCGCCCCGAGCATCACCTGGGCGGCCTTCGACCTGGGCAGCGTGCGGGCTCGCCTGCGCGCCTCCAAGGCCGATGCCGACGGTGCCCTGGCGACCTACGAGCAGCAGGTCCTGCTGGCCCTGGAGGAGTCGTCGAACGCCTTCAGCGACTACGGCAAGCGCCAACAGCGCCTGGTGTCGCTGGTGCGCCAGTCCGAAGCCAGCCGCAACGCCGCGCAACAGGCCGGCCTGCAATACCGCGAGGGCACCGTGGACTTCCTCAACCTGCTGGACGCCGAACGCGAGCAACTCGCCGCCGAAGACGCCCAGGCGCTGGCGGAAGTCGACGTGTATCGCGGCATCGTGGCGATCTACAAGGCCCTCGGCGGCGGCTGGCAGCCGACACCGGCGGCCTGATCGGTCCTCCCCGGTCGAGAATCTCTCGACCGTTCTGGCCCTGCGGTCTGACGCTCCGGACCGCGGGGCTTTTTTATGCCCGCGGCACACTGGCGACTCCTAGCTATTGGCACACATGTTCCGGAATCTGTCAGATACTTAGATTCTGATCAGTATTTTCTGATAGCAATCGAAAATAAGCTGAACCCAGATCGAATTCAGAATTCACTGACGTCATGAATCAGGGAAGCCCGCTCCGTGCTCAACAACGAGGTCGAGAGAAGTCCAACCCCCTCCCGCGACACCGAGCTGTGCCAACTTCTCCTCGGCGTCAGGCGCGGCGACGTCATCCACCCTCACTTGAAACGGCTGCTGGTACACCTCGGATTCACCGAACTGCACGGCCTGCAACTCGCCCTCACGGGCAAGGGCAGACTTCTGCTGGAGAGCTGAGCTTGGGCTGAGCGTCCCGGGCCGCTATGATCCGGGCCGACTTGCCAGGGATCAAAGGAGTTCGGTCCTACTCTGGCCTAGACTCTCTATATCGGACCTTTCAGACAAGGACTCACCGTGGACGCCACTGCTCATTTCATCCCGCTGGACCCCACGTCCCTCTTCATCACCCTCGGCATCATCGTCTTCGGCATGTTCATGCTGGGCATCGGCTTCACCATCCGCCATCGCCCGGTGGGTGTGTTCCTGATGTGGGTCGGCACGCTGAGCATGCTGTCGATCATCGGCTACCGCATCTATATCGCGACGTCGGTCTGACCCTCTCACTCGCCTGAAAACGATCGCGGACAAAGTCCGCTCCTACCCGACAGTCCTGTACTCGGATCAGCCCTCACCCTAACCCTCTCCCAGGGGGAGAGGGGACTGTTCGGTGCAGGATGAAATCTTGATGTCCGCCGGCACGGGCGGCTCCCTCTCCCCCTGGGAGAGGGCTGGGGTGAGGGAAAGGCGCTGGCACGGACTTACCTGAAGCAAACAGTTGCTCCTACGACAGCTCAAGGCCTGCGTGGGAGCGGACTCCGTCCGCGATTGGCATCCGACAACGCAGAATTTCGCCTATTTCCCCATTGCCCGCGCATACCCTCTGGGCGAGAAGCGCAGGGTCACGCCCAGCATCAGCACCACCGACACCGCCAGCAGGATCCAGGAAGCCTGGAAGCTGCCAGTGCTGTCGCGCAGAGCGCCGGTGACGTAGGGCACGATGCCGGTGACGATGAAGCCGATGCCCTGCACGAAGGCCGCCAGGCGCCCGGCCGCGCCGGCGTCGGCGAGGTGGTCCAGGGTCAGGGTCAGGCTCAGGGCGAAGCAGGCGCCCAGACCGTAGCCAATCAGCGCCACCCACAGACCCGGCAGGTGCAGCGGCGCCGAGATCAGCCCGATGAACCCGGTAAGCTGGATCAGCAGGCACAGGCACAGCCAGCCACGACGATCCAGCGAACGGCGGATCAAC
Organism: Pseudomonas nicosulfuronedens; assembly: GCF_005877905.1. Classification (GTDB taxonomy): domain Bacteria; phylum Pseudomonadota; class Gammaproteobacteria; order Pseudomonadales; family Pseudomonadaceae; genus Pseudomonas; species Pseudomonas nicosulfuronedens. The sequence continues at coordinate 114,106 of NZ_SWDV01000013.1, read as the reverse complement.
AGCGGGATGGTCAGCGCGGCGATCACCTGAAAGATCGTCATCAGGCCGATCAATTGGCCGCTGGCCTGGGCCGTCCAGCCGAGCTGGCGGTAGTACACCGGCAGCCAGGCCACCATGCTGGTGTAGCCGCCATTGATCAGGCCGAAGTACAGGGCCAGCAGCCAGGCGCGGCGGCTGCCGAAATAGTGCTGGACCTTTTGCTGCGGCGGTGTGGCCACAGGCGTCTCCCGCGGACGCGCCACGGACCACAGCAACAGGCCGACAACCGCCAGCAGCAGCCAGGCACCGAGGCCGTCCTGCCAGCGATGGAAGTGTTCCGATACCACCGGCGCCAACACCGCTGCACTACCGCCGCCAGCCATCAACGATGCCGAGTACAGGCCCATGGCCGACGGCACCTTGTGCGGGAACCAGCGCTTGATCACGCCGGGCACGAACGCCTGGATCACCGCTACGCCACAGCCCGCCAGCACCGCGCTGGCGATCAGGGCGAAACCGCTGTCCAGCAGCAGCCGCCAGAAGCACGCCGCGCCGATGGCCAGCAGGCCGAGCACCATGCCCCGGCTCTCGCCCAGGCGCGGGCCGACCCACGGCAGGCCCAGGGCGAACAGGCCCATGCACAGCACCGGCAGCACCGTCAGCATCGACAGGCCCTGGAAGCCCAGGCCGGTGGCGTCGTGGATGTCGGCCAGCAGCGGGCCGATGGAGGTGAGGATCGGCCGCAGATTGATGCCCAGCGCGACGATCACCAGCAGGCCGATCCAGCCGGCGTGGCTGCTCTGCCCCGCCGCTTCGCCCTGCGCCGGCAGGGTCATGCCGCGGCTCACGTGCGTTGCTCCTGCCAATAACCGTACAGACCTTCTTCACCACTCGGGCGCAACGCGCGCAGCGGAACCGACTGCCACTGCGGCGGCTGGGTCATCTGCTGGTACACGGCGGCAGTCGACAGCCCGAACGGCTCGCCATCGTCGTTGGAATAGGCGAAGTAGGCGCCCTCCACGCCACAAAGGTGCATGGCCGCCAGGCACATCGGGCACGGATGTCCGCTGGCGTAGATCACGCAGCCGTCCAGCCGCGACATGCCCAGCACCGCCGAGGCACGGCGGATCGCCAGCAGTTCGGCGTGGGCGGTGGGGTCGAAATCCAGGTGGATGGAGTTTGCGGCGCGGGCGATCACCCGCCCGTCCTTGACCAGCACGGCGCCGAACGGGCGGCCGCCGGCCTCGATGTTGTGGCGGGCCAGTTGCAGGGCCTCGCGCATGAAGACTTCGTGTGACATGGCAGTTTCCAGCGAATCGGTTCGATCAATGCGCGCCGGCGACTTCCAGCATCCTGGCAATGGTGGTCTGGTTGCGCTGGCGGGCGTGTTGCAGCGGCGTAACGCCGTCGTTGTCGGCCAGGTTCAGGTCCGCCCCGGCTTCAATGAGCTGTTTCACGATGGCCTGGTGACGCGGGCCGCCGTCGCTGAGCAGGATGGCTTCGAGCAGCCCGGTCCAGCCCAGCTTGTTGACATGATCGGGATCGACGCCAGCCTTGAGCAGCGTGGCCACCACCTCCACATGGCCGCGCTCGCACGCCGGAATCAGTGCCGTGCCGCCATAGCGGTTGGTACTGCGCAGGTCGGCGCCATGGGCCAGGGTCAGCTGAAGGATTTCCAGGTGCCCCGCCGCACCGGCCAGCAGGTAGGCGCTGTCGTGGATGCGGTTCTGCCGGTTGACGTCGGCGCCAGCGGCGACCAGCAGTCGCGCGACTTCCGCACGATTGCGAGCGGTGGCCAGCAGCAGCGGCGTATTGCCCTGCCCGTCGGTCACATCCACTGGCACACCGCGCTTGAGCAGCGCCGCGACCTCGGCTTCGTGACCTTCGCCGGCCGCAGCCAGCAATGCGTCTGCAGCGGCGCGGCTGTGCACGTCCTCGGTCTGGATAGTCGGCATGTCCATGGACGCTCCCCCGTGATGACTGTCTTGCCTCGACTCTCGCTCGATCAAATGAACAGCTGCAGTATGACGAAGGGATGTTCTATGCTGAAATTAAATAGAAACATGACTTCCAGTGGAAATCAGAATGCTTGATCCCAACCTGCTGCGCAGCTTCGTGATGGTGGTGGACGCCGGCAACTTCACCCGCGCCGCGGAACTGCTGCACCTGACCCAATCCACGGTGAGCCAGCAGATCCTGCGCCTGGAGCAGAGCCTGGACTGCCGTCTACTGGACCGCAGTCAGCGCCAGGTGCTGCCCACCGAGCAGGGCGAACGGCTGCTGGGTTATGCGCGACGCATCCTCGAACTGGGCTCGGAAGCGCGCGAGGCACTGAGCAGCGAGCACAGCGAGGGCGTGCTGCGCCTGGGGATGCCGGAAGATTTTGCCGGCGAACGAATGATGCCGCTGCTCGCGGCCTTCAGCGCCGAACGTCCGAGGCTGCGCCTGGAGGTATCCAGCGGCCTCAGCCAGGAACTGTTGCGCCAGTACCGCAGCGGCGAGCTGGACCTGGCGCTGGTCAAGCAATGGGGCGCGGACAGCGACTGCCTCGCCCACTGGCCCGAACCGCTGGCTTGGCAGGACAGCGCCACCACCCCCGCCGCCGCCCGCGACCCGCTGCCGCTGGTGGTGTTCCCGCTGGGAGCGCTGTATCGCCAGGAGATGATCCACGCCCTGGAGGCCAGCGGTCGGCGCTGGCGCATCAGCTACAGCAGCGCCAGCCTGGCAAGCCTGTCGGCGGCGGTGGCGGCGGGCATGGGCGTCAGCCTGCTGCCCCTGCGCGGTCGTCACGAAGGCCACCGTGTGCTGACCGTCGAGGACGGTTTTGCCCCCATCGAGGGACTGGAACTGGCGCTCTACGCCCGTCCGGAGCTGGGCAGCGCCGGACGCAGCCTGTGTGAGCAACTGCGCGAGCTGTGCGCGCAGCTGGCCGCGACTACACCGGCACGCTGAGACGTTCGAGGAATTGCTCGGCCGGCACCGGCTTGCCTAACAGGAAGCCTTGCAGCGAATCGCACCCCAGGCGGGTGAGGAAGTTCTGCTGTCCGGAGGTTTCTACCCCCTCGGCAACGATCCGCAGGTCCAGCGCCTGGCCCAGGGCAACGATGGCCGAGACGATGGCGGCGTCGTCGCTGTCCTGCTCCAGGTCGCGGACGAACCCGCGGTCGATCTTCAGCTCGTTGGCCGGCAGGCGCTTGAGGTACAGCAGGCTGGAGTAGCCGGTGCCGAAGTCGTCGATGGACAGGTCCACGCCCATGTCCGACAGTTTGCCGAGGATCTCCAGGCTGGAATCGGCATCGCGCATCGCCGTGGTCTCGGTGATCTCCAGGGTCAGGCAGCGCGCCGGCAACTGGTGGCGCTGCAGCGCGTCGGCCACCGACTGCACCAGGGCGGCATGGCAGAACTGCAGCGCCGAGAGGTTCACCGCTACCCGCCAACTTTCGTGGCCCTGCAGGTACCACTCGCGCATCTGCCGGCAGGCCTCATCCAGCACCCAGTCGCCGATGGGGATGATCAGCCCGGTTCGCTCGGCCAAAGCGATGAAGGTGTCAGGCATCATCAGCCCGCGCTGCGGGTGCTGCCAGCGCAGGAGCGCCTCGGCGCCGATGGGCTCGCCGCTGGCGGCGAACTTGGGCTGGTAATGCAGGGTGAACTCGCGGCGATCCAGCGCCGCGCGCAGGTCGTGCAGCAACTGCAGGTGGTTGCGCGCGTTGGTGTTCATCGACTGCTCGAAGAAGCTGTAGCCGTTCTTGCCGTTGCCCTTGGCGTGGTACATCGCCGCGTCGGCGTTGCGCAGCAGTTCCTGCTGGGTGGAACCGTCGCCCGGATACAGCGTGATGCCGATACTGGCGGCGATGCGCAGCTCCTGCCCGGCCACCTGGAACGGCTGCGCCAGCAGGTTGACCTGCTGGCTGGCGACGGTCACCGCATCCTCGGCTTCGGCCAGTTCGGCGAGTACCACGAACTCGTCGCCGCCGATGCGTGCCACCGTGTCTTCGCTGCGCAGGCTGTCGCGCAGGCGCTGGGCCACGGCCTTGAGCAACAGGTCGCCAACATGGTGGCCGAAAGCGTCGTTGACCGGCTTGAAGCCGTCGAGGTCGAGGAACATCAGCGCGAAATGCCCGCCGCTACGCTGCACCTTGCCGATCATCTGCTCGATGCGATCCTCCAGCAGGACGCGGTTGGGCAGGCGCGTGAGGTTGTCGTGCAGGGCAAGCTGGGTCAGCTCCTGGTTGGCCTGCGCCAGCGACGAGGTGAGCTGCGCCGTGCGCGACTCCAGGCGTGCGTCCAGTACCGAGGTGAGCAGCGCGATGCCGATCACCGCCAGGGTGACGATGATGATCAGTAGCGCCAGCCAGTCACTGTCCAGGCCACTGGGTGACGCGCCGCAGAAGCTGCCCTCGGGGAAACGCGCGGCGGCCATGCCGGTGTAATGCATGCCGACGATGGCCACGCCCATCACCAGCGCTGCGCCGGCCCGGGCCAGGCGCACATAGGGCGTGTTGTGACGCAGCTGGAAGGCAATCCATAACGCGGCGCCGGAAGCCGCCACGGCAATCACCAGGGAAAGCCCGAACAACGTCGGGTCATAGTCGATGCCCGGCTGCATGAGCATCGCGTACATGCCCAGGTAGTGCATGCAGCTGATCCCGGCCCCCATGGCCAGCGCGCCACAGAGCAGATGCCAGAGCGGCAGACGGTCCTGGCTGACCAGCGCCAGGGCGAACCCTGAACTGAGCACGGCGATGGCCAGCGACAACAGGGTCAGGGTGAGGTCATAACCCAGCGGGATCGGCAGGCTGAAGGCGAGCATGCCGATGAAGTGCATCGACCACACGCCGATGCCCATGGCCACCCCGCCGCCGCCGATCCACAGCAGCACCGGCCAGCCGCGGGTGGTCGCGATGCGCCCGGCCAGGTCCAGCGCGGTGTAGGACGCCAGCATGGCGACGCACAGCGAAATCAGGACAAGGGCGGGATCGTAACTACCGGCAAGCATGGGGGCTCTCTGATGCACTCGGGCGCTGATGGGCGCACGCGGTCCCTGCGCGCAAAAGTCCGGGATTCTAGCGAAGATCGATGAAGCGGAACCAGCGCTTCCGGTGGATTTTCTATCGGCGTGCCCGCAGCCGCCTTGAGGCCGTTCAGCGGGACGCGGGCATGATCCACCACAGGTCCATTCCGGCCGAAACGGCTACCCTTTCCCTGACCATCACCATCGGAGCCACCCTTGGCGAAGCAACCCTCGATCCTCAGCCTGCCCTTCCGCCGCCTGGCCAATCCTTATACCCGCTATCGCTACGCCGCCTGGATCCACTGCGTACGAGTCGGCCTCGCCCTCCTCGCCTCGATGCTGATCACCAGCGCGCTCAAGCTGCCCCACGGTCTGTGGGCCTCGGTGACAGTGCTGGTGGTCATGGGTGGCCTGGTCCACCAGGGAACGATTCGCGGCAAATCCTACGAGCGGGTGATCGGCACCCTGGTGGGGGCGGTTCTGGGGCTCTGTGTGATCGCGGTTTACGACGGTACCCGCTCGCTCACGCTGACTTTTCTGGTGATGTCGGTACTGGGCGCGGCCTCGGCGTTCTATGCGATTCGCCGACCCGGCTACGTCGCGCTGCTGGCGGGGATCACCATGTGCATTGTCGCCGGCCCCGGCGAGACGGGGTTCACCGAAGGACTATGGCGCTCGGCCAATGTGCTGATCGGCGTCGCGGTGGCACTGCTGTTCTCGCAGATCTACCCGTTGCGGGCAGTCTATGTCTGGCGCTACCTGCTCTCCGACAACCTGCGCGCCTGCGCACGGATGTATGGGCAGTTGTCGTCCAACCACGACTTCACGCCCGAACACTTCGCCCGCCAGCTGGAGGAACTGGACCATCGCCTCGTGGCTTCGCGAGCCCATCTGGGGCCAGTGTCGCGGGAGACGGGCATGCCGCTGCGTGAGCTGGAAATGCTCCAGCGCATCCACCGCGCCATCATGGGCACCCTGGAATCACTGATTGCCTCACGGCAGTTCGCCGCCGAGGCCGGGGAGATAGAACCGGTGCCGACCAGCCTCGACACGCACCGGCAGATCATCGGCCGCCTGCTGCTGCAATCGGCCCACGCCTTGAAGTTCAGTCGTACCAGCAAGCTGGTGCAGGCCTGCCAGGGCCTGGAGAACCTGCCCGCACGGCCACACAACCTGACCGACTCCTTCGAGAAACAGGGCTTCTACTGGCTCACCCTGCGTCTCTATGAACAAGTGGAGATGCTGTCGGAAAAGCTCGCCAGCACCTCCGAACACTGGAACATCCAGAGCCGCGACCGAGCCTGAACCCGATCGCGCTGCGGTCATCTAGAACCCATCAGGCGCCGAAGCCACCGTCGATGGTCAGGCTGGCGCCGGTGATGTAGCCGGCTTCCGGGCCCGCCAGGTAGGCGACGAAAGCGGCGACTTCTTCCGCACGGCCGTAACGACCGACCGCCATCAGGTCCATCAGGGAAGCCGCGAAGTCGCTGTCGGCCGGGTTCATGTCGGTATCCACCGGGCCGGGCTGCACGTTGTTCACGGTGATCCCGCGCGGGCCGAGGTCGCGGGCCAGGCCCTTGGTCAGGCCGACGATGGCCGACTTGCTCATGGCGTAGACGGCGCCACCGCCAAAGGGCATGCGATCGGCGTTGGTGCTGCCGATGGTGATGATGCGCCCGCCCTGCCCCATGTGCCGCGCAGCGGCCTGGGTGGCGACGAAGACGCTGCGCACGTTCACCGCCAGGGTGCGGTCGAGGTCTTCCAGGCTGAACTCTTCCACCGGGGCGATGGCCAGCACGCCGGCGTTGTTGACCAGGATATCGATGCCGCCGAAGCGTTGTGCGGCGGTATCGATGGCTTGCTGCACCGAGGCTGCGTCGCCGCTATCGGCCTTCAGCGCCAGGGCGCGGCCGCCGGCGGCTTCGATGCTGGCGGCGAGGTCTTCGGCCTTCTGTGCCGAGCTGACGTAGGTGAAGGCCACGGCGGCACCTTCCTGAGCCAGGCGCTGCACGATGGCAGCGCCGATGCCGCGGGAGCCGCCCTGTACGAAAGCGACTTTGCCGGCGAGGGATTGAGTGGTTTGCGTGGTGGTCATTTCGTGTCTCCAGGAATCGAGTGGGGGAGTAAGTTCGACGGGGCCAGTTTCGCGCTTGCACTCCTGACCCGGTAGCTGGTAATCGCTATATTCAGTCGATACCAAACGTCCGGAATAAAACCCATGGAAAGCCTGATCAGTATCGAATGCTTCGTCCGCAGCGCCGAGGCGGGCAGCTTCGCCGCCGCCGCACGCCGCCTGGGCCTGACGCCGGCGGCGGTGAGCAAGAACGTGGCGCGGCTGGAGAACAACCTGGGCGTGCGGCTGTTCCAGCGTAGTACCCGCAGCCTGGCCCTGACCGAATCCGGTGAGCGATTTCTCGATGAAGCCGGCGGCGGCCTCGCCAGCCTGCAGAGCGCCATCGCCAACCTGGCCAGCGCCGATGGCCAGCCCAGCGGCATGTTGAAGGTGAGCATGGGGCTGGTGTTCGGTCGCGACTACATCCTGCCGCTGCTGGGGGACTTCCTCGATCGCTATCCGGCGATCCGTCCGGACTGGCACTTCGACAACCACCAGGTCGACCTCATCGCCGAAGGCTTCGACGCCGCCATCGGCGGCGGCTTCGAGCTGCCGCCCGGCGTGGTGGCGCGCAAGCTGTGCCCGGCGCATCTGGTACTGCTGGCTTCGCCGGCCTACCTCGAAGCACGGCCGGCGCTCCGCTATCCGTCGGACCTGCCCAGCCACGACGGCATCCGCATCCGCTCGCCGCAAACCGGCCGTGTGCGTCCCTGGCCGCTGACCAACCGCCAGCAGGCCCAGGCGCCGATCGCGCTGAAGGAGCGCATGACCTTCAGCGACCCCGAAGCCGCCTGCGTCGCCGCACTGATGGGACTGGGCGTGACCCTGGTGAGCATGCAGCACGCCGTCCCGTACCTAGAGAGCGGCCGCCTGGTGCGTGTGCTGCCGGACTGGTACGTGGACGCTGGCAACACCGCGCTCTACTACGCCGCGCAGAAACTGCTGCCGGCCAAGACGCGGGTATTCATCGAGTACGTCATCGAGCACTTTCGCAGCCAGGGCCTGGAGCGAAAGTTCAGCGCCATCTGACCAGCGACACGGCGGATCGGGGTTTTCCTGACTAGCGTCAGAACTGAAATGAATTCGCGGGACATTCGCTTGTCGGTAGTTAGCAAGCTAACGTAATTTCGAACTTCTTCGATTCGGCATTCGAGATGCAAGGAGAACCTGCATGAAAAAGTACGCCCTGCTCCTGGCCATGGTGTTTTCCGTACCGGCTTTCGCTGACAGCGCGCTGTGCGACGGCAACCTGCAGCAGATCAACGACTTCCTCAAGACCGCCAACCCGAACGCCACCGGCGTGAAGGTCAACGCAGTCCACGAGTACCTCGCCAAGGCCGAGGAAGCGAAGAAGGCCGGCAATTACGAGGAGTGCGTCAACCAGTCGAGCCAGGCGCTGCGTGTGATCAAGAAGCCCGCCAATCGCTGATCCGCACTGGAGATGAAAAAGCCCCGCCTAGGCGGGGCTTTTTCATGGGCGCAGTCGGGCGAAAGACTCAGCCGCAGGAGACCTGCTTCACCACCTGGCTGTCATCGACGTCGATGTTCAGGCGCTGCGAGTTGTACTCCATGGTCACTGGCTGGTGCGGGGTGAGCACGCGGGCAACGCTGGCGCCAGCATCGCGGCGAGCTTCTTCGGTCAGGGTCGGGGTGACGACCTTGCCGATGATCGACTGCACCGCCTTGGCGTTGCAGGTGCCGGTCATGGCCGGCGAACTGTCCGCAGCCGGCTGGGCCGCATCGGACGAGGAATCCTTGGAACTGCAACCGGCAAGGGCGGCGACAGCGAGAAGCGACAAGAGAGTCACTCGGTTGAAGGGCATGGAAGGTCTCCCTGATTCTTCATGGATAAAACGCGAAAGGCGCAACCTTACCAGCCCGAAGGCTGCGGCAGCGCGATGGATGTATTGCAGGCTGATACATGCCAGGCCCGTCGCAGAGCCGTACGGCGCCATTTACACAACCTTTACACCGGCGGCGTTACGATTCTTTCGAGGCCGATGTCTCATAGATACCTGGTTCCTCGCCGGGTTCCTCAGGAGGTGCATCATGCTTCACCGTCTCCCCCAGATCGCCCTGCTCTGCGCCGGCCTTGCCCTCGCCGGCCAGGCCGCGGCCAACAGCAATACCGATGCCGCCGCGATCGGCGCAGTGGTTGGCGCCGTTGTCGGGGGTGCAGTGGTCGCCGGCTCGCAACCCGCGCCGGCGCCCTATTACGCTCCGCCGCCCCCGGTGGCCTATTACCCGCCGCAACCGGTGTACTACCAGCCTGCGCCGGTCTACCAGCCCGTGTATCAACCGGTGTACCGACCGGTCGTGGTGGTGCCAGGCCCGCGTTACTACGGGCCGCCCCGCTACTATGGTCCGCCGCGTTATTACGGCCCAGGCTACTATGGCCCGCCGGGACACTACCGTCACTGGTAGTGGCTGTGACAGACGAAAGACCCCGCTTCCCGGCGGGGTCTTTTCATTCAGGCTGGCAAACGAATGCTCCCGGCCAACTCCTCGAACAGCGTCACTACCGCCCGCAGCGCCCGGCAATCCGGTCGCGTCAGCAGCCAGAGATGGATGCTGCAGCCGGGAAGCTCCGGCTCCAGTATCTGCAGCCCGTCGTCCGGGCGCAGCAGGAACGCTGGCAGCGCAGCCAGCCCCAGCCCCGCGCGGCAAAGGTCGAGCACCGAGAGCATGCTGTTGCAGCGATAGGCCGGGAGCACCGTCGGGAACGCCTGGCGGCGCCAGGCGACGCTGGAGTGATCGGGCAGAAAGTCGTCCGGGGCGATCCAGCTCATATCCTGCCAGGGACGCTCGCCTTGCTCGGCCAGGTAGTCGCGGTGGGCACAGAGGACGTAGTGCACCTCGCCCAGCTTGCGTCCCACCAGATGCTCCGGCGGCGCATTGGTCAGGCGCAGGGCAATGTCGGCGTCGCGGCGGCTGAGGTTGGCGAAGGCGTTGGAGGTGGTCAGTTCCAGATTCAGCGCCGGGTAGCGCTTCATGAAGCGCGCCAGGGCCGGCAGCAAAAGGCCCTGCAGCACGGTGTCGGAACAGGTCAGGCGCACGGTGCCGCTGAGCACGTCGTGGCCCTGCTCCAGGCCCAGTCGCGCCGCTTCCAGCGCCTGCTCGGCCAGTTCTGCCTGGGTCGCCAGTTGCTGCGCGGTGGCCGTGGCGAGGTAGCCGTTGCGGCCCTTCTCGAACAGCGCGGTGCCCAGCGCCTTCTCCAGCCGGCGCACGGCACGAAACACGGTGGAGACGTCTACTTCGAGCAATTCCGAGGCACGCGCAAGGCTGCCCCCTCGCACCAGCGCCAGCACCAGGGCCAGATCGGCGTACTCCAGACGGTATTGCATCGACGCACTCCAAGGTTGCGCAACCGCCCATTTCGATTGCGCCTGCGCAACTATAAATTGCCTCCCATGGGCCCGCCAATGGGCCACGACGCCAGGGGGAAAAAGGATGGGAAAACGTCGTAAAGCACTGCGGATCGGCCTGATCGGAGACCGCGACAGCCGCGTCACCGCCCACTGGGCGATTCCCCTGGCCCTGCAGCAATCGCTGCTGCCGCACTCGGGCACGCTGCGCGTGGACTGGCTGGACACTCCGCGCCTCGCCCAGGGCCTGGACCTGGAGCCGTACTCCGGCTTCTGGTGCATCCCTGGCAGCCCTTACCTCGACACCGAAGGCGCCCTGCGGGCGATCACCTTCGCCCGCGAAAACGACGTACCCTTCCTCGGCACCTGCGGGGGCTTCCAGCATGCCCTGCTGGAGCGCGCGCGCCATGTCCTCGGCTGGAGCGACGCGGCACACGCCGAGACGGACCCGGATGCAATGCGCACGGTGGTCCATGCCCTGCCCTGTTCACTGGTTGAGGTCAGCGAAACCATCCGCCTCACCGCCGGCTCGCACCTGGCCGCCATCTACGGTCTGCCGGAGATTCGCGAGGGCTACCGGTGCAGCTACGGGGTGAATCCGGCGTTCCAGGACGAGCTGTTCGGCGGCTCGCTACGCGCCTGCGCCCACGGAGAGGACGGCAGCATCCGCGCGCTGGAAGCGACCGACCATCCCTTCTTCGTCGCCACCCTGTTCCAGCCGGAGCGCAGGGCGCTGGCCGGTATCGCTGTGCCACTGGCCGAGGCGCTCCTGTCCGCCGCCTTCCGCCATCAATCCAGCCAAGCGCCCATCCAGTCATCCAGCCAAGAAGCCGTCCACGCCGGGAGCGCCGCATGATCGCCAGCACACCGCAACCGCCCTACTACGCCGTGACGTTCACCTCCTACCGCACCGAGCTGGACGAAGGCTACGGCGCCACTGCCGAGCGCATGCTGGAACTGGCCGCACAGCAGGACGGCTTCCTCGGCGTCGAGTCGGCCCGTGGCGCCGACGGTCTGGGCATCACTGTCTCCTACTGGCGTGACGAAGCCGCCATCCGCCAGTGGAAGCAACAGGCCGAACACCGCATGGCCCAGCAGGCAGGCCGCCGCGACTGGTACAGCGCCTTCCGCGTGCGTATCAGCCGGGTCGAGCGCGAATACGGTTTCGAACGCTGAGCGACCCGTTCTGGCCCAGACACGACATGCCGGGTTCGATGCCCGGCGCACATCGTCTAGGCTGGTCCCCATTCAGCAAAGGGGGACCGACGCATGCACCGACAAGCCAGTGAACTGCAGGCCGCCTACCTGGGCGAAGTCCGCGGTGAGAACTTCTTCCTCGGCCTGGCCGAGCAACTGCCGGAGGGGGCGTCCTCGATGCTCCTGCTGGCGCGACTGGAGCGCCAGACCGGCCTGCGCATGGCGCGGCTGCTGCAACGCCATGGCCTACCGCTGGGCGACACCGCCCACGCCGCCGCCCAGGGCCGCCAGCGTGCCGCCGACTGGCTCGGGCTTGACTGGCCGCAGACCCTGGAAAGGCTCGAAGTGCTGGTGGAGCCCTACGTCCAGCGCTACGACAGCCTTGCCAACCAGGGCGACGACGATGACCGCGACATCCTCGACGACCTGGCCGAGCACGAGCATGCCCTGCTGGAGTTCACCCGCCTCGCCCGCGAGGGGCAGATGAACGCGGCCAAGGCCACCATCAGCCGCCTGCTGGCCGCACCAGCCTGAACCTGACAGGGAGCACATCCATGGCGCTATCGCCTTTCCACCTGGCCATTCCCGTCTACGACCTCGCCCTGGCCCGGCACTTCTACGGCGAGGTATTCGGCCTCGCCGAAGGGCGCAGCAGCGCCCAGTGGGTAGACTTCGACTTCTTCGGCCACCAGCTGGTGATCCACGAGCACCCACGCACCGCCAGCCAGGAGGCGGCGCACACCAATGCCGTCGATGGGCATGACGTGCCGGTACCGCACTTCGGCGTGGTGCTGCCGTGGGAGGACTGGGAGCGTCTGGCGCAAAGGCTGAGCGAGCGCGGCACGCGGTTCGTCATCGAACCCCATGTGCGCTTCCAGGGTCAGGTGGGCGAACAGGCAACGTTGTTCCTCTTCGATCCCTGCGGCAATGCCCTGGAGTTCAAGGCCTTCAAGGACATCGGCCAGCTGTTCGCACGCTGAGTGGTGACCGACCATCCTCCGTGGAATCCGCCTTCAAATCTACTAGAGGTTTCCTACATCGATCTTCCCTAGCCGTTTCTAGGATGGCGCCCGTCCCCACCGTTCACCTCGAGGTGACCCGACGTGCGCCCACTCCGCTGGCTGACCCTTTATCTCTTCTGCATCCTGGGCGCGCCGTTCGCCCTCGCCGATGACTACGACACACCCAATTGGCGTCGCTACGACAACGCTGCCATCGAGCGGACCTACCAGAGCGCGGGATTTTCCGCCCGCGCTATCGAACTGCGCGCACAGATCCGAAGCGCGCGACGGAACCTGAAGGTATCGAGCTCCGCCCGGGAACCGCTCCTGGCGCCCTACCCACAGGCGGAGGAGCACAGGTCGCTGAGCCCACGGGTTACCTCACGCATCATCGAGCGTGCCCATGAACTGATCGGTACGCCTTACCGCTGGGGTGGTGAAAGCGAAGCGTCCGGCTTCGATTGCAGTGGCCTGCTCGTCTACCTGTACAGCACCATCGCCAACCGCAAGCTACCGCGCACCACCACCTCGATGATCGCGCAAAAGCGCAATGCCGTGGATCAGGATGAGCTGCAACCGGGCGATGCGGTGTTCTTCAATCATGACGGCACGGGGCGCGCCAGCCACGTGGGCCTGTACATCGGTGGCGGCCGCTTCATCCACGCACCGCGCACCGGCAAGACCATCCGCATCGACTCGCTGGACAACCACTATTGGCAACGCAGCTATACGACCGCCCGACGCTTCAGCGGGGAATCCGGCTAACCGTCGAATGCAAGTCACCACCTGATCTCTTAATCGGAAAATGCCTACAGGGTTTTGCAGTTTCCCCACGTTAACTCAACGCGGGAGATTTCTAAGATAGCGCCCCGTTCCACTACCTAGTCACACGATGTACCCAAGATGCGCTTCCTCACCTTGATGAGCACGATCCTGCTGCTCGCCCTGACCGTTCCCCTCGCCGAAGCCCGCGAAGCAAAGCGCGCAACGCCGCACAAGGCGACGTCGAGCCTGTCCCGTGCCAGCCATGGGAAAGTCGTCAATCGCAACAACGTGCGGCCGCATCGCGACCTGAAGCGCCCACAGCAGTCGGGCGTGCACCCGGCCCAGCCGACCACCAACACACGTGTGGTGGCTCGTGCCCGCCAGCTGATCGGAGTGCCCTACCGCCATGGCGGCACCAGCGTGGCCAACGGCTTCGATTGCAGCGGGCTGTTGGTCTACCTGTTCCGCACCGAGGCCGGCATGAAGCTGCCGCGCACCACCGGTGAGATGATCGAAAGCGGCAGCAAGCGTGTCGGTCGCACCGAACTCAAACCCGGCGACGCCGTGTTCTTCAATCGCAACGGGCGCGGCAACGTCAGCCATGTCGGCCTGTATATCGGCAACAACCAGTTCATCCACGCGCCCAGCACCGGTGGCCGAATTCGCCAGGACTCCCTGGACGACCGCTACTGGGAACGCAGTTTCACCACCGCACGCCGCTTCAACGGCTGACTCCCCTTCCACCACCGGACGCCCCCTGACGATGCCCAGCCTGCTGGTCGAGATTGTGCGTTACACCGATGAGTGCTTCGCGGGCTGGGCCGAGTGCCGCCTGATCGACGCTGGCGGGCGCGATTGGCGCTTCCTCAAGCCGCGCGCACTGCTGCGTACCGCCAGCCTGGACGACCGCCTGCCCGCCATCGGGCACATCGCTTGCGAAGTGCTCGAGCGACTGGACGGCACCGTGCTGGTCAGCACCGAATTGCCGCGAGGCGTCCGCTCGCTGGACGGCGAGAGCCGCTTCCGGATCCCCCTCAGCGCCCTGCGCGAGGACTGACGCGGGCTCAGTCCCGCGTCGCCTGCCCTTCCTCGGCGATCTTCGCCGCATCCCAGCCGCCGCCCAGCGCGGCGATCAGCTGCACGCTGGCAGTCAAACGACTGCCGGTGAGGGTCAGCAATGTGCGCTCGTTGGATAGTGCGGTTGTCTGGGTGGTGACCACGTCGCTGTAGTCGATGGTGCCGGCCTTGTACTGGTTGGTGGTCAGGCGCAGCGCCTCGCGCGCGGAATCCAGCGCTTCCTGCTGCACACCGCTCTCCTCTTCCAGCACCTTGAGCTGGACCATGTAGTCCTCGACCTCGCGGAAGCTGTCCAGCACGGTCTGCCGGTAGCTGGCCACGGTCTGGTCGTAGCTCGCCTCGGCCTGCTCCACCTGGGAGGCGATCAGCCCGCCGTCGAACAGCGTCATGGCGAACTGCGGGCCGATGGACCAGTAGCGGTTGGGCGTCTCGATCCAGTTCTGGAAGCTGCCGCTTCGGTAGCCGCCAGCGGCTGTAAGGGTCAGGTCGGGGAACCAGGCGGCCTTGGCTACACCGATCTTGGCGTTGGCGGAAATCACCTGGCGCTCGGCGGAAGCCACGTCAGGGCGACGTTGCAGCAGTTCGGATGGCAGCAGCGCCGGCACATTCGGCAGGCTCGGCACGCCCTCTACGGCGGCCAGGGAGAACTGCGCCGGCGGCAGGCCGACCAGCACCGCGATGGCGTGCTCAAGCTGCGCACGCTGGTACTTCAGGTCGATGGCCTGGGCCTCGGTGCTTTTCAGCTGGGTCCGTGCCTGGGCGACGTCGGCCTTGGTGACGATGCCCGCGTTGTACTGGTTCTCGGTGAGCTTGAGCGAACGCTGGTACGCCGTGACCGTGTCGTTGAGCAGTTTGATCTGCTGGTCCATCACGCGCAGTTGCAGGTAGTCCTGGGTCAGTTCCGACTGCAGCGACAGGCGCGAGGCGGCGAGGTCCGCAGCGCTGGCGTCCATGCTGGCGGTGTCGGCCTCCAGCTGTCGACGCAGCTTGCCCCACAGGTCCAGCTCCCAGCTCACGCCAAGGCTCGCCGAATAGCTGTTGCTGATCGAACTGCTGCCACCCCCGCTGCTGACGGTGGAGCCGTCAGGCAGGCGCACGCTGCCGCCACTGCCGGTACCTTGCCCGGAGCGGGTCTTGCCGACGTCGGCGCTGATGGTGGGGAAGAACGAGGAGCGCGCGCCCTTGGCCAGCGCCTGGGCCTGGCGATAGGACGCGACCGACTGTGCCAGGGTCTGGTTGGCGGCAACCAGGCGGGTCTGCAGGTCGTTCAGCTTGGTGTCGCCATACAGTTCCCACCAGGCACCGTGGTTGAAGCCGTCCTGCGGCTTCGCCAACTGCCAGCCCTCGCCCTCCTTGAAGCTGGCGGGCACCGTCAGCTCGGGGCGCTGGTAATCCGGGCCGATGGCGCAACCAGCCAGGGCCACGGTCAGCGCCAGGGGAAGAAGTGAACGGGAACGGATCATACGGGTGTCTCCAGGGCGCCGTCGGTGCGCACGCCGCGCTTCTTGTTGACCCAATGGCGCAGGCGGTCGAGGTAGAGGTAGACGACGGGGGTGGTGTACAGGGTCAGCAACTGGCTGCCGATCAGGCCGCCGACAATGGTCATGCCCAGTGGGCGGCGCAGCGCGGCGTCGCCACCGATGCCGAAGATCAGCGGCAAGGCGCCAAGAATGGCGGCCAGGGTGGTCATCATGATCGGCCGGAAACGCTTCATCGCCGCTTCGAGGATCGCGTCGCGCGGCGACAGGCCAAGGGTGCGTTCGGCGTCCAGGGCGAAGTCGATCATCATGATCGCGTTCTTCTTCACGATGCCGATCAGCAGGATCACCCCGATCAGCGCGATCAGCGACAGCTCGGTGCGGAACAGCATCAGCGTAAGCAGCGCGCCGACGCCCGCCGAGGGCAGCGTGGAGAGAATGGTCAGCGGGTGCACGTAGCTCTCGTAGAGGATGCCCAGGACGATGTAGACCGAGATCAGCGCCAGCAGGATCAGCCAGGGCATGTCGTTCTGCGTGTCCTGCACCGCCCCGGCGTTGCCTTCGAAGGTGGCCTGGATTTCCATCGGCAGATGGATGGGTTCCACCGCCGCCAGGATCGCATCGCGGGCCGGACCGATCTGCGCGCCCTGGGCCAGATTGAAGGAGAACGTGGTGGCGGCGAACTGGCCCTGGTGATTGACCTCCAGCGGCGCACGGCTCGGCTCGATGTGGGTAAAGGCCGAGAGCGGAATGCGCTCGCCGTCGCTGTTGATCACGTAGACCTGGCGCAGTTCCTCGGGGGTTTCCTGGTACGGCTGGGCGACTTCCATCACCACGTGGTACTGGTTCAGCGGGTTGAAGATGGTCGAGACCTGCCGCTGGCCGTAGGAGTTGTTCAGCACCGCGTCCACCTCAGCGACGTTCACGCCCAGGCTCGCCGCGCGGTCGCGGTCGATCACCAGGCGGCTCTGCACGCCCTTGTCCTGGGCGTCGCTGTTGACGTCGACGATCTGCGGCACCTTGTTCATCGCCGCCTCGACCTTGGGCGCCCACTCGCGCAGCAGGGTGAGGTCATCGCTGCGCAGGGTGAAGTCGTACTGTGCGTTGCCCTGGCGGCCGCCGATGCGCACGTCCTGGCCGGCCACCAGGAACAGGTTGGCACCGGGGACCTGCGCCAGCTGCTTGCGCAGGCGGTTGACGATGGTCTCGGCGGAGTCGCGCTCGGTGATGTCCTTGAGGGTGACGAAGAAGGAGCCGGTGTTGCTCGACTGCCACTTGCCACCGCCGACGAAGCCCACCACGTTCTCCACGCCGGGGTCTTCGGAGAGGATCTTGCGGAACTGCGCCATCTTCTTGTCCAGCGCCTGGAACGAGATGCTCTGGTCGGCCACCGCGAAGCCGCGCAGGCGCCCGGAGTCCTGCTGCGGCAGGAAGCCCTTGGGCACCACCACGAACAGGTACAGGTTCAGCGCGATGCAGCCGAGCATGATGACCACCATCAGCCGCGAGTGCTCCAGCGCCCAGCTCAGGCTGGCGCGATAGCGCTGCATGAAGGCGACGAAATAGCGGTTGCTCTGGCGCTCCACCGAGGCCTTCTTCGGCCCGCGCTCGACAGGCTTGAGCAGGCGCGCGCAAAGCATCGGCGTCAGCGTCAGGGAGACCACCAGCGACACCAGGATGGCCGCTGCCAGGGTGACCGAGAACTCGCGGAACAACCGCCCGGTGATGCCGCCCATGAGCAGCAGCGGGATGAACACCGCCACCAGCGACAGGGTCATCGACAGAACGGTGAAACTCACCTCTCTGGCCCCGCGAATGGCTGCCTGGATCGGCGGGTCGCCCTCTTCGATGCGCCTCGCGATGTTCTCCACCACGACGATGGCATCGTCCACCACGAAGCCGGTGGCGATGATCAGCGCCATCAACGACAGGTTGTTCAGCGAGAAGCCGCACAGGTACATGACCGCGAAGGTGCCCACCAGCGACACCGGCACCGCCAGGCTGGGGATCAGCGTGGCGCGGCCATTGCGCAGGAACAGGTAGACCACCAGGATCACCAGCACCACGGAGATGATCAGGGTCAGCTCGGCTTCTTCCAGCGAGGAACGGATCGACGGGCTGCGGTCGTCCATCACCGACAGCTTCACCTGCGGACCGAGTACGTCCTGGATGACCGGCAACTGCTCGTGGATGGCGTCGGTGGCTTCGATGATGTTGGCGCCGGGCTGGCGGGTGATGATCAGCAGAACCGCCGGCAGGTCGTCGGAGAAACCGGCGTTGCGCACGTCTTCCACCGAGTCGGTGACCGTGGCGACATCCTTCAGGCGCACTGCCGCGCCGGTCTCGGCGTTGTAGTGGACGATCAGCGACGCGTACTCGCTGGCCTTGCGCAGCTGGTCGTTGGAGTCCACCTGCCAGTGACGCTCACCAAACTCTAGCGCGCCCTTGGGCCCGTCCGCGTTGGTGTTGTTGATCGCGGTGCGCACCGTGTCCAGGGAGATGCCGTAGTGGCTGAGCTGGTCCGGGTTCACGTCGACGCGCACTGCCGGCAGCGACGAGCCACCGATGCTCACCTGCCCCACCCCCTTCACCTGTGCGAGCTTGGGCGAAACGATGGTCGAGGCCAGATCGTACATCTCGCCACGGGTGTAGGTATCCGAGGTCAGGGTGAGGATCATGATCGGCATGTCCGACGGGTTCGCCTTGCGGTACGTCGGGTTGTTCGGCATGCCCGAGGGCAGCAGGCTCATGGCCGCGTTGATCGCCGACTGCACCTCGCGCGCGGCGCCGTCGATGTCCTTGGACAGGTCGAACTGGATGATGATGGTGGTGTTACCCAGGGAACTGCTGGAGGTCATGTCGGTGACCCCGGCGATGCGCCCCAGCGAGCGCTCCAACGGTGTCGCCACCGTGGAGGCCATGGTCTCCGGGCTGGCGCCAGGCAGCGCCGCCTGCACCAGGATGGTCGGGAAGTCGACGTTGGGCAGCGGCGCCACCGGCAGCAGGCTGAACGACAGCGCGCCGGCCAGCATCAGCGCCAGGGTCAGCAGGCAGGTGGCGACCGGGCGCAGGATGAACAGGCGCGACAGGCCGCCCATCAGCCGCGCTCCGCCGGATCGATGCTGTTCACGTCCAGGCCATGGCGCTGCCGCCAGTTGGCCCAGCGCGTGGCGAGGCGATCGAAGTACAGGTAGATCACCGGCGTGGTGAACAGGGTGAGCAACTGGCTGACCAGCAGGCCACCGACCATGGTGACGCCCAGCGGCTGGCGCAGCTCGGCACCGGCACCGCCGGCGAGCATCAGCGGCAAGGCGCCCAGCAGCGCGGCCATGGTGGTCATCAGGATCGGCCGGAAGCGCAGCAGGCAGGCCTGGTAGATCGCCTCATGGGGCGGCTTGCCCTCGTTGCGTTCGGCGTCCAGCGCGAAGTCGATCATCATGATCGCGTTTTTCTTCACGATGCCGATCAGCAGGATGATGCCGATGATCGCCACGATGCCGATGTCCTGCCCCGAGAGCATCAACGCCAGCAGCGCGCCCACGCCTGCCGAAGGCAGCGTGGAAAGGATGGTCACCGGGTGGATGAAGCTCTCGTAGAGGATGCCCAGCACGATGTACATGGTGACGATGGAAGCCAGCACCAGCAGCAGGGTGTTGGACAACGAGGCCTCGAACGCCTGCGCCGCACCCCGGAAGCTGCCCTGCAGGCTGACGGGCATTTCCATCTGTGCCTCGACATCGCGGATCGCCTGCACCGCCTCGCCGAGGGCGACGCCCTTGGCCAGGTTGAAGGAGATGGTCGCGGCCGGGAACTGGGCGATGTGGTTGACCGCCAGCAGCGTGTGGCGCTCCTCCACACGGGCCAGGCTCGACAGGCGCACCTGGGTGCCGTCGCTGGACGGCACGTAGAGGTTCTCCAGCGACTGCGGGCCGATCTGGAATTCCGGCGCCACCTCCAGCACCACGCGGTATTGCGTGGCCTGGGTGAAGATGGTGGAGATCAGCCGCTGGCCGAAGGCGTTGTAGAGCACGCTGTCGATGCTCGACAGGCTCACGCCCAGGCGCGAAGCGGTGTCACGGTCGATGTTGATGTAGGCCTGCAGGCCTTTGTCCTGCCAGTCGGTGGCCACGTCGGCCAGCTCCGGCAACTGCTGCAGGCGGTCCACCAGGCGCGGTACCCAGTCGGCAAGGACATCCGGGTCGGCGTCCTGCAGGGTGAACTGGTACTGCGTGCGGGCAATGCGGTCCTCGATAGTCAGGTCCTGCACCGGCTGCATGTACAACTTGATGCCGGCGATCTGGTCCAGCTCCGGCTGCAGGCGGTGGATCACCTCGCTGGCGGTCACGTCGCGGTCCGCGTGGGGCTTGAGGTTGATCAGCAGGCGGCCGGTGTTGAGCGTGGCGTTGGTGCCATCGACGCCAATGAACGAGGACAGGCTCTCTACCGCCGGGTCCTTCAGCACGATCTTCGCCAGGTCCTGCTGCCGATTGGCCATGGCCTGGAAGGAGATCGACTGCGGCGCCTCGGCGATGCCCTGGATCACCCCGGTGTCCTGCACCGGGAAGAAGCCCTTGGGCATGAAGAGGTAGAGCAGCGCGGTGAGCACCACGGTGCCGATGGCGACCAGCAGGGTCAGCGGCTGATGGCGCAGCACCACGCGCAGGGCGGCGGCGTAGCGCTCGATCATGTTGTCGATGAAGCGCCCGGCGGCCCGGGCGAAGCGCCCTTCCTTCTCCGGCTCGATGTGACGCAACAGCTTGGCGCTGAGCATCGGCGTCAGGGTCAGGGAAACGAAGCCCGATATGAGAATCGCCACCGCCAGGGTGATGGCGAATTCGCGGAACAGCCGCCCGGCCACGTCGCCCATGAACAGCAGCGGGATCAGCACGGCGATCAGCGAGAACGTCAGCGAGATGATGGTGAAGCCGATCTGCTTGGAGCCCTTGAGCGCAGCTTCCAGCGGCGGGTCGCCCTTTTCCAGGTAGCGCGCGATGTTCTCCACCATGACGATGGCGTCGTCGACCACGAAACCGGTGGCGATGGTCAGCGCCATCAGTGTCAGGTTGTTGATCGAAAAGCCGGAAAGGTACATCACGCCGAAGGTGCCGATCAGCGACAGCGGCACGGCGAAGCTGGGGATCAGCGTGGCGGAGATATTGCGCAGGAACAGGAAGGTGACCATCACCACCAGGCAGACGGCGAGGAACAGTTCGAACTGCACATCCGCCACCGAGGCGCGGATGGTCGTGGTGCGGTCGGTGAGCACCGTCACTTCCAGGCTGCCGGGCAGGGTCGCCTGCAACTGCGGGAGCATCTTCTTGATGCTGTCGACCACCTCGATGACGTTGGCGCCCGGCTGGCGCTGGATGTTCAGCACCACCGCCGGCGAGGTGTTGGCCCAGGCGGCCAGGCGTACGTTCTCGGCGTCGTCTTCCACGCTCGCCACGTCACGTACGCGCAGCGGCGAGCCGTTCTTGTAGGCAATGATCAGGTCGCGGTAGGCGTCGGCGGACTTGAGCTGGTCGTTGGCGTCCAGGGTCGAGGAACGGGTCGGGCCGTCAAAACTGCCCTTGGGGCCATTGAGGTTATTGTTGGTGACGGTGGTCTGCAGGTCTTCCAGGCTCAGGCCGGCAGCCGCCAGCGCGCCGGGGTTGGCGCGGATTCGCACGGCCGGGCGCTGGCCGCCGCTGATGCTGACCAGGCCGACGCCGGAGATCTGCGAGATTTTCTGCGCAAGGCGCGTGTCCACCAGGTCCTGGATCTGCGGCAGCGGCATGTCCGGGGACATCACCGCCAGCGTCAGGATCGGCGCATCCGCCGGGTTCACCTTGCTGTACACCGGCTGGTTCGGCAGGTCCTTGGGCAACAGGCTCTGCGCGGTGTTTATCGCCGCCTGGACTTCCTGCTCGGCCACGTCGAGGTTGATCTGCAGGCTGAACTGCAAGGTGATCACCGAAGCGCCGCCGGAGCTGGTGGAGGACATCTCGTTCAGGCCCGGGATCTGTCCCAGCTGGTTCTCCAGCGGCGCGGTCACCGAGGAGGTCATGATGTCCGGGCTGGCGCCGGGGTACAGGGTCACCACCTGGATGGTCGGGTAGTCCACTTCCGGCAGGGCCGAGATCGGCAGGAAGCGGTAGGCGATGATCCCCGACAGCAGGATTGCCACCATCAGGAGCGTGGTGGCGACCGGCCGCAGGATGAACAGGCGGGACGGGTTCATTCGCTCTTACCGCTGTCCTGGACCGCAGTGTCCGAGCCGAACGGCTTGGCGGTGGACTTGTCGCCCTCTTCCGTCGCGGCCGCGCGGGCCTTCTCGTCGGAGCTGGCGATGGTCATGCGAGTGCCGTCGCGCAGGCGATCGGTGCCTTCGACGACGACGCGGTCGCCCTCCTTCAGGCCCTCGGTGACCACCACGCGCTCGCTCTCACTGGTGCCCAGGGTAACCAGCTGGCGCTTGGCCTTGTTCTCCTCGCCGACCAGGTAGACGTAGGTACCGTCGTTGCCGCGCTGCACTGCGTTGGCCGGGATGGTCAGCACGCCCGGCAGGGTCTCGGCGAGCAGGCGCACGTTGACGAACTGGTTGGGGAACAGCTTGTGGTCGGCGTTCTCGAAACCGGCCTTGAGCTTGACGGTGCCGGTGGTGGTGTCGATCTGGTTGTCCAGGGTCTTCAGCACGCCAGTGGCCAGGGTCTGGTTCTGGTTGCGGTCCAGCGCCTCGACCGGCACCGGTTTGTTGCTGTACAGCTCGCGGGCGATGGTGCCCAGTTGCTGCTGTGGCAGGCTGAACACCACGGAGATCGGCTTGACCTGGGTGATGACCACCAGCGGCGTGGTGTCGCCGGAGGTGACCAGGTTGCCCACGTCCACCTGGCGCAGGCCGACGCGGCCGGAGATGGGCGCGCGCACCTGGGTGAACTCGAGGTTGAGCTTGGCGTCGGCGACCTGTCCCTGGTTGGTCTTCAGGGTGCCCTCGTACTGGCGGACCTGGGCCTCCTGGGTGTCCAGGGTCTGCTTGGCGATGGAGTCCTCGGCGTACAGGCCCTTGTAGCGGGCGAGGTCGATCTGCGCGTTCTTCAGTTGCGCCTGGTTCTGCAGCAAGGTGCCCTGGGCCTGGTCCAGCGCCGCCTGGAACGGACGCGAGTCGATCACCGCGAGCACGTCGCCGGCCTTCACTTCCTGGCCCTCCTGGAACGGCACCTTGACCAGTTGGCCGCTGACCCGCGCACGAACGTTGACGGTGTTGTAGGCCGTGACCGTACCCAGTGCGTGGTAATGCACCGGCAGGTCACCCTTGGTCACCGGCGCGACGCTGACGGTCACCGCCGTACCGCCCTGCCCCGCGGCCATCTGTCCCGGCCCCGGACGCCCGCCACGCCCACCCTGGGCTGCCGGCGCTCCCGAAGACGTCGAATGCAGCCACATGATCAGCCCCACCACGGCGGCGAACAGCAGCGCAGTGATGAGCCAGGGGCGCAGGGTGCGAAGTTTCGAGGGCGATCCGTTGCTTGCAGTCATGGGGCTCTGTCTTTTGAAAAGGGGGCTTGGCGCAAAGAAGTGAGAATAGCGAGGCTGAACGATAAGCACAGCCAGGCCACAGGCAAAGTCTCTTTACCCGCTATTTACCTTTGATTAACCGTGGCTTACGAAATTCCGGAGCATTGCGACCCGGATTGGCCGGAAGGGTTCCCGGCCTGACGGACCGACCCTGGCGGGTCGGCCCGGCTTTCTCACGAAAGCAGCAGCGTCATCAGGCCAGGGCGGCGATGGCGGCAGCGTAGTTCGGCTCGTCGGCGATTTCACCGACCAGCTCGCTGTGCAGCACCTTGTTCTGCTCGTCCAGCACCACGACAGCACGAGCGGCCAGGCCGGCCAGCGGGCCGTCGGCGATGGCGACGCCGTAGTTGGCGAGGAACTCGCGGCCACGCAGGGTCGACAGGTTCACCACGTTCTCCAGGCCTTCGGCGCCGCAGAAGCGCGCCTGGGCGAACGGCAGGTCAGCGGAGATGCAGAGCACCACGGTGTTGGCCAGCTTGCTCGCCTCAGCGTTGAACTTGCGCACGGAGGTGGCGCAGGTCGGGGTGTCGACGCTGGGGAAGATGTTCAGCACCTTGCGCTTGCCAGCGTAGGTTTCCAGGGTGACGTCGGACAGGTTGCCGGCGACCAGCGACAGGGCCGGAGCCTGCTCGCCTTTCTGCGGCAGCTTGCCATCGACGGAAACCGGGTTGCCCTTGAGGGTGACTTGAGCCATTGCTTGGGTCCTTCTGTGAGGGATGGCGGCGCTGGCGGGTTGCCAGTGCCGCAGGAGGATTCGGGGCCGGAGCAGATGCTAGCACGACTTGCCCGAGCGGATTGCTCGGACATGCATCCTGCCAACCCTCCCCTCAGGCCCGGCTCAAGCGGCAGCCGCTGCGGGAGCGCCGGCAGCAGCGCCCACGAAGGCCTGGTCCTGGAACCCACGCGGCAGGCGCTGGGTGCCGGGCATGGCGGCCAGGCGTTTCTCCCAGAAGCTGCGCCAGTCGTTGTGCACGGCTTCGGCGCGGGCCTTGCGCTGGGCCCGGCGCGCCGCATTGCGGGCCAGACGCCGAGCTTCCTTGTAGACCTCGGTGTTGCGGCAGCTGCGGCATTTCACCCGGTTCAGCTCGCTGGTGGATTCCAGGTGCTTGCCGGCATGACCGCAGGCCAGGTGGCCTTTGACCTTGTAGTGAGTGACCATCGCGGATTCTCCCTGTCCGGCGAGCGCACCCTCGCCGCTTGGCGGTGTCGCAGTCGGGCCAGCGGTGCGTGCCGATTGACTGCGACGCTCAGGGAGTTGGACGGGCCGCTACGCGGCGAGGTTCGAATTTTCTGGCGGGGACGAGCCTCAGTGCGTCGCCACCATCCGCGCACCGAACAGCAGGTAGCAGCAACCGGCGAAGCGATCCAGCGCCCGGCGGAAGCGCCGGTAGACTCCGGCCATGCGCTCGCTGGCGAAGACCAGGACCACGCAGCAGTACCAGCTGAAAGACAGCGTCACCATCAGCGCGATGGCCATGCCCAGCAATGCAGCCGAGGGCGCAGCCGGCATGGCGGTGGCGAACAGGGTGGCGACGAAGAGAGCGGTCTTGGGGTTGGTCAGGTTGCCCAGCAGGCCGAGGCGGAAGGCGGAAAAGGCGCTGCGCTGCCGCGAGACCTCGGCGAGGCTTTCGCCACCGTCGGCTGGCGCCTTGCGCTTGAGCAGTTTGATGCCGAGGTAGATCAGGTAGGCGCCGCCGGCCAGCTTGAAGCCCAGGTACAGCGCGGGTGCTGCGCTGAACAGAGACTTGATCCCCAAGCCTCCGGCGAGCCCCCAGACCACCGTGCCGCAAGCCACACCCAGTGCAGCGATGAAGCCGTGGCGGCGCGAATGCACGGCAGCAATGCGCGCGGTGGTGAAGAAGTTAGGCCCCGGAGTGACCACCGCCACCGCCCACAGCAGGGCGACGGAAAGCAGCGGTGCGAAGGTGCTGGCGGTCATGGGGAGGCCTCGTCTGAATAAATAGCGAGAGCGCATTCTAGCGCCCTCGCACGCACCTCACTCTTCCAGATGACAGACGCAGCACAGCTTGTTGCCATCCAGGTCGCGCACGTAGGCACCGTAATAGGTCGGCGAGTAGTTCAGGCGCAGGCCGGGCGCGCCCTCGTCCACCCCGCCCAGTTGCACGGCGCGAGCATGGAAACAGTCGACCTGATGCCGCGTGCGCGCCTCGAAGGCGATCAGGCTACCGTTGCCGACGCTGGCCGGCGCACCGTCGATGGGCTCGTAGACGCAGAACACTACGTCGCTGTCCGGGTGGGCGAAGATTGCCCGCTCCGGCTGATGGCGATGCGCCTTGAGGACGATCCCCAGCGCGCCCAGTACCTTGCCGTAGAACTCGATGGCGCATGGCAGGTCGTTGGTGCCGACGGTGATATGGCTGAACATGCCTCGCGCCCTGCTTGCTCAGTTGCCGGCGTGGGCGCGCTCGATGGCGGCCATGTCCAGCTTCTTCATGCCCATTACCGCCTGCAGCGTGCGGCTGGCCTTGGCCTTGTCCGGGTCGGCGACCATATCGCCGACATGGCGCGGGCAGATCTGCCAGGACACTCCGTAGCGATCCTTCAGCCAGCCGCAGATTTGCGCTTCCACCGGCCCGCCAGCGCCAAGCTTGTCCCAGAAGTGGTCGATCTCCTTCTGGCTGTCGCACATCACCTGCAGCGACAGCGCCTCGGTGAAGTTGAAGGCCGGGCCGCCGTTCAGGGCGATGAAGGTCTGGCCATCGAGTTCGAACTCCACCGTCAGCACCGAGCCGGGTACCCCGCCATGGCGATCCTTCTCGGCCTCGGGGTAATAGGCGGTCTGGACGATCCGCGAGTTGGGGAATATCCCGGTATAGAACTCGGCCGCTTCCTCGGCCTTGCCGTCGAACCACAGGCAGGGGGTGACGCGTTGCAGGCTGGACATGGTGAATCTCCTGATTCTCGCGCGGTCGGCTTGACCGGCATGCAGCTTGGTCGCCTGGGCGACGACGGAATCGACAAGTCTAGGCGGACTTTCGCGCCTCACCGGACGACCGGTCGAGCGGCATGCCGAGTCCGTGGCCAAGAATCCCTGCAAACGAAAAAGGCACCCGAAGGTGCCCCTTGCATACAGCCCGTAGGATGGGTGGAGCGAAGCGATACCCATGCTGTTCGCGCATCGGAATCGATGGGTATCGCTTCGCTCCACGCCATCCTACGAACACCGCTCGCCCCTATCCCCGGCAGTGGGCGCTGGAACGAGCGGCATGCGCTGTCGGATCAGCGCGCTACTGCCCTGGCCCGTGCCTGGTGCAGCTTCTTGTAGCTCTCGATCAGGCGCAGGTGCTTGTCGAGGCCTTCCAGCTTGGTGCTGGTGGGCGTCAGGCCGTAGAAGCGCACGCTGCCGTCCAGCGAGCCGAGTACTGCGTCCATGCGCTCGTTGCCGAACATGCGACGGAAATTGGCCTCGAAGTCGGCGATCTCCAGCTCTTCGTCCAGGTGCACTTCCAGCGCCGCATTGAGCGCCTGGTAGAACAGCCCGCGTTCGACGGTGTTGTCGTTGTACTGGAGGAACATCTCCACCAGTTCCTTGGCATTCTCGAAACGCTTCACGGCCAGGTTGATCAGCAGCTTGAGCTCGAGAATGGTCAGCTGGCCCCAGACCGTGTTGTCGTCGAACTCGATGCCGATCAGCGTGGTGATGTCGGTGTAGTCGTCGACCTCACAGCTCTCCAGGCGCTTGAGCAGCGACTTGAGACGAACGATGTTGAGGCTGTGCAGGTTGAGGATGTCCGCGCGGAACGCCAGCGCCTTGTTGGTGTTGTCCCAGATGAGGTCTTCCACCGGGTAGATTTCCGAGTAGCCCGGCACCAGGATGCGGCAGGCGGTGGCGCCCAGGTGCTCATACACGGCCATGTAGACCTCCCTGCCCTGCTCTTCGAGGATGCCGAACAGGGTCTGTGCTTCCTGCACGTTGGAGTCGTCGCCGTGCCCGGAGAAGTCCCACTCGACGAACTCGAAGTCGGCCTTGGCGCTGAAGAAGCGCCACGACACCACGCCGCTGGAGTCGATGAAGTGCTCGACGAAGTTGTTCGGCTCGGTCACCGCCTGGCTTTCGAAGGTCGGCTTGGGCAGATCGTTGAGGCCTTCGAAGCTGCGGCCCTGGAGCAGTTCCGTGAGGCTGCGCTCCAGCGCCACTTCCAGGCTGGGGTGGGCGCCGAAGGAGGCGAACACGCCGCCGGTGCGCGGGTTCATCAGGGTCACGCACATCACCGGGAACTCGCCGCCCAGGGACGCATCCTTGACCAGCACCGGGAAACCCTGCTCCTCCAGGCCCTTGATGCCGGCGACGATGCCCGGGTACTTGGCCAGAACTTCCTGCGGCACGTCCGGCAGCGCCAGTTCGCCCTCGAGGATTTCACGCTTCACCGCGCGTTCGAAGATTTCCGACAGACACTGCACCTGCGCCTCGGCCAGGGTGTTGCCGGCGCTCATGCCGTTGGAGAGGTAGAGGTTCTCGATCAGGTTGGACGGGAAGTAAACCGTCTCGCCGTCAGACTGGCGCACGAACGGCAGCGAGCAGATGCCGCGCTCGGTATTGCCCGAGTTAGTGTCATAGAGGTGCGAGCCACGCAGCTCGCCGTCCGGGTTGTAGATCTCCAGGCAATGCTCGTCGAGGATTTCCTCCGGCAGCGCATCCTTCGCGCCCGGCTTGAACCAGCGCTCGTCGGGGTAATGCACGAACGGCGCGTTGGCGATCTCCTCGCCCCAGAACTGGTCGTTGTAGAAGAAGTTGCAGTTCAGTCGCTCGATGAACTCGCCCAGCGCCGAGGCCAGCGCGCTTTCCTTGGTGGCGCCCTTGCCGTTGGTGAAGCACATCGGCGACTGCGCGTCGCGGATGTGCAGCGACCAGACGTTGGGCACGATGTTGCGCCAGGAGGCGATCTCGATCTTCATCCCCAGGCCGGCGAGGATCTCCGACATGTTGGCGATGGTCTGTTCCAGCGGCAGGTCCTTGCCCTGGATGTAGGTGCTGGCGCCGGCGGCGGTGCTCGGCATCAGCAGCGCCTGGGCGTCGGCGTCGAGGTTCTCCACTTCCTCGATGACGAAGTCAGGGCCGGTCTGCACCACCTTCTTCACCGTGCAGCGGTCGATGGAGCGCAGGATGCCCTGGCGGTCCTTCTCGGAGATGTCCGCCGGCAGCTCTACCTGGATCTTGAAGATCTGCTTGTAGCGGTTTTCCGGGTCGACGATGTTGTTCTGCGACAGGCGGATATTGTCCGTGGGGATGTCACGGGTCTGGCAGTAGAGCTTGACGAAGTAAGCCGCGCACAGCGCCGAGGAAGCCAGGAAATAGTCGAACGGACCGGGAGCCGAGCCATCGCCCTTGTAGCGAATGGGCTGGTCGGCAATCACCGTGAAGTCATCGAACTTGGCTTCGAGTCGGAGGTTGTCGAGAAAATTGACCTTGATTTCCATGCGGGCATTACCGTGAAAAAGTAGAAAGCGAACGGGCCGGCATTATCCGGACAAAAGCGCCCCGGGGATATCCCGATATGCCCGGCGCCGGTCGGGAAGCCTGCTCTCACGGCAGCTGCGCAATCGACGCGCGGTCGAGCACAGGCAGCCTGCGGCCCCATGCTTCGGGTAAGATGCGCCGCCTCAAGCGCCCGCTACCCCGTACAGAAGGAATCCACCGTGCTCACATCCCAGGTCATCATCATCGGCGCCGGCGCCGCGGGACTGATGTGCGCCATGAGCGCCGCCGCGCGCGGTCGCCAGGTCCTGCTGATCGACCACGCCAACAAGGCCGGCAAGAAGATCCTCATGTCCGGTGGCGGGCGCTGCAACTTCACCAATATGTACTGCGAGCCGGTCAACTTCCTGTCGCACAACCCGCACTTCTGCAAGTCCGCGCTGGCGCGCTTCACCCAGTGGGACTTCATCGCCCTGGTGGCCAAGCACGGTGTGCCCTACCACGAGAAGAAGCTCGGCCAGCTGTTCTGCGATAACAAGTCCAGCGACATCCTCGGCCTGCTGCTGGACGAGTGCGAACAGGCCGGCGTCGACCTGCGCCTGGATACCTCGGTAAGCGAGATCGCCCGCCTCGACGAAGGCGGCTACCAGTTGCAGACCAGCCTCGGCCCGGCGCGCTGCGAGTCGCTGGTGATCGCCACTGGCGGCCTGTCCATCCCGACCCTGGGCGCCACCGGCTTCGGCTACCTGATCGCCCGCCAGTTCGGCCACAGCGTGCTGCCGACCCGCGCCGGCCTGGTGCCCTTCACGATCACCGACCCGCAGCTCAAGGCGCTCTGTACCGAACTGTCGGGCACCTCGGTGGAGGACTGCCGGGTCAGCTGCAACGGCCAGAGCTTCGTCGAGAACATCCTGTTCACCCACCGCGGCCTCAGCGGCCCGGCGATCCTGCAGATTTCCTCGTACTGGCAGCCGGGCGACACCATCAGCATCGACCTGCTGCCACGTGTCGACCTGCCCGTCTGGCTCGTCGAGCAGCAGCGCGAGCGCCCAAACAGCGAGCTGAAGACGCTGCTGGGCGAGCTGTTCACCAAGAAGATGGCCGGCCTGCTGGCCGAGCAGTGGTTCGTCTCCAAGCCCATGAAGCAGTACACACCGGGCGAGCTGAAGGCGATCGCCGAGCGCCTGGGCGACTGGCAGCTGGTGCCGGCCGGCACCGAAGGCTACCGCACGGCGGAAGTCACCCTGGGCGGCGTCGATTCCCGCGAGGTGTCGTCCAAGACCCTGGAATCGCTGAAATCCCCTGGCCTCTATTTCGTCGGCGAAGTGCTGGACGTCACCGGCCACCTGGGCGGCTTCAACTTCCAGTGGGCCTGGGCTTCGGGCTACGCGGCGGCGCAGTTCGTCTAGGGCATCGATGCAATCGTCGACCGGGCGAGCGGCAGGCCCGGTCGTTCCACATCAAGTGTGACGGCGGCAGAGCCCTAGACTGGGACACCAGACCCGGCCAGTCCGGCGCGGGTATCGAACCCGGAGCCGCCATGCCAACGCTCGCCAGCCGTACACTCGACAACGGACTCGACACTGGCCTGGAACGCCAGGGTCGTATTGACCTCGCCTGCGCCTTCCGCTGGGCTGCGCGCCTGAACCTGCACGAAGCCATCGCCAACCACTTCAGCCTGGCGCTGTCGGCCGATGGCCGGGACTTCCTCATCAACCCCTACGGCCGGCACTTCTCGCAGATGCGCGCCAGCGACCTGCTGCGCCTGCACACCGACGACCCCGAGGCGCTCAATCGCCCCGACGCACCGGACATCACCGCCTGGGCGCTGCACGGCGCGCTGCACCGCAACAACCCGCAGGCACGCTGCATCCTGCATGTGCACTCGAAGTACGCCACCGTCCTCGCGTGCCTGGCCGACTCACGCCTGCCACCCATCGAGCAGAACAGCATGCGCTTCTTCGAGCGAGTGGCCATCGACGAAGGCTTCGACGGCATGGGCCTGGGCGACGAGGCCGAGCGTGTCAGCCGCCTGCTGGGCGACAAGCCGATCCTGCTGATGGGCAACCACGGCTTGCTGGTCGCGGCACCCAGCGTGGCCCAAGCCTTCGATGACCTCTACTACTTCGAGCGGGCCTGCGAGGTCTACCTCAGCGCCCTGGCCAGCGGCCGCCCACTGCGCATCGCCAGCGACGAGGTGGCGCGCAAGACCATGCAGCAATGGCTGGATTATCCGGGCTTCGCCGAGCGGCATTTCTCGGCACTGCGGGAGATGCTGCTGGAGAGCGAGCCCAACTTCGCGGGTTGACAGGCCTCTGTAGGAGCGAGCTTGCTCGCGAACCACTCGACGGCAGTTCGGTGCATCCGGCGGTTCGCGAGCAAGCTCGCTCCTACAAAAGGGCGACCGCGCAGTGCTGGCTATCGCGCCCTACGAGAGTCGCTAGAACGTAGGGCGCATAACGCCACAGGCGTTATCCGCCGTGAATGGCGGATAACCCGCTCCGGGTTATTCGCCCTACGAGGTGCTGACGCCCCAAGTTGCAGACATGCGTGGGAGCGGACTCCGTCCGCGAT
The DNA here is from genome assembly GCF_005877905.1 of Pseudomonas nicosulfuronedens. Lineage (GTDB taxonomy): Bacteria > Pseudomonadota > Gammaproteobacteria > Pseudomonadales > Pseudomonadaceae > Pseudomonas > Pseudomonas nicosulfuronedens. The sequence goes on along the minus strand of NZ_SWDV01000013.1, from coordinate 82,552 downwards.
CGCCCCCGCTTCGCACCAGACACCATCGCGGACAGAGTCCGCTCCTACGAAAAGCCTTTACGCCGTCAGCTATCGCGCCCCAGCGGCTGGCGCATCACCGGTGCGGTATAGGTCTGGGTGCGGTCCGCGCTGGGCGGGCAGCCGAAATGGGCGCGGTAGGCGCGGGAGAAATGCTCCAGCGAACCGAAGCCGGAGCTGGCCGCCACCTGCGCCACGCTCAGGCGTGTCTGTTGCAGCAGGCTGTGCGCACGCCCCAGGCGCAGGACGATGTAGTACTTGAGCGGCGACAATCCCGTGTGCTGCTTGAACTGTCGTTCCAGCTGACGGCGCGAGAGGCCGACCCGTTCGGCAATGGCATCGCACTCCAACGGTTCCTCCAGCGCCTGCTCCATCAGCGCGATGGCGCGGCGTACCTTGCCACCGTGGGCGTGGGCATCGCTCTGCCGGCCCTGCAACTGGTGCGCGCCAGGCTCGCGGGTTTCGCCCAGCAAGAGATGCATGGCGATCTCCCGCGACAGGTCAGCGTCCACCCGCTGGGCGATCCAGCCCAGCATCAGGTCGAGGATGGCGCTGGCCCCGGCGCAGGTCAGGCGCTGACGGTCGAGGGTGTAGAGCTGCGCGCGGGCCTGGACCTTCGGGTAACTCTCCTGGAAACCCTGCAGGTTGTCCCAGTGCACCGCCGCCGGAAAGCCATCCAGCACCCCGGCGGCGGCCAGCAGTTCGGTGCCGGTCTCGATGCCCGCCAGCGTGGTGCCGAACGCCGCCTGCCGGCGCAGCCAGCTTTTCAGTGGACGATTGCGCGCATGCTTGTGCACGTCGAAGCTGGCGATGACGAAACAGGCATCCCAGCTGCGCTCCGGGTCGATGGCCTCGTGCACCACGCTGGTCAGGCCATTGCTGGCCGTGACCGGTTCACCGTCGAGCGACAGCAGCTGCCACTCGAACAGCGCCTCGCCGCCCAACCAGTTGGCAATGGCCAGCGGCTCCACGACCGCCGCCAACCCCAGGCCGGGAAACGACGGCAACAGCAGCAACCCCACCCGCAAGGGCTCGCGGCGAAACCGGGAAGGCGGTGCAACACTGGCCATCGACTCTCCTTAGCGTTGTTGGTACTGCCACTGCGGGTGCAACCAGACCGGCACACTGGCCGCCGGCAGCGGAGGCATTCCCCGGATCATATCGCTGGCCTTCTCGGCGATCATCACCGTTGGCGCATTGGTGTTACCGCTGACGATACTCGGCATGATCGACGCATCCACCACCCGCAACCCCAGCAGCCCATGTACGCGTAGCTGCGGATCGACCACCGCCTCGGGATCGTTGGCCGGCCCCATCTTGCAGGTACCACTGGCGTGGTAGCCGGTCTCGGTGACCCGGCGCGCCCAGGCGTCCAGTTCGTCATCGCTGTGGGCCAGCGGGCCGGGGGTCAGCTCTTGCCCCGCCAGACCGCGCATGGACGGTTGGCGCATCAATTCGCGCACCAGCCTCACGCCGGCCCGCATGTCGGCGCGGTCCCGTTCGGTCTGCAGGTAATTGAAGAGAATGCGCGGCGCCTGCCGTGCCTCGGCACTGCGCAAGGTCACGCTGCCCAGGCTGGTGGGACGCATCAGGTCGATGTGCACCTGGAAGGCATGGTCCGGCACCGGGGCCACGCTGCCCGGCTGCACCGCCAGTGGCATGAAGGTCAGTTGCAGATCAGGGTGTTCGACGCCAGCGCGCGAACGGATGAAGGCTCCCGCCTCGAAATGGTTGCTCGCCGCCAGCCCATCGTGGTTGACGAACCAGCGGGCGCCAATCCACCACTTGCCCGGCGCGCGGGTCCAGGGATAGATCGACACCGGTGCCTTGCACATGAACTGCACGACGCTATCCGGATGATCGTTCAGCCGCCGGCCCACGCCGGGCAGGTCGTGCTTGACCGCGATGCCCAGCTGGCGCAGCTCATCCGCCGGGCCGATGCCGGACAGCAACAGCAGGTGCGGCGAATTGATCGCCCCGGCGGTCAGCAGCACTTCGCGGCTCGCGCGGGCGGTCAGCGCCTGGCCGTTCTGTTCGTATTCCACACCCACCGCGCGATCACCCTCGAAGACAACACGCAGCGCCAGCGCCCCCGTGGCGACGGTGACATTGCCGCGCCCCAGCGCCTCGCTCAGATACCCACGCGAAGTGCTCCAGCGCCGCCCCTGGCGCGTGGTGCGGTCCACCGGGCCGAAGCCTTCCTGGCGGTGGCCGTTGAGATCGCTACTGCGCCCGTAGCCGGCCTCCTCGCCGGCCGCGACGAAAGCCGCGCACAGCGGCGTATCGATGTTGCCCGGCGTGACATGCAGATGCCCCGCCGCGCCGTGGTAGTCATCGGCGCCGTTGGCGTGGTTCTCAGAGCGAATGAAGTACGGCAGCACGCACTGGTAATTCCAGCCATCGCAGCCCTGTTCGGCCCAGCCGTCATAATCCCGCGCATGGCCTCGGATATAGACCATGCCGTTGATCGACGACGACCCACCAAGGGTGCGCCCACGAGGCGTGGCGATGCGACGGCCATCCAGATACGGCTCCGGCTCGCTGCTGTAGCTCCAGTTGTAGCGCGTGCCGCCGACGACGATGCCCACCGCCGAGGGCATGTCGATGGTCCAGCTTTCATCCGCCGGGCCCGCTTCCAGCAGCAGGATGCGCACGGCCGGATCGGCGCCCAGGCGGTTGGCCAACACGCAGCCGGCCGACCCCGCGCCGACGATGACGTAGTCGTAGTCCATGGCTATTCCTCAGCGCTGCGCGCCGTGAATGCCCTGGAACACCAGGCGATGGAAGTGATGTACCAGGTGCTCGCTCTCGTTGCTGCGCTCGGCGTCGATCATGTAGCGGCCCTGGTCGTAGCCCATGGAGTGCAGGCCTTTCTGCACGCTGATGTTCAGGGCGATGTCTTCGGGCCCCAACTCCTCGTTCATCCAGCGCATGCAGGCCTTGCTCACCTCGGCGGTCTGCTCGTTCGCCGAGTAGTAGCCGAAGCGCAGCAGCGAACGCTCGGCGTCCAGCGGAATCATGATGAAGGTGCCGAGGAACTCGGAGAACGGGAAGGTGTAGAAGGTGTTGTTCGGCCACAGGCCGATATTGAAGAAACACTCGCCGGGGTTGAGGTCGCTGCGCAGTTTCACGCCGTAGGCTTCGCCGGCCTCAAGATTCGCCGGGGCGATGTAGGTCCACCAGTTGTCGCGCTTGGTCAGTCGGTAGCCCTTGAAGTCGATCAGCTTGGCGAGGTCGATGTGACACGGCCCGGAGAGCTTGAAGTGATAGCCCTCGATGGAGTTGTCCATGATCACCTTCCAGTTGGCCGGGACGATGACGTCGGCCTCCTCGATCAGACGCATGTTGGCCAGGCTCGGGAATACCCGGTGCATCTCCTCGTCCGCGCCGGGGAACAGCTCGGCCAGCGACGGCGCGTTGGGGTCGAGGTTGAAGTAGAGGAAGCCGCCCAATTCCTCCAGGCGTACCTGCGGAATGGCGAACGCTTCCTTGTCGAAGTTCTTGATCCGCTCGCAGCGCGGCGCACTGCGCAACGTGCCGTCCATCTCGTAGCACCAGGAGTGGTAGGCGCAACGCACGATGCCCCCGGTGTTGCCGCGGCGCTCCTCCAGCAGGCGGTTGCCGCGGTGCTGGCAGACGTTGTGGAAGGCGCGGATGGTCCCGGCGCGGCTGCGGGCGATGACGATACTCTGGCCGAACAGGTCGCAGACCACGTACTGGCCGATCTCGGCGAATTCGCTCAGGTGCCCGGCGACGTGCCAGGAGCGCAGGAAGATGTTGTCGCGCTCGGCCTTGAACAGCGCCTCGTCGAAGAAATAGCGCGACGGCAGGGTGAAGGCCTGCTCCGGGTCCTGGCGGTCCCAGCCGTCGATGGAAGTACGCAGTTTCAGGCTCTCGATGGACGACATGTTCGACTCTCCTCGGCTTCTTCTGGCGTGGCCGGCTCATGGTCCGGCGGCTCGGTTCGAGGACAAATCTAGGGGCACCCCTGCGGTGACTCTTGATGAAAAACGACAAGATTTACGGGGGTTTGATCAAGCGCCCTGCCTTCGCAGGGAGAGGGTTAGGGAGAGGGCAGCAGGGGCACCGACACGAGACCATGACACCCATTGGCAGCAAACGAACGACGGCTGTCCGGATTCGCTCCCTCGCTCTCGTTGTCCGCGCAAGGCCACGGATTTCCAATGGAACCGACCGCGATGCAACCCGCGCCGCGCCTTGCCAATCCAGCCCTGGAGCCCGCCATGAGCCTCGATCTGAACGGTGTCAAAGTTCCCGACAGCAGCCTCGCCAAGGCCATCACCGAGATGGTCCGTGACAACGCCACCCCGCTGCTCTTCCACCACTCTTCCCGCGTCTATTACTGGGGCGCACTGACTGGCGCGCGCAAGGGGCTGAAGTTCGATGCCGAGCTGCTCTACGCCGGTGCGATGTTCCACGACATGGGCCTGATGCCGCGCTATTGCAGCCAGTGCGAGCGTTTCGAAGTGGACGGTGCCGATTGCGCGGCGCAGTTCCTGCGCAGCCACGGCATCGCCGAGAGCGATATCGACACGGTGTGGACCGCCATCGCCCTGCACACCACGCCCGGCATCCCGCAGCACATGAAGCCGGAGATCGCCCTGGTCACCGCCGGGGTGGAAATGGACGTGCTGGGCATCGCCTACGAACAGTTCCCGGACGCCCAGCGTGACGCCGTGGTCGCCGCCCACCCGCGCGGCGGGCAGTTCAAGCAGGACATCCTGCAGGCGTTCTACGACGGTATCAAAGCCAAGCCGGAAACCACCTTCGGCAACGTCAAGGCCGACGTACTGGAAATGAAGGACCCAAGTTTCGTGCGCGGCAACTTCTGCGAGGTGATCCTGAACTCCGACTGGGCCAGCTAAGGCTCTTCGGCCAGGGGCGTGCCCAGCACGCCGGGCTCGCCCAGCAGCTGCGTCAGCCACTGCATGAAGGCGCGTACCCGCTGCGGCAGGCGGCGATGGGCATAAAGCAGGGAGATTTCCATGGGCGGCAGCGCAATGTGCTCCAGCACCGGCACCAGCCGCCCCGCTTCCAGGTCATCCAGCACGCCATGGACAGGCACCTGGATGATCCCCAGCCCGCCCATGGCCGCGCTTTCGTAGGCTTCGGCGTTGTTCACCGACAGCGCACCGCCCATCGGTACGTAGCGCACCTCGCCATGATGCAGGTACTCAAAGCCCGGCGGCCGCGCGCCCAGCACGGTCACGTAGTGGATCAGCTGGTGTCCGGCAAGATCGTCCAGTGATTGCGGCGTACCTTTTTCGGCGAGATAGGACGGGCTGGCGCAGCTCACCTGCGGGAAATGCCCAAGGGTGCGCGCCACCACAGACGGGTCGTTCACCGCGCCGACCCGCACCACACAATCGAAGCCCTCGCGCACCAGGTCGACGCGTCGGTCAGTGCAGCTCACTTCCAGCTCCAGCGCCGGGTGCCGCGCGAGGAATTCGCCCAGGCGCGGCATCACCAGCTTGCGCGCCATCACCGTTGGCATGTCCACCCGCAGGCGGCCGCCGAGGGCTCCATCGTCCTGGCGGAACAGGCCCTGGAGTTCGTCGAGCTGGGCCAGCATGTCCTTGCTGCGCTCGTACAGCACCAGGCCGTCCTGGGTCGCGGTGACGCGCCGCGTGGTGCGTTGCAGCAACCGCGTGCCGAGCAGTTCCTCGAGTGCCTGGATGTGCTCCGAAACCGTGGAGCGCGGCAGGCCGAGCTGCTCTCCGGCCTGGGTGAAGCTGGCCAGCTCGGTGACACGGATGAAGGTGCGAAGGAGGTCGGGGCGGATCATGGTGTGGTCCTCACTGGGGAGCGCCGACAGGTCTATTGTTCGCTATTACCGACCATTCTTTCCGATTTAAGACGATTTATCACAAGAGAATCGAACAATAAGCTTCTTCTCAATCCCACCCGCTCTCCCTCTCAGGAAAGGAGCTTCGCCATGACCCGCAAGATCGCTCTCATCACCGGCGCCAGCCGCGGCCTTGGCCGCAACGCCGCCCTGCACCTCGCCGCTGCCGGCGTCGACATCATCGGCACCTACCGCAGCCAGGCCGACGAAGCCCACGCCGTCGCCGCCGAGATCGAACAGCACGGCGGCCGCGCCGTGATGCTGCCACTGGACGTGGCCGACAGCGCCGGTTTCGCCGCCTTCGCCGAGCAGATCCGTGCCACCCTCGGCGAGACGTTTGGCCGGCAGCACTTCGACTTCCTGGTGAACAACGCCGGCATCGGCCTCTACGCCAGCTTCGCCGAGACCAGCGAGGAGATGTTCGACCAGCTGATGAACATCCAGCTCAAGGGCCCGTTCTTCCTGACCCAGAAGCTACTGCCGCTGATCGCCGATGGCGGCCGCATCCTCAACGTATCCAGCGGCCTGACGCGTTTCTCGCTGCCTGGCTACGCCGCCTACGCGACCATGAAAGGCGCGATGGAAACGCTGACCAAGTACCAGGCGAGGGAGCTGGGCGCGCGTGGCATCGCGGTGAACATCCTGGCCCCCGGCGCCATCGAGACCGATTTCGGCGGCGGCAGGGTGCGCGACGACGCGCAGCTGAACCAGCAGATCGCGGCGAACACCGCGCTGGGCCGCGTCGGCCTGCCGGACGACATCGGCGCGGTGATCGCGGCCCTGCTCTCCGAAGGAGGCCGCTGGATCAACGGCCAGCGCGTGGAAGCCTCGGGGGGCATGTTCCTCTAACCGCCCTGGCGGGTACCTGCTTTTCGTAGGATCGAGCTTGCTCGCGAACATTCCCCGCAGTGAGCGGTTCGCGAGCAAGCTTTCTCCTACAAGCCCCTCGTCTCTGAAAACCGCTCTAGCTCGCGGATTCTCTCAAATTTCGCAATAAATATTTACCGCGAAAATTCCTGCAACATTCTGTTACGGCCTCTAGTCTAAAAACGCGCGTGGAGAAGACGAATCGCAGATTGCGCCTGGGCGAAGGACCCGTTCAGCCGATCTGCACAGCGCCCCGATAGGGCGACTTCGCACCCACGCTCCACTCATCCGGCACGCGCCGGGAGTGCAGATCACCGTGAACTGACCTGGCAACACGCGTCCCCTGCCCCTCGACAACGAGCGGACGTGTGTTGCCTCAGGAGCCGAAATGACCGAATACCCCAAGGGCTTCACCCGGCGCCAGCTGCTGAAGTCTTCCGCCGCGTCCCTGGCCGTCGGCGCCGCCGCCAGCGCCCAGGCCGCCACCGTGATCGGCACGCCGAAATGGCTGCCCTTCGACCATAACGGCCCGCTGCATTACGACAGCCCCGGCTGGCAGTTCTTCACCCCCGAAGAAGCCACCGAAGTGGAAGCAATAGTCGAACAACTGATTCCCGCCGATGAGCTGAGCGTCAGCGGCAAGGATGCCGGCTGCGCGGTGTTCATCGACCGCCAGTTGGTCAGCGACTACGGCGACTTCGGCCGCCTGTACATGCAAGGCCCCTTCACCCCCGGCACGCCGGCGCAGGCCGACCAATCGCCGCTGACGCCCTGCGAGCGCTACCGCATCGGCCTGGCGGCGCTGGGCAAATATTGCCAGGCCACCTTCCAGAAGCCTTTCAGCGCCCTGCCCCCCGAGCAGCGCGACAAGGTGCTCGGTGAGCTGGAAAAAGGCGCCATCCGCCTCGAGGGCATCGAGGCCAAGCTGTTCTTCCAGCAACTGCTGGACAACACCATGGAAGGCTTCTTCGCCGACCCGATCTACGGCGGCAATCGCGACATGGTGTCGTGGAAGATGCTCGGCTTCCCTGGCGCACGCTACGACTACCGCGACTACATCGGCCTGCACAACCAGAAGCTGAACCTCACGCCGCTCTCCATCATCGGCAGCTCCGCCTGGACCAAGAAGGGTTAAGCGCACCATGGCCAAGAAACTACCTTCCACCGACGTCGTGGTTGTCGGGCTCGGCTGGGCGGGCTCGATCATCGCCCATGAGCTGGCCGACGCCGGCCTCAATGTCATCGGCTTCGAACGCGGCCCCTGGCGCGACACCGCCAGCGACTTCAACCTTGCCTCGGCAGCAGACGAACTGCGCTACAACCGCCGCCAGGAACTGATGCTGCGTACCCGGCAGAACACCTGCACCATGCGCAACAAGGAGTCGGAAACGGCGTTGCCCATGCGCGCCTGGGGCTCGTTCCACCCCGGCAACGGCACCGGCGGTGCTGGCAACCACTGGGCCGGCATTACCTTCCGCTTCCAACCCGAGGAATTTCGCCTGGCCAGCCACCTGAAGGAGCGCTACGGCAAGGAAGTGCCTGCCGAGCTGACCCTGCAGGACTGGGGCACCACCTGGGAAGAGATGGAGCCGCACTATGACGCCTTCGAGCGGCTGGCTGGCGTTTCCGGGAAGGCCGGCAACCTGGCCGGCCAGATCGTCGAAGGCGGCAACCCCTTCGAGGGCGCGCGCTCACGCGAGTACCCCAACCCGCCCACCGCGCAGACCTATGCCCCGACGCTGTTCGCCGAGGCCGCACGCAACCTGGGCTACAAACCCTTCCCGGTGCCTTCGGCGCTGGCCTCCCAGGGCTATACCAACCAGTTGGGCGTGACCATGGGGCCCTGCACCTTCTGCGGCTTCTGCACCAACTACGGCTGCGCCAACTATTCCAAGGCCAGCGCCATCGTCAACGTCATGCCCGCGCTGATCCGCAAGCCCAACTTCAGTGCCCGGACCAACTCCGAAGTGCTCAGGGTGACAATGGACAGCACCGGCAGCCGCGCCACCGGCATCGTCTACGTCGATTCCAGCGGAGAACAATGGGAGCAGCCGGCGGACATCGTGGTGGTGGCCGCGTTCATCTTCGAGAACGTACGGCTGATGCTGCTCTCCGGCGTCGGCGAGCCCTACAACCCGATCGCCAACACCGGCACCACCGGGCGTAACTTCGCCTACCAGACGGCCAACAGCGTCAAGCTGTTCTTCAAGGACAAGAACTTCAACCCGTTCATCGGTGGCGGTGCCATCGGCATGGGCATCGACGAATTCAACAACGATAACTTCGACCACTCCGGGCTCGGCTTCGTCGGCGGCGGCAGCACCCGCGTGACACCGATCGGCGCCGCGCCCATCGACTCGCGCCCCACGCCACCCGGCACACCGGCCTGGGGCTCGGCATGGAAGAAGGCCACGGTGGAGAGCTATCTGAGCAACATGTCCATCGGCTGCGAAGCCAGCAGCTATTCCACGCGCGGCAACTACCTGTCGCTGGACCCCAACTACAACGACCCCCATGGCCGACCGCTGCTGCGCATCACCTTCGATTTCCCGGAGAACGACCTGAGGATGGCGCAATACTGCACCGACAAGGTCGCCGAGATCGCCCGCAGCATGAACCCGCAGCAGATAGTCCCGGCGCCGCGCAAAGGCCCCTGGTCCAATACCTCCTACCAGTCCTCGCACATTGTCGGCGGCTTCATCATGGGCGCCGACCCGAAGAACAGTTCGGTGAACAAGCACCTGCAGGTCTGGGGCGTGCCCAACCTGTTCGTGGTCGGCTCCTCGGCCTTCCCGCAGAACCCCGGCTACAACCCCACCGGCACCGTTGGCGCGCTGGCCTTCAAGGCCGCCGATGCGATCCGCCGGCTGTACCTGAAGCGCCCCGGGGAGATGATCAGCGTATGAAGACCCTTCTCTCTCTGGGCACCCTCGCCCTGCTCGGCCTCAACCTGCAGCCAGCCTTCGCCGGAACCGCCGCGGACTCCTACAACCTGGTTGAAAAGGGCCGCTACCTCGCCGTACTCGGCGACTGCACCGCGTGTCACACCGTCCCCGGCCAGGCGCCCTTCTCCGGCGGCGTGGCCATCGAGACACCGTTCGGCAAACTGGTCGGTGCCAACATCACCCCCGACCCGGAAACCGGGCTGGGACGCTGGAGCTTCGAGGACTTCCTGGCCGTCATGTCCACCGGACACAGCCGTGGCGGCAAGCGTCTGTATGGCGCCATGCCATTCACCGCCTATACCAAGGTGCGCCGTGAGGACAACCTGGCGCTCTGGGCCTACCTGCAGACCCTGCAGCCGGTGCACAACCCGGTGGAAACCAACCAGCTGCCCTTCCCCTTCAGCGTACGCACCAGCCTGATCGGCTGGAACTGGCTGAACTTCACCCAGGGCGAATTCGTGCCCGCGCCGGACAAGTCGGCGCAGTGGAACCGTGGCGCCTACCTGGTGGAAGGCCTGGGCCACTGCGGTACCTGCCACACGCCGAAGAACCTGATTGGCGGTGACGACAACGACCACTTCCTCGCCGGCGCCAACCTGCAGGGCTGGGTTGCCCCGGACATCACCGCGAACTCGCACAGCGGCATCGGCCAGTGGAGCACCGAGGACCTCGTGCAGTACCTGAAAACCGGTGCCAACCGCTTCGACATCGCCTCCGGCCCCATGGCCGAAGCGGTGGAGAACTCCACCCAGCACTGGACCGACGAAGACCTGCTGGCGGTGGCGGTGTACCTCAAGGATGGCGCGGCGGGCAAAGCATCACCGGCGCCAGTGGCAGCCACCGACGCAGCGATGGTCGCGGGCAAGGCGATCTACGCCGACCGCTGCTCGGCCTGTCACGTGAGTAGCGGTGCCGGTGTGAAGAACCTGTTCCCGACACTGGCTGCCGCCCCGCTGGTCAACAACGACGACCCGACCTCGCTGATCCGCGTGGTACTGGCCGGCAGTCGCGCCGGCGGTACCGATGCTGCGCCGACGACGCCGGCCATGCCCTCGTTCGCCTGGAACCTCAGCGACGACAACATTGCCGATGTGCTGACCTATGTACGCAATACCTGGGGCAATGCAGCGGCACCGGTCACCACCAGCCAGGTTGCAGATCTGCGCAAGGAACTGGCCCAGTAAGGCGCAAAGAGCGTTGGAGCGGACTTTATCCGCTCCAACGCATCCTGCTGTCTCGTACTCCGCAGGAGCGGGCCCGCGAACCCCTCCCCGGCTTCGCGCTGCCCGGCGCCCCGCCCCTGCGAACGCCCGGCGCCCGGGCGTGGCAATCACTTCAGATGACGCTCGGCGGCGATCTCCGGCAGGTCGGTGCGACGCAGGTAGGTGAGCAGTGCCTCGTTCAGATTCAGGCGATCATGGATGTTCTGCTCGGCGAGGATCTGCAGGCATTCGCGGCTCAGGGTCATCACCAGGCCGTTCTTCTGCGCCCAGACGAACTCGCAGGACGGGCGGATGCTGTCCTCGGCCACATCCATGCCGAAGGAATCCTCGCTGAAACGCACGATGTACTTGCCGGTCTTGAGGTTGAAGCCGACGAAGCCCGACAACCCGTCGGCGGCAGTGCAGATATCGCTGGAAGTGATGGCCATGGTGGTGCCCCTGGATTTTTCCTGTTATGGATTCGCACGCAGGAGGTCCCCGCTTCTATGAGCGGGTGAACGTCGAATTCTGACAGCGTTGCCGGCGCCTGCTCAGGGGCCGGTTGTCGCACCCCGCGCTGTTGCCTGGGCAACAGTTGGCCAGCAGCGTTGCACCAGAAGGAACAGCAGCCGCTGTCCCGGCCAATCACCAAGTGTCTGATCCGCCAGAAATTTCCTCTCGTGGCACGGCTTTCGCTCTGCTCACCCTGCGGCACCTTCGCCGCTGTGCAGCCCCGAGGAGCCCGAGCCATGAGCCAACAACCGATCCGCTTCGCCTACTGGGTCCCCAACGTCAGCGGCGGCCTGGTGGTCAGCAAGATAGAACAGCGCACCCACTGGGACATCGATTACAACCGCCAGCTGGCGCGCATCGCCGAGGATGCGGGGTTCGACTACGCGCTGACACAGATCCGCTTCACCGCCGGCTACGGCGCCGAGTACCAGCACGAGTCGGTCGCTTTCAGCCACGCGCTGCTGGGCGCCACCGAAAAGCTCAAGGTGATCGCCGCCATCCTCCCCGGCCCCTGGACGCCGGCACTGGCGGCCAAGCAACTGGCGACCATCGACCAGCTCACCGCCGGACGCATCGCCGTGAATATCGTCAGCGGCTGGTTCAAGGGCGAGTTCCAGGCCATCGGCGAGCCCTGGCTGGAGCACGACGAGCGCTATCGCCGCTCGGAGGAATTCATCCGCGCCCTGAAGGGCATCTGGACCCAGGACAACTTCACCTTCAAGGGCGACTTCTATCGCTTCCACGATTACAACCTGAAACCCAGGCCCATCCAGCGCCCGCACCCGGAAATCTTCCAGGGCGGCAGCTCGCGGGCTGCCCGTGACATGGCTTCGCGCGTATCCGACTGGTATTTCACCAACGGCAACAGCGTGGAAGGCATCAAGGCCCAGGTGGACGACATCCGCGAAAAAGCCGTCGCCAACGGGCACTCGGTGAAGATCGGGGTAAACGCCTTCGTCATCGCCCGCGACACCGAGGAAGAAGCCCGCGCGGTGCTCGCCGAGATCATCGACAAGGCCGACCCGGAAGCGGTGAACGCCTTTGGCCACGCGGCGAAACAGGCCGGTGCGGCGTCACCGGAGGGCGAAGGCAACTGGGCCAAGTCCAGCTTCGAGGACCTGGTGCAGTACAACGACGGCTTCAAGACCAACCTGATCGGCACGCCGCAGCAGATCGCCGAGCGAATCGTCGCGCTCAAGGCAGTGGGCGTGGACCTGGTGCTGGCGGGCTTTCTGCACTTCCAGGAAGAGGTGCGCTACTTCGGTGAAAAGGTACTGCCGCTGGTGCGCGAGCTGGAGCAGAAGAAAGCGCGGCAGACCGAAGCGGCCTGATAACCAGGGATTCGGCGCACCCGATCGTCTCCAGGCCGGACCACAGGCGGACTTTGGTTCGCGAGCAAGCTCGCTCCTACGAAGAGCACACCGAAAGTCCCAGTGACTGTAGGAGCGAGCTTGCTCGCGAACGCCCTCAGGCGCCCTGTGTCAGGTGCTTCGCAATCGCCGTGCGCAGCGGCGGCAGGTTCTGCGCCAGGCGCAGGCCGGCATTGCGCAGCAGACGAACTGGCGGGCGCGGGTCGGTGTACATGCCGACGATCAATCGGGTGGCCTGGTAAAGCGGCCAGGTCGCCAGGCGGTGAGCCATGGCGTAGCGGCGCAGCGGCCAGGTACCGCCGATATCGCCGCCCCGGCGATGGGTAGCAAGGATTTCATTGGCCAGCCGACGCTGGCTCTGCAGACCGAAGTTGAAGCCGTGCGCGGTGACCGGGTGCATGCCGACGGCGGCATCACCAATCAGCGCACTGCGCGGACCGACGAAACGATCCGAGTACACCCCGACCAACGGGTAACTGTGACGCGGGCCGAGCAGCTCCATGCCGCCCAGACGGCGGTCGAAGCGACGCTCCATCTCACGGGCGAAGGCCTGCTCGTCCAGTTCCAGCAGCGGCGCCATCTCGCGCTGCGGCAAGGTCAGCACTACGGAGGAGCGGTCGCCATTGATCGGCAGCAGCGCCAGGGTCTGTCCGTAGCCGAACCATTCCCAGGCGACGTTGTGGTGCGGTTTCTCATGGGCCATGCGGCAGACCATCATGGTCTTGCCGAAGTCCTCCATGCTCGCACCGATACCCAGCATGCGGCGAGTCTCGGAAAAGCGACTGTCGGCGGCGACCAGCAGGCGCGCATGGACGCGGCTGTCATCGTCCAGGGTCAGCGCCACGCCATCCTGCCGGACCTGCAGCGAACGCAAGGCGCGTCCGCACACCAGCGAGACATCCGCGCACTCGTGCACTGCGTCGAAGGCAGCGCGGCGGATCATCTGGTTGGAGACGAAATACCCCAGTTGCTCGGCGCCGGCCTGCTCGGCCTCGATGCGCAGGGTGAACAGCGAAGGGCCATTGAGCACCTGGGCATCGCGCAGCGGCGAGACTTCCTCGGGATCGATCCGTGACCACATCCCCAGCCGCTGCAGTTCGGCGCGGGAGGCATGGGTCAGGGCGATCTCCCGGCCGTCCTCGGCAGGCTCGGACACGGCGGCCAGCGGCTGGCGGTCGATCAGCAGGATCGACAGGCCGTTGCCCGACAGCGAGCGGGCCAGGCAAAGCCCGGCGGGGCCGGCGCCGACGATGGCGATGTCCACGTGCATGGGTGACTCCTTTCGCTTGGGATGGGCGGTCCCGGAGTCTAGGCTGGCCACTGGCCCGTTTCGTTGCCGTGGATCAGTGGCCCGCGGCGAATACCTCCAAATAGACAGGCCCAAGCAGCAGGCCCTAGATCGACAGCCGCACGCCCCGCTGCGGGTCGATCACCGTCGCCCCCCGGCGCTTGTTCACCACCAGCTCGCCGATTTCGATCAGCCGCGTGCGCGTGACGTTGCGGCTCAGCCCAAGCAAATTGGCGGTGTGCACCTGGTTGCAGTGGCAGAAGCGATAGGCCGCGCGCAGCAAGGCGTCTTCCACGCGGGCATGCAGGTTGCCGCCCTGCTCTTCGAACAAGCGCTGGAAGGCCTGCTGGAGAATCTGCTCGGCACCCAGGGATTCCAACCGTGGTTCTTCGCTGCGCTCGATGCGCAGGTTCGACAGGTGCAGGTCTTCGGCACGCACCACGCCGTCGCGGCAGATCAGCAGCGTGTGGTGGATGACGTTTTCCAGCTCACGGATGTTCCCCGGCCAGGAATAGCTGCGCAGTTTCTGCGCGGCTTCCGCGCTCAGCTGGCTCTGGCCGTAGCCCAGGCGCCGGCTGTACTCGGCGATGAAGTGGCGGGTCAGGGGGAGGATGTCGCCGGGTCGCTCGCGCAGCGGCGACAACTCCAGGCTGACGACATTGAGCCGGTAGTACAGGTCCTCGCGGAAATGCCCGGCGTTGATCGCCTTCTCCAGCTGCACGTTGGTGGCCGCCAGCACCCGCACGTTGATCGGAATGCTCTTGCGCGAACCCAGGCGCACCACCTCGCGCTCCTGCAGGACACGCAGCAGCTTGACCTGGATCGGCATCGGCAAATCGCCGATCTCGTCGAGGAACAGGGTGCCGCCGTCGGCTTCCTCGAACCAGCCGGCCTTGGCCGCCAGCGCGCCGGTGAAGGCCCCCTTCTCGTGGCCGAACAGCTCGGCCTCGACCAGGGATTCGGAGAAGGCCCCGCAGTTCACTGCCACGAACGGCCCGCTGCGTCGTGAGCTGAGGTTGTGAATGTGTCGCGCCACCAGCTCCTTGCCAGTGCCGGTCTCGCCGATGATCAGCACGCTCGCTTCGCTGGGCGCGACCTGCTGCAGGTGGTCGAGCAGCGCCTGGGATTTCGGGTCCTCGAAAACCTGGGCGGTAGCGCGGATGGAAGTGGCCAGCGCGGGGGATTTGGGCAGGGTCAGCAGACCCTCGGGGGTGGTCGCGTTCATGAGTAGAAAGTCGGTTGCGGCAGTTGCTGGTTCAGCGCCCAGTCACCCAGCTCGCGAACCTTGTAGTCCACCGGGTCGTGCAGGGTCTGGGTGCGCAGGTTGCGCCAGTAGCGGTCGATGCGCAGCGCGGCGTGGGTGGAGCGCGCACCGGTGACCTCGAACAGGCGGTTGCAGATTTCCAGGCCGTTGCGAGTAGCGGCGACCTTGGCGGTGGCGATGGCCACGGCCAGCCGCCCGCGTTCGTCGGCATCCAGTGCAGCGCCCTTGCTCCAGGCTTCGTCGAGCAATTGTGCGGCGCGACGGACCAGTAGGCGCGTGCTTTCCAGGCCGACCCAGAACTCGCCGTAATGCGCGAGCACGTAGGGGTCCTCGCCGACCGTGGCGGCACTGGAGCGGAACCACGGACGGGCCTCCTTGAGCGTGTATTGCCGCGCTTCCTCGAAGGCGCCTTCGGCGATGCCAAGGAAGACGTGGGTGAAGATCAGCTGCGCGATCAGCGGGCGCAGACAGGCGAACGGCGTGCTCAGCGGGCCCGGATCGAGCAGCAGCTCGCTCTCCTCCACCCGCACGCGCTCGAAGGTGGCGCTGCCGCTGTCGGTCTGGCGCTGGCCCATGTTGTCCCAGTCGTGGCCCAGGCTGATGCCGCTGCGCGCGGTGGGGATGGCAGCGATCAGCAGCTTGCCGCCCTCGCCGTCGAGTGCCGAAGCGATGAGCATTTCCGAGTCCAGCGCGCCGGAGCAGAAGCTCTTGCGTCCGGAGAACTCGCGCCAGCCGGCGAAGGTGCGCGAAACGGTGCGGGTATCCAGCGGATTCAGCGCGTTGCCCCAGAACCATCGATTGCGCGCGGTCAGCTCGAACCACGGCTGCCACTGCTCCGGGCGGGAGAACAGGCGCACGGTTGCCAGCATCAGGTGCTGGAAGCCGAACACGTGGGCGATGGAGCTGTCGACCACGGCAAACTGGCGCACGACGTCCAGCGTGGTGCTCCAGTCCGCACCCAGGCCGCCGTACTCGGTGGGGATAATCAGCGACAGCAGTCCGCTCTGGCGCAGCGCATCGCGCTCGGCCTTCGGCGTACCGCCACGGATGTCACGCTCGGCGGCGGTTTCGGCGAAACCGGCGGCCAGGCGCTGGGCGATCTGCCCGGGTGTCTGTGCGTCGAGACGCGTATTGGCGTTCACGCTCGCTTCCTCTTCTATCGATTCGGGATGCGCCGGGCCCCTGCCCGGCACATCAGGGGGATCTCAACCGGCCTTGCGTCCGGGCAGCACGTCGTTGGCGATCATCTCGCCGAAGGGCCCGGTGAGATTGGTCACGCCGCGCCCGGCGAGGCTCGCATAGGGCTCGGGCAGCAGCGGGAAGACCAGCTCGGCGAAGCGGTAGGCCTCTTCCAGGTGCGGGTAGCCGGAGAAGATGAAGCTGTCGATCCCCAGGTCCGCGTATTCCCTGATGCGCTCGGCGACCTGCTGCGGATCACCCACCAGTGCGGTACCGGCGCCGCCGCGTACCAGGCCGACACCGGCCCAGAGATTGGGGTAGATCTCCAGTTGGTCACGGCGGCCGCCGTGCAGCGCGGCCATGCGCCGCTGGCCTTCGGAGTCGAAGCGGGCGAAGGACTTCTGCGCGTTGGCGATGGTCTCGTCGGAGATGTTGGCGATCAGCTTGTCGGCGGCCTGCCAGGCTTCCTCGGCGGTCTCGCGGACGATCACGTGCAGGCGAATGCCGAACTTGACGGTGCGGCCCTGTTTTGCGGCTTTCTCGCGCACATCGGCAATCTTCTGCGCGACCGCTTGCGGCGGCTCGCCCCAGGTCAGGTAGACGTCCACCTGCTCGGCGGCCAGATCGTGAGCCTCAGCGGAGGAGCCACCGAAGTACAGCGGCGGATAAGGCTTCTGGATCGGCGGATAGAGCGCCTTGGCGTTCTCCACCTGCAGGTGCTTGCCATTGAAGTCCACGGATTCGCCCTGCAGCACGCGGCGCCAGATACGCAGGAATTCATCGGTGACTTCATAGCGCTCGGCATGGCTGAGGTGGATGCCGTCGCCGCGGTTTTCATCCGGATCGCCGCCGGTGACCACGTTGATCAGCAGGCGTCCGCCGGACAGCCGATCCAGGGTCGCGGCCATGCGCGCGGACACGGTCGGCGAGATGATCCCCGGACGGATCGCCACCAGGTAACGCAGGCGCTCGGTCAGCGGCGCCAGGGCCGAGGCGACGACCCAGGAATCCTCACAGGAACGGCCGGTGGGAATCAGCACGCCGTAATAGCCGAGGGAATCGGCAGCCTGGGCGATCTGTTTCAGGTACGGCAGCGACACCGGGCGCGCGCCCTCGCTGGTGCCGAGGAAATGACCGTCGCCGTGGGTCGGCAGGAACCAGAACACGTTCATCGCGGGCTCCTCAGGCGGTCTTGCGCAGTTGCGGGCGGACGAACAGCGGCGCGGCGCGTTCGGCGGCCAGCTGGATGCGGGCGCGCAGGGTGTCGCTGGCGATCTGGTAGTTGGCGAAGTCCGCTTCGCTGGCGTACACGCCGATGGGCAGCGTGATCGACTGGAAGAAGCTGAACAGCGGGCGCAGCTGGTGGTCGAGGACCAGCGCGTGGCGCTCGCTGCCGCCGGTGGCGGCGAGCAGTACCGGGGTGTCGATCAGGGCGTTCATGTCCACCAGGTCGAACAGGTGCTTGAGCAGGCCCGGATAGGAGCCGCGGTAGACCGGCGACGCAACCACCAGCAGGTCGGCGGTCTCGATCTCGCGCAGGGTGGCTTCCAGCTCGGCGGAGAGCTCCTGGCGCGACAGTGCGGCGCCCAGCGGGCGGGCGATGTCGGCCAGTTCGATGACTCGGGCGTCTACCGGAAGCTGCTCGCCGAGGGCGTCGAGCACGGCCTGGGTGAGCACCAGGGTGCGCGAGGGGCGATAGGTGCCGCCGGAGACGGCGACCACTTTGATGGGGCTGGTCATGGGTTTTCCCTGTTGACTGTTGCGCTAGGTACAGAGGCCTAGAGCAAGGGGCGTACCAACAGGAAAATGTGCGATTTCAGGGCACTTCAGCCGGTTTTCCCGGTGCTTCGTGTCACTGTGGCAACAGCGCTGCTGATCGACTGTTGCCCTGGCAACACCCAAGGATCAGTGCGCGGCCATTTCGCGCAGGCCGTGGGAGATGTTCAATCCTTCCAGCTCGGCCACGTACTCGCCGGTAGTGAGCAGGCCGATGCATGGTGTGGCGCCACGCTGACGCAACTGCCCCGCCGCCAGCTTGCGCGCCAAAGCCACCGCCGCCATACAGGGAATGTTCGGGCCGTGGTCTTGCTGCGCGAGCATTTCCCAGCACAGCGCCAGCGGCTTGCCGTCGCCATCGACGCCCTGCAACTGGACGAACATGCCACTGCGCCCGTCGCCCAAGGGCTCCATCGCCACAGCGATGCGGTGCAGGCCGGCGCCCAGGCGCGCGGCATCCTTCACCAACCCGGCACGCACCAGCCAGGACAGGCCCCAGGTGCCGAACTGGGTAAGGCCCAGGCCAAGGCCGGCGGAGAAACGCACGTCCTGCACGCCGGGGTAGCGCTGCGGGAACAGGTCGAGGTCCGGTACGTCACAGTGGGCCAGCCAGCGTTGCCCCAAGGGAGCCGGAAAACGGTGGCGATTCAGCCCCTGCCAGCCGTGCACGTCCTGCCAGCGACCCTGGCGCCACTGGCGCAACGGCTTGCCACAGTAGCCCAGCACCGCGGATACCGTGGCCTGGCCGGGAATCTTCGCCGAGGAACTGATGCCGTGGTGGATGCTGTCCAGGCGCTGGAAGCGCGGCAGCAAATCGTCGATCACCGAGGCGGCCAGCGCAGGCACCGAACTGGCGCCGCTACAGACCAGCACCCCGGCGCTGCGCGCGGCACGATCGAGTTCGTGGATGCCGCAGACGAACTGGCGAGCGTCGGCCAGGTCGATGTAGTGCGCGCGGGCGCCGATGGCGGCGCGGGCGACGCGGTAATCCTGCCCCTGGAAAGGGCCGGCGGTGGAGATCACCAGGTCGACTTTCAGGTCGTTGAGGCGGCCGGCCAGCGTCGGCTGGTTCATGTCCAGGCAAACCGCCTCGCCGCCTACCTGCGCGGCCAGCTCATTGGCGCGCCGTTGGTCGCGCCCGCCCACCAGCACGCGGATGCCGTCGATGCCGCTGAGGCGGCGCACGATCAGGCTGCCGAAGTTGCCGTAGCCGCCCAACACCAGCACGCGAAATTTCCGTTCCATTGCCACTGACCCTGTTGCTCCCTGACTGCTGCTGGCGGTGCCAGCTCCTTCATCCCGGCTTTGCGCCCCCGTAGCGGGGCAGATTGTCCTCCAGCGGCCACCAGGTGGCGCGGGAATCGACGTAGTAATGTGCTTCGAGCTTTGTCCGCACGGGCTCGTCCAGGGTTCCCGCACGCACCCGCAAAGTTTCCGGCAACGCATCGCGGGCGCTGTAGATCGGCGATCCGCAGGTGCGGCAGAACACGCGTTTCTTCTCTGGCGTAGCGCGGTACTCGGCCAGCTCGGACTCACCGCTGAGCAGGCGAAACGCCACGCGATCCACGGGAAGGTTGGTGGCGAACGGCCCGCCCTGCGCCTTGCGGCACTGGCCGCAATGGCAGACCTGGATTGGCGCCAGCTCGCCGCTGATCTCGTAGCGCACCGCGCCGCACAGACAACCGCCGGTATGCATGGCCCTGCTCCCCGCCCAGTTTCACGAAGCGATGGAGTCTAGATCAGGCCCGGTGACATGCACCACCGTACTGAGGGGTGGTTCGGCTTTCGCGGCTGCCGCCTCACTACAGATGGCCATGGCAGACGCCAGCACCAGCGGTGCCGACGCGGCGGATAACGCGCTACACGGACGGCTGGTCGTCGCTGCCCCAGCCCAGCGGATAGAGCAGTTCTTCCTTGTAGCCGGCCCACACCCTCACGGCCGCCGGGAAGCTCGCGTCCAGTTCGGTATCCCCGCTGTCCACCAGCAGCGGCCGGCCTTCGAGGGTGCCGAGCTTGCGCTTGGTGGCGATCACCCGCAGGCGCTCGATACCGATGGCGCGCAGCACACGCGGGCTGATCTGCTGGTTGCCGCGTCCGAGGATGTGTCCTTGCCCGCCGATGGCGGTGACCAGCAGGAAGGCTGGATGCCCGCTCACCAGCTCGAACAACTGCGCCTCGGTGACATCACGGGCGATCACTTCGCCGTTCTCGATCACGTCGACGCCCAGCAACGTAGTGTCCAGGTGCAGGTCGGCGGCCAGCCCGTGCAGGGTCGAACCGGGCCCGAAGACGTAACGCACGTCGTCTTCCCAGCTGTCTTCCAGCCAGGCGGCAAGATCGGCCAGCACCAGTTCCTCGGTCTCCATGCCGGCCTGCTTCACATGCTGCATGAAGTGACCTTCCTCGGGCACCGTCAGTTCGGCATACCAGCGCGCAGCGACACGACCCTCGCGCAGCGCCGCTTCGTCAAGGTCGCGCACTTCGCCCTGGGTCAGGCGCACCAGCCCGCCGTCCACCAGCCGCCGCGCCAGTTCTCCGGCGGCGCGCGGGCTGATGGTATAGACCCCGGAATGGATTTTCACGCCGGCCGGAATGCCCAGCACGGGCTGGCCTTCGCGGGCCACCTCGGCCACATCCCGCGCGGTGCCATCGCCGCCAGCAAAGAGAATCAGCGCCACGCCGGCCTCCTGCAACGCCTGCACGGCGTGACGGGTATCTGCCGCGCTGGTCTGCGCCTGCTCCAGTTCGCCCACCAGACGATGGGCAAAGCCCATGTCCGCCAGCAGATCAGCCCCCATGGCGCCGGGGAAGGAGAGGAACTCCAGGCGCTCGCACACCGGCAGCAGGTACTCCAGGGCAACACGCGTGCGCTCTGCCGCCCGAGGTTCGGCGCCGCGCGCCAAAGCCAGCTCCGCGACGCCGTCACTGCCCTTGAGCGCGGTCGGGCCGCCGATACCGGCCAGCGGATTGATGATCAACCCTATGCGAATCCTGTCCATACTCATCCTCGAGGGAAACTTCTTCGAACCACCGGTGCAACGCCGGGTCGGACCAAGGAGCGGCAAATCCCGAACCACTATAACGACAAGCAAACGACCGGGGACTTCGCGATTGGCACGCAATCTGCGAGGGCATTACGGTCGTCTGTCTTCGGTGACGGTTCTTCGGCGCTGCCCTGCGCAGCCTCTGTCACCGGGGTTTCATCTGATCTGCCTAGACTGCAATGCACTGATGTAGAGGAGATTGGCCATGAGCCTGCAAACCCACCGTGAATCCACTCCCCGCCCCGCTCCGCGCAATCCGCAGCAACCAGTCGGCGGCTCGATCATCGATGCTCAGGGCCGTGAAGTCCCGATCACCGAAGACATGATCCAGCGTGCCTGCCAGGAACTGGACAAGACCTGCGAGCCGCCGCGCCGCTGAGCGGACTCAAAGCACGGCGACGCGTGCGCCCTACTCCCCGACCCGGTTGGCGCCCAGCGCGGTCAGCAGGCTTTCCAGGCGCGGAGAGTCGCCCTGGATGTCTACCCACAGCCCGGTGATCTCCCGGCGCGGCGGGTAGTGCTTGCGTAACGCGTCAAAGGCTGCCCGCCGGGTCTGGGTGTCCCCTGCCAGGCTACGGCGGAAATTGGCGTCATCGCTGCGCGGGTCGTACACCGCACGGCAGAGCATCGCCAGCGCCCACTCCGGGTCGCATTCTTCCTTCAGGCTCAATTCGGCCAGCCATTGCGTGGGCAGCAGGTCGTCCAGGTCGACGGCCGGTGCGCTTTGCTGCCAGGCGCAGAAAGCCTCGTAGATCTGCGCCGTGCCGCGCAGCTTGCCGTCCAGGCTGTAGCCGGCGATGTGCGGGGTGGCAATGCGGCAGAGTTCGGCCAGACGTACGTTCACTTCCGGTTCGCCTTCCCAGACATCCAGCGCGACGTCGATGTCGGCGCCGGATTCCAGGTGGATGCGCAGCGCCGTGTTGTCGACCACGCCGCCCCGGCTGGCGTTGATCAGCCAGGTGCCGGGACGCAGCGCCTTGAGACGCTGCGCGTCGATCAGGTGGCGCGTCGGGTTTTCACCGTCGCGGGTCAGCGGCGTATGCAGGCTGATGACGTCGCACTCGCGCAGTACTTCTTCCAGGCTGCGGAAATCACCGCCTTCAGCGGCGGCACGCGGCGGGTCGCACACGCGCACGTCCCACCCCAGGCCGCGCAGCACATCCACCAGGCGGCCGCCCACCTGTCCTGCGCCGACCACGCCATAACGGCGTTCGGACAGCTTGGCGCCGTGCACTTCGGCCAGCGCCAGCAGGCTGCCCAGCACCCAGTCCACCACACCGCGCGCATTGCAGCCGGGCGCACTGGACCAGACGATGCCGGCCTTGGCGAAGTAGTCGAGGTCCAGGTGATCGGTACCGATGGTGCAGGTGCCGACGAATTTCACCTGGCTGCCTGCGAGCAGCTCGCGGCTGACATCGGTCACCGAGCGAACCAGCAGGACTTCGGCGTCGCCCAGGGCGGCGCGATCGATGCTGCGTCCGGGCAGGCGACGGATGTCGCCATGGGCGCCGAAGAAGGCTTCGACCAGGGGGATGTTTTCATCGGCAAGGATACGCATGGGCAGGCTCCAGAAATCGGCTGCGGGTACTTTACCAGCGCTGCTGCGCGCGGTCCCGCACAGCCATGCAGGGCGCATAACCTGGAACAGGTTATGCGCCGCTCCCTTCAAGGCGGATAACGCTGGCGCGTTATGCGCCCTACGTCAGCGCCGATCCTTCAGCCCTGCGCGCGGTCCCGCGCGACACAGGCAAGACTTCCTGACTGACGCGTCAGCCCTTAAACTGGCCGGCTTCCCGCCAATTCTTCTTGCCAAGGAAAGCCGTGACCAGCCTCACCCAGCCCGTCTCTCGCGGACGGCGCACCGCCATCGAACTCAAGGAACTGCTGACCCTCGCAGCACCCATCATGATCGCCCAGCTGGCGACCACCGCCATGGGCTTCGTCGATGCGGTGATGGCTGGCAGCGTGGGGCCGCGCGACCTGGCCGCAGTGGCGCTGGGCAACTCGATCTGGATTCCGGTGTTCCTGCTGATGACCGGCACCCTGCTCGCCACCACCGCCAAGGTGGCCCAGCGCTATGGCGCGGGCGACCAGGCCGGCACCGGCCCACTGGTGCGCCAGGCGCTGTGGCTGGCGCTGCTGGTTGGCCCGCTGGCGGGCGCGACATTGTGGCTGCTGTCCGAGCCGATCCTGCGGGCGATGAAGGTCGAGGAAGCCCTGATCGAACCCAGCTGCTTCTACCTGCGCGGCATCGCCTGCGGCCTGCCGGCGGTGGCGCTGTACCATGTGCTGCGCTGCTTCAGCGACGGCCTGGGGCGCACCCGGCCGAGCATGGTGCTGGGCATCTGCGGGCTGATGCTGAACATCCCGATCAACTACGTGCTGATCTACGGCCACCTCGGCTTCCCGGCCCTGGGCGGCCCCGGCTGCGGCTGGGCCACCGGCTCGGTGATGTGGTTCATGCTGCTGGGCATGCTGGTGTGGGTGAACGGGGCCAAGGTCTACAAGCCGAGCCAGCTGTTCAGCCACTGGGAGCTGCCGCAACCGAAGGTGATCGGCAGTCTGGTCGCCGTCGGCCTGCCCATCGGCATTGCAGTGTTTGCCGAGTCCAGCATCTTCTCGGTGATCGCGCTGCTGATCGGCGAACTTGGCGAGAAAGTGGTGGCGGGCCACCAGGTGGCGCTGAACTTCAGTGCACTGGTGTTCATGATCCCCTACTCGCTGGCCATGGCGGTGACCGTGCGCGTGGGCCAGTCCCTCGGCGCCGGCGCACCGCGCGATGCGCGCTTCGCTGCCGGCGTGGGCATGGGAGCCGCGCTGGCGTACGCCTGCGTTTCCGCCAGCGGCATGCTGCTGATGCGCGAACACATCGCCGGGCTCTATACCCAGGATCCTGAGGTACTGGCGCTGGCCGCCACGCTGCTGGTGTTCTCGGCGCTGTTCCAGTTCTCCGACGCGGTGCAGGTCACCGCCGCCGGCGCGCTGCGCGGCTACCAGGACACCCGCGCGACCATGATCATGACCCTGTTCGCCTACTGGGGCATCGGCCTGCCGGTCGGCTACAGCCTCGGCCTCACCGACTGGCTGCAGGAGCCCACCGGGCCGCGGGGTCTCTGGGAAGGCCTGATCGTCGGCCTGACCTGCGCGGCGGTGATGCTGTGCATTCGCCTGTCGCGCAGCGCCAGACGGCAGATCGTGCTGAAGGAAATGCGCACAGCGGGATAACGAACGTCCCATGACGCAAAAAGCCGCCCGAGGGCGGCTTTTACTTGAGGAAATCCTGCAGGAAAAGCAACGGGTAGGATGGCGTGGAGCGCAGCGATACCCATCAATTTCGTGCACGGACAGCATGGGTATCGCTTCGCTCCACCCATCCTACGAACAGCCCCTTTCGCGCTCAGTCGGTGACCAGCGCCGGCTTCGGCCGGCTGCTCAGCGTAGTGCCCACCGAGGCGACAATGATGGCGCCGATGGCGATCCACTGGTGCGACGTCAGTTGCTCGCCGAGGAACACCAGGCCGGACAGCGCGCCGAACGCCGGCTCGATGCTCATCAGGGTGCCGAAGGTGCGCGCCGGCAGACGGGTCAGGGCGACCATCTCGAGGGTATAGGGCAAGGCACTGGAGAGGATCGCCACGCCCAGCAAAGCCGGGAACAGGCTGACATCGAACAGCGCCATGCCACTGTGCACGAGGCCGATCGGCGCCACGCAGATCGCCGCGATGCTGATGCCCAGCGCCGCACCCTGCGCGCCCAGGTCATTACCGGCACGCTGGCCGAAGATGATGTAGAGCCCCCAGCAGACACCCGCACCCAGCGCCAGGGCGGCGCCCTTGGGATCGATGCCGTTGCCGAAGTCGGCGATGGGCAGCAGCAGGCCGAGGCCGACCACGGCGATGGCGATCCACAGGAAATCGATGGGTTTGCGCGAATAGAACAGCGCCACCGCCAGCGGCCCGGTGAACTCCAGCGCCACGGCGACGCCCAGCGGGATGGTCTGCAGCGCCATGTAGAAGGTCAGGTTCATCAGGCCCAGGGTCACGCCATAGATGAACAGCGGCTTGAGCGGCTTGCCACGCAGCGAAGTGCGCCACGGTCGAAGGATCGCCAGCAGGAGGATAGCCGCGAAGATCAGACGCATGGAGGTCACGCCTTCGGCGCCGAGCACCGGGAACAGGCTCTTGGCGACCGACGCGCCGGTCTGGATCGAGGCCATGGACACGATCAGGATGAGAATGGGGAAGGCAGTGGAAATGAAGCGAGAGCGAGGCATGATGCGGACCTGAACAGGCGTTGCAACGGTTGGGATTTCTTGGTTGACTGTTATGCGCAACATAATGCGCAAAAAGGCCAGAATGAGCAATATACTGCCCACTCCTTCCGAACGTCCCAGCGTCCTGGTGCACGTCGCCGATAACGTGAAGACTCACCGCCGTAGCGCCGGCTTCAGCCAGGACGCGCTGGCCAAGGCCTCGGGCGTCAGCCGGCGGATGCTGGTTGGCATCGAGAGCGGCGACACCAATGTCAGCCTCGCCACCCTTGACCGCATCGCCGCCGCCCTGCGCGTGACCTTCGCCGACCTGGTGCGTCCGCCCTCCACCGGCGGCCTGACCCGTGTCGACGCGGTAGCCTGGGGCGGCCAGCAGGCCGACAGCCGCGGCACCCTCCTCGCCAGCACCCCCGCGACCCGCCAGGCCGAGCTGTGGCATTGGTCCCTGGCACCCGGCGACCGCTACAACGCCGAGCCCGATGCCGAAGGCTGGTACGACATGGCCTACGTGATCGAAGGCCGGCTGACCATCGTCCTCGCCGAAGAGACAGTGGACGTCGAGGCCGGTGGCTTCCATGTGTTCAAGAGCAACCAGCCGTTTTCCTACCAGAACCATGGGGATGTCCTGGTGCGGTTTGTGCGGAACGTGGTGAATTGAATGTCGCGATCAATGTTTAAGCGCCGCATCGGCGCGTGCTGGTAGTTCTGGTTTCGCCTCTCGGCGAGTCCCTTTTGTCAAACGCCACAAAAGGAACCAAAAAGTCTTGCCCCTCCATCCGGTTTTTCGCTTGGGGCGAAAAATGCCCTCGTTGATTCGAAGTTTCAGGGGCACGCCGCGAAGGGCCATCCCTGGCCCATCGCGGCTCTCGCGACATCCATGTCGCTCAACCCCTGAAACTCCGAATCAACGAGGCCTCCTGAAAGGGGCAGTTCGGAGTGTGCGGACATTTCTCTGGAAGACCTCTGGAGCCAAAAGAAAAAAGCCCGCATCGAGCGGGCTTTTTGGGCTGGAGCAAACGGTCAGCTGCCCTGTGGCATCTCACCCCGCGCCAGGCGCGCATTGATATCGGCGATCACCGCCGGCAGTTCGACGATGGTGTCGATCAGGTAGTGCGGCCGCGAGCCCTCGAACATCTGCCCGATGCGCCGACGCTCCTGCTCCAGCTTCTCGGCCGGCAGCGCCTTGTACTGCTCGTAGGTCAGGCCCAGGGCGTTGCCCGAGCAGGTCAGCGCCACGGTCCACATGCCGGCGCTGCGGCCTTCGAGGATGCCCGGCCAGGTATCGTCGACCTTCACGCAGGCTGCCACGTCGTTGATGCCCAGGGCGATCACGTTGGCCAGCGCCTGCGCCGGGTGCGGACGGCCGTTGGGCACTTCATCAGTGGCGACCACGTGGTCGGCGACGTAGCCGTTGGTCTTGGCCAGGGCAACGACCTTCTCCATCACCACCGCCGGGTAACCGGAGCAGGAACCGACCTTCAGCCCGCCTTTGCGTACGGCAGCAATGGCATCCAGTGCGCCGGGAATCAGCGCCGAGTGCTCGGCGATCTTCTCGATCTGCAGCGGCATGAAACGCTCGTAGATGGCAGTGACGTCGTCGTCGCTCGGCACACGGCCGAACTTGGCCTTGTAGCGCTCGGCGATGGCCGGGATATCGCACAGGGTACGGATGTGGTCCCACTTGCCCATGCCCATCGGGCCGCGGGCTTCTTCCAGGCTGACCTGCACGCCGAACTCGGCGAAGGCCTCGACGAAGATCTGGGTCGGCGCGAAGGAGCCGAAGTCGACCACGGTGCCGGCCCAGTCGAGGATGACAGCTTGCAGTTGCTTGGGTTGTTCGTAATTCATGGCGTTCAATCCTGTGAGAATTCGGGCGGGCGTCAGATTTCGAAGACTTCCATTTCCTTCAGCGTTTCGGCGATGGCCGCGACTGCAGCGCGCATGCCGCTGGCGTCGACCTGGCCGATGCAACCGACGCGGAAGGTTTCTACCTGGGTCAGCTTGCCCGGGTAGAGGATGAAGCCCTTCTCGCGCACCCGGTTGTAGAACTCGGTGAAGCTGTAGCGAGCATCACTCGGGGCGTGGAAGGTGACGATGATCGGCGCCTGGATTTCCGCCGGCAGGAAGCTGCGGAACCCGAGCTCTGCCATCTCCGCCAGCAGAGTCTGGCAATTGTTTGCGTAACGCTGATGACGGGCCGCGAGACCGCCCTCTTCCTCGTACTGGCTCAGCGCTTCGTGCAGCGCAGCCACCACGTGGGTAGGCGGAGTGAAGCGCCACTGGCCAGTCTTGGCCATGTAGGCGTGCTGGTCCTGCAGGTCCATGGACAGCGAGTGGCAGTTGCCGGTGCTGGCATTCAGGGCGGAGCTGCGGGCGAAGACGAAGCCCATGCCTGGCACGCCTTCCAGGCATTTGCCAGAAGCGGCGATCAGCGCATCGAAGGGAATGTGGCGAGCGTCGATGTCCAGCGCGCCGAAGGAACTCATGGCATCGATGATCAGGCGCTTGCCGTGGGACTCGATGACCCTGGCGATGTCCTGCAGCGGGTTGAGGATGCCGGTGCTGGTCTCGCAGTGGATCAGGGCGACGTGGGTAACACTGGGGTCTTCAGTGAGCAGGCGATCGACGTCGGCGGCGGTGGTCGGCACGTCCTCTTCGGTTTCGAAGGTGCTGAACTCGCGGCCGATCACCTGGCAGATCTTCGCCAGGCGCTTGCCATAGGCGCCGTTGATCAGCACCAGCACCTTGCCGTCACGCGGCACCAGGGTGCCGATGGCGGCTTCGACGGAAAAGGTACCGCTGCCCTGCAGAGGAACGCAGGTGTGGGTCGCTTCGCCGTGAATGATCGCCAGCAGGCGCTTACAGACGTCGGCGGTCAGGTCGTTGAAATCGCGGTCCCAGGAACCCCAGTCGACCATCATGGCGCGACGGGTGCGGGGGGACGTGGTCAGCGGACCGGGAGTCAGCAGGATGGGGGCTCGCTCGGCAGTGCTCATGCTCGATTCCTCTTTCTTGGGAACGTCGTCAGGGCTGAATTCGGTTGGGCCGGGCGGGTTCGCCGTGGCCTGGGCATAACTTGCCGGCCGGGCAGATATCGTTCAAATTGTTTATCACGATGCACTGCATAAGCCGGACATATACCTCATGAACCTCTTCCAGCTCCGCGCCTTCGACGCCGTCGCCCGCGAACGCAGCTTCACCCGCGCCGCCGATCGCCTGTTCATCAGCCAGCCGGCGGTGACCGGGCATGTGAAGGCGCTGGAGGAGCACTACCAGGTCAACCTGTTCCGCCGCACTGCGCGTGGTGTAGAGCTGACAGAAGATGGCGTACGCCTTTCAGCCATCAGTCGCACGCTGTTCGCCCTGGAAGAGGAAGCAGAGGCCATGCTCGACGCCAGCCGCGAGCTGGTGACCGGGCGTATCGAAGTGGCCGCCGACGGCCCACACCTGGTGATGCCGATGCTAGCCCGGTTGCGTGCACGCTACCCCGGCATCACCGTCAACCTGCGCCTGGGCAACGCGCAGGAAACCCTCGCCGCGCTGATGGACGAACACGTCGATATCGCCGTGCTGACCGAGGTGGAGCCGCGCGCCGGGCTGTTCCTGCGCGAGCTGGTGGAGTCACGCATCTGCGCCCTGGTGCCAGCCAGCCATGCCTGGAGCGGGCACGCTGGCGAGCTGCCGCTGGGCGAGCTGGACCAGCAGATCATGGTGCTGCGCGAGCCCGATTCGATTACCCGCCGGACCTTCGATGCAGCCTGCTCGACGGCCTCGGTGGAGCCCCGCGTGCTGCTGGAACTGGACAGTCGCGAGGCGGTCACCGAAGCGGTGGCGGCGGAGCTGGGAATCGGCATCGTGTCATCACTGGAGGTCAGCCCGGACCCGCGGGTAAAGGCGATTCCGCTGAGCGGCGATGGGCTGCTCAACCGCCACGCCATCGGCTGCCTGGAACGGCGCCGGGGGTTGCGGGTGGTGAGTGCGTTCCTGGAGTTGGCGGAGGGCTGATAGTCATCGCCTGTGAATCGACTTTAGGATCGCCGCGCGCCGATATCCCCTGTAGGGCGCATAACGCCTAGGGCGTTATCCGCCGTCCTGGCGGATAACCCGTTCCGGGTTATTCGCCCTACAGGTGCCGACGGAACCTTCGGATGAATGCGAACAGCCGCCCTACTCCGTCGGTAAATCTTCCTTCACCAGATCGAGAAAGGTCGCCACGATCCGCCGCGTGCTCTGCTCACGCAGGCACACCAATGTCTCGCTCATGCGCCAGTGGCAGTCGAGGATCGGCAGCGCATGCACGCGCGCATCCGCGCCCAGTTCAGCAGCCGAAACCACACCCACACCAATCCCCACTGCCACCGCTTCCAGCGATGCCTCGCGACCTTCCACTTCGATGGCTGGACGGATGCGCAGGCCGGCGCGGGCCATTTCCGCTTCGAGCATCTGCCGGGTCACCGAGCCCTGCTCGCGCAACACCAGCGGCGTGTCGTCGAGATCAGCCAGCTCGATGGATGCGCGCCCGGCCCACGGGTGACTGCGGCCGACGAAGGCAACGATGGGATCGCTGCGCAAGGTGAAGGTCAGCAGGCGCTCGTCCTGCACCTCGCGCCCCAGCAACGCCAGGTCCGCCTGGTAGTCGAACAGGCGCTGCAGGGATTCGTCGGTGTTGCCCGTCTCCAGCTTCACGCGGATGCCCGGATGGCGCTGGCAGAAGCGCGCGATCTGCGGCAACACGTGCACCGGTGCATCCACCGCGAGGGTCAGGCTGCCGGTCTGCAGCGCGCTGGATTCCTGCAGCAGCTCTTGCGCCTCAGCCTCGATCACGAAAAGCCGCTGGGTCACCGCCAGCAAGCGTTCGCCCAGTTCGGTCAGGCGCACCGAACGCTTGTTGCGGTGGAACAACAACACGCCGTAGCGCTCCTCCAGCTTGCGCACCTGGTCGGACACCGCCGGCTGGGTGAGGAACAGGCGCTCGGCGGCGCGGGTGAAACTGCCGTGTACCGCGACGGCATGGAAGGCCTTGAGCTGGGCGTGGGAAACGGACATGGGCGCGCCTCTGCGGGAAGGTTCTGACCCGTCATCCGCCATCGGACAGAACACGACTGAAAGGTCATTCGCGCAGAACACTAGCGTCATGGCGCTCTGTCATACAAGCCCAGCTTATTTTTGAAATCTGATAAATCGATTTCAGTTATTTATTCGAAATTGTTTCCATCGCTCCACCGCCGCTTCTCAACACCTGCGAGGAACGGCGGCACAGAACAGCTGCAGCGATTCTGACCCGCACCGCAAAGACGGCGCGACGTGCTTCCAGAACAACAACAAGAAACAGGCGTTACTCACTGACTGCCGGCACAGCACAACAACAACGAGGTCAGACCATGCTCAACCCTCACGGCACCGCTTCGCCGCGCGCCTCCCTGGCGCGCTGGAAATGGCAGATCTTCGCCATCACCTGGCTGGCCTACGCGGCCTTCTACTTCACCCGCAAAGCCTTCTCGGTGGCCAAGCTCGGCATCGCCGAAGACCCGACCTTCCATCTCGACAAGATCGCGATGGCCAACCTCGACGCCATCTACCTCACGGCCTACGCCGTGGGCCAGTTCACCTGGGGCGTCTTCGCCGACCGCTACGGCCCGCGCGTGGTGGTGTTCGGCGGCCTGCTGATCTCCGCCGCTGCCGCCCTGGTGATGGGCAGCTTCGCCACCCTGCCGATCTTCGCCACCTGCATGGTGGTCCAGGGCCTGGCGCAATCCACCGGCTGGTCGGGGCTGTGCAAGAACATCGGCAGCTTCTTCGCCACCCATGAGCGCGGCCGGGTGCTCGGGCTGTGGAGCACCTGTTACGCCTTCGGCGGGCTGGTCGCCTCGCCCTTCGCCGGCTGGTGGGCCTATGAAGTATTCGGCACCTGGCATGCAGCGTTCTACTCCACCGCCGCTGTGGTCGGCGCCGTCGCCATCCTGTTCCTGCTGCTGCAACGCAACCGCCCGCAGGACGTCGGCCTGCCGCCGGTGGAAGCCGATGTGCAGCAGCCCGAGGCGGTGAACTACGCCGGCTTCAAGCACGAGGGCGAGAACGGCAAGTCCCTGCGCATCCTCGGCAAGGTGTTGCGCAATCGCACCGTGCTGACCCTGGGCCTTGCCTACTTCCTGCTCAAGCCGGCGCGCTACGCGATCCTGCTTTGGGGCCCGGTGATCGTCTATGAACGCATGCCGGGGCTGGGCAAGGTCGGCGCGGCAATCCTGCCGTCGGCCTTCGAAGTCGCCGGGTTGCTCGGTCCGATCCTGATCGGCTACGCCTCGGACCGCATCTTCGGCGCGCGGCGCATGCCGGCCTGCGTGATCAGCCTGCTCGGCCTGACGGTGTGCCTGGCGCTGTTCGTCCCGGCCATGCAGACCGGCAGCAGCCTGTTGGTACTGGCCCTGCTGTTCATGATGGGCCTGACCCTGTACGGACCGGACTCCATGATCAGCGGCGCCGCTGCCGTGGACTTCGGCACCGGCGAAGCAGCCGGCACGGCAGCAGGTTTCGTCAACGGCTGCGGTTCCATCGGAGCGATCCTCGGTGGTCTGCTGCCGGGCTACTTCGACACCTACACCGTGTTCATCGGTTTCACCGTCACCGCGCTGATCGCCGCCGGCATCCTCATTCCGCATTGGAACAGCCGTCCGGAAGCGGCCAACCAGGCACACTCCGGCAACGACGAACCCCGCCTGAACGCACGCCCCGTGCGCTCCTGAGTCCCGCTTGCCCCTCACCAGCCGGCTGAGGGAATGGGCGAGGCGCCCCGCGCGCCTCGCCCTTTTTTCATTTCCCCTTACACCAGCGGAACCACGGATGGGCTTGTGCCATCAGTCGCAGCTGAATAACATTGATTATCATTTGAAAATTATTCCTGCTGGACGCCCTTGTGAGCACTTCCAACCTCGACGCGGTCTTTCTGGCCCAGCGCCTGCCTCTGCTGCGCACGCTCGTTCGGATGGTGAAGAACCCGAGCATCGCCGAAGACCTGGTGCAGGAAACCTACCTGCGCGTCGCCCGCACCCTGCTCGAACGCCGCATCGATCACCTGGAACCTTTCCTCTTCCAGACCGGCCGCAACCTTGCCCTGGACCACCTGCGCCACTTGCGCATGCAGTCGCGGACCATGCTCGAGGACGTGCCTTTCGATGTGGTGCAGGCTGTGCCGGCGCCGGGCTCCAGCGCCGAAGACCAGTTGCACGCGGAGAAACTGCTCGAACGCCTGGGTGCCACCCTCGAAGAACTCAGCGAGCGCCAGCAGCGCATCTTCATCCTCAGCCGCCTGCATGGCTGCGGCTACGCGGAGATCGCCGAGCAGCTCGATGTTTCGGCCAGCACGGTGCAGAAGGAACTGAAACTGATCATGGCGATCTGTGTCGGACTGGTCAGCCGCCTTGAGGAAACGGTATGACGGACTACCGTTCGCCGGCCGATTCGACAACAATGCGCGGCTCACCCTCTCAGCACCGCCCCGAGGATCGCCCCTTGCCCCACGCCGCCCCACCCGACGACCAGCAGATGGCCGAAGCCCTCGACTGGCTGATCCTCGAGGACGACATGGACGCCGCCACCCGCGCGCGCTTCGATGCCTGGCTCGCTGCCAGCGAAGGCAACGCACGGGCGTACCAGCGTGTACGTGATGCGTGGCAATCGCCACTGCTGCCGGTCGCTGCCGCGCGCCTGGAGCGCAAGCGGGGGCAGGCCATGGTTCAGCCACTGCGTCGCCAGCACCGCTTCTGGAAGCCGGTCGCCACGGCCGCGGCGCTGGTGCTCGCCATCGGTATCGTGGTTCAGGGCGACCTGCTGACGCGCCTGCGCGCCGACCATCTGACCGCCGTGGGCGAACGGCAGAAAGTCCAGTTGGCCGATGGATCGAACGTGCTGCTCAATACCAACACCGCGTTCTCCAGCCGGGTCGATGACCAGCAGCGCGTCGCCCGCCTCTACCGCGGCGAAGCCTTCTTCGACGTTGCCCACGACCGCAGCCGCCCGTTCGAGGTGGAAGCCGGGCCGGTGCAGGTCACCGTGCGCGGCACGGCGTTCGCCGTGCGCTACCTGGGCAACGAGGCGGAAGTCAGCGTGCAGCGCGGAGAGGTGGACCTGCGCACGCGCCTGGACGACGCCCGCGTCAGCCTTGGCGCTGGCGACAGCATCCGCGTCGGCCCGCAAGGTTTCGGCGAACGCCAGCACGGCACCGAGGCCGAATCCCAACTGGCCTGGGTGAAGGGCCGCATGGTGTTCGAGAACTGCCCGATGAGCCAGGTGTTGGCCGAGTTGCGCCGTTACTACCCCGGCTGGATCGTGAACACCAACGAGCGCCTGGACAACGTCAGCGTCACCGGCAACTGGCGCCTGGACGACCCGCTGGGCGTGGCCCGCTCGCTGGCCCAGATCACCTCCGCCGAGCTGCACGAATACCCGAAATTGCTGATCCTCAACTGATCGCCTTCCAGCACGGAAAATATTTTTACGCGATTCGAAAGGCTCGTTCGTTTAGTCAGAAGCCAATGCAATAGATTCGCATTTACGAATGCGAACAAAGACTGACTAAGAGAGCCCTTCGATGACCATTGCTTCTTCGCGTGCCCCTCTGCGCCGGCTGTCCGCGCCGGCCAGCATCTCGCTGCTCGCCCTGTCCATCGGCCTCGCCAGCCTCCCGGCCACTTCCGCCCTCGCGGCCGAAGCCAGCCAGACCCAGGCCGGCTACAGCTTCGACATCGCCCGTCAGCCGCTGCCCCAGGCACTGAACCAGTTCAGCGCGGTGACAGGCTGGCAGGTAGGCGTTGCCGGCGACCTGGCCGACGGCGTGGTATCTCCGGGTGTCAGCGGCCGCCTACCGGCGGAGCGCGCGTTGAAGACCCTGCTCGGCGGCACCGGCCTCACCGTGCGCCAGCTCGGGCCGCGCAACGTGGTGCTGGAGCGCAACCTGTCCTCGGTCTCCGAGATGCAGCCGCTCACCGTCACCGCTACCCGCCAGGCGCAGAGCGTCACCTCGGTGCCCTCCACGGTGAACGTCGTCGGCCGCGAAGAGCTGGACCGCAAGAACGTCAACACCATCAAGGAACTGGTGCGCGACATGCCCGGCGTCTCCGTCGGCGGCACCGGCAACCGTGCCGGCATCACCGGCTACAACATCCGCGGCATCGACGGCGACCGCGTGCTGACGCAGGTGGACGGCGTCGAGATTCCCAACAGTTTCTTCAATGGCCCGTACGCGCAGACCGAGCGCAACTACGTCGACCCGGAAATCGTCAAGCGCGTGGAAATTCTCCGTGGTCCGGCTTCGGCCCTGTACGGCAGCAACGCCATCGGTGGCGCGGTGAGCTACTTCACCCTCGACCCGGACGACATCATCAAGGACGGCCAGGATGTCGGCGCGCGCCTGAAGACCGGCTACAGCTCCGCGGATGACAGCTGGCTGACTTCCGCCACCGTCGCCGGCCGCCACGACGACTTCGACGGCCTGCTGCACCTGAGCCAACGCAACGGCCATGAGACCGAGTCCTACGGCAGCGACGGCGGCACCGGCCTGTCGCGCACCGAAGCCAACCCGGAAGACGTGCGCACCACCAACGTGCTGGCCAAGCTGGGTTGGAACTACGCCGATGGCAGCCGCTTCGGCCTGGTCTACGAGAAGTACAAGGACGACGTCGATACCGACCAGAAGAGCGCCTACGGCGGCCCGTACTTCAATGGCGCGCCGACCATCCCCGACTCCGTACTGCCCGGCGGCATGTACCAGTGGCGTACCGGCAACGACACCATCACCCGCGAACGCTACGGCCTGGAACACCAGATGCTGCTGGACAGCGCGGTGGCCGATCACCTGAAGTGGACCTTCAACTACCAGATCGCCAAGACCGACCAAAGCACCGACGAGTTCTACTACCCCATCACCCGGCAGATACTGCGCACCCGCGAGACCCAGTACAAGGAACGCCAGTGGGTGCTCGACCTGCAGATGGACAAGGCCTTCGCCCTGGGCGACACCGACCACCTGCTGACCTACGGCACCACCCTCAAGCGCCAGAAAGTCACCGGCTACCGTGAAGGCGGCGCCACCTGCCTGGCCGTCAGCCGCACCTGCCCCACCATTGGCGGCCCGAGCACCGTGGCCAGCGACCAACTGGCGCGCAGCAGCGACTTTCCCGATCCGACCATCGACACCTATGCCCTCTTCGCCCAGGACGAGATCCGCTGGAACGACTGGACCTTCCTGCCCGGCCTGCGCTATGACCACACCCGCCTGAAGCCGCACGTCACCGAAGAATTCCTCAACACCGTCGACCAGAGCGGCGATGGCGAAGTGAGCAGCGAAAGCAAGACCTGGCACCAGCTCTCGCCCAAGCTCGGCGTGACCTACGCGTTCAACGACAACTACCTGTGGTACGGCCAGTACGCCCAGGGCTTCCGCACCCCGACCGCCAAGGCGCTGTACGGCCGCTTCGACAACCCCACCAGCGGCTACCGCGTGGAGCCCAACCCGGACCTGGACCCGGAACGCAGCCAGAGCTACGAGACCGGCCTGCGCGGCAACTTCGAGGAAGGCTCGTTCGACGTCGCGGTCTTCTATAACAAGTACCGCGACTTCATCAACGAAGATGCCATCACCCCCGGCTACGATGAACCGACCTTCACCAGCAACAACATCAAGCACGCCATCATCAAGGGCGTGGAGCTGAAGGGCCGCCTGGAACTGGGTGCCTTCGGCGCACCACAAGGCCTCTACACCAAGGGCTCGGTGGCCTACGCCTACGGCCGCAACAAGGACACCGGCGAGCCGATCAACAGCGTCAACCCGCTCACCGGCGTGTTCGGCCTGGGCTACGACGAGCAGGCCGGCCGCTACGGCGCCCTGCTCGACTGGACCCTCGTCAAGCGCAAGAACCGCGTGGACGACAGCCAGTTCAACGCCCCGGACGGCACCAGCAGCCAGTTCAAGACCCCGGGCTTCGGCATCCTCGACCTGACCGGCTACTACAAGCTGACCGACGACCTGACCCTCAACGCCGGCCTGTACAACCTCACCGACAAGAAGTACTGGCTGTGGGATGACGTGCGCGGCTACGACGGTGTCGGCGAAGCCTCGGTTCTGGCACCGGCCAACCTCGATCGCCTGACCCAGCCGGGCCGCAACTTCGCGATCAACCTGGTGTGGGATATCTGATGCACTGACTGGCCCGGGATTACTGATGAGCCCCGTGCCAGCTCTGTTCGCGAGCAAGGACTAGGCGTCCCCCTCGGGCCTACGAAGAGCATCAAACCCTGTAGGAGCGAGCTTGCTCGCGAACTCGCTTCGCTCCGGCATCACCCATTGAACATCCGACAATCTTTACGCTTTCCCAACGCTGATTCGTCTCGTCTGTAAAGCCCTGTAATTTCAAGGAATTGGACATGACCACCCTGGAACTCCCCGCCCTGCGCTCGCAGCGCCTGAACGCGCTGACCCACGCCCCCCACGAGCGTCTCGACCACGCTGTGAAGGCCCACGAGCCCTTCTCCAGCCGCGAGCGTTTCGCCCGCTTCGTGGTCGCCCAGTACCTGTTCCAGTCCGAGTTGCAGGCCCTGTACCAGGACGCCGAGCTGGGCAAGATCTTCCCTGACCTGCCCCAACGCTGCCGCGCCGAACAGGCCCGCCTGGACCTGGCCGACCTCGACACCGAAGTGCCCGCCCCGGTTGCCGGCGCCGTCGATAAACCGAGCCTGGCCCATGCCCTGGGCTGGCTGTTCGTTTCCGAAGGCTCCAAGCTCGGCGCTGCCTTCCTGATCAAGCGCGTCGCCGCGATGGGCCTGGACGAGAACACTGGCGCGCGCCACCTGGGCGAGCCCGAAGGCGGCCGTGCCGAGGGTTGGAAACGCTTCACCCGTACCCTCGATGCCCTGGAGCTGAGCGAGGCCGAAGAGCGTGAAGCCGAAGCCGGCGCCATCGCTGCTTTCGAGCGCTTCTCCCACCTGCTGCAACACAGCTACGACAGTGCTCCCGCCGCCGTCTGACGCTCTCGAGCGCGCGCCTGCCAATGCGGCGCGCGCCAATCCCTTCGGCCCCGCGCGTTCGCGGCTGGCCCGACTGGCGTTTGCGTTGCTGGCTTATACCAGCCTCGGAGTAGGCATGGTGGGATTGGTGGTGCCGGGGTTGCCGACCACCGAGTTCGTCCTGCTCGCCGCCTGGGCCGCGTCAAAGAGTTCTCCGCGGCTGTCTGCCTGGCTGGAGAACCACCGGCTGTTCGGACCCATCCTGCACAACTGGCGCAACGGCCGCGCCGTCGCCCGCCGCGCCAAGATCAGCGCCAGCCTGGCGATGCTCGCCGCCCTGGCGATCATGCTGATCACCCTGCCCCACGGCCTCTGGCTGTACGCGGTGATCCTCGGCATGGCGGTTGGCAATCTGTGGATCTGGTCGCGCCCGGACATGCCCCGGCCGTAGCCAGCGCGCGGTAGCGGACTTATGCTGAAGGTCCGATTCCGCACCTCTGCCACGAGCCATGAACCAGCCCACCAGTAAAGTCGATGCCGTCCTCGCCGAAGCCCAGCGCCGCCGCGAAACCAGCTACCGCGAAAAAGCCCTGAAGATGTACCCCTGGATCTGCGGCCGCTGCGCTCGCGAGTTCAGCGGCGTGCGCCTGCGCGAACTGACCGTCCACCACCGTGACCACAACCACGACAACAACCCCGAGGATGGCTCCAACTGGGAACTGCTGTGCCTGTTCTGCCACGACAACGAACACCAGCGGCAGGTCGACCTGCATTACCAGAACAGCAACGATGCAGGCGCAAAAGGGCCGAAGGTCACCCACAAGGGGCTGGCCGGGCTGGCGGACCTGCTGAAGAAGAAGGACGACGAGCAGGCCTGAGGCGCTGCCCTTGCGTAGGATGGCTGGAGCCTGCGATAACCATCAGCCGTTTCCGAACGATTGCGATGGGTATCGCTTCGCTCCACACCATCCTACGAAGAACGTCTATCCACGCAGGCCGGCAACGATCTCCAGCGAGCGTAGGCGCAGCTCATGGTCGTAGATGTCGCTGGTGAAGATGATCTCGTCCACGCCGGTCTGCTCCAGCAGGATTTCCAGACGGCTGCGCACCTTTTCCGGACCGCCGATCACCGCCAGGCCGAAGAAATTGCCCACGGCATCCTGCTCATGGGGCAGCCACAGGCCAGCCATGCTCTTCACGGGCGGCTTTTGCTTGAGGCTGTCGCCACGGATCAGCGCCAGCACACGCTGGAAGGCGGTGGTCGCCAGGTATTCGGCTTCCTCGTCGGTCGGCGCGGCTACCAGCGGCACGCCAATCATGGCATAGGGCTTGTCGAGCACCGCCGAGGGCTGGAAGTTCTCGCGGTAGATGCGTAGCGCGTCGTGCAGGTAGCGCGGCGCGAAGTGCGAGGCGAAGGCGTAGGGCAGGCCCTTCTGCGCCGCCAGATGCGCACTGAACAGGCTGGAGCCCAGAAGCCAGATCGGCACGTTGGTGCCCTCCCCCGGAATCGCCAGCAGCGACTGCTGGGAACGGCGCGGGCCGAGGAGCATTTCCAGCTCGTCAACCTGCTCGGGGAAGTCTGCGCCATCGCCCAGTCGATCACGACGCAGCGCGCGCATGGTCGCCTGGTCAGCGCCGGGCGCGCGGCCCAGGCCCAGATCGATGCGGCCAGGATAAAGTGTTTCCAGGGTACCGAAGTTCTCCGCCACCACCAGCGGTGGGTGGTTGGGCAGCATCACCCCACCGGAGCCGACGCGGATGCGCTCGGTCTTGCCGGCGATGTGGCCGATCAGTACGGCGGTGGCCGAACTGGCGATGCCGTCCATGTTGTGGTGCTCCGCCAGCCAGTAGCGGGTAAAGCCCAGGCGCTCGACGTGCCGGGCAACTGCAACGGCATTGTTCAACGCCTCGGCGGCAGTGCCCTGGTCGCGCACGGGCACCAGGTCGAGCATGGAGAAGGCAATATCTGACAGGGACTTCATAGGCACTCCGATTCGGGTCACGCAGGCGCCAGCATGCAACGCCGCGGACATGACTTTGAGCGTGACTCTAGCGAGGCACTCCCCGCCTGACCACTTGTCGGGATCGATAGTGCTCATGCCGCCGAGTGATAAAGGGTTGCCTACCCATTGCCATCACCTGTTCACGAGGCGGTCACCGCTCTGTCATGCGGGGCGGCCAGAATGCCCTTGCGCTGAAGGACCAGCGCCCCATCTCTACAGGAATCCGCCGCCAATCCTCCCCAGGCAACGGCGAATCCTGTGGCCTACAAAGCAAAAAGCCCGCCTCCATGCGGGCTTTTTGCTTTGTCATCGCCGGAAACCTCAGTCGCGGTTCTTCACCATTTCGAAGAGTTTCAGGCGGTCGCTGATTTCCTGCAGGGTGTGGCGGAACGGGTCGTGCTGCTCGCTGTGGGCCGGGTCGACGAAGTTCCACACGATCACCTCGCTGGAAGTCGGCAGCTCGTCGCCCTCGTCGGTGGACTTGTCGCACAGGTCGATCAGGTAATCGAAATGCTGGCCGCGGAATTCGTCGATGGACTTGCTGCGCAGGCCTTCGACGGATATCCCGGCGTGCTCCAGTACGTTGCGCGCGCGGGGGTCGATGGCGGTCGGACGGATACCCGCGCTGAAGGCTTCGAAGTGCTCGCCATCGGTGTGCCGCAGCAGCGCCTCGGCCATCGGCGAGCGGGCGTCATTGGCGACGCAGACGAACAGGACTCGGCGTTTCTCGGTCATCTTTACCTCGGCACGGGGTCGGCAATGCGCCCCTTATACGTCAGGCTTTATGACAGGGCCGTGTCAGTACCATGAAGGCTCACAACACGATGTAGTCGCTGCGCTGCACGATGCCGCGGCTCTCGCCCTCCACCAGGTGCACGTAGCGCCCGCCGACCTGGTCGATGGCGATGCAGTCGTCGACGTCGATCACCGCGTCGGTGTGCGCCTTGTCCCAGCTGCGCGGCATGCGGCGCTTGGCGCGTACCTTCGCGTCGGCGGCGTCGCGCGCGGCCACCAGCACATATTGGTGCGCCTCGCCGAAACTGCCCAGCTCGTAGCCGCCCAGGTTGACGAAGAACAGCCGCTGCTCGCCCGGAGCCGGCATCGCCTCGCTGAACTCGACACGATAGGCCTCGACGCCATCCACCTCCAGCCAGGAGTCGATGTGCAGGCCGTCCGGGCTGCCGAACCAGGCCTCGCGCAGTTGCGCATAAGTGGACTTCAGGTTGTCGCCGATGACGAAGGCCACATCGTGGACTTCGATCCGGGCACGCGGATGGCGTCCGCCCAGCATGACTACGAACAGCATTTCAGGCCCTTCCCAGGTTTCAGACTGGCTCTGACAGATTCGTCATATGGCAGGTTCAATCTACTGGCGGATAAATGGCCATCCGCCAGTGCGTCCAGTGGGTGGGCAATCGCTATATAGAAAGTTATATTCTGATCCTTCGTTTCACTGCCCCGATGTTTTCCCATGCCCCAGACCGCGCCTACCCCGACGCGCCGCCGAAAGCGTCCTGCCCTCAGCATCCGTGACCGCAACCGCCAGCGCATCCTGCTGGCCGCTGGCGAAGAGTTCGCCGAGAAAGGCTTCACCGCCGCCAAGACCCAGGACATCGCCAGCCGCGCCGAGCTGCCCAAGTCCAACGTCTACTACTACTTCCAGAGTAAGGAGAACCTTTACCTGCGCCTGCTGGAGAACGTAGTGGATGCAGTACTGGAGGCCTCAGCCCTGCTGCGCGAGTGCGACGATCCTGCCTGGGCGCTGCCTGCGCACATCCGCGCGCGCCTGCACATCGCCCGCCAATGGCCGCACGCCTACAAGGTATTCGCCAGCGAGATGCTCCACGGGGCGCCGCATCTGCCGTCGGAATGGCTGCAGCGCCTGCGCGCGGAATCGCGCCGCAACGTCGAGTGCATCGCCGCCTGGATCGACCGCGGCCTGCTCGCCCCGGTGGACCCGCAGCACCTGCTGCTGAGTATCTGGGCCGCCACCCGCACCTACGTCGATTTCGATTGGCAGATCGCGATGATCACCGGCAAGGCGCAGCCCGCCGCCGATGACTTCGAAGCAGCGGCGATGACCATCACCCGCCTCGTCCTGCGCGGCACCGAACCGGAGCCGGCCGCACGCCTGCGCCCTCTCCCGCTGTAGCGTACGGCGGCGTCTGCACTAAGCTGTGGGAGTCCGCGCGGCCTTGCACCGCGCTCGTACCCGTCCGGGAGACGCCATGAAACCGCTACTGATCGCTTCGTTGTTGCTGATCGCCGTGCAGCCCGCTGTTGCCGCCATCCCCATGCTCAACTACGACTGCCCGAACGATGTCCAGGTCCACACCGACGAGGGCGGGCCCATCTACATCAATGGCAAGGAAGCCAAGATCAAACAGAAGAACGACAAGTACATCGAGGCCAAGGGCGAAGGCGTAACCGTCTCCATCAGCCTCAATGACGACGGCAGCGCCACCGTTTCCTATACCGGGCCCAAAGGCGCAAACGGCATCTGTCAGCCCGCCGAGGGCGACTGATTCAGTTCTTCGGCGCGCGCCCCAGGCAACGTTGGTAACGCTCGTCCACGCGCTGGGCGAACCAGGCAGTGGTGAGCTGGCGGGTGATCTTCGGGCTGTGCAGCGTGATGCCCGGCAGCATCGCCCGCGGCATCGACTTGCCCGCGGAACGTTCGGCCAGCGCGAAGACCTTGGTGTAGAGCTCCGACTTGGTGAACTCCGGTTTGTCACCCAGTTCCAGGTCACGACGGATTTCCCGCTCGCTCATGCCCAGCTTCGGCCCCAGGGTGCGCACCGCCTTCTCGGTGCTGCCGGCGTCGTAACTGCCGTAAAGGATCACGTCCCCGTCCAGTGCCAGGGTGATGCCGGTGAGATCCGCCACCACACGCTGGAACGCCGCGTTGCGGCTGGCGTACCAGCCGGCGTTGAAGTCGGCGAAGCGGTAGAGCTGGCGCGGGTAGTTCACCGGGTAGCCCAGCAGGTGGGCGATGCCGAAGTACATGCCGCCACGGCGGCTGAACACTTCGCGGCGAATACTGCCGTCCACCGGATACGGATAGCCTTCGGCATGTGCCTGGGCGAACTCGATGCTGACCTGCATCGGCCCACCGGTGTGCACCGGGTTGAAGCGGCCGAACAGCTGCTGCCCCAGCGGTACGCCGCCGATGAAGTCATCGAAGATCGCGCTAAGCTCCCGCTCGGTTTTCGCACTCGCCAGGCGTTGGCTGTAGGTGCGGCCGTTCGGCGATTTCAGTGCCAGCGCGGTATCGATGAGGAAACCCGGCACATGCACCTTGCTTGCACGCCGATCGATCTCGGCGCGGGCGATCTTGCCCAGCCCTGGCACAGACGGATCAGCCTTGAAGTTGGACTCCTGCTCGGTGATCGCCACCACCGAGCAGAGGTTCTCGGTGGTTGCCGGAATGCGCTGGGTGGTGAAGGCGACCTGGATGTCCTTCGCCCAGCCCTGGCGGTCGGACGCGCCAGCGGGAATCAGCTTGGCCAACGTGCCGCGCACCTCGTCCGGCGTCGGCTCCGGCACGCTGGGTGCACGGGTTCCGCAGCCGGCCAGCGCCAGTAGCGCAGCCGCACCCAGCAGCTGAATGAATCGTGATGATGGCCTTTTCAGGCTGAATGAATCCGCCGTCAGGGCAGCCGCAGTCATAGTCCGTTCCTTGCTTGAAGTCCGCCTACAGGACCGGTGCGCAGCGGCACAGGTTCCCCGGCATTGTCAGGCAAGCACGGATTTCAGCGCCAGGCCAGGCGTCGCAGGTTCAGGCTCCAGCCACGCTGCATGCCGGCGGCGGCCAACAGGATGGCGACCACACCCAACCATTGCAACGGGGTCAGGCGGTGGCCGAAGGCGAACCAGTCGACGAAGATCGCGGCGATCGGGTAGATGAACGACAGTGCGCCGGTCAGCGCCGTCGGCAGCTTCTGGATCGCGCCATAGAGCAGCACATACATGATGCCGGTGTGCACGATCCCCAGGGTCGCCAGGCTGGCCCACGCGCTGGTGGCCTGCGGCAACGGCGACAGGTTCGCCCAGGGCGCCAGCAGCAGGACACCGGTCACCGCCTGGATCAGCGCGATCAGGTGCGGCGGCACGCCGGTCAGACGCTTGATGATCAGCGCCGCCAGTGCATACAGGGCAGCCGCACCCAGAGCGAGGGCGATGCCGCCCAGATAGTCGCTACCCACCTGCCCTGCCTCGCCGTGCGCGCTGACGATCGCCAGCATCCCGACGAAGGAAACGCCCAACCAGACGAGTTTCTGCGCCGTCACTTTCTCGCCGAGGAACAGCGCGCCCAGCAACACCAGCAGGAACGGCTGCACGTTGTAGACCGCCGTACCGATGGCAATGGATGCTCGCGAATAGGAGCCGAACAGCAGCACCCAGTTGCCGACGATAGCTGCGCCACTGAGCAGCGCCAGGCCGAACGTGGCGGGGGTGAGAATACCGGGGCGCAGTAAGCCCATGGCCGCGCAGATCGCCAGGAGCGTCGCGGCGCCGAACACACAGCGCCAGAACACCACGTCCAGCACCGGTTGACCCGAGACCACCACCAACCAGCCGATGGTGCCGCAGATCAGCATGGCGCTGATCATCTCCAGGGTGCCGCGTTTGATCTGCTCGTTCATGGCTCACCTCCACTCGTTGGCGACCAGTATGAACAGGCGGATTCGTGCACTCCATCGCCTGGCGCAGGCAAATCTCGGCCATCACCTTTACTATCAAGGCAATTACCCGACTTCACCTTTCGAGGCCAAGATGACCGATGAAATCGACCAGTTGCTGATTGCCGCGCTGATGGATGACTCGCGCCTGTCCCTCAAGGCACTGGCGCAAGTCAGCGGCCTGAGCTCGCCCAGCGTTGCCGAGCGGCTGCGCAAGCTGGAAGAGCGC
The DNA here is from genome assembly GCF_005877905.1 of Pseudomonas nicosulfuronedens. GTDB lineage: Bacteria > Pseudomonadota > Gammaproteobacteria > Pseudomonadales > Pseudomonadaceae > Pseudomonas > Pseudomonas nicosulfuronedens. The sequence goes on along the minus strand of NZ_SWDV01000013.1, from coordinate 38,042 downwards.
CAGGTGATTACCGGCTACACGGTAAATGTCGATCCACGCGCCTTTGGCTACCAGTTGCAGGCCATCGTCCGGGTTCGCCCGCTGCCGGGAAAACTGCAGGAAGTAGAGAAACAGATCCTGGCGATCCCCGAGTTCACCGAGTGCGACAAGGTCACCGGTGAGGACTGCTTCTACGCGCGGATGTGCGTGCGCTCCATGGAGCAGTTGGACGAGATACTCGACCACCTCAATGGCTTCGCCGAAACCAACACCGCCATCGTCAAGAAGAGCCCGGTGAAGCGGCGGTTGCCGCCGATGGCGTGAAACGGTTTCTGGGGGCAGGCGGCGGTTCGCGAGCAAGGACTAGGCGTCCCCCTCGCGCCTACAGGTATGCCACTGCGTTTTTCGTAGGAGCGAGCTTGCTCGCGAACCCGGGACAGAAAAAGAAAAGGCCCCTTGCGGGGCCTTTGTCCTATCAGGGCGAACTCAGCGCGATGCCTTGCGGCGCAGCGCCGACGGGCTGAAGTTTGAATCGTCCGGCGCCGGCTGGCTGAAGTCGGCGGTGCCGGGCTCCTCGTTGTCCAGCCACTGGATGCTATAGCGGTGTGCCTGGAGGTCATGGAAGGTGTCCAGCGCGGTCCACACCATCGGCTGCTCGTAGAAGCTCTTCAGGTACGCCAGCGACACACGCCACAGCTCACCACGGCCGTCGTACTGGTCCACCACGGCGGCACCCCAGCTGTCCTCGTCGAGGTACAGGGTACGGCGCGAGTAGATGTGCCGTGCTCCGGGTTTCAGCTTGCCATCCACGACCCACACACGGTGCAGCTCGTAACGGGTGTACTTGGGATTGACGTGGCCGGGCGTGAGCAGGTCCTTGTACTTAACCTCCGGGCTGGTGATCTGGTAGTTGTTGTAAGGAATGTAGATTTCCTTCTTGCCCACCAGGGTCCAGTCGTAGCGGTCCGGCGCACCGTTGTACATGTCGGTGTCGTCGGCGGTGCGCAGGCCATCGGAGTCTTCGATCGGGGTGTCGTACGCCAGCGTAGGGGCGCGGCGCACGCGGCGCTGGCCGGGGTTGTAGCCCCAGGCCTGGCGCGGTTCCTTGACCTGGTCGAGGGTCTCCTGCACCAGTGCTCCGTTACCGGCCAGACGGGCTGGGGCGGTGGTGAAGGTCATGTAGTAGAACATGGTGTTGCCGAGCTTCTCGAAGCTGCCCTTGGGGTCGTAGAAGCGGAACAGCGCCTCGTCCTGGGAGGTCACCAGCGAGTACGCGCCATTGCGCTGCACACCGGCCTGGGACGAGCGGCGCACGATGTAGGTGCCACGGTAGCGGGCGATGTGGTTCCACACCGCCTCCACGCCGCTCTGCGGAATCGGGAACGGTACGCCGCCATAGGCATCGGAGAAGCCGTTGCCGCCCTCCACCAGCTTGGCGCTGGTGGCGTTCTTGTAGATGTTGTCGTAGATCCACTGCGGCGCCGAACCGCTGCGGTGGGTCTCATAGACCGGCATCTGGTAGGTATCGGGGTAAGCGTTGAACAGCGCGATCTGCCCCGGTGTCAGGTTGCCCTTGTACTGGTCAAGGTTGGCCTTGGTGATGACGAACTTGGGCTTCTCGCCGGCATAAGGATCGACGTGGTGCGCGCCCGGTCCCTTGTAGCCGGCAGGCGCCGACGTCAGGCCACCACTCCAGGCAGGAATGCTGCCGGCGGCATTGCCGGCCTTTTCCGCGCCCATGGGGGTGAGGCTGCTCTTCAACTGGGCGGCCTGGTCGGCCGAAACCGCTGCACGCGCATCGGTGACGGCCAGGGCCGCCAGCGTGGCAAGGGCGATCAGGGAACTCTTCTTGTACATGGTTCTCTCCGGATCAGAACGAGTATTTCGCGGTGATCGAGACGTTGTCACGGTCACGCATGGAGTTGCTGGAGCCGGCGCCGTAGTAGTTGGTGTACTGGGTGCCGACCTCGAAGGTGTTCAGGTAGCTGGCGTCGATACCGAGGGTGTAGGCCTTGCGGCCTTCGATGAAGTTGCCGGTGCGGTCGGAGTTGCCGCTGAAGTCCTCCTGGTAGACGGCGTAGGGCGAAAGCTTCACCCCAGCGTAGACGTCGTTCCAGCTACCGGTGAGCAGCAGGGTGTAGCCGTAGCTGTCGCGGCTGATCTGCACATCGTCGTCGTTGCCGCCGACGTAGGCCTTGTCCTGGGCGCCGACGAACTTGCGCTCTGTGCCGTCCCAGGCGGTGTACTTCAGGCTGCTGCCGCGGATGTGCTCGGAGGCCAGTTCCGCCACGCCGGTCATGGAGTCGAAGGTGAGGTGCGGGCCGAAGTTGTAGATGGTCGACAACGAGATGTTGTAGGTCTCGGCGCGCTCATAGTTCTCGAACAGGCTGCCACGGCACAGCTGCTTGCCGGCCACTTCGGCGCAGGCCTGGCCAGCGGCGACATTGCCGTCGTAGAGGTTGGTCTGGCCCAGCACGCCCTGGGTCAGCAGGTCGCCGAGCAGGTCGTCGGTCGCCGAGATGCTGATGGGCATGTTCGGCCGGTAGGCGATCTCGCCGGACACCGAGGCATCGCCCAGGGTGGTGTTGAAGCTGAAGCCGTACATGCGGATGTCTTCGACATAGTCACGACGGGCTTCGGCGTTGCTGGCCATGTCCAGCGTGGCCAGGCCTGGCACCGCTTCGCCCAGGCCCAGCGGACCGAGCAGGTTGTTCAGTGCGTCGACGTCCACGCCCTGGTAGTTGCGCAGATCGACAGCGACCTGGGGCTCCTTGGCGTGGTAGTTGACGAAGTAGAAGCCGAACTCGGTGGAGTTGAGTTCCTCGGCGATGTAGCGGAAGGCGACGCCGAATTGGCCGTCGTCGCGAGCCTCGATGTCCTTGCCGACGTTGGCCACCTTGAAGGTGCCGGTGTTCGGATCGAGGAAGGCATTGGGACCATGGGGACCATTGCCGAGCAGACCGAGGGAAGCGACGGTCGGGTAGCCGGCCAGCAGCTCCTTGATCAGCGGGTCGGTTTCGGTGGTGTAGGCCGTTTCACCGCCGTCGCTGAACAGGTCGGTGTCGGAGAAGTAGGTACCCACCGAGTCCAGGCGGGTTTCCTTCCACTTCCATTGGTAGAAGGCCTCCATGGACAGGTCGTCGGTGAGGCCAAGGTTGAAGCTCAGCGCCTCCACCGGCACCAGCACTTCCTTGAGTTCCGAGCCCGGCAGGTGGAAGCGCGCGGCGTCGACCGGGTTGATGGTGTTGACCCCGCCCCGGTAGAACACGCCCTCGCCCCAGTTCAGCACCTGGCGACCGACGCGGCCGGTCAGCGGATGCTCGTCGACGTCCCAGCTACCGGACAGGTAGGCATCCAGCAGCTCGGCCTTGCGCCCGGCAATGTGGCGGGTGTCGTCGGTGAAATGATCGTCCTGCGGGTACGACTGACTGGGACGCTCCACGCCGTTGGTGGTGCTGTAGTAGTCGTTGCGCTTGTCCATGATCTGCGTGTCGTAATAGGCAGTGCCACGCATGAACAGGCCATAGTTCTGGTACTTGGCCGACAGGTCGGAGGTGAGCTTGAAGACCTGGGAAACCAGGCCGGTATCGAAGTTGCGGTTGCCGTCGTCGGCGTTGATGTCGCTGATGTTGTTCTTGTCGCGGCCCTGTACCCGCCACATGGCGCCGTAGGACAGCGTGCTGTCCAGCGAGCCGGTGATCTCGTTCTCGGCCAGCTTGAACTCCAGGGCCTGGGCCGACCCCGCCACCAACAGCGGCAAGAGTCCCATCAACGCCCCCGCCCGCCGCGGCGCCCAGAAAATGGACGAACGCGCACCCAATCGACTGTTCATAGACAGCATTACCTCCATGGCCAAGATTTATCGCTCCGGTCGTTGCGGCCGGTGCTGTTCTTATTCGTTTCTCGGCTGCCGGTGGCCTCGGACAAGCCGGGCTACCGTGCAGTAACACTCCTGCCAGAGCGCTTGCGGGCGCTTTGGCCCCCTCTCCTCTTCTGCTTGCATGCCGGGAGTTGGGACTATCGTGCAGGCAAAGTAACAAACTGTTTCTCCCCTGCCAATGGAAAGGATGTAATCCGTGCCTTTCAACAGGCAAAGAAAAGCCCGGCACATGGCCGGGCTCTTTCGTATAGCGAGTTCGTACGGGGATTTCTGACCGCGAGACTTACTCGACGGTGAAGGTCTTCTCCGCCAGCAGGCGGTCGCCCTGGAACACCATGAAGCGCCACTGGCCCTGCACCACCTCGTGATTCTCGGTGAACTGATAGGCCATCACGTCGGTGGGCGCGCCCACCACCAGCTTCTGTACGACCTCGAACTTGTCGTGACGCTGGCCGTCCGGGGTTACCACGCCGGGAGTGAAGTACAGCAAGGTCAGCGGGGCGTCGCCTTCCTGCTTGCCGCTGAGCTGGTAGCGCATGCCGAACTTGGTGCCCAGCTTGGCCGGCACACGGGTCGTGGCTTCGATCTCCTGCTCGCTGCGCGTGAGCACGCGCTCGCCCGGCTGATAGTCCTTGTAGTTGCTGACGAAGACGCCGTACTCGACCGGGCCGTTGACGCGCACTTCGGCAAAGGCCGAGGAAGCGAAGGCGGAAGCCAGGGAGAGAGCCAGGACTGCTGGCAGGCGGGAAATGGACATGTCGCGCTCCTTGTTGGGGTCCGCGCGAGGCTATGACATCGCCGTGACAGCCTGATGACAGCTTGACGCCGTGCGGGTCGGCCGGGCGCCAAGCGTCTATCATGCGTGGATCGGACCACTGGACACCATCATGAGCGACAGCCTGCTGACCATCCGCCCACGCGCCGAAGACGTCGAGGGCGTGCCCATCCTGCGCCCCCTGCCCTCGGCACAGCGCCGCAGCGTCGGGCCCTTCGTGTTCTTCGACCATATGCTCGAAAGCCGCTTCGCGCCGGAGCATGGCATGGACATCCGCCAGCATCCGCACATCGGCCTGTCCACCCTCACCTACCTGTTCGAAGGCCAGGTTCAGCACAAGGACAGCCTCGGCTCGGACCAACTCGTGCTGCCCGGCGACGTCAGCTGGATGACCGCCGGGCGTGGCGTCGCCCACGTCGAGCGGACCCCGGCCGATCTGCTGCACAGCGGCTCGCGCCTGCACGGCCTGCAAGTATGGCTGGCGCTGCCGCGCGAGCTGGAAGGCTGCGAGCCCAGCTACAGCCACCACGCCAGCGCCAGCCTGCCGGAAAGCGAAAGCCTGGGCGTGCGTATCCGCATGATCGCCGGCGCCGGCTTCTGCCTGGAGTCGCCGGTGCCGGTTCGCTCGAAGACGCTTTACGCCGACCTGCAACTCAGTGCCGGTGCGACCCTGGCAATCCCGGACGAGCACCCCGAACGCGCGCTATACCTGATCGAAGGCGAAGCGCTGCTGGACGACGAGCCGCTGCCGCTGCACCAACTGGTGGTACTGCCTGAAGGCGAAAACTTCACCCTCTCCGCCTGCGGCGACTGCCATGCAGTGATCATTGGTGGCGACCCGCTCGACGGGCCCCGGCGGATGAACTGGAACTTCGTCGCCAGCGACCCGGGCCTGATCGACAGCGCCCGCGAACGCTGGGCCGCCCGCGACTGGCCAACGGTGCCGGGCGAACTGGAACGTATCGAATTGCCGCGCTAGCCGTACAAAGAAGTCGATCAGAAATCGCCGCCCCGCTGTCGAAACCGGCGAATGCTTGAGGCCCCGTGCAGCGGCTTGCCGCAGCATCGCGTGCCCCGAACCCTTGCCGACGGCAAGCCCGCTACTTCTGGCCCAAGGAGTCCGTGATGGACCAGTCGACCACCAACCGCCACACCAGCGCCCTCACCGTACTGACCCTGCTGTTCTTCATGTGGGGCCTGATCACCTCGCTGAACGACATCCTCGTGCCGCACCTCAAGGCAGTGTTCACGCTGTCCTATGTCCAGGCCTCTCTGGTGCAGTTCTGCTTCTTCGGCGCCTACTTCATCATGTCCTTCCCCGCCGGACGGCTGGTGGAGAAGGTCGGCTACAAGAGCGGCATCATCGTCGGCCTGGCCACCGCGGGTATCGGCTGCCTGTTGTTCTACCCGGCGGCCGGCGCGCAGTCCTACCCGTTCTTCCTCGCCGCGCTGTTCATCCTCGCCTCGGGCATCACCCTCCTGCAGGTCGCAGCCAACCCCTACGTGAACATACTCGGCCCGGCGGCCACCGCCGCCAGCCGGCTGAACCTGACCCAGGCGTTCAACGCCCTGGGCACCACCGTCGGCCCGCTGGTGGGCTCGGTGACCATACTCGCCATTGGCGCCGGTGCCGCCTCGCAGATCGGCAGCTCCGCCGCCAGCGAAGCGGACTCGGTGAAGGCACCCTACCTGGTCCTGGCTGGCCTGCTGTTCGCCATCGCGGTGCTGATCGCCCTGTTCCGCCTGCCAAAGATCCACCACGGCGAACCCACCGACGGTGTGGCCGGACGCCAGTCGATCTTCGCCCACCGCCACCTGATCTTCGGGGTCATCGCGATCTTCTGCTACGTCGGCGCCGAAGTGTCCATCGGCAGCTACCTGGTCAGCCTGATGGGCCAGCCGGACATCGCCGGGCTGCCGGCGGACCAGGCCGGCAAGTACCTGTCGTTCTACTGGGGCGGCGCCATGGTCGGCCGCTTCATCGGCAGCGCCCTGATGCGCGCCATCGCGCCGAACCGCCTGCTGGCCTTCAACGCCGTGGTCATCGCCGTGCTGATCGGCATCGCGCTGAGCGTCGGCGGGCATGTGGCGATGTGGGCGCTGATCCTGATCGGCCTGTTCAACTCGATCATGTTCCCGACCATCTTCTCCCTCGCCCTGGAAGGCCTGGGCAACCTCACCAGCAAGGGCTCCGGCCTGCTCTGCATGGCCATCGTCGGCGGCGCCCTGATGCCGCTGGTGCAGGCCTTCTTCGCCGACCGCATCGGCCTGCTGCCCTCCTTCGCCGTGCCGCTGGTGTGCTACCTGTACATCATCTGGTTCGGCGCACGCGGCTACCGCGCCGACCAACCCGCCACGGCCCCTGCTGGCAGTGTCTGACGCTGAACCCTGACGGGGCGCAGTACCTGCGTCCCTATCACCTGATTCCTACCGCCCTTTCGGCCTGCTCGCCCTAGCTGGCGTCACGCTGCTCCCGAAGACTTCCTTCCTTTTCCCTACACCCGGCCATAGTCAGGGTGTCGGGCATGACACTCTCTGGAAGGAGTCCCCCATGGCTGATCCCCTCTCGCTGGTCGTCAACGGCCAGTCCTGGCCGCTTGCCGTGGCAACCGATACGCCCCTGCTGTACGTCCTGCGCAATGACCTGCAGCTCAACGGCCCCAAGTTCGGCTGCGGCCTGGGAGAGTGCGGCGCCTGCACCGTCCACCTCGATGGCGTCGCTACCCGATCCTGCATCACGCCGGTCTCCGCAGCCCTGGGGCGCCAGGTCACCACCCTGGAGGGCCTCGGCACGCTGGATGCCCCGCACCCGGTCCAGCAGGCCTTCATCGACGAGCAGGCCGCGCAGTGCGGCTACTGCACCAACGGCATGGTCATGACCAGCGCCGCCCTGCTCGCCCGCACCCCCAACCCGAGCGACGACGAGATTCGCCAGGAACTGGCCTACAACCTCTGCCGCTGCGGTACGCATATCGAAATCCTCAACGCCGTGCGCAGGGCTGCCGGCAGAAGCAGTGATGACGCAGAGGGGAATCCGGCATGACTCCACTCAGCCGTCGCAACTTCCTCAAGGCCGGCGGGGTGCTGCTGGTCAGTGTCCAGTTGCCGCGTCCGTTGCTCGCACAGGGCACCGACGCCACGCTGCCGCTCGATCAGGTCGACAGCTTCATCGCCATCGCCGGCAACGGCACCATCACCGCGGCCTGCGGCCATGTCGACCTCGGAACCGGCATCCGCACCGCCCTGAGCCAGATCGTCGCGGAAGAGCTGAATGTCGACATCCGGCAGGTGACCCTGCTGCTCGGCGATACCCGCTACACCCCCAACCAGGGGCCAACCATCGCCAGCTCCAGCATCCAGGTCAGCGCCATTCCCCTGCGCCGTGCTGCGGCCGAAGCGCGGGAGTTCCTGATGCAGCGTGCGGCGCAGGCCCTGAAGATCGACATCCGCCAACTCGACTGCGCCGACGGTGCCATCTTCGTCAAACGCAAACCGGCCCGCCGCATCGGCTATGGCGAGTTGCTGCAAGGGCAACGCTTCGAGCTGAAGATCGATGCCAGCGCGCCGCTCAAACCCCACAGCACATACCAGGTGGTCGGCCATTCGGTGCCGCGCCTGGACATCCCTGCCAAGGTCACCGGAGGGCTGACCTACGTGCACGACATGCGTCTGCCGGGCATGCTCCACGGCCGCGTGGTGCGCCCGCCCTACACCGGCGCCGACGTCAACGCTCCCGTGGGCCGAAGCCTGCTGGAAGTCGACGAACAATCCGTGGCCCATTTGCCCGGCTTCGTCCGCCTGCTGGTGATCGGTGATTTCATCGGCGTGGTGGCCGAGCGCGAGGAGCAGGCGATTCGCATCGCTCGGGCGCTGAAGGTGCGCTGGAAAGGCTGGAGCGACCTGCCGCCCCTGGGCCTCGACGACCTGGCGGCGACCCTGCGCGCCCACCCCAAGCAGCCGCGCATGCTGCAGGACGACACGCAGATGGACGCCGTTCTCAAGCAGCTCGACCGTCCGCTGCAACGCACCTACGTCTGGCCCTACCAGCAGCACGCCTCCATCGGTCCGTCCTGCGCACTCGCGCACCTCGAAGATGGCGTGATGAAGGTCTGGTCCGGCAGCCAGAACCCCCACGACCTGCGCGCCGACCTGATAACACTGTTGGGCATGCCGCCAGAACAGGTCGAAGTCATACGGATGGAAGCCTCCGGTTGCTATGGCCGCAATTGTGCCGACGACGTGGCCGCCGATGCTGCCCTGCTGGCCGTGGCTGTGGGCCAGCCGGTACGAGTGCAGCTGATGCGCGAACAGGAGCATGGCTGGGAACCCAAGGGCTCGGCGCAACTGATCGATGTCCGTGGCGGACTGGACAAGGACGGCAACGTGGCCGCCTACGACTTCGCCACCTGCTACCCCTCCAACAACGGCATCAACCTGGCGTTGCTGCTCACCTCGCGGGTAGATGCGAAGCCCCAGGTGACGCGGATGGGTGATCGCACCGCCGTGCCGCAATACGCCTACCCACACCTGCGCGTGGTATGCAACGACGCAGCTCCCATCGTCCGGGCGTCCTGGATGCGCGGCGTGTCGGCCTTGCCCAACGTCTTCGCCCACGAATCCTATATCGACGAACTGGCGCAGATGGCCGGCGCCGACCCCATCGAGTTCCGCCTGCGCTACCTGCACGATGAGCGCGCCATTGCGCTGATCAAGGCGCTGGCTGCTTCCGCCCACTGGCAGCCGCGCATCTCCCCCAACCCGCAGGCGCGCCAGGGCAACCTGCTGGTCGGCCGCGGCTTCGCCTACGCACGCTATTTCCACAGCGATTTCCCGGGGTTCGGTTCGGCCTGGGCCGCCTGGATAGTGGACGTCGAGGTCGAGCCGCACACCGGCGCGGTCCGCGTGACCGACGTCCACGTAGCGCAAGACTGCGGGCAGATGGTCAACCCCGACGGCGTGCGCCACCAGGTCCACGGCAACGTGATCCAGGCCACCAGCCGGGCTCTGCTGGAGTACGCGACCTTTGATCGCAGCGGCGTCACCAGCCTCGAATGGGGCGGCTACCCGATCCTCGGATTCCCGCAGGTACCGAAGATCACCGCGCTCCTGCTCGACCGTCCCGGCACCCCGCCGCTGGGAGCCGGCGAATCCACCTCGGTGCCCAGCGCCGCCGCCATCGCCAATGCGCTGCACGACGCCACCGGTGTGCGTTTCACTCGCCCGCCGTTCACACCAGAGCGAGTTCGTGCCGCACTGCAGGAGAACCATTCCGCATGAAGAACCTCTCTCTGGCCGTCATCGGTGGGCTGGCCGCTCTCGTTGCAGTGGGCCTTGCCGTCTCCTGGCAACCGCGCATTGCGCCGATCGACCCACCTGACCCCGACAGTTTCAGTGTCGAATCCATCGCCCGCGGGCGACAACTGGCGGCCCTGGGTGATTGTGCGGTCTGCCACACCCGCGAGGGTGGCACGCCGCTGACGGGCGGCCGCGCCATGGTGACGCCGTTCGGCACGCTCTACACCTCCAACCTCACCCCGGATCGCGAGACCGGTCTTGGCGTCTGGTCCTTCGAGGCCTTCAAGCGCGCCATGCGGGAAGGCGTCTCACGCGAGGGCGACTACCTCTACCCCGCCTTCCCCTACACCGCCTTCACCCGAGTCGACGACGAGGACCTGCGCGACCTCTATGCCTACCTGATGAGCCGCCCGGCCGTCGAGGCAGATACCCCGGACGACCGCCTGCCCTTCCCCTACGACCAGCGCCAGATCATGGCGGGATGGAACTTCCTGTTCTTCGACAAGGGCCCTTTCCAGCCCCAGCCGCAGCGTGATGCGGCCTGGAATCGCGGCGCCTATCTGGTGGAAGGGCTGGGCCATTGCAGTGCCTGCCACTCACCTCGCAACGCCTTGGGTGCCGAACGTACCGGCAAGCATCGCTTCGCCGGCGCGACCGTGGACGGCTGGCAGGTCCCGCCGCTCAATGGTGACAGCAAGCCCGCCGTCCCATGGACCCAGGCAACCCTGTACGACTACCTGCGCAACGGTTACTCGCGCTACCACGGCGCCGCCGCCGGCCCGATGGCGCCGGTGGCCACCGGGCTCACCCAGCAACCGGACGCGGACCTGCAGGCCATGGCGCGCTACCTCGCGACCTTCCTTCCGGAACAGGTCGGCGACTTCTCACCAGAGAAACGCGCCGTCGAACTGGAGCAGCGCACCTACGGCACGCTACAACCCGTCAGTGGCAGCGGTGGGCGGATATTCAATGGCGCCTGCATGGTCTGCCACCATGACGGCGACAGCCCGAAGCTCAATGGGGTGCGACCGTCGCTGGCGGTGAGCAACAACCTGTATGCGGCTGCGCCGGACAATCTGCTGCGGGTGATCCTGGACGGCATCGGCCATCCGGCGCGGCCGGAGCTGGGCTACATGCCGGCTTTCCGCAATAGTCTGAACAACGAGCAGATCATCGCGCTGGCACGCTATCTGCGGGAGGACTTTGCCGGCCTGCCAGCCTGGCCGGACCTGGAGTTCAAGGTGGCCAAGCTGCGTTGAGTCCGGCACGGGGGAGCGGCGCGATACCCTCCCCCCCGACCCGCTCAGGCGTCGAAGCGCTCGTCCAGCAGATCGAACATCGCAGCGAAGGCGCGGCGCGCCACCTTGGCGTCGTACTGCATCTTGCCTGGGATCTGCGCATGCGGATCGGTGAAGGAATGCGCGGCGCCGCCGTAGCTGGTCAGGGCCCAGTCAACCTTGGCGTCGATCATTTCCCTGGCGAACTCGGTCAGTTGCTCTCGCGGCACGAAGGGGTCGATGGCGCCGTCGAGGACCAGCACCGAGCCCTTGATGTTCTGCGCATCGGCCGGATTCGGCGTATCCAGGGTGCCATGGAAAGACACGGCGGCGGCCAATGGAGCACCGTCACGGGCCAGCTCCAGGGCACAGCAGCCGCCGAAGCAGAAGCCGAAGGTGGCGAGTTTCGCGGTATCGATCGGCGCCTTGTCGGCCTGGTCAAGCAGGGTCTTGAGCGAAAGCTGCATACGCTTGCGCAGCAACGCACGGTCGTTCTTCAGCGGCATCATGGCGGCGCCGGCCTGCTCCGGGCCATTGGGCCGGACGTCCTTGCCATAGAGATCGGCGACCAGCACCACATAGCCGCGCTCGGCGACCTTGCGGGCGATGTCCACTGCGCCCTGGCTGACGCCCATCCAGTTGGGCGCCATCAGCAGGCCGGGCCGCGAAGCGGTGCTGGCAGCATCGAACACCAGTTGGCCTTCGAAAGCCACGCCATCGAGGCTGTAGGCCACAGGTTGCACGCTGATCTGACTCATTCGGGTATTCCTCTAGTAAATGCCGGAGAAGCCTGTCGAACCGAGAGTAACCTTAACCAACGATCTCGGGATTCGACAGAAAATCCAATCAGGGCCAGCGGAAGACAAGCAACCGCCCCTGCCCCCTTTCAGTAGATGCTGACGAGCACATATCGCTGTGAATTGCCGAGCATCATCGCTGCTCGAACTCCTCCAGCACATCGCGGGCATGTTCGCGGATGAAGGCCCACTTCGACGTCAAACCCTGTTGCGCGGCCTCCACTTCGTCGGCCTCGAGCGTGCAGAAGCCACAGCCGGGCGCCAAGGCCTCGGCGACAGCTGGCGCCATATCCGGGTACTGCGCCAGCACTGCTTCGAGTGGGCGGTAGTCAAGGGGGCGGTGCTTGCCACGATCGCGGAAGGAGCGATAGGGAGCGCTGAGCCCACGCGCAGCCACCTCGCTGGGCAGCTCGCTCAGATGCGCGGCAATCAGGTCCATGCGCTCGAGTCGTGCCAGAGCTGATGCGGCCCAGGCCCGCTCGCTCTCGCTGGCCGCCGCGTTGCACAGGGTAGCCTCAAGCGTGCTGATGACGTCGGGACTCGAGTGGTTGATCTCGGCAAGCAGCATGCTTGCCTGCCATGCTTCGCCAGCGCTGCGCCCGGCAACCACATCGAGCAGGGCCGGTACGGCTGCTTCGCCCAGAACGCGGGCGAGTGCGTCGTACTCGCCAAGCAGCGGTCCAGGCGGAGCGGCCCGCACGGCTTGCGACACCACCTCTGCGATCCGCTCCGTCAGCGGCAATGCAGCGATGCGGGCACGCTCGCGTTCAGCCTCGTCGTACATCGGGAAGTGGCGCAGCAGCTGTGCGCGAGTCAGGCTGAGCGGCACCAGCTCACCGGCTTCATCCGTGGCGACGACGATGAAGTGCTTGTCGACCAGACCTTCCTTGAGCAACTGAGCACGAGCCCGCTTGGCCGCCCGGGGGAAACAGTGCAGGAAGCGTTCATAGACCGCCTCCCAGGCGCTGAAGCTGCCCTTGGCGGTGGCTTGCGCGAACTCGGCGCACTGCGTCGCCCACTGGTCCTGCTCGTCGCCCGGCTCGAAGCCATGGTCATCGGCGTACTGGCCCAGATCCGGGCCGGACCAGCGCAAGTCCTCGCTCTCATCGCCGTAGTCTGTGGCCACCCGGGCCAGGACCTCCTCGGTACCGACCGTCACCATCGGCCAATAGAGCACCGAACCATCGCCGTAGAACTCGTGAAACATCGCGCCGTAGACGGTCTCGTCCGGACAGGTTTGGCGAATCTTCCGCACCGCGTTCACGACCTGGCCCACGGCGACGTCTTCAAGGGCTTTCCAGTCGAACTTCTTCTCTGAGGGCATCCTTACTCTCCGCAGTTGCCGACACGCAGAACATACCGGGTGGCTGTCATGACGGCTCGTCGATCGCCAGCAAGCTACGAACCAGTCGGGCGGCGTAGTGCGCATCGAAGCGGTAACCACCACCGGCGTGAACGATGCTGCCGGCGGCGAGCCGCGCGTCCCACCAGTCACTCAGAAAACCGGGGGCATAGCCGCCCGTGCAGAATCCGTAAGGATCGGTCACATAGCGGGTGGTCAGCATCAGCGTGTAGCACGGGCGCCGGTAGTCGCTCTGCTCCCGGGAGCAGTCATGGAAGTCCTCGTACGACTCGGCGAGCTTGAGATGGGAGAACAGCCAGAACATGGCGTCGTACATCAGATGCGAATCCGCGTCGGCATGCAGGGCGAAGAAGCCCTTGGCGCGCACGATTCGCTCGGCCAGGCGCCGGATGCTCCGCTCGCCATCGGGCAGTTCGGCCGCCGCTGCATCCAGTGCGCGACGCAGGATGGGCGACAGCGTGCCGCGCTGCACCGTGGCGAGGTCGGCTTCAAGGGTTTCCTCGTCGTCGTTGAACTCGTCTTCACTGACCAGCCCGCGAATGAAGGTCGCGAAGTCCGGCGCGACCTCGGTAATCGCGTAGTCGGCTTCCTGGTCGACATGGACGACCCGCGGCTCACCCTGCGGCCCGCAATCGCGGTAGTCGAGCATGACCAGTTCGTGCCCGGCACTGGGGGTATTGGCAATGGCGATGCCGATGTCGGGATAGCCCCACTCGGCACGCATGAACGCGGAGCCGAGATCACCGCACAGCGAATAGGTGGCAGTGCGCCCGATGGCGTAGAGGCCGCTGATCGCGATGTGGTCCTCGGCCCAGCCCGTTGGCTCGGTCATCGGGTAGCAGCAGCGCTCGACGCCCCCACCATTGCGCAGGCGCGCCAGCTCCACGTAGGCATCCGGTAGTCGATAGCCGCACTCCGCCTCGATCTGCGCAATCAGTTCGTCGCTGGGCGCAGGCTCGGTGTAGTGGCTGGTCGAATAGTCGCCATCGTCCCAGAAGCCTTCAAGATCGAAGCCCTCGAAGGCTCCCGTGGTTCTACCGGCAGGTTGCGTCATTCCACTCTCCCTTGGGGCGCAGAAGCTCGTGTCCGCGCCGAGTCAGCTTGCCAAGCAATCCATCGGTTGCATCGGCCTATCCTTGCATGGGGTCTTTGACATGCCTGTGCAATGAAAAACGCCACGACTTCAGCACTGAAATCGTGGCGTTTGTTCAAGCCTTCACAGGACTCAGGCGGAAAGCTCCACCAGCAGCTTGTTCAGGCGGCGCACATAGGCGGCCGGGTCCTTCAGGCTGTCCCCCGCGGCCAGGGCGGCCTGGTCGAAGAGGATGTGGGTCAGCTCGCCGAAGCGGTCTTCGTCGGCTTCCGCGTCGAGCTTCTCGATCAGCGGGTGGGCCGGGTTGAATTCGAAGATCGGCTTGGCTTCCGGCACCTTCTGCCCGCTGGCCTCGAGGATCTGCCGCATCTGCAGGCCCAGGTCCTGTTCGCCGATGGCGAGGATCGCCGGCGAATCGGTCAGGCGATGGGACACGCGCACCTCGGCGACTTCATCGCCCAGCGCGGCCTTCAGGCGCTCGGCCAGGCCCTCTTTGGCCTTGGCGATCTCTTCCTGGGCCTTCTTGTCCTCTTCGGAGTCCAGGCTGCCCAGGTCCAGGTCACCACGGGCGACGTCGACCAGCTGCTTGCCGTCGAACTCCGGCAGGTAGCTCATCAGCCACTCGTCGATGCGGTCGGTGAGCAGCAGCACTTCGATGCCTTTCTTGCGGAAGACTTCCAGGTGCGGGCTGTTCTTCACCTGGGCGAAGCTTTCGCCGGTGAGGTAGTAGATCTTGTCCTGGCCTTCCTTCAGGCGACCGATGTAGTCGGCCAGGGAAACGCTCTGCTCGCCGCTCTCGTCGCTGGTGGAAGAGAAACGCAGCAGGCCGGCGATCTTGTCCTTGTTGGCGAAGTCCTCGGCCGGGCCTTCCTTCAGCACCTGGCCGAAGTTCTTCCAGAAGCCCTTGTAGGCCTCGGCGTCGTTGCTCGCCAGCTTCTCCAGCATGTCCAGGGAGCGCTTGGTCAGCGCGGACTTCATCGAATCGACGATGGGGCCGGACTGCAGGATCTCGCGGGAGACGTTCAGCGACAGGTCGTTGGAGTCCACCACGCCCTTGATGAAGCGCAGGTACAGCGGCAGGAACTGGTCGGCCTGGTCCATGATGAACACGCGCTGCACGTACAGTTTCAGGCCGCGTGGGGCCTCGCGGTGGTACAGGTCGAACGGCGCGCGGGCCGGTACGTAGAGCAGCGAGGTGTACTCGAGCTTGCCCTCGACCTTGTTGTGGCTCCAGGTCAGCGGGTTCTCGAAGTCATGGGCGATGTGCTTGTAGAACTCCTGGTACTCCTCGTCCTTCACCTCGGTGCGCGGACGGGTCCAAAGGGCGCTGGCACGGTTGACCACTTCCCACTCGGTCTCGGCCGGGGCCTCTTCGCCAACCGACTCTTTCGGCAACTCGATGGGCAGCGCGATGTGGTCGGAGTACTTCTTGACGATGTTGCGCAGGCGCCAGCCGTCGGCGAACTCGTCCTCGCCGTCCTTCAGGTGCAGGACGATACGGGTGCCGCGCTCGGCCTTGTCGATGCTCGATACATCGAACTCGCCCTCGCCTTTCGACGACCAGTGCACGCCCTCGCTGGCCGGAGCACCGGCGCGGCGGGTGAACACGTCGACCTTGTCGGCAACGATGAAGGCACTGTAGAAGCCCACGCCGAACTGGCCGATCAGGTGGGAATCCTTCTTCTGGTCACCCGAGAGATTCTTCAGGAAGTCGGCGGTGCCGGACTTGGCGATGGTGCCCAGGTGCGCGATGACTTCCTCGCGGCTCATGCCGATGCCGTTGTCTTCGAGGGTGACGGTCTTGGCGTCCTTGTCGAAGCTCACACGGATTTTCAGCTCGGCGCCGCCTTCGAGCAGCTCCGGCTTGGCCAGGGCTTCGAAACGCAGCTTGTCGGCGGCGTCGGAAGCGTTGGAAATCAGTTCGCGAAGGAAGATTTCCTTGTTCGAATACAGGGAATGAATCATCAGGTGAAGCAGCTGCTTCACTTCGGTCTGGAAGCCCAGTGTTTCTTTTTGAGTCTCCGCGCTCATTGTTTCTCGCTCCGAGGATGACAAATGCCGCGTCATGCGGCCGATGTCAGCGAGATGGGGGCTTCCCGAACCAATTCAAGGGGTTGGAGAAAAATAGCCGGAGCCCAGGCGCCGGAGCACCGGCCAAAGGTCAGTGTGTCGGCAACTCGATCTCGGTGATTTCGCTGGGGCGCAGCGTGTAGCTGGCCTCGCCCGGCCCCTCGATAACCCGACGAATGACAACACGGCCGTCGGCATTCAGCCCGACGAAGACGCCCTCGGCGGTACGCCCGCGCTCGGTGGTCACGCGCATGCTGCGGTTGACGTAGCGCTGGGGGGCGGCCAACAGGCGCTCAAGGGACAGGTGGCCGCTTTCTTTCGCCAGCGGCGCCGAGGTGCTGACCGTGGCAGGAGAAGGAGTCTGAGACGGCACCGCGGAGGCGCTTGCCGCCTTCAATCGCGGATAGTGGTCGCCGTACACACCCCAGCCGCGCGTCGGGCTCTTCTCCAGCTTCACCTGCAGGTCCTGAGCCTGGCCGTCCATCTCGACGGTCAACGGGACCTCCTGGGAGGCTCGCTGGGTATCCAGGGTGGGCAGGCGGGTGATGGCGACGTCGCGCCGGGCGAAGCGGCGCTGCAGGTAGTCCTGCAATACGTAGCGCAGGGTATCACGGGAGTCGAAGCGGGGATCCACCTCGCCGTCACGGTAGCGCAGGCGGTCGGTGAAGACTTCGATGCTGCCCGACAACGTAGTCTGCATCTGGGCCGGCAGGACCAGGTGGAAGGCGCCCTCCATGCGGTTGGGCGCCTTGGGCGTCAGGTCCAGGTGCAGGCTGTAGCCGCGCTGCAGGCGCACGGCCTCGGGCAGATCCTGGCCCGGCGCGAGCCAGCTGACTTCGATTTCCGGCAGGCGGCCCTTGTCGTCGGGCAGCACGTCCAGCCGGACCGGGCCGCTGACCGGCGCGGCCAGGCGTACCTGGACTTCGCGGTGGGCGTAGAAGTCCTGCCCTTCGCGCAGGCTGAGCACACCATCGATGAACTCGGCCTGCTCGGGCACGAAGGGCTTGCCGTTGAGCTCACCGCGCAAGTCGATGGCCAGCTCCGGCTTCACCACCGGCTCCGGCTTGAGCCATTCCAGGCGGAAGATCGCTTCCAGGCGAGCACTGTCCTGGCTGGCCAGCATTGTCAGGCCGACCACCAGCGGAATGCAGCCCAGTCCACCGAGAGCGACGGCACTGCGGGCCTGGCGCCAGTGAATCAGGACGAACAGCAGCGCCAGCGGCGGCAGCAGGCTGGCAATTCCCCAGAACAGGCTGCGCTCGAAGGCGCGGGCGATCAGCCAGACGTACCCGGCGAGGATCAGCAGCAGGCCGAGCAGGATCAGCAGCGTATCCATTCAGGCGCCGTCGACCTTGAAGTGCGCGCGGGCGGTGGCAATGGGCTCTGTACGGGTGGTCTGCCAGGCGGTGATGGCGACGTTGGCCACGCGCCGGCCCTGGCGCCAGACCTGGCACTGCGCGTAGGTATCGCGGAAATGCCCGGCGCGCAGGTAATCGATGGAGAAATCGATGATCTTGGGCATGTGCGGGATGCCCATGAACATCAGCAGGTGCAGCAGCGCCGATTGCTCCATGAAGCCGGCGATCACGCCACCATGCAGGGCCGGCAGTGTTGGGTTGCCGATGTTGTCCGGGTTGGCCGGCAGGTGGAAGATGGCGTCGTCGCCCAGGCGCAGGCAGCGGATGCCCAGTAGCCGGGCGTAGGGAATCATCTCCAGCAGCGGATCGTAGTTCTTGCTCTCGTGCGCTGCACGCACCATCGCCTCGATGCTCACCGCGCTCATCCCTGGCCTCCATCGACGTCACGCTTCACAGTGCCGGCGGAAACCGCCTTGCCCATGCGCATGAAGGTGCCAACCACGTGGGCGATGGGCTCCGCGGGGTCGTCCTGGTAGGCGTAGCCGCGGGTAAAGATGATGTTCGGGGTGACCCGGTAGCACTCGGCGAACCCGTAGACGTCCTTGTGCGGCTGCGCCGGGTGCATGTAGTCGATGCGCAGGTCCAGGGTCGGGCAGATCTCGAATTGCGGCAGCACGCAGACCGTGGAGATGCCGCAAGTGGTATCCATCAGCGTGGTGATGGCGCCGCCGTGGATCACGCCGGTCTCCGGGTTGCCGACGATGGCTTCGCTGTAGGGAAGCCGCAGGGTCAGGCCGGAGGCGTCCGCCGCGTGTGCGCTGATGCCCAGCAACTGGCAGTGGCGCAGCGCCGACAGGAAGCGTTGGGCGCGCTCCAGGAGTGGGTTTTCGGACATGGGAGGGGTCGACCGATTGACTGCACGGGGCCGCATCATACCCCGTGCGTCGTCACTCCTGCAGTGATGGATTACAGGGCCTGCGGAATATTCGTTGAACTAATTCACACAACCCTGGCTCAAAGGGCTAACACCAGGAAAGCCGCACATGGAGGCTCCGCATGAAAAAAACCCTTCCCTTCGCTCTGCTGATCGTTGCCGGTCTCGGCCTTGCCGCCTGCGACAAGAAAGAAGAGCCGAAAGCGCCGGCCGCACCCGCCGCGACCGAGCAGCCGGCAACTCCGGCGCCGACCACCCCGCCGGCACCTGAAGCCTCCCCGGCTACTCCGGCTGCCCCGGCCACCGCGCCGCAGGAGCCCGCCGGCGACGAGCAGAAGCAGCAGTAACAGCGCTTTTGCCGCACAGAACAAGGCCCGCTGATTGCGGGCCTTGTCGTTTCTGTCGTTTGCCGGTCAGCCGCTGGGGGGAATGTCGTTGTCCCGTGGCGCGTCGCCCTGCAGCGTCGGCGTGTAAACCATCACGTGGAGCACGCTGGAGTGGAATTCACGCTGGTACAGCACGCCTACCACCCCCGCCGTCACCAGCATGAAGATCCACGGGTTGATGAACCAGGCCAGCATGGCCAGGGCGAAATAGTACGTCCGCAGGCCCTGGTTGAACTGGTGTGCCGCCAGCGACACCACGCGTGCTGCCCGTTCGGCGAAGGACTTGCGCTCCAGCTCACCGACGTTGCGCTCCCCTACCATGGGTGCGGAGCCGATCAGTACCGCTGCGAAGTTGTATTGGCGCATGCACCAGCTGAAGGTGAAGAAGGCATAGACGAACACCACCGCCAGGCAGAGCAGCTTCAGCTCCGAGAGGCCGCGGGTCGGTGGCGTGACGAAGGGCAGGTCGGCCAGCACGGAGATCGTGCGCTCCGCGGAGCCCAGCAGGGTAAGGATGCCCGCCAGGATGATCAGGGTGCTGGAAGCGAAGAACGAGGCGTTGCGCTCCAGGTTGCCGATCACGCTGGCGTCCGCTACGCGGTTGTCACGCAGCAGCACGCGACGCATCCAGTCCTGGCGATAGAGGTGCAGCACGCTGGCCAGGCACGCCGTGTCGCGGGCCTTGGTCTTGGCGTAGCGGGTGTAGCCGATCCAGCAGAAGACGAACCAGAGGATGGCGAGCAGATTCCAGAAATACTGGATGTCGAACAGGTCGACGACGTCGGTCATGGATTTCCTTGCGATTCGAGACGGAATGAAGTCAGTACGCAGCCGATAGACGCCAGATCCTACCCTCAAGACACGAATTACGCCGTCGAGAGCAGTGCATTCTCCAGCCTTACCCACCGCCCATATTGCCCAACCGGGGCCCGATCAGGCCAGATTGTCTCTGACTAAAAAACCAATATTGACGATAACGTCATTTTTGTTAGATTCCGCCTACCCGGATCAGCAGCATCCGGGCCCACTTTCTGGCTGCGGATCTCCCCCATGCATAACAACAATGAGCTCCTCCCCGAATCGGTCGATGTCCTGGTGATCGGCAATGGCCCGGTCGGCGCGACGCTGGCTTCCCTGCTGGGACGCTATGGCGTGGACGCCCTGGTGATCGACAAGGCCCACGACATCCTGCCCATGCCGCGCGCCATTGCCCTGGACAATGAAGCGCTGCGCATCCTCCAGCTCGCCGGTCTGGAGGAAGACGCGTTCGAAACCGTGGTCATCCCCCAGGTGAAGATGCACTGCCCCATCGTCGGCCAGTTCGGTCAGGCCAACACCAGTGGCCGCATCGATGGCCACCACAAACTGGTGACCTTCTATCAACCGGATCTCGAACAGGCGATGCGCCGGCAGGCCCGGCACTATGCAAACCTGCGCTGCCTGGGAGGCCTGGAGCTGAAGGACTTCACCCAGGACGGCGGCGGCGTCACCGCCACCCTGGTCGATGAAGCCGGCGTACAGCACCCGATACGCTGTCGCTATCTGGTCGGCGCGGACGGCGCGAGTTCGCGGGTGCGCGGGTTGATCGGCCAGGAGTTCAACGGCCAGAGCTACTCGGAGGACTGGCTGATCGTCGATGCCGGATCCCGCCAGGGGAAGGCCATCGACCACGTCGAATTCCTCTGCGACCACCGCCGACCGACGCCGCACATGCCCGCCCCCGGTGGCCGCGAGCGCTGGGAGTTCATGCTCCGCCCCGGCGAAACCCGCGACGAGATGGAAGACCAGGACCGCATCCGCGCCCTGCTCGCACCCTGGATCGAGCCGCAGCAGCTGACGATCGAGCGCCGGGCGGTCTATCGCTTCCACGCCCGCTGCTGCGAGCGCTTCCAGCAGGGACGGGTATTCCTCGTCGGCGACGCCGCGCACATTACCCCGCCCTTCGTCGGCCAGGGGTTGGTGGCCGGTTTGCGCGACGTCGCGAACCTGGCCTGGAAGCTCTCCTGGGTCCTGCAGGGCCGCGCCAAACCGCAGATACTCGACAGCTACGATCAGGAGCGCCGGCCCCACGCACGGGAGATGATCGACCTGGCCAAGCTCATGGGTCGCCTGGTCATGCCCGGCAATGCGCTGGCGGCAACACTGATCCACGGCCTGATGAAAACGCTGCGACTGATCCCGGCAGCACGACGGCACTTCGAGGAGCTGGACATCAAGCCCAAGCACCGCTTCCGCTGCGGCCTGTTCGTGCGCAGCGCGCGGCGTGCGCGGCTGGCCAGCGGCGGGCTGTTCCCCCAGGCCTGGGTACGCAATGCCGGGCGCATCTGCCTGAGCGACCAGTTGCTCGGCGACCGCCTGCAACTGGTCGGCCTGGGCACCGACCCGCGCCGCTGGCTCGACGCTGCGCAACAGCAGCAATGGCTGGAACTGGGCGGCAGCTTCCTGCAGATCGGCCATGCCCGCGACGACAGCCGCGCCGATCTCGCCGAAACCCTCGACGGCTCGTTGCTGGCGCCCTGGCCTGCCCCGACGCTGGCCGTGGTGCGCCCTGACCGCATCATCATGCACCAGGGCAGGCCCGAACAGGCCGCCGACCTGCTGCGCCATTGTCAGGCGCTGCTGCGGGCATGAGCGGGTACCGGTCGGCCATGGGCTTCCCGTATCATCGCCGCAGCTCCGCAGACGAATGACCGCCATGACCGACCGCCAGCCCCGCGAAGACGACAGCGAACCGCTCACCCGCGGCCACAAGAAGCGCGCACGCACCCGCCAGGGGCTGCTCGATGCGGCGCTGCGGGTGTTTGCCCGGCAGGACATCGCGGCCACGGTGTTCCAGGACCTGGCCGCCGAGGCGCAGGTCTCCACCGGCACTATCTACAACTACTTCAAGACGCGGGAGGAGCTGGCCGAGGCCGTGGGCATCTCACTGGCCAGCGACTTCTCCGAGACCATCAGCCAGCTCAGCTCCGGTATTTCCAGCGGTTCCCGGCGACTGGCCATCGGGGTACGCATGTTCGTCCTGCAAGCGCAGTCCGACCCGCAGTGGGCCAGTGCGCTGTTGCGGGTGATCCACTACGACCAGGCCATGCACTCGACGCTGGCCAACCACGTTCGCGAGGACCTGCGCGGCGGGCTGGCCGAGGGCGTGTTCAGCTATGCCAATGAAGACATTGCCCTGGACCTGGTGATCGCCTGCGCCACCGGTGCCATCCGCGCCAGCCTCGAGGGCCGGGCGCCGGAGGGCCAGGACATCCTGCTCGGCGAGATGATCCTTCGCGCCCTCGGCGCCACGCCCGCCAAGGCCGCGAAGATAGCCGCCCTGCCCTTGCCGCAGGGCGACTGAACGCCCATCAGGCCTGCGCGACCCAGCGCCGGTAGCGACGCGACAGCCTGCGCAGCTTCAGCTGATTGCCGATCAGCGCCAGCAGCGGCGACGTGCGAGGATTGGTCGGGCGTCCCTCGCTGAGCAGCGTCAGTTGCTTCTTCACCACCGACTGGGTCGCCACCGCGGCGAAGGCTTTGTTCTTCCAGGCCACGACTATCGGCTCGACCTGCGCACCCTCGCCCGCCTGCCAGCGCCGTGGCAGCGTCGGATCGACCGCCAGCGCCGTGGCCATGCCGATCATCGCCACCGGCCCCTGCAACGCGCGCTCGGCGACCTCACGCCGGCGAATGCCGCCAGTGACCATCAGCGGCATGCGCGCGGTCGCGGCGATGCGTTCGGCAAATTCGAGGAAGTAGGCCTCCCGCGCCAGCGTGCTGCCGTCGCGGGTCTGGCCCTGCATCGCCGGGCTTTCATAGCTGCCACCGGACAGCTCGACCAGGTCCACGCCCCGCTCGTTGAGCAGGCGCACCACGGCTTCGGCATCCTCCGCCGCGAAACCGCCACGCTGGAAGTCGGCGGAATTGAGCTTCACCGCCACGCAGAAGTCCGGCGCCACGCGCTCGCGGATCACCTCCACCGTACGCAACAGGATGCGTGCGCGATTCTCCAGGCTGCCGCCCCAGTCATCGTCGCGCCGGTTGCTCAGCGGCGAGAGGAACTGACTGAACAGATAGCCGTGCGCAGCGTGCACCTGTACGCCGGTGAAACCGGCACGCTCAGCCAGCACGGCGGCGTTCAGGTAGCGCTGGATCAGCCCGTCGATTTCCGCGCCGGACAACGCTCGCGGCTGGGCGAAGACGTTCTTCAGACCGGGAATATCCACGGCGATGGCCGAAGGCCCCAGGGCAGGTTGGCCGAGATCGGCCATCAGTTGGCGACCGGGGTGATTGATCTGCATCCAGGCCTGCGCGCCCTGGCTGCGACAGACCTCGGCCCAACGACGGAAACGCGGCAGCCGGCCGTCGTCCTCCAGCACCACCCCGGCCGGGCCGGTCAGAGCGCGGCGATCGACCATCACGTTACCGGTGATGATCAGCCCGGCGCCGCCTTCAGCCCAACGCTGGTAGAGGCGCAGCAAGGTATCGCCAGGGGCGTGGTCGGCATCGGCAAGGTTCTCTTCCATCGCCGCCTTGGCGATGCGGTTGCGGATCACCTGCCCGTTGGGCAGGCGCAATGGTTCGAACAGAGTGCTCATGAATTCGCTTCTCCGGTAGTGGGCCCTGGCTCAACGGCTGCGCACGCGCTCGACATAGGCGCCGAGAGGGCGGGTGAGGCTGCGTTTGATCCGGCTGGCGAACGACTCGCCGCTGTGGATCGGCGCGGGCACCACCTGCTCGCGGGCGTCCCGGTACTGCGGGAACAGGCTCAGCGCGTGGCCACGGTTGATCCCGTAGCGCTGCGTGTCCGACCACAGGGTGTTCTGCTCCAGCGTCTGGCAGGACAAGGTCGTGACCGGCGCCGGGGCGAAGGGGAAGTCGCTGCCGAAGAGAATCTGCGAGGGCTCCACCAGTTCCTTGAGCGCCGCCATGGAGTAACGCGACGGCGACAGCGCCGTGTCGAAGTAGAAGCGCCTGAGGTAGGTCATCACCCCTTGCGGGGCCTTGTCCTGGAACTGCGGCAGGGCGTTGGCCAAGGACACGCGCCAGGCCACGTAGGGCAGGAAACCGCCACCGTGGGCGAGGATCCAGCGGATGCGCGGGTACTTCTCCAGCGTGCCGGTGAGGATCAGGTTCACCGCCGCGCGGGTGGTGTCGCAGAGAAACTCGACCAGGAATCCCGGCGCGGCGATGCCGAGTTTCTCGCTGCTTTCGTGCATGTTCGGGTGGACGAAGACGATGGCCGCGCGGCGGTCCAGTTCGGCCATCAGTTCGTCGAAACACTCATCACCCAGGAACACGCCATCGGTACTGCCCAGCAGTACCACGCCTTCGGCCTTGAGTTCATCCAGGGCACGGATGGCCTCGCGGCAGGCAGCTTCGGTGAAGGGGGTGGGCAGCACGGCGAAGTTGCCGAAGCGCCCCGGATGATCACTACGCATCTGCGCGGCGAAGTCGTTGCAGCGCATCGCCAGCTCGCGGGCCTGCTCCACTCCCCCGCCGAAGTGCACGCCCGGCGCCGACAGCGAGGTAATGGCCGTCTGGATGCCGTTGAGGTCCATCACCTCGATGGACTTCTGAGGCGACCATTTCGGCAGCGGCGCACCGGCGACCCTATCCAGGCCCTTGTTCGCCATAACCTCGACGAAGGCCGGCGGGATGATGTGGTGGTGCACGTCGATTCGACCTTGTTGGATCGTCATGCTTGTTGTCCTTGTGTGATCCGTGAGGGGCTAGGCCGCCCGGGCGATCTTCATGGCTTCGTTGAACCACAGGGCCACCGCGAAGCGCCCCTGCAGCTGGCACTGCCCGCTTTCGACGGCGCGCAGCATGTCGGTTTCGTCGCGACTGAGCATCACCCGCAGCGCATCCGCACTGCGTTGCCAGTGCTGGATGAAGTCCGGCCGGCGGTGTTCGCCACGATGCAGGCTGAGCACTCCGCCACGCAGCTGGTAATAACCGCCGACCCCATCGGTGGTGCGAATCTGCAGCACGAACGAGTCCTCGTGGAGCAGTTCGCGCAGGCGCGCCGAGCGTCGTTCCGCCCGGCGCAGCAGCGGGATGGAGGCCAGCAGGAGCAGGCGCAGTTTCAGCGAATCGATGAACAGGCTCATGGTCAGCGGGCTCCGCGCAGACGGTTGAACAGCGAATAGCAATCGACCGGCAGGCTGTCGCCGCGCCAGCACACATGTTGGTCAGGCCGAACCAGCACGAAGCGCCGCTCGTAGAGGGTCGCCAGGTACTTCTCGTGGATCGGCAGCACGTTCAGCGGTACGCCGCACTCCTGCGCCGCCTCCTGCAGTGGTGCGCAGGC
The DNA here is from genome assembly GCF_005877905.1 of Pseudomonas nicosulfuronedens. Taxonomy (GTDB): domain Bacteria; phylum Pseudomonadota; class Gammaproteobacteria; order Pseudomonadales; family Pseudomonadaceae; genus Pseudomonas; species Pseudomonas nicosulfuronedens. The sequence goes on along the minus strand of NZ_SWDV01000013.1, from coordinate 12,540 downwards.
CTCGGCATCGGTGTCGAATGCCAGCAGGGTGTAGCCACCCAGTACAAGCTGATCGAAGAGCGCCGTGCCATCCTCGCGGAAAGCGCTGGGCAGGCGCGCGCCGGACCAGGTGGTGGGCGTGTAGCGAATTTCCTCATACGCCGGCTCGCTGGCGGTGTCCGCCTCGATCGCCGGCGAGCCGTGGTAGCGGTAGCCGATTTCCACACCCAGCGACTCGTAGAGCCGCGAAACCTTGCGCTCGAACTCGCGCCCGGCGGCCTCGCGCGCCGCCTCACCGGCTGCTCCCTGGGCGAGCAGCCCATCGTCGCGACGCATCTGCGCCTCGAAGGTCGCCGCCGCGCATTTCTTCACGTGGTCGCGGTTGCGCCGGGCCACGGGCAGGCGCTCCGCTTCGTAGCTTTCCAGCAGCCGCGGTCCGCCCCAGCCGGCCAGGCAGGCGGCGAGCTTCCAGGCCAGGTTGTGCGCCTCGGCGACCCCGGTGTTCATCCCCAGCCCGCCGGTAGGCATGAACTGGTGGGTGGCATCGCCGGCGATGAACACCCGCTGCCGGCCGAACGAGCGGGCCACCAGGAACTGCGGGCGCCAGGGGCCAGACTGGACGATCTCGTAGCTAAGCCGGGTACCGAGGGCGGCGTCCACCACGCTTTCCAGCGACTCGCCGGGACGCGGCGCAAAGGGCCGGTGCAGCACGTAGTCGTTGCGGCTGGCATCGGGCGACACCAGCAGGCCGGCGAAACCCGGCCGGGTCAGCCAGGTGTGCCAGTAGGGCTGGTTGTCCGGGAACAGCCTGGCGATCTCGTCGGAGCGCAGGTGGATGATGAACAGCTCGCCAACCAGGTCGCGGGTGCCGTCGTAATCGATATTGAGGAAGTTGCGCACGCGGCTGTTGGGCCCGTCGCAGCCTATCAGGTACTGGGCGAAGAACTGCTGCGCTTCGCCGCTATCCACTTCATGGGCCATCGCCACCACGCCGGTGGAACTCTGCTCGAAGCCATACAGGCGCCAGCCCATGCGCAATTCGATGTTCGGGTCGGCTTCCACCTCGGCCATCAGCACCGGCTCCAGGTGCATCTGCGCGATGCGCTGCATCGACTCCAATGGCAGGCTGCCGTCGCGGCAGGCGCGGATGGCCTGCTCGGCCTGGCTGACCGGCTGGTAGATCAGGTGACGATCGGACATCACGCTGTAGAACGGCCCGCTGGCCGAAGCCGCCATCGCCGAATACTGGTTGGCATCGACCGGGTTGCCCGCCGCGCGGATACGCTCGGCGAGGCCCAGCTGGCGGAAGATTTCCATCGAGCGGCAGTTCACCACGTCCAGCTTTGGGTGCGTGGTGGTCTGCCGACGATCGTTGAGCAGCACAGAGCGAATCCCCAGGCGACTGAGGTTCAGCGCCAGGGTCAGGCCGACCGGGCCGGCGCCGCTGATGAGAACGGGGGTGTCGATCATGCCGCCACTCCTTGGGGTTGATTGCTGTGGCGAACCAGCGAGAGGCCGGCGAGAAAGCGCTCGGCGACGCGACCCAGCTGGTCGGCGCGGCCGGCATCGAAGACATAGCGGTCGGGGCGGATCAGCACGAAGTCCATGTCGGCTTCGTCGAACCAGTCCTGCAACGCACCGGTAGGGTCGCCCAGTACCGGGCCGTCCGGGTCTTCGGCGAACTCCAGCACGCGCAGGCCCACCTGCTGCGCCAGGTGCTCCAGCTGGGCGCGCTGGGTGTCAAGGCAACCGCGTCGGGCGAGCAAGGCGAAGCCGTGGCCCAGCGCCTCGTCGAGCAGCACTCGCTCGCCCTCCTCGTCCCGCAACACTTTCGGCTGCAGGGCCAGGTGACCGGACAACCGGTGCCCCCAGCCACAGAAGCCGGCGGCCAGCGGCTTCTTGCGGTTGGCCTTGTCGGCGAACGCCTTGTTGGCGAATGGCAGCATGCCGGCGATGCGGAACAGCAGCCAGTCGCGCAGGAAGGCCACGCCGCGGTGGCGGGTCTGGATGACGTTGCCCAGGAACATCGCGCCATTGATGATTTCGCGCACGTGGGCCGAGCGCTCGGCCTCGTAGTCGTCGAACAGTTTTTCCCGCGCCGCGCCGCGCAGCACCATGTCCAGGCGCCAGCACAGGCTACTGGCATCGCGCACGCCCGAACACATGCCTTGACCGAGGAATGGCGGCATCTGGTGCGCCGAGTCGCCAGCCAGAATGATCCGGCCATTGCGCCAATCGTTGGCCCACAGGCCGTGGAACTTGTAGTAGGCGATACGGGTGATCTCGATCTTGTCGAGATCGACGAAGTCGCGCAGTTGCTGGCGCACCAGATAGGGGTCGGTGGCCTCGCGTTCGGACTTGCCGCCGGTGACCATGAACTGCCATTCGTAGTACGGGCCGGCCATCGGCACGTAGGTCACCGGCTGTGCCGGGTTGCACACCTGCGAGTGGTTCGCCGGCAGCAACGCATCCTTCTCACCGGAACGGGTTTTCGTGTCGACCACTACCCAGGCCTCGTCGAAATCGGCCGACTCCAGGCGCAGCCCGGCCTCGCGGCGGACGAAGCTCTTGCCGCCATCGCAGCCGATCAGGTAGCGCCCCTGGAACACGCGTGTGCTGCCGTCACGCTGCACGGCGGTGGCACGCACACCTTCGGCGTCCTGCTCGACGCCAGTGACACGGCAGCCATACACCGGGGTGACGTTGGGGTAACGCTTGAGGCCGTCGTGGAAATGTCGCTCCAGGGTCGGCTGGTGGAACCACCAGGCGCCGGGATGGCCGTAGCGGCGGTCCTGGCTGCCGATGCGCGAGCGGGTGACCGGCTTGCGCCCGGGACGCAGGATGATCTCCATGTCGGTGAACGATTCGCTGGTGCGGCCGATGTCGTCGGCCAGGCCGGCGAACTGGAAGATACGCATGATCTCATCGTCGAAGTGCACGGCACGCGGGGCGTAGTACAGGTCCTCGTCGCGCTCCAGGCCGACCACCGACCAGCCGTAGCGGCCCAGCAGATTGGCCAGCACCGCCCCGGTAGGGCCAAGGCCGACAATGATCACGTCACAGGTTGTCGTTGTTGTTGTGGACTCTTGCATTGCTTGCTCCAGGGGAAGACATCGCCGAATTATTTTGAACACCAGTGTTCAATTCAGTCAACTGGAGATCAATCTTGATCGGGTTTCACCCCAGAAACTCCCTGTCCAGAGCCTTTCCAAAGAGCCACCCAAGTACCCAAAAGGCGCGAGGGACGGGAGAAACCGAGGGAAAAGCAGCAGAAATGACGAGCAATAGACCCTGTTGACTTATTTTGAACGCACGTGTTCAATCACTCCACGCTTGACGTTGGAGCCGTCTTTTCATGGAAACCCTCAACCCCGTACAACGCCGCATCCACCAGGCCGCCCTGCGCCTGTTCGCCGAGAAAGGCGCCAGCCAGGTGAACATCAGCGACCTCGCCCAGGAAGCCGGTGTGGCACGGGGCACCATCTACAACAACCTGCAATCCATCGACGACCTCTTCCAGCACGTGGCCAGCCACCTGGCGGCAGAAATGCACCAGCGCGTGGTGAAGAGCTTCGGCGAGACCTCGGACCCGGCCCTGCGCCTGGCCAACGGCATCCGTTTCTTCATCCGCCGGGCCCACGAGGAGCCGCACTGGGGCGCCTTCATCAGCCGCTTCTCGATGAGCGACGAATCACTGCGCGGGATGTGGTTCGGCCCACCCACCGCCGATCTGCTCAGCGGGCTCGCCAACGGCCGCTACAGCTTCCGCCAGGAGCAGCTGCCGTCGGCGATCTCGATGATCGCCGGCGCCGTGCTCAGCTCCATGTTCCTGGTCCTGGAGGGCCACCGGGCCTGGCGTCAGGCCGGCAGCGACGCAGCGGAACTGACCCTGCGCGCGCTCGGCGTGGCGCCGGAGGAAGCACGCAGCCTGTCCACCGGTGAGCTGCCGATGCTGCCACCCGCAGACTGATCCACCCGAACCTGCCAACGCCCCTTTTCAGGGGCGATGGCGAAGCCTTGCCTGACGAAAGCCACGGAGAACAACAAGCATGAGCCGTCAGCCCCCTTCCACAAGTCAGCCCGTCGCCCTGGCCACGCCGCAGCCGGCGCGCCATCCGCAGCCGACGGTCAGGGCTCGGGCGCTCGCCCACCTGATCTTCGAGCGCCCGGACCTGGAGCAGGCCGAACGCTTTCTCGGCGACTTCGGCCTGACCCTGGCGCGCCGCGATGCCGACTGCCTGTACCTGCGCGGCACCGGCCCGGTGCCCTACTGCTATCGGGTGGAACGGGCGGCGCAGGCACGCTTTGTCGGCTTCGGCCTGGCCGTGGCATCACGTGAGGACCTGCAACGGCTGGCACACCTGCCGGGTGCATCAGCGATCCAGAAGCTGGGCACACCCGGCGGCGGCGAAAGCGTGAGCCTGCGTGACCCATCCGGCTTCATCGTCGAGGCGATCCACGGCCAACAGCCAGCCAGCGAATTGGCGCACCGCCCGCCGCTGCCACTGAACCAGGTCGACGAGGCGCCGCGAATCAACGCCACCCAGCGCCCGCCGGTGGCGCCGCCGGACATCATCAAGCTCGGCCACGTGGTACTCGAAGTGGCCGACTACCAGGCCACCTGCGCCTGGTACACCGAGCATTTCGGCTTCATCCCCAGCGACGTGCAGGTGCTGCCCGATGGCTCCCCGGCGGTGGCCTTCCTGCGCCTGGACCTGGGTGATACGCCCGCCGACCACCACACCCTGGCGCTGGCCCAGGGCTTCATGGCCGCCTACAGCCACAGCGCCTACGAAGTGGTGGATGCCGACGCCGTCGGCATGGGCCAGCGGGTACTGCGCGAGCGCGGCTGGAAGCATGCCTGGGGCATGGGCCGGCACATCCTCGGCAGCCAGATCTTCGACTACTGGCAGGACCCATGGGGCGACAAGCACGAGCACTACTGTGACGGCGACCTGTTCACCGCCGAGCGCCCCACCGGGCTGCACGGCGTCAGCCCCGAGGCCATGTCGCAGTGGGGCCAGCGCATGCCCAAGAGCTTCACCAAGCCGGCGATGAACCTGCAGAAGCTGCGCATCCTGCTGCACAACCTGCGGCACAGCCCGGACCTGACGCTGCGCAAGCTCATCACGCTGGCGCGGATGTTCGGCTAGGTCCGCAGTACAACAAAAAGCACAACAACAATCGCCGCCCCGACGCGGCCCACCGCAGTCCCAGGAGTCGCTCCCATGCCCGTGCACGTAGTCCGCTTCGAACACCAGAACGAAACCCGCTGGGGCGTGCTGCGCCAGGGGCGCATCAGCCCCCTGCCCGGCCGCTACGCCAGCACCGGGGAGCTGATCCGCCAGGTTGAGGTCGAGGAACTCACGAACGTGCACGGGGATGAATTGGCGTTGGACTCGGTGAAGCTGCTCTCGCCGATCACCCGCGACCAGCAGTTTGTCTGCCAGGGCGCTAACTACCGCCAGCACATGATCGAGTCGGGCATGGACCCGGACGCCAAGCACTTCAACATGATCTTCACCAAGGCACAGAGCTGCATCGTCGCCGCCGACAGCGACCTGATCAAACCGCGCCAGGTACGCTTCCTCGACTACGAGATCGAACTGGGCCTGGTGCTGCGCCGCGACATCACCGGCAAGGTGGCGGTGACCGACGCCAACCTGCATGAGTTCATCGCCGGCGTGGTGATCGTCAACGACTATTCGGCGCGCGACATCCAGATCCCGCAGATGCAGTTCTACAAGGGCAAGAGCTTCCGCACCTTCGGCCCGGTCGGCCCCTACCTGTGTCTGTTGCAGAAGAACGACATGCGCTACCTGAAGGAGCTGCAGCTGCGTCTGACGGTCAACGGTGAAGTACGCCAGAGCGACAGCACCGCCAACCTGGTGCACGGCCCGGCGGAGACCCTGAGCGAGCTGTCCGGCGTGCAGGATTTCGTCGCCGGCGACCTGATCGCCACCGGCACGCCGGCAGGCTGTGCGCTGTCGGTCCCCTCACCGGCCAAGCAGCGCATCGCCGCACTGCTGCCCGAGCACATCAAGTGGAAAGCCTTCCTCAAGACGCAGGCGGGGCGCAGCCAGTACCTCAAGGCCGGCGACCTGGTCGAGGCGAGCATCCGCAGCGCCGACGGCGTGATCGACCTGGGCGTGCAGCGCAACCGCGTGGTGGAGCAAGCCTGATGGCCGTGCAGACCCTCGCCGACATCCAGGCGCTGGAAAGCGTCCCGCTGGCCCGCCGCGAACTGCCCGCCAGCACCTACGAGGCCCTGCGTCGCTGCGCCGTGCAGCACGGCCAGGCGACGGCGCTGAGCTTCTTCCTCGAAGCCAGCAACTTCCGCCGTACCCACGACTGGACCTACGCCGAGCTGTTCGCCGACATCACCCGTGCCGCCAACGCCTTCCACCGGCTCGGTATCGGCCCGAAGGACGTGGTCGCCTTCCTCCTGCCGAACCTGCCGGAAACCCATTTCGTCATCTGGGGCGGTGAAGCCGCGGGCATCGTCCTGGCGATCAACCCGCTGCTGGAAGCCGCGCAGATCGGCGACCTGCTGCGCGCCGCCAATGCCCGGCTGGTGGTGACCCTGGCGCCGACACCCGGCAGCGACCTGTGGCCCAAGCTGGTCAGCCAGCTCGACAGCCTGCCCAGCGTGCGCGACGTGCTCTGGGTGAGCATGGCGCCTTACATCGGTACTGTGGCATCCCTGGCGGTGCGCTGGATGGCCCGACGAGAACGCGGGCGCCACCCGCGTCTGCGCATCCACGACCTGCGCCACCTGATGCGCCGCGAGAATGGCAAGCAGCTCAGCAGCGGCCGCGTGATCCGCGCGGAGGAGGCCTCTTCCTACTTCTGCACCGGCGGCACCACCGGTCTGCCGAAGATCGCCAAGCGCAGCCACGGCTCGGAAGTCTTCAACGCCTGGGCCATGGCCGCCAACCTGCAGCCGCGCCAGAGCGGCCAGGTGATCTTCTGCGGGCTGCCGCTGTTCCACGTCAACGGCCAGCTGGTGACCGGGCTGATGCCCTGGACCCATGGTGACCGGGTAATCATCGGCACGCCCCAGGGCTATCGCGGCGAAGGGGTCATCCCGGCCTTCTGGGCAATGGTCCAGCACTTCGGCATCAACTTCTTCTCCGGCGTGCCGACCGTCTATTCGGCGCTCCTGCAGCAACCTGTCGCCCACCATGACCTGTCCAGCCTGCAGTACGCATTGTGTGGCGCCGCGCCGATGCCGGTGGAGCTGTTCCGCGAGTTCGAACGCGTGGTCGGTGTGCGCATCCTCGAAGGCTACGGACTGACCGAAGGCGCCTGCGTCTCGTCGAGCAACCCGCCCGACGGCGAGCGCCCGATTGGCTCCATCGGCCTGCGCCTGGCCTACCAGGGTATGCGCGCGGTGATTCTCGACGACCACGGCGACTACCTGCGCGACGCCGAAGCCGACGAAGTCGGGGTGATCGCCATCCACGGCCCGAACGTCTTCCTCGGCTACCTCGAGGCCAGCCACAACAGGGGCCTCTGGATCGACATCGGCGGGCAGCGCTGGCTGAACACCGGCGACCTCGGGCGGCAGGACGCCCAGGGCTACTTCTGGCTCACCGGGCGCAAGAAGGAGCTGATCATCCGCGGTGGCCACAACATCGATCCGAAGCAGATCGAGGAGGCGCTGCAGGCCCACCCGGCAGTAGCGCTTGTGGCAGCGGTAGGCAGCCCCGATCCGCATGCCGGCGAGATTCCCGTGGCCTATGTGCAGCTCGCCGCCGGTCAGCGTGCCAACACTGCCGCGCTGCTGGACTTCGCCAACCAGCGGATCAGCGAACGCGCCGCGGTGCCCAAGCGCATCGAGATTCTCGACGCCCTGCCGGTGACGCCGGTGGGCAAGATCTTCAAGCCCGCGCTGCAGCAACGCGAGATCGCCCGGGTGATCCACCAGGAAGCGGACAACCAGGGCCTCGCCGGCATCACCGTGGAGGTGGTGCAGGACGCCCGTCGCGGGCTGGTGGCGCAGGTTCGCGCCGGCTCCGGGCGCGATGAACTGGCCCGCGCGCTGGGCCGCTACAGCTTCGCGGTGGACTGGCACGGCTGAGCCTGACCGCACCGCTCGCATCCAGAACAAGAACAAGATGAAGGAAGTGCCATGCGACCCCGACTGCCCCGAGCCCTTGCCCTGCTGCTCGTCCTCGCACTCCCCGGCTGCGAACGCATCCAGCACGCGGCCCTGGACGCGATGGTCAAGGACCACACCGACCAGTCCCTGATCCAGGGCGGCAACGCCATTCGCGTCATCCTCTGCGGTACCGGTACGCCGCAGGTCAACGCGACCCGCGGCCAGGCCTGCACTCTGGTGGCGGCCGGCGGCCGGCTGTTTCTCTTCGATGCCGGCGAAAACGCCATGCGCAACCTGGAGACCAGCCACGTCCCGATGCAGGCGCTGAACCAGGTGTTCATCACCCACTGGCACTCCGACCATTTCAACGGCCTGGGCGCGCTGATCAACCATAGCTGGATCTACGGCCGGCAGACGCCCTTCCTGGTCTATGGCCCACCCGGTGTCGAACAGGTCGTCGAGGGACTGGCCATGGTCTACGCCCAGGACGCCGGCTACCGCAGCGCCCATGCCCTGCCTCCGACCGACAAGCAGCTGGCGTTCGCCAAACCTCGCCGGGTTGAAATCGCCCAGGGACAGGAATCGGTGCGCGTCTATGACCAGGGCGGCGTGACCATCGATGCCTACCGCGTCGACCACCACCCGGTGGAGCCGGCCTACGGCTACGTGCTGCGCTACCAGGGCAGGAAGCTGTTCATCAGCGGCGACACCCGCGTCAGCGAGCGTTATCTCGAAGCCATGCGCGATGCCGACCTGGTGGTGCATGAGGCGATCAACGCCCACCTGGTCCGCGAGGGCGCCGCCGCGCTCGAACGCACCGGGCAGAAGGATCGCGGCGCGCAGGCCGTGCGCGTGCTCGACTACCACGCCGACACCCTGGAGCTGGCACGCCTGGCCCAGCGCGCCGGCGTGCGCCACCTGGTGCTCACCCACCTGATTCCCGCTCCGGACAACCTCCTCGCCCGGCGGATGTTCGTCAGCGGCATGGCCGATGAGTATTCGGGCGAGATCACGCTCGGGGAGGACGCCCTCGACCTGAGCCTCTAGCACCTCCACCCCACCACCTTCATCAACTGGCTCGCGCCTCGCGGGCCAGCGGGGAACCGCTGCGCCCGAAAAAGGGCCGGCAGACGACAGAACAACAACAAGAGGTCGTTTCAGATGAACCGCAGATCACCCGCCTTGCACCTGCTCGCACTTCCCGCCGCCATCGGACTGGCCCTTTACGGCGACGGCGCGCAGGCCTTCACCTTCTCCCTCGGCGAGATCGAGGGGCAGTTCGACTCCAGCCTGTCGGTCGGCGCCAGCTGGGCCATGCGCAACGCCGACGCCGGCCTGCTGCACAGCCACAGCTCCGACGACGGCAAGCGCAACTTCCGCGAGGGCGACACCTTCTCCAAGGTGTTCAAGGGCATCCACGACCTGGAGCTCAAGTACGGCGACTCCGGTGCCTTCGTCCGTGGCAAGTACTGGTACGACTTCAAGCTCAAGGACGAGCACCTGCACTTCAAGGACATCGACGACCACGGCCGCGAGGAAGGCGCCAAGGCCTCCGGCGCGGAGTTCCTCGATGCCTTCCTGTACCACAACTACAGCATCGGCGACCTGCCCGGCACCGTGCGCCTGGGCAAGCAGGTGGTGAGCTGGGGCGAGAGCACCTTCATCCAGGGCGGCATCAACGCCATCAACCCGATCGACGTCGCGGCGTTCCGCCGGCCCGGCTCGGAGATCAAGGAAGGGCTGATCCCGGTCAACATGTTCTACGTGTCGCAGAACTTCAGCGAGCACCTGTCCGCCGAGGCCTTCTACCAGCTGGAATGGCAGAAGACGGTGATCGATAACTGCGGCACCTTCTTCTCCACCACCGACGTGATGGCCGACGGCTGCAACGGCCTGGCGGCCGGCCCGGTGATCGACCAGAACCCGCTGGCGGTCCAGGCCCTGGCACCGGCCGGGATCAACCTGACCGACGAGGGCATCGTCATCCCCCGTGGCAAGGACCGCGAAGCGCGCGACGACGGCCAGTGGGGTGCCGCATTGCGCTGGTTCGCCCCGGAGCTGGACAGCGAGTTCGCCGGCTACTTCATCAACTACCACAGCCGCCAGCCCTACCTCAGCGTGCGCAGCGGCCCGCATGCCGCCGACCTGGGTTTCGCGCCGCAGCTGTGCGGCAACCTCGGCATACCCGACGCCCTCTGCGGCGCGGTGATCGGCAGCAGTGCCGGCCAACAGCTGACCCAGGCCTACCGGCTGGGCAGCGCCCAGTACTTTGCCGACTACCCCGAGGACATCCAGCTCTACGGCCTGAGCTTCAGCACCAGCCTGCCCACCGGCACTACCCTGGCCGGCGAGATCAGCTACCGGCCGAACATGCCGGTACAGATCAACCCGGTCGATCTGGTCACCGCGACCCTGGGCATCCCTGCGCTCACACCGGTCTACGGCGATGCTCCGGCACCGGCCAACGACGCGACGCTCAAGGGCTATCGGCGCAAGGAAGTGACCCAGGCACAGATCACCGCCACGCACTTCTTCGACCAGGTGATGGGCGCCGACCGCCTGACCCTGATCGGCGAGATCGGCGTCACCCATGTCGGCGGCCTGGGCGGCGACGACGAGCTGCGCTACGGCCGCAGCCCGGTGTTCGGCCAGGGCGCGCTTTACCCCGACAACAGCCTGTGCACCGGCAACAGCGTCACGCCGCAGTACTGCAACGACTCGGGCTTCGTCACCAGCACCGCCTGGGGCTACCAGACGCGGGCGATCTGGGAGTACGCCGACCTCATCGACGGCGCCACGGTACGGCCCAACCTGGCCTGGTCCCACGACGTCCACGGCTACGCCCCGGAGCCGGGCTTCAACCAGGGCGCGCGAGCGATCAGCGTCGGCGTCGATACCACCTACCTCAACACCTACAACCTGAGCCTTTCCTACACCAACTTCTTCGGCGGTAAGTACAACGTGAATACCGACCGGGACTTCCTTGCCCTGAGCCTTGGCGTGTCGTTCTAAGCGGAGAAACCCCATGAACAAGAAACTTGCGTGCGCTTCACTGCTGTTCCTGGCCCTGCCTTTCAACCTCCAGGCCGCCGTTCCCGAAGCGGAAGCGGCGAAACTGGGCAACGTCCTTACGCCCCTGGGCGCGGAGCGCGCCGGCAACGCCGACGGCAGCATTCCTGCCTGGGACGGCGGCCTGCCAGCCAATGCGGGCAGCCGCGGCGCCGACGGCCGCCTGAGCGATCCTTTCGCTGCCGACAAGCCGCTGTTCACCATCACCGCGCAGAACATGGCGCAGTACGCGGCGAACCTCACGCCCGGCCAGCAGGCGATGCTGCAGCGCTACCCCGACTACCACCTCAACGTGTACCCCGCGCACCGCTCGGCGACCTACCCGGCCGCCGTATTGCAGGCCGTGGCCGCCAATGCGCGGCATGCCAGCCTGGTCGAAGGCGGCAACGGCCTGAAGGACTTCCAGACAGCGATTCCCTTCCCCATTCCGCAGAGCGGCGTCGAGGCGCTGTGGAACCACATCACCCGCTATCGCGGTGGCAGCGCCCAGCGCCTGCACGTGCAGGCGACACCCACCGCCAACGGCACCTACACGCCGACCTACTTCCAACAGCAGTTCAGCTACCGCGACCAGCTCACCGACTACAGCCCGGACAAGGACAACAACGTCCTTTTCTACTACAAGCAACTGGTCACCGCACCGGCGCGCCTGGCAGGCGACGTCGTGCTGGTCCACGAGACCCTAGACCAGGTCCGCGAGCCGCGCATGGCCTGGGTCTACAACGCCGGCCAACGTCGCGTACGCCGTGCCCCGCAGATCGCCTACGACGGCCCCTACCCGGCCTCCGACGGCCTGCGCGTGGCGGACAACCTGGACATGTTCAACGGCGCGCCGGACCGCTACGACTGGAAGCTGCTGGGCAAGAAGGAAATCTATGTGCCGTACAACAGCTTCACCCTCGACTCCACCGCCCACCGCTATGACGACCTGGTCAAACCCGGCCATCTCAACCAGGAGCTGGTGCGCTACGAGAAACACCGCGTCTGGGAAGTCGAGGGCACCCTGCGCGCTGGCGAGCGGCACATCTATGCCCGCCGCGTGCTGTTCCTCGACGAGGATACCTGGCAGGCCGTGCTCGCCGACCACTACGACGGCCGCGGCACCCTCTGGCGCGTGGGCGAAAGCTTCATGACGCCGCTGTACGACAAGCAGATTCCCTGGCTGGGCGTGGAAGCGATCTACGACCTGATCAATGGCCGTTACCTCGTATCCGGCCTGACCAATCAGGAGAAGTCCCAGGTGGAGTTCGGCTTCAGGGCCAGCAGCGTCGACTACACCCCGACGGCGCTGAGGAACCAGGGCATACGCTGATTTTCAGCCAACCGGGTAAACCGACCTGCATGAAAAAGGCCGCCTTGTGGGCGGCCTTTTTCATACATAACAAATT
>NZ_SWDV01000012.1 GCF_005877905.1 Pseudomonas nicosulfuronedens | reverse complement strand
CTTAGGTTTGCACTGCACTAAATACCAGCGTTTCTCGGTTATTGAGCTCATTGTTCCTCCCTGTGTAAGCGGCTACAGGCGCGTCCGTCAGCGCTTGTCTGATAGGTACTCATACTGGTAATTGGCATACGCCCCGTTGCCGTAATAGTCCGAGGCGCGTCGCTCGACACCATTGAAGATCGCTCCCTTGAGCTCGATGCCGTTCTGTTCGAAGCGGCGAACCGTCAGTTCGATTTCCCTTGGGGCGTTCTTGCCGAAGCGGGTGACGATCAGGCTCGTACCGGCCTGTCGGCCAACGATGGCGGCATCGGTGACGGCGAGCAGGGGAGGGGTGTCGAGGATGACCAGGTCGAACTCGTTGCTTGCTTTCTCCAGCAAGTCGGTGAAGTTGGGGTGCATCAGCAGTTCGGAGGGATTGGGCGGAATCTGGCCGCGCGAGATGAAGCAGAGGTTCTCTACCTCTGTTTGCTGCAACGCTTGTTGGAAGGTGCAACGCTGGATGAGCAGGTCGGAAAGACCATTCTTGTCATCAGTGTCGAGCACCTTGTGCAGATAACCCTTGCGCATGTCCACGTCGATCAGGAGTACTCGCTGCCCCGCTTGGGCGATCACCGCGGCCAGGTTGGCGCTGACGAAGGATTTGCCTACTGCGGGGCTGGGGCCGGAGATCATCAGGCGGTTATCGCCAGATTCGAGCATGGCGAAATGCAGGCTGGTGCGCAGGCTACGTAGGGATTCGATGGCAAGGTCGGTGGGATGACTGGTTGCCAGTAGAGGAGCTGGGTGGAGAGCGGCTTTGCCCTTTCTGTTGTGCTTGTTGCGCTGGTCTTCTTCCGATTTCTGCAACTCGCTGTAGGGTATGGAGGCATAGACCGGTAGGCCAAGTTGCTCTATGGCCTCGGGATTCTCGATGCCGCGATTCAGTGCCTTGCGCAGCAGTACCAGAGCGATGGCGAGGAACAGGCCGAGCAGCGTCGCGATGGCGACGATCAGAGGCTTTTTCGGTTTTACTGGCTTGGTGATGTCGACGTCGGCCGGGTCGATGATGCGCACATTGCCGACGGCGCCCGCCCGCATGACGTCCAGCTCCTGAGCCTTGTTCAGCATCTGCGTATAAATGGCGGTGCTGACCTGTACGTCGCGGGTCAGGCGCAGCAGGTCCTGCTGGGTTTCCGGAAGGGCCTCCACGCGCTTGGTGAGGCCGGATTGCTTGCTGGTGAGTTCGCCGATCTGCCGCATCAGCGCCTGGTAGGCCGGATGCTGGCGGGTGAACTTGTGGTCCATCTCGGCTTGCTGGAGTTTGAGCTGAGAGATGTTGGTGTCCAGCGCGACGATCTGGTCCAGCAGGGCCTTGGTTTCCAGGCTGATGTCGGCTGACTTGGCGCGGGATTGATAGCCGCTCAGGGCGTTTTCCGATTGCTCCAGGTCATGCCGCACTTCCGGCAGCTGTCCGCGCAGGAAGTCGAGGCTGGAAGCGGCTTCGGCAGACGCACGCTGGACGTTCTGCAGAACGTACTGCTGGCTGATGGCATTGAGGACGGCAAGCGCTTGATCGGGCTGTTCGTCATCCAGCGACAAGGTGAGGATGCCGGATTCCTTGCCGGTCTCGCTGACATTGAGCGCCTGCTGGTAATCAAGAATGGCGCTCAACCGGCGCTCGCGGATGACCGTGAAGCGTGTGCCGGGGTTGGCATGAAGTGTTTCGACTTGGATTTTTACGCCGTTCTGCTCGGCGGGCTGCCCGGCCAGGCCTTCCACCAGTGTGTCGTTGTCATCATTCAGGAGGGTGAACTGGCCATCGTTGCCGGCGATGAGCTTCAGCTTCTTTTCGAGCAGTGCATTGGGAACTTCGAGCTGGAAGATTTTCAGCGTTTCCCCTCCCCAGGCGAAACGGCTCATGCCCAGCAGCGGCGAGGCAACGTCTCCCTGATGATCCGGGGAGTAGCGGCGATGGAGGAAGTTTCCGAGCAGCGGGAGCAGCGACGGCTGGATATCGATGTCCAGCTTGAGTGCGTCCACGGCCTTGCCGATCACCGTGCGGGAGGTCAGCAGCTGGATCTCGGTGACAGCCTGCGACTGTGCTCCCAGCAGATCGCTCATGTCCGACAGCCCCGGAATGCCGGGCTTTTTCTGCTCGACCTGAATGGTGGCCGTCGCGCGATAAACCGGGGCCGCCAGCAGGGCATAGGCAGCCCCCACGACCATGAAGCCGGCGGTGATGCCTGCGATCAGCCATTTGTGATCAACCAGGGTGCCGAACAGGGCGAGCAGGTCGATTTCGTCGTCATCGCTGACGGCCGGCGGAAGGGCGGGCGCTTGAGGGTATTGCATACGGGGCTTCTTGAAGTATTCAGCGTTGAGGTTGAAGGCGTCGGGACCAGGCTGTTGCGGCTTCTTCGATCAGGGCATAGGCGTGCTCGAAGGCGGCGGTTCCTCTGCGGTAGGGATCGGGGATCTCGCGCTCGCTCTGCCATTTGCCGAGCAGGAAGGTCTTGCCCCGTGATACGGGAGAGAGCCGGATGACGTCCTGCAGTTGGCGCCGCTCCATGACGAGTACGAGGTCGGATGCTTGCAGGAGCTGTGGCGTCAGTTGCCGTGCCGTATGGTCGTGGGGCTGTTGGCCGTGTCGCTGAAGGGTGTCGAGCGCGCTGCGTTCGAGCGGGTGACCCACCATCGCGGTGAGGCCAGCGGAGCTGACACGGATGTCTGTGCTGGCGAGATTTTGCTGGAGCAGATGCTCACCTGTCGGGCTGCGGCAGATATTGCCTGCGCAGATAACCAGTACGTTCTTGAACACGCTGACCACCGCTGCATTGAATGAGCGCTACCTATGGGCCGCGAAAATTAAGCTTCGCGCCGGAACGATTCAATGCGTGCTCCCCCCCGTTCGAGGGCTTTAGGAATTCTCTGAGGAGCGTTAGAGGGAATCCCTTCAAATAGCGGCGAGGGGCGGACAATTCTGGTGGCGCAATGCCGCATTCGGCTGTTGCCGATTGGTCGGTTTCTACCGTTGCCGTGCGCAGCGATGAGGGGCAAAACGCGAAGAGGAAAGCATGCTCCAGCCAGAGTCAGGCGGCCTGGAGGGGGAGAGCAGCCAAACAGGGAACAAGTGGCCTGTCCGTTGGGACAGGCCTCGAAGTCAGCCGGCGGCGAGCTGATTGACGGGGTGTGCGGGGGTGAAACGGGAGTAGAGGCTTTCCAGCGAAGTCTGTAGCTGTTCGCCAGAGTGCAGGCCCTGGATGCTGTGGCTATTGCGCGCCAGCTCAGCCAGAACGGCCGGATCGCCCTGGGCGAAGGCGATGACTTGCTGCTGTGCTTCTGCCAGATCCCGTGCGGTGGACAACCCTTCGGCAACGAACGGGCCTATGCGCCGAAGCGCGATGGGCAGGTCGAGCTTCGCCGCCTCCAGTACCGAGATCGGGAAGCCGTCCCAGGCGGCGGTGTGGAAGTACAGGTCGAGCCCTTTCATGTGGGCGATGACTTCGCCGCGTTGACGCCACCCGGTGACTTCGATGCCGGCCTGGACCATCTCCGCCATGACCTGGGCGTCTCCCCCACCGATCCACTTGAAGTGCGCAATGTCCGCGCAGCTTTCCGCCAGGGCGCGGAAGTACTCGTGGCCCTTCTGTCGGCTGATGCGCCCGACCATGCCGACCACGGGTTTGTTGGTGAGACTGCGCACGGCCGGCACTTCCGGCAGGTCGTCGCAGACATTCACCAGTCCCAGGGTATGCGCCGGCTCGATCAGTTCCCCGGCGATACGCTGTTCATCCAGACCGCAGCCGGCAATCACGGCGGTACGCCGTGCCAACAGTGACTCGATGGTCCGGTAGGCCTTGAGCATCATCGGGTGATCGCCGCGCAGAAAGGCAAATCCGTGTGGGGTGTAGACGATCTTCTGTGCAGGGATGAAAGGCAGGGCGCGGATCAGTGCGCCGGCATAGGTGCTGTGCAGATGGATGACATCCGGCTGCACGCGATCAATGTAGGGCTTTACCTTTGCAAGGCTGGACAGGCGGCGCGGCACCAGTTCCATGTGCTTGAACAGGCCCTCGCTTTCCTCTCCCGTGGTGTCGCCTTTGCGCACCGAAGCCAGCAGATAGTGCTCATGCTGCTGGGAGTTGAGGATGTAGGAGTTGATGGCCGAGGTGACGCCGCCGCCGAAGGACTCGGTGATATGCAGGATCTTCATAAAGCGATGTAGGCCCCTGGAAAATTACGTGTCGTAACTGGGAGACCAAACAGCTGAATATGGTCTTGCTGGGCTAGAGCGTAGCCTTTTTCATCATGGCTTTGTAAGGTTTTCTGACGCTTTTGTCGGAAGTAAAATATTCCGTCAAATTACCGGCGAGCCCGCAGGCGATCACCCCAGGGAGCTACTGCGGTTTCGATCAGCGCATAGGCGCGCTCGAAGGCTTCCGGGCCTTTGCGGTAAGGATCCGGAATCTCCTGGTCGGTCTGCCATTTGCCCAGCAGGAAGGTCTTGCCACGGGCCTCGGGGGCCAGGCGGATAACACTCTGGAGCTGCGATTGCTCCATCACCAGGACAAGGTTGGCTTCGTGGATCAGTTCGGCGGTGAGTTGGCGGGCGCGATGCGGGTGGGGATGGTGGCCGTGACGGCGAAGGATGGCCAGGGCGGTGCTGTCGATGGAGTGGCCGACCAGCGCGCTGAGCCCGGCTGAGGCCACGGTGATATCGCTGCCCTGCAGGGATTCGCGCAGCAGGTGTTCGGCGATGGGGCTGCGGCAGATGTTGCCGACGCAGACGATCAGAATCCTGTTGAACACGGGGAGCGTCCCTGACCGCAACCGATGGATCGTCAGAAATCTATCGGTCGCGGTGTCGGGGCGTCAAGCCACCGTCAGAGGTGTGGCTCAGCCCTGGCTGGCGGCCGGCGGTTCGGAGGGAGCGCTTGCTTCCTGAGGCGGGCGCTCCAGGGCAACCTGGCGGATGGACAGGCGAATTTCTGCCGGCAGCACGCGCTTGGCGGCCCCTTCAGCCAGTTCGCCGAGCAGCTCGTGGTAGCTCAACTTGCCGTTCTCATCCTTGCGCAGGACGCCTTCGTCCAGAAGGGTCTGGATGAAGTGGCGGAACAGGCTCTTGTCGAAGAACTCCGGGGCGTTGAGACCGTGGAGGACCGACAGGCGCTGGGCCATGACGGTGCAGAGGTTCTCCAGTTCCTCGGCGGTGAGCTGCTTCTGCCCGGCGTTGAGCACCAGCGAGATGGACATGTAGAAGCGCTGCAGGGTCTGCGCGATGGCACGGGCCAGCAGGGTCAGCAGCACGTACTGGCGCGAACTGGGCGGAGGCCGGATGAAGGTGTCGTTCTCCTGCTTGAGCAGATCGCTGGCAACCATGGCCTGTAGCCATTGATCGACCACGGCGTCCAGCTCATCCAGGCTCCAGCGGATGAACAGTTCGGCCTGCAGGTAGGGGTACAGCGCGCGGGTGTAGCGCAGCAGTTGCTCGCGGCTGATCCGTCCGCTGTTCTGGAAGAAGCTGGCAATCAGCGCTGGCAGGGCGAAGATGTGCAGCACGTTGTTGCGGTAGTAGGTCATCAGCACTGCATTCTGCTCGTCGAGGTAGCAGATGCGGCCAAGTGCGTCCTTCTGCTCGCTGAGCAGGTTCATGCTCTTCACGTACTCGATCAGATGATGGCCGTCGCCCTCGGGCAGCGTGGCGCTGGGCGAGTAGGGCACCTTGCGCAGCAGTTCGAGGTAGAGGTCGATCACCCGCGCCAGGGCGGTTTCGTCCAGGGCCAGGCGGCTGGTGGAGAGCAGTGCCAGGGCCACCAGGTTCACCGGGTTGATCGCCGCGGCATCGTTGAGGTGACGGGCGACGTCGCGAGCCAGGTGGTTGGTGGTTTCCGAGAGCCAGGCCGGGCGGAATTCCGGGCCCAGCTCCTGTTCGCGCCAGTCCGGTTGTTGCTGGTCGAGGAAGTCGTCGAGGTGGATCGGCTCGCCGAAGTTCACCCAGACCTGGCCAAAGCGCTGCTTGAGAGCGCCGATGACCTTGAAGATGTCGAAGATTGATTCCTTCTTCTTCGCCGCGCCGCGCAACTCGCCCAGGTAGGTACGGCCTTCGAGCACGCGCTCGTAGCCGATGTAGACGGGTACGAAGACGATGGGCCGGCGAGAGTCGCGCAGGAAGCTGCGCAGGGTGATCGCCAGCATCCCGGTGCGCGGATGCAGCATGCGCCCGGTGCGGGAGCGGCCGCCTTCCACGAAGTACTCGGTGGAGAAGCCACGGCTGAACAGGGTATGCAGGTATTCGTTGAACACCGCGGTGTACAGCTGGTTGCCCTTGAAGCTGCGGCGCATGAAGAAGGCGCCGCCACGGCGCAGGATCGAGCCCACCACCGGCATGTTGAGGTTGATGCCGGCGGCGATGTGCGGCGGCGTCAGACCGTTTCGGAACAGCAGGTAGGACAGCAACAGGTAGTCGATGTGGCTGCGGTGGCAAGGCACGTAGACGATCTCGTGGCCCTGGGCAACTTCCTGCACCCGCTCGATGTGGTTGACCTTCACGCCCTCGTAGAGCTTGTTCCAGAACCAGGTCAGGGTCACTTCGAGGAAGCGGATCACCGGATACGAAACGTCGGCGGCAATCTCGTTGGCGTAGCGCAGCGCGGCGGCCTCAGCCTTGTCCTGGGAGATTTTCTGGGTTTCACATTCCTCCTGGATAGCCTGGCGCACCAGCGGCGCGCGCAGCAGGCCCTTGACCAGGGTGCGGCGGTGGGAGAGGTCCGGGCCGATCACCGCTGTCTTCTGGTTGCGGAAGTGCACCCGCAGGATGCGCTGGACCATGCGCAGGGTGCGCTCGTGGCCCTTGTTCTGCTCCACCAGCTCGCGCAGGTGGATGGGGGCGGAGAACTGCACGCGGGTCTTGCGGCCGAGGATGAGGATGCGCGCCAGCTTGCGCAGGCGGCCGGTGACGGCCCAGTTGTCGGCGAACAGCAGCTTCCAGGCGCTCTTTTCGCTGTCGGGGGATTGGCCCCAGAACACGCTGACTGGGACGATCTGCGCGTCGTCGATGCCGTTCTGGCCAATGGCGCCGAGCATGCGCACCAGTGCCGGCGGCGCGCCACGCTTGTCCTGGCGACCGAGCCAGTCGGGTTCCGGGGTCAGGTAGAAAAAGGCTGCCGGCTCGATGGATTCACCCACTGCCACTGGCATCACCGGACGTGGCAGGCCGGCCTTGCGGCACTCGGTATCCACCACGGCGAGGTCGGTCACCGAGGGCTGCTGCAGGACGTAGAGGACCGGTTTGCTGCGGTCGATCTTCAGGCTGAAGGCCGACTGGTTGATGGTTTCCGAGCGCACCCAGAGGTACAGCAGGCGGCGCAGGGCACCAAAACCGAAGCGGCGGAACGGGTAACGAGGCATACAGGCCCTATGGCTGGCGGAGGTAAAACGAGCGATTGCTCAGGCCGGCTATTTTGCCGGATTAGGCCCCCACCAGCAAAGTCACGAGCGCTTGGTCGGCGCGGGCGGACACCCCATGGACTGCGGCTATCCTGCCATTTAGGGGATGACATTCGATGGAGGTTCCGCGATGCGTACGTTCACTTGGGGATGCCTGCTCGCCTTGTCGGTTGCGCTGCCCGCCGCGGCCCAGACCGTCGTCCCGCTCAAGGGCCAGAGCAGCCAACAGATGCAGCAGGATATGAGCGAGTGCAACAGCGTTGCCGCCAGTGCGGCGAGCAGCGCTACTACCAATTCCGACCCGAATGTCGGCGGTCGGGTTCGTGGTGCGGCCAGGGGGGCGGCAGCCGGCGCCGTGGCGGCGGAGGTGCGTGGGCAGCGGCATGATGAGGTTTACGACCGCGTCAGTGACGATGCCAAGCAGCAGTATCGGCAAAACCGAGCGGGCGATGCCGCCTCCGCGGGGGCTGTGGTCGGAGCTTCGCGCCAGCGCCAGGACCGCCGGCAGGATCGTCGCACGCAGAACGAGGCACAAAGCACTGCCAGCGCCAGCGCGTACAGCGGTTGCCTGCAAGGTCGGGGCTATCAGGTTAGTCCCTGAGCGTCCGGGACCTTTGATGGTGCACGACTGGCTGCGCATCAGGTGCGGCCAGTCGGCGTTTTATGGCCGTTATTCATCGAGCCCAATGGATTGGCGGACGGCCAATTCAGCAGATAAATGATCAGGCATATTGCTGTAGCCGAAACTGCAGGACGCATTCTGGCTGCGTCTGATAGACATTTCCGGAGATCGGCGAAAACGGATGAACGGGAACGAAACTACCCGCTGTTAATGCGCGAAAGTGCGAAAGGGTCCACGTTCGAAACACTTTCGTTACGCTGGGTAACGAGCACCAAAATGGCTCTGCAGGCCCCGAAAAATGGCACTTTGGCCTGATTGGTCATAGGGTCGTGGAGTTGATGAAAAAGTGCTTTTCAGCTGTAACTTTTGATTTATATACTCGGGAGCGCTGTCGCCCTTGGGCGTTATTCGAATTACCTTCCTACGTGCCTTTCGGCGCGGGTTGGATGATAAGGAAAGCGTTCAGCCGGCGACTGCCGAAGTCCTCATTCCCGGGGGCCATCAAAAAATAATAGGCAAGTTGGAGAGTGTGGTAATGGCTGATCGTGAGGTCGGAACCGTCAAGTGGTTCAATGACGCCAAAGGTTATGGATTCATTCAACGCGATAGCGGTCCGGACGTTTTCGTTCACTACCGTGCCATTCGTGGCGATGGTCACCGCTCCCTGGTCGAAGGCCAGAAAGTGGAGTTCTCGGTGATCCAGGGTCAGAAAGGCCTCCAGGCAGAAGACGTCTCGAAGGTCTGAGCCCCCGAAATCAAAGGCCCGTCCAATGGACGGGCCTTTGATTTTCACACTCTGCCGGCGTCGGCTTCAGCCCGTGCGCCAGGTAATCTCTTCGACGCCCGCAGCAGTCACTTTCAGCCAGCGGTCCGCGTCTTCCTCGCCCTGATCCTCGCTCCAGCTGCCCGGTGCGCAGCGCACCTCCACTTCCAGAGCGGCGCAGGCGTCGCGGGCGCAGGCGACATCGTCGTCCCACGGGGTCTTGTCGCTGTCCAGGAATAGGCTGTTCCACTTGCCCACGGCCTTGGGCAGCCAAGTGGCGGGAATGCTGCCGGCCGTGCACTTGAAGGTCTCGCCCTGGGCGCGCCATTCGGAGCAGGGGCCAAGGGCCTTTTCCAGCCAGGCGCCGACGGCGGCCTGGTCGGCATCCTTGATGTAGATCTCGATATCCGGTTGGCGCATGGCGTCCTCGTCAGGGTTCTTGGCGTTGCAGCCAATCGTAGCGTACCGCGACCGTCACCTCGAAGGGCTCGGCGAGGATGCGCTCGCGCCGCTCAGGATTGACCCGCCAGCCGTGGGGTGTCATCGCCAGCAGGTGCTCGCGGGCTTCGCGGGTGTGCAGCGGCAGCTTGAAGCTCAGTTGTTCGGTATGCGCCAGTTTCAGTTCTTCGGGCAGGTCGGCGAGGTGCTTGTCCTCAACGTACTCGCGAACTTCGTCGTACAGGCGCTGGCGCAGCTCCAGCAGATGGTCGCGCGCCGGGCCCAGGCGCAGCACACCGCCGCCGGGAGTGAGCAGACGCGTCGCTTCCTTCCAGTCGATCGGGCTGAACACGCTGGCCAGCAACTGGCAGGACGTATCGGCCAGCGGTACGCGGGCCATGCTGGCGACCATCCAGGTCAGTTGCGGGGCGCGCTTGCAGGCGCGTTTGACGGCCTCGCGGGAGATATCCAGTGCATAGCCATCGGCCTGCGGCAGGGCTTCGCCCAGCTGCGCGGTGTAGTAACCCTCACCACAACCGATGTCCAGCCAGCGCCCCGGAGCGCGCTCTGCGGCCAGTTCAGCCAGGCGCCCGGCCAGTGGCGCGTAGTGGCCGGCGCCGAGGAAGAGCCGGCGCGCCTCGACCATGGCGGCGTTGTCGCCCGGATCGAGGCTCTTCTTGTGCTGCACCGGCAGCAGGTTCAGGTAACCCTGGCGGGCGCGGTCGAAGCGGTGGCCGGCAGAACAGGCGACACCGTTGTCGACCTCGGTCAGCGCCTCGCGGCACAGCGGGCAGATCAGCATCATTTCTTCCCTTGCGGCGGCACCAGCGGCTGCGGCAGGTCGTTGCGCAGTACAGTCGGCAGCGAGCGGCGGCGCTGGGCGATCTGATATACGCGCAGGGAGTAACGGCGCTCGGCGGCTGGCGCGGGCGGCGGAGTGTCGGGCTGTACGGCGCCCAGGCAGAAGCCCTTGTTCGGTCCACTCATGCCAGCAGTCGCACCAGGGTCTGGTAATAGATTTCGGTCAGCACATCGAGGTCGCTGGCCAGCACACGTTCGTCCACCTGGTGGATGGTGGCGTTCACCGGGCCGAGCTCGACCACCTGGGTGCCCATGGTGGCGATGAAGCGGCCATCGGAGGTACCGCCGGAGGTCGACGGGGTGGTCTCGCGACCAGTCACCGCGCGAATCGCCGCCGCTACGCCATCGAGCAGTTCACCCGGCTGGGTGAGGAAAGGCAGGCCGGACAGCGCCCAGTCGATGTGCCATTCCAGGCCGTGCTTGTCGAGGATCGCCGCGACACGCTGCTGCAGGCCTTCCACGGTGGATTCGGTGGAGAAGCGGAAGTTGAAGATCACCTTAAGCTCGCCAGGGATCACGTTGGTTGCGCCGGTGCCGCCATTGATGTTGGAAATCTGGAAGCTGGTCGGCGGGAAGTAGTCGTTGCCGTTGTCCCAGTGCTCGGCGGCCAGCTCGGCCAGGGCCGGGGCGGCAAGGTGGATCGGGTTCTTAGCCAGGTGCGGGTAGGCCACGTGGCCCTGCTTGCCGCGCACGCTGAGGGTGGCGCCGAGAGAGCCGCGCCGGCCGTTCTTGACGATGTCACCCACCAGGGTGGTGCTCGACGGCTCGCCGACGATGCACCAGTCCAGGCGCTCGTTGCGCGCCTTCAGGCGCTCGACGACGGCCTTGGTGCCGTGATGCGCGGGGCCTTCCTCGTCGCTGGTGATCAGGTAGGCGATGCTGCCGCGGTGTTCGGGGTGATCGGCGACGAAGCGCTCGGTGGCGATGATCATCGACGCCAGGCTGCCTTTCATGTCCGCCGCGCCACGGCCGCAGAGCATGCCATCGGCGTCGATCAGGGCGTCGAACGGCTGGTGCTGCCAGGCCTGCTCGGGGCCGGTGGGGACGACGTCGGTGTGGCCGGCGAAGCATAGTACCGGGCCGTTGGCGCCGTCGCGGCCCTGGCGCAGGGCCCAGAAGTTATCCACCTCTTCGATGCGCATGGGCTCCAGGGCGAAGCCGCAGGCGTCCAGGCGCTGCATCATCATCTGCTGGCAGTCGGCATCGACCGGTGTGACGGAGGGACGGCGAATCAGCTCGCAGGCGAGGGCCAGTGTCGGCGAGAGGGACATTGAGGGCATCCTGGGGATGGAACGGAAAAAGGCGCCCATCTTAAAGCAAAAACGCCGGCGAATGGCCGGCGTTCTTGGTGGCGGATGGATGGTCAGGCCGCCGGAGTCGCCGGGCTGGCTGCCAGCGCCTCCTGAGCCTTGGGCGCGGCAGACAGCAGCGCCATGACCAGGGCGGCGAGGTAGGGCAGCGACTGCACCAGCAGCATGGCCACCCAGAACATCATGTCGCGGCTTGGTACGCCCTGCACCAGCACGATGCCCAGCGCCGCGCCCCACAGCAGCAGCATGATGAATACCTCCTCACGCGCTTCGGCCAGCGCGACCAGCAGGCCGTGGTTGGAGGCCATCTTCGGTGTGCGGAAGAACGGGATGGTCTTGGTGAACGTCCCGTAGAGCACCGCCTTGGCAATCGTGTGCGACAGCGCAAGGCCAGCCACCGCTGCCTGGAACGAGCGCACGAGGTTCACGCCCACCGCGCGGCGGTAGAGGAACATGATCTTGCCGAACTTGAAGAAGAACAGTGCCAGCGGCGGGATGGCGAAGATCAGCAGCGGCGGGTCGACCCGCTTGGGCACGATGATCATCGCCGAGGACCACAGCAGCGCGCCGACGGTGAAGAAGATGTTCATGCCGTCGGCGATCCACGGCAGCCAGCCGGCGATGAAGTGGTAGCGCTGGCCGAGGGTGAGCTTGCTGTCCTTGCCCTGGAACAGGGCGCGGGCATGGCCCTTCATGATCTGGATGGCGCCATAGGCCCAGCGGAAGCGCTGCTTCTTGTAGTCGATGAAGGTGTCGGGCATCACGCCCTTGCCGAAGCTCTGGTGCGAGTAGGCGGCCGAATAGCCTTTCTCGAATACGCGCAGGCCCAGCTCGGCGTCCTCGCAAATGGTCCAGTCGGCCCACTTGAGCTCGTCCATCACGGTCCGGCGGATCATGGTCATGGTGCCGTGCTGGATGATCGCGTCGCGGTCGTTGCGGGTGACCATGCCGATGTGGAAGAAGCCCTTGTATTCGGCGTAGCAGAGCTTCTTGAAGAGGTTTTCCTCGCCGTCGTGGTAGTCCTGTGGGGACTGCACCACTGCGATCTGCGGGTCGGCGAAGTGCGGCACCATCTGCTTGAGCCAGTTCGGTTCGACGCAGTAGTCGGCATCGATCACCGCCACGACTTCGACGTCCGGCGCGGTGTGCGGCAGGATGTAGTTCAGCGCGCCGCCCTTGAAGCCGGCCAGCGGCGCGACGTGGAAGAAGCGGAAGCGCGGGCCGAGGACTTCGCAGTAATCGCGCACCGGTTCCCAGACCGCCGGGTCCTTGGTGTTGTTGTCGATGATCAGGACTTCGAAGTCCTGATAGTCGAGCCTGGACAGGGCATCCAAGGTCTTCTTCATCATTTCCGGCGGCTCGTTGTAGCAGGGCACGTGGACCGAGACCTTGGGGCGGTAGCCGGAATCGGTGAGTACCGGGTCGAATGGCCGACGGCGCTTGCGTACCCAGACGGTCTCGGCCAGCTCGTGGGCTTCGGTGAGCAGGACGATGAATACGCCCAGTGCGCCAATGCCCAGCAGGCCGCCGACGGTCATGCTGAACCAGGTGCTGTATTGCTGGCTGTAATCGTAGGCGATCCACACCAGCACCGAGCCGCCAGCGAAGGCGACCACGGTGAGGAAGGTCCGCCCGCGCTGGCGCAGGGCGCTGCCGTCGATCATCAGCAGGGTCAGGGCGAGCAGTGCCATCACCACCGAGGCGACCGCCAGGGCGCGCCATTGCGGGATGTTCACCACCGGCCCGTCGAAATTGAACTTCGGCTGACGCTGGGCGTTGTAGACGCCCCAGTAGGCGCCCACCGAGCCTTCGTCACCGACTTTCCACGGCTGGTCGAAGGCCTCGACGACGAAGTAGTTGTAGCCGCGCTTGTTCAGCGCGTTGGTCAGCGTACGCAGGTAAATCGCCTGATCCGCCTGGGTGGCGTCGGCGCCGCCGCGCATACGGCCATTGCTCGGCCAGCCGACCTCGGCCAACAGCAACGGCTTGCGCGGGAACTTGGCGCGCAGCTCCTTGGCGCGTTCCAGGACGAAGGGCACGGCGTCGTTCATCGCCGTGTATTCCCAGTAGGGCAGCACGTGGGCGGCGATCAGGTCGACGTGCTTGGCCATCTCCGGGTACTTCTCGTAGATGTGCCACTGCTCGGCGGTTGTCACCGGCACCTTCACCGCCTTGCGCACGCGGTCCAGGTAGGCCGTCAGTTGTTCGACGGTGACCTCGCGGCGGAACAGCGCTTCGTTGCCGACTATCACCCGCACCACGCTGCGCGAGTTGTTGGCGATCTCGATGCCGCGCTCGATCTCGGCTTCGTTCTCCGCCTCGTCCGGGCCGATCCAGATGCCGAGGCTGACGCGCATGCCCAGCTCTTCGGCCAGGCGCGGGATGTCGGCCAGCGAACCCTTCACCGAGTAGGTGCGGATGTTGTCGGTGTTCTTGGAGACCAGCTCCAGGTCCGAGCGGATCTCGTCGTCGCTGGGGAACTGGTTCTTCTGCGGATTCTGGTTCAGGCGGAAGGGCGAGAAGGAGAATCCGGAAATGCTCTCCGGCCAGTCGGGAACGCTGACGGGGCGGTTGTAGAGGGCCCAGAAGCCGGTGAAGAGTGCCGCGAGGGCAACGAATACCACCAGGTTGAGGCCGAACTTGCGTGCAGGCATGGTGCAATCGGGTTCCAAAGGGTGGAACGGGGAGGGGCCGGGACAATCTCTGTACGGGATAGCTCGGTCGGGGCGCATCCTACCCCGCACTCCGGGGGCTGTACAGGCTGCCGGCGCCGTCCGCCGTGAGGGCGTTCGTGGGCAATTTCCGACAGTTTAGAATGTGTGGCAGGCGCGTGACTGAGACTGCGGCAATCCGGCTTTGTTGCAGGCGTGCCGATGGCTGCCGGTATAGAATGCCGGCCGTTTCGATGCGAGGTGTGGGCGATGCAACTGGATGAGCAGCGTTTCGGCGGAATCGCGCGGCTTTATGGCCGTGAGGGCCTGGAGCGGCTGGCGGCCAGCCATGTGGCGGTGGTCGGGATCGGCGGCGTGGGCTCCTGGGCGGCCGAGGCCCTGGCACGCAGCGGGGTGGGTGAAATTTCGCTGTTCGACCTGGACGACGTCTGCGTTACCAACACCAACCGCCAGGTACACGCCATCCAGGGCGCCGTGGGCAAGCCCAAGGTCGAGGTCATGGCCGAGCGCCTGAAGGCTATCAACCCGGGCATCGTCGTACATGCCGTAGCCGATTTCGTCACCCGCGAAACCATGGCGGACTACATCACCCCCGAGCTGGACTGCGTGATTGACTGCATCGACAGCGTTGCCGCCAAGGCCGCGCTGATCGCCTGGTGCAAGCGTCGCAAACTGCAGATCATCACTACCGGGGGCGCGGGTGGGCAGGTGGACCCGACGCAGATCCAGGTCGCCGACCTGAACAAGACCTTCAACGATCCGCTGGCCGCCAAGGTCCGCTCCACGCTGCGCCGTGACTACAACTTCTCGCGCACGCCGGGGCGGCATTACAGCGTGCAGTGCGTGTTTTCCACCGAGCAGCTGCGTTATCCCAAGCCGGACGGCACGGTGTGCCAGTCCAAGAGCTTTGTGGGTGAAGGGGTGAAGCTGGACTGCGCCGGTGGTTTCGGCGCGGTGATGATGGTCACTGCGACCTTCGGTATGGTCGCGGCGGCGCGGGCTGTGGACAAGGTCGTTGCCGGGGCGCGGCGTCCGTCGGAGCGCGCAGCGGGCTGACCTCGTTGGTAGGAGCGGATTTATCCGCGATGGTCTCCGGCGCGAGGCGGACCTATCGCGGACGGAGCCCGCTCCTACGCACAGGCCAGCGCTTCATGCCGAGATCAAATCCTGCATCCGCTTCAGCACGGCGTTCAGGCCGTTGCTGCGCGACGGCGACAGTTGCCGGCCAAGCCCGAGCTGGTTGAACCAATCCGTCAGGTCGATGGCCGCCAGCTCCGCTTCCGGCATGCCTTCCACCCGCACCAGCAGCAACGCCAGCAGCCCGCGCAGCAGGCGTGCATCGCTGTAAGCGCGGAAGTGCCAGCGCTGATCACGCTGATCCGCCACCAGCCAGACGTTGCTTTCGCAGCCCTGCACGCGTTGTTCGTCGCCAAGCTCGACTTCGCTCAGCGGCTCCAGGCGCTCGCCCCATTGCATCAGCAGGCGGGCGCGTTGCTCCCAGCCCTGTAGGGCGGTGAAAGCTTCCAGCGCCTCGGTGGCAGCGACGGGAAGGCTCATCGCAGCAGTTCCAGGGCGCTGTCCAGTGCGCTGAAGAAGCGCTCGATATCCACGCCGTCGTTGTACAGGCCGAGGGAGACTCGCAGGGCGCCCGAGACATCCAGGGTCTTCATCAGCGGCATGGCGCAGTGATGCCCCGCACGCACGGCGATGCCCTGCTCGGTGAGCAGGTGACCCAGGTCGGAGACGTGCACACCTTCGACCACGAAACTGGCCAATGCCACGTCTGGCTCGCCTAGCACTCGAACGCCGTCGCGGGCGCGCAGGCCGGCCAGCAGGCGGGTGTGGAGGAAGTCTTCGTGAGCACTGATTTCGGCGTTGTCCTGGGTGGCCAGCCACTCCAGCGTGGCGCCCAGGGCGATCACCGGGCCGATGGGCGGGGTGCCGGCCTCGAAGCCCATGGGGGCGCTGTGGAACTGCGCGTCGAAGTAATCCGCCACGCGCACCATCTCGCCGCCGAACTGCCAGTGTGACAGGCGTTCCAGCGCTTCCGGGCGCCCCCAGAGCAGGCCGAGGCCTTCCGGGCCGTAGAGCTTGTGGCTGGAGCAGACGTAGAAGTCGCAGCCCAGCGCCGACAGGTTGTGCCGGCCGTGGACCACGCCCTGAGCTCCATCGACCACGCTCAGTGCACCGTGTTGCCGGGCCATCGCCAGCAGCTCCGGCAGCGGCTGCCAGGTGCCGAGCACGTTGGACAGCTGACTCACGGCGAGCAGGCGGGTGCGCGGGCCGATCAGGTCGACGGCACGGTTCAGGTCGATCCGACCGTCGGCGTCGAGCGGCAGCACCACCAGCTTCAGCCCACGGCGCTGCGCCAGTTGCTGCCAGGGCAACAGGTTGGCGTGGTGTTCCAGCGCGCTGATGACGATCTCATCGCCTGCCTGGAACTGCCCTTCCAGCCCGTAGGCCAGCAGGTTCAGCGCTTCAGTGGCACCGCGGGTGAAGATGATCTGCGCCGGGCTGCCGCCATTGAGCCAGTTGGCGGCCAGGGTGCGGGTCGCCTCGAAGGCACGGGTGGCGCGCTCGCCGGGCAGGTGCTGGGCGCGGTGCACGTTGGCGGCGCCGCTGGCGTAGTAGCCGGCGAGGGCGTCGATCATGGCGCGCGGTTTCTGCGCGGTGGCAGCGCTGTCGAGGTAGGTCTGGCCTTCGGCCTCGAAGGCGGCGAGGGCCGGGAAGTCGGAGCGCCAGGGCGAGGGAATGGACATGGGCGTACGGCCGGTTGCGGAAAAAGTAAAACGGGGGCCGCAGCCCCCGCTTCTCCAAGCTTAGTGCGTCCCGCGCGAGCGGGGCGCACAGCTTAGTTGTGCGCGTGCAGCGCCTCGTTCAGCTCGATGGCAGTCTTGTTGGTCTTGCACTCGACTGCGCCGGTCTGGGAATTGCGGCGGAACAGCAGGTCAGCCTGGCCGGCCAGGTCGCGACCCTTGACCACTTTCACCAGGTTGTTCTGGTCGTCCAGCACGGCGATCTTGGTGCCGGCGGTGACGTACAGGCCGGCCTCGACGATGTTGCGGTCGCCCAGCGGGATGCCGATGCCAGCGTTGGCGCCGATCAGGCAGCCTTCGCCAACGCTGATGACGATGTTGCCGCCGCCGGACAGGGTGCCCATGGTGGAGCAACCGCCGCCCAGGTCGGAACCCTTGCCGACGAATACGCCCGCGGAGACGCGGCCTTCGATCATGCCCGGACCTTCGGTGCCGCCGTTGAAGTTGACGAAGCCTTCGTGCATCACGGTGGTGCCTTCACCGATGTAGGCGCCCAGGCGCACGCGGGCGGTGTCGGCGATGCGCACGCCGGCCGGGACCACGTAGTCGGTCATCTTCGGGAATTTGTCGACGGAGAAAACTTCCAGCAGCTTGCCCTTCAGGCGCGCTTCCAGTTGCAGCTCGGCCAGCTCGGCCAGGTCGACGGCGCCCTGGTTGGTCCAGGCCACGTTCGGCAGCAGCGGGAAGATGCCGGTCAGGTTCAGGCCGTGCGGCTTGACCAGACGGTGGGACAGCAGGTGCAGCTTCAGGTACGCCTCCGGGGTGGAACTGGGGGCGGCGTCTTCGGCCAGCAGGGTGGCGACCAGCGGCTTCTGGCTTTCGGCCAGGCGGTTGAGCAGGGCGGCCTGGGCGGCGTCGACGGTCTCTACGGCGTCGGCCAGCTGGTAGGCCTGGTGGGCGGTGAAGGCGATCGCCTGGTTGCCGCCTTCGTAGGCCAGCAGCGGGGCGATGGCAGCGACCAGCTCGGCGCTGGGGTTGAGCAGCGGCTGCGCGTAGAAGACTTCCAGCCAGTTGCCCTGGCGGTTCTGGGTGCCGACACCGAAAGCGATGCTGAACAGGGATTTCGACATGTGGGGGATTCCTTGAAAGAGATTCTCGAATAACGATTTCGGTCAGGCCGGACGGCGGCTGAGCAGCAGGCCCAGCCCGGCGCTGCCCAGCAGCGCGGCACAACCACGGTTGAACAGGCGCCGGGCGCGTGCACCGGCGAGCAGCTTGCCGAGGCGGACCCCGGCGAGCCCGTAAAGGGCGATGGCCAGCCACTCCAGGAGCAGGAAGGCTGCGCCGAGTTGGGCGAACTGGGTGGCCACGGCCTGGCGCGGATCGACGAACTGCGGCAGGAACGCGGTGAAGATGAGGATGGCCTTGGGGTTGCCGGCAGCCACCCAGAACTCCTGGCGGGCGAGGCGCCACAGGCTGGTGGCGGCAATCGGGGAGCCATCCACCGACAGGTTCGCTGTCGGGGCGTGCCACAGTTGTACGGCCAGCCACAGCAGGTAGCCTGCGCCCACCAGCTTGATTGCCAGGAACAGCCAGGCCGAGGCCTGCAACACCAGCGCCAGGCCCGAAGCGGCCAGGGCCAGCATGCCGGCGAAAGCGAGCAGCCGTCCGCCACCGGCAAGGGTGGCGCGCAGCAGGCCGAAACGCGCGGCGTTGTTCAGCGACAGCAGGTTGTTCGGTCCCGGCGCCAGGTTCAAGGCGAAGCAGGCGGGGAGGAACAGGGCCCAGGCAATGCTCATCGTGGTGGAGCTCAGGCCAGAGCGGCGGCGTAGGCGTCGGGCTTGAAGCCGACCAGGGTGCGATCACCCAGGTCCAGCACCGGACGCTTGATCATCGACGGCTGGGCAACCATCAGTTCGATGGCCTTGGCCTGGTCGAGATCGGCCTTCTGCGCGTCGTCGAGCTTGCGGAAAGTGGTGCCGGCGCGGTTCAGGACAGTTTCCCAGCCATGCTCGTTGCACCACTGGCGCAGGTGTTCGCGGTCGATACCGCTACTCTTGTAGTCGTGGAAGGCGTAGTCGACACCGTGTTCGTCCAGCCAGACGCGGGCCTTCTTCATGGTGTCGCAAGCCTTGATGCCAAACAGCGTCCGCTGACTCACGGGGCGCTCTCCTTTTCGATACATTTTTCAGGCGCGGGATTATGCCACTTCCGCAGCACTTGCGGGACGCCGCCGGGAGGCCGGCGTATTGCAACAGTTTTTTGCCCGATGCGGGGCTGATCCGGACCGCGGTGGGTGCTTCAATGGAAGGCTGTGCTGGAGTTCGACGATGCAAACCGTTTACACCGTTCTGATCCTGCTGCTGGTCGTGGGGGGAACCCGGCTCGCCGCTCAGTTGATCCCGCTGCCGTTGCCCCTGATCCAGATCGCTGCCGGCGCCGCGCTGGCCTGGCCGAGCCTGGGGCTGCACGTGGGACTGGACCCCGAGCTGTTCATGTTCCTGTTCATCCCGCCGCTGCTGTTCGCCGACGGCTGGCGCATGCCTAAGGGCGAATTCTGGAAGATGCGCTGGCCGATCCTCACCCTGGCCTTCGCACTCGTGCTGTTCACCGTGCTCGGCGGCGGTGTCTTCATTCATCTGCTGATTCCCGAGATTCCCTGGGCGGCGGCCTTCGCCCTGGCGGCGGTGCTGTCGCCCACCGATGCGCTGGCGGTCTCGGCCATCGCCCAGGACCGCCTGCCCAGGCGACTGATGCACGTGCTGCAGGGCGAAGCCCTGATGAACGACGCTTCCGGCCTGGTGGCCTTCAAGTTCGCCATCGCGGCGGCCATGACCGGTACCTTCTCGCTGATGG
The DNA here is from genome assembly GCF_005877905.1 of Pseudomonas nicosulfuronedens. Classification (GTDB taxonomy): domain Bacteria; phylum Pseudomonadota; class Gammaproteobacteria; order Pseudomonadales; family Pseudomonadaceae; genus Pseudomonas; species Pseudomonas nicosulfuronedens. The sequence goes on along the minus strand of NZ_SWDV01000012.1, from coordinate 212,808 downwards.
ATGCCAGCCTGAGTTTCCTGCTGGTGGCGGTCGGCGGTCTGGCCTGCGGGGTGTTCATCAGTTGGCTGTTGGGGCGGATTCGCGGCTGGATGATCCGTCGCGGCTGGGATGATCCGGCTACCCACGTAGTGCTGATGCTGCTGTTGCCCTTCGCCGGCTACATGATCGCCGAGGAGCTTGGCGTCTCCGGCATCCTTGCGGCGGTGGCAGCGGGCATGATGCAGAGTTGGGCCGACCTGCTGCCGCGTCAGACCAATACCCGCCTGCTCAACCGCAGCGTCTGGTCGATGCTGGAGTTTGCCTTCAACGGCGTGGTGTTCCTGCTGCTGGGGCTGCAACTGCCGGACATCCTCAAGTCCGTCGCGCATCACGCCGACGATGTAATGTGGCGCTCCTCGCTGCTGCTGTTCTACGTGCTGGCGGTGTTCGCCGTGCTGCTCCTGCTGCGCTTTGGCTGGGTCTGGTGTTACTGGAAGGTCTCCGTGCGCTTCGAACAGTGGTGGGGGATCGAGCTCGGTGGCCGATCGGGCGAGCCGGTATTGCGGCTGTCGGCGATCTCGGCGCTGGGTGGGGTGCGCGGGGCGGTGACGCTGGCGGGCGTACTCTCGGTGCCGTTGCTGCTGCTCGATGGTTCGGCCTTCCCGCAGCGCGATCTGATCATCTTCATCGCCACGGGGGTGATCCTGGTGTCGCTGATCGCCGCCACCATCGGATTACCCATTTTGCTTCGGGGGCTTCCGGCGGCCAGCAATGACCAGCGCGAGCGCGAGGTGCAGTCGGTCTGGCGCAAGACCGCGGCGGCGGCCATTCATATGCTCGAGGGCGAGGAAATGCCCGCCCGTGATGGTGCCGATGCCGACGAAGCGGCCCGGATGGCGGAGCTGAAGGCGCGGCTGATGGCCGAATATCGCCACGAGCTGGACCCGGCGCCGGATAGTCAGGAAGCCCGCGAACGCGCCCGTGGCCTGGAGTTGGCGGATCAGGCTCTACGCATCAAGGCGCTGCGGGCGCAGCGGCTGGAGCTGTATCGCATGCGCCGGGAGCACGAGATCGACGACGAGACCATGCGTGAGGTGCTGGGTGAGCTGGACAGCCAGGAAGCCTGGGTGACCAGCAAGGCGGGGCGCTGGGTGTAGGGCGCTTTGGGCTTTTTTGTAGGAGCTAGCTTGCTCGCGAACCGAACTATCCGGTAGCTCCGGCGTGAAGCGGGTTCGCGAGCAAGCTCGCTCCTACACAAGGCCTTTTATAGACTCAGCACGAACTTCTTGATCCGCTCGGCCGCTTCCACGCACTCGGCCAGCGGAGCCACCAGCGCCATGCGCACGCGGTTGGCGCCGGGGTTCTCGCCGTTCACTTCGCGGGACAGGTAGGAACCCGGCACCACGGTCACGTGCTGCTGGTCGAACAGGCCGTGGCAGAACTCGGTGTCAGCCACCGGGGTCTTTGCCCACAGGTAGAAGCTGCCGTCCGGTCGCTGCACGTCGAGTACGCCGCCGAGGATGTCCAGTACGGCGTCGAACTTCTCGCGGTACAGGTCGCGGTTGGCGCGGACGTGGTCCTCGTCCTTCCAGGCTGCGACACTGGCCAGCTGGGTCTGAACCGGCATGGCACAGCCGTGATAGGTGCGGTACAGGAGGAATTTCTTCAGTACTTCAGCGTCACCGGCGACGAAGCCCGAACGCAGGCCCGGCAGGTTGGAACGCTTGGACAGGCTGTGGAATACCACGCAGCGCTTGAAGTCCGAGCGGCCCAGTTCGGCGCAGGCGGTCAGCAGGCCGGCTGGCGGGTTCTGCTCGTCGAAGTACAGCTCGCTGTAGCACTCGTCGGCGGCGATCACGAAGTCGTGTTCATCGGCCAGGGCGATCAGCTTCTTCAATTCGGCGAGGGGAACGAGTGCGCCGGTGGGGTTGCCCGGCGAGCAGAGGAAGAGGACTTGGCAGCGCGCCCAGACGTCCGCCGGGACGGCGTCGAAATCCGGGTTGAAGCCGTTGTCCTCCAGGCAGGGCAGGTAGTGCGGCTCAGCGCCGGCCAGCAGGGCCGCGCCTTCGTAGATCTGGTAGAACGGGTTCGGACTGATCACCAGGCCCTTGGCGTTGCGGTCCACCACGGTCTGGGTGAAGGCGAACAGTGCTTCACGAGTGCCGTTCACCGGCAGCACGTGGCGTGCGGCATCCAGCCAGCCGGCCGGCACCTTGAAGCGGCGCTCGCACCAGGCGGCGATGGCTTCGCGCAGGGCGGGGATGCCCAGGGTGGTCGGGTAGACGGCCAGCTGCTCGAGGCTGTCGGCCAGGGCCTTGGCGACGAACTCCGGCGAGCGGTGCTTGGGTTCGCCGATGGACAGCGCGATGGGCTTGAGCTCAGCCGGCGGCTGGGCGCCGGCCAGCAGGGCGCGGAGCTTCTCGAAGGGGTAGGGCTGGAGCGAGTCGAGGGCAGGGTTCATGGCAAGGCTCTTTCTTTCTGACTTTTTACAAGATCGGGATTAGATACTGATGCGGACCGGCATCGTCTGCTGGCCGCCGTCGGAGAGGATGTCCACCAGGGCCGTCTGGATGCGCTTGCACAGCTCCGGGTCGGAGAGCGGCTGGTTGTGCGCATCGGTGACGAAGAACACGTCCTCCACGCGCTCGCCGAGGGTGGCGATCTTGGCGTTCTGCACCGACAGGTCGAAGTCCAGGAACAGCCCGCCGATGCGAGCCAGCAGGCCGGGTCGATCGGGGGCGATGACTTCCAGCACACTGACCTGGCGCGCCGCGTCGGTGGAAATGGTCACCTGTGGGTTGAAGGCGAAGTGCTTGAGCTGGCGCGGGACGCGGCGCTGGATGATGGTCGGGTACTCGTCCGGGTCCTTCAGGGCATTGACCAGGCCTTCGCGAATTTCCTCGACTCGGCTGGGATTGTTGCCGATCGAGCCGCCATCGGCGTCGAGCACTATGTAGGTGTCGAGGGTGAAAAGGCTGGTGGAGGTGATGATCCGCGCATCCTGAATGTTCAGGTTGAGCTGGTCCATCGCCGCCACGGTCACGGCGAAGAAGTCGTGCTGGTCGCCGGCATAGATGAAGATCTGCGTGCCGCCTTCGAACTCGCGCTGGGCGGTTTCCTTGATCAGCACCAGCGGGGTGCCGTCGTCCGGATGCTGGAGGATGGCCTCGGTGTGCCAGGCCACGTCAGCGGCGCTGTGGCGCAGGAAGTAGTCGTCGCCCAGTTGGCTCCAGAGCTGCTCGGCGTCGTCCTGGTCGATGCCGCCGCGCACCAGGATGTCGATGGCCGCGCTCTGTGTCTGGCGGATCTGCTCCTCGCGGTCCACCGGGTTCTCCAGGCCGCGGCGCAGCGCGCGCTTGGTCTCGGTGTAGAGCTGGCGCAGCAGGCTGGCGCGCCAGGAGTTCCATAGCGTCGGGTTGGTGGCGTTGATGTCGGCGACGGTCAGGACGTAGAGGTAGTCCAGGTAGGTCTGGTTACCCATCAGCTGGGCGAAATCGTAGATCACCTGCGGGTCGGACAGGTCCTTGCGCTGGGCTGTGGTCGACATGATCAGGTGGTTCTGCACCAGCCAGGAGACCAGGTTGGTGTCCCACGGCGGCAATTGGTGGCGCTGGCAGAAGTGCTCGGCGTCCACCGCGCCCAGTTCCGAGTGGTCGCCGCCGCGGCCCTTGGCAATGTCGTGGTAGAGGCCGGCGATGTAGATCAGCTCCGGCTTGGGCAGGCGCTCCATGATCTTGCTGGCCAGCGGGTACTTTTCCGCCATATCCGGGCGCCGAAGTTTGCGCAGGTGCTTGATCAGGTTGAGGGTATGCGCGTCGACCGTATAGATGTGGAACAGGTCGTGCTGCATCTGCCCGACGATCAGCCCGAACTCCGGCAGGTAGCGGCCGAGGATGCCGTAGCGGTTCATCCGTCGCAGGTTGCGGTGAATGCCTTCCTGGCACTTGAACAGCTCGATGAACAGGCTCGTGTTGCGGATGTCGTGGCGGAAGTCGTCGTCGATCAGGTGCCGGCTGTCGCGCAGCAGGCGGATGGTATCGGCGCGTACGCCCTTGATCTCCGGGTGCTGGGCCAGCAGCACGAAGATTTCCAGCAGGGCGAACGGGGTGCGCTTGAAGACGTTGGCGTGGGTGACTTCCAGGTAGCCATCGCGCAGCTGGAAACGGCTGTTGAGCGACTGTATCTGGCCGTTTTCGCCGGCCCGCAGGATCACTTCTTCGAAGTGCTGGGTGATCAGGTCGTTCAGCTCGGAAACGGCCATCACCACGCGGTAGTACTTCTGCATGAAGCGCTCGACCGCCAGCTTGGCGTCGTTGCCTTCATAGCCGAGCATCCCGGCGATACGCCGCTGGTGGTCGAACAGCAGGCGGTCTTCGGCGCGGCCGGCGAGCATGTGCAGGGCGTAGCGGACCTTCCAGAGGAACTCCTGGCTGGAGGCCAGCACCGCGCACTCGCTCTCCACCAGGAAGCCTTCGCGGACCAGGGCGTGCAGGTTGAGGCTGCCGAAGTGGCGGCGGGCGACCCAGAGCAACGTCTGGATGTCGCGCAGGCCGCCGGGCGAACCCTTGACGTTGGGTTCGAGGTTGTATTCGGTGTCGTTGTATTTGGTGTGGCGGTGGATCTGTTCCTTGCGCTTGGCCAGGTAGAACTGCCCGCTGGGCCACATCTGCTTCGCGCTGGTGGCTTCGAGCATGCGCTGGCGCAGGCTGTCGGGACCGGAGATGGTCCGGCATTCCATCAGGTTGGTAACCACGGTGAGGTCGGCGCGCGCTTCCTCGGCGCATTCCGCCACTGAGCGCACGCTCTGGCCGACCTCCAGGCCGATGTCCCAGAGCAGGGTGAGGAAGCCTTCGATGGGCTCGCGGAAGCTTTCCTGGTCCTCGCTGTCGAGCAGGATCAGCAGGTCAATATCCGAGTGCGGATGCAGCTCACCGCGCCCATAGCCGCCCACCGCAACCAGTGCGATGTCGGCGTCGTCGCCCCAGTCGAAGCGATTCCAGGCCTGCTGCAGGATCTGGTCGACGAACCAGGCGCGGTCCTCGATCAGCCGGCGGATGTCGCGGCCGCCATTGAAGCGGGCGTCGAGCACCTCGTTGGCCTGACGAATGGCCTTCTTGAAGGCGGCGATGGGGCTGGATTTGAGGGCTAGTTCCGCCTGGAACTGCCCACGGTCGAACAACTCGGGATCCACCTGCGGCATGGCGGCCTTCCTGATCAATGGCTTAGGGGAGGGCAGGGGCAAGAGGGCAACCGGGCCTGCGCACATGGCGCTAGGCCCGACGGCTGTGCCGGGCCGGGATTTCTATGTTCTACCCAGCCGTCGGCGAGATTGCAAACCGCTCCTCAGGCCGAGGTGCGCGGGAAGCTTTCGTCGTTGCGCAGGGTCAGGATCTCGTAGCCGCCGGCGGTGACCAGCACGGTGTGCTCCCACTGCGCGGACAGCTTGCGGTCCTTGGTGATGGCCGTCCAACCGTCGCCCAGCAGGCGGGTTTCCGGGCGGCCCTGGTTGATCATCGGCTCGATGGTGAAGATCATGCCTTCCTTGAGCTCCAGGCCGGTGCCGGCGCGGCCGTAGTGCAGCACCTGAGGCTCCTCGTGGAACACCTGGCCGATGCCGTGGCCGCAGTACTCGCGCACCACGGAGAAACCGTTCTTCTCGGCGTACTTCTGGATCACTTCGCCGATGTCGCCCAGGCGCGCGCCCGGCTTGACCACGTCGATGCCCTTGTACATGCATTCCTGGGTGATCTGGCACAGGCGGTCAGCCCATTCCGGGGTCTTGCCGACCGAGAACATCTTGCTGGTGTCGCCGTGGTAGCCGTCCTTGATGACGGTGACATCGATGTTGACGATGTCGCCTTCCTTGAGCGGCTTCTCGTTGGGGATGCCGTGGCACACCACGTGGTTGATCGAGGTGCAGATGGACTTGGGGAAACCCTTGTAGTTCAGCGGCGCGGGAATGGCCTTCTGCACGTTGACGATGTAGTCGTGGCAGATACGGTCCAGTTCGTCGGTGGTGACGCCGGGCTTGACGTGTTCGCCGATCATTTCCAGCACTTCGGCGGCCAGACGGCCGGCGACGCGCATTTTCTCGATGTCTTCGGGCGTCTTGATGGTGACGGTCATGCGACTTCTCTTCAGGCGCTGCGTGCGCGCGGGTAAATGAGAGGAATGCGCAAGTCTATCAGATTTGGCGCCCCTCTATTAAGGGTGGACGGCCGACGGGGCACTCGGACGAGGCGGCGAGGGTGGTGCCGGGCGTCCTTTCGGGTTTTGTTCTGGCCGAGGTTGTGGTATAAAGCGCCCCGCTCTGAAGGCTACGGCCATTTTGGAGCATTAACCCACACATGCATCGACACGATGGCCTGGGTGCCTTTCGACACAGTCGGAGGGTTGGCCGTTGGGATGCATGGAGGCCTAACCCGACTTATCGAGGAACTATCATGTCCCAAGTCAATATGCGCGATATGCTGAAGGCCGGTGTGCACTTCGGCCACCAGACCCGTTACTGGAACCCGAAAATGGGCAAGTTCATTTTCGGCGCGCGTAACAAGATCCACATCATCAACCTCGAAAAAACCCTGCCGATGTTCAACGAGGCCCTGACCTTCGTTGAGCGCCTGGCCCAGGGCAAGAACAAGATCCTGTTCGTCGGCACCAAGCGTTCCGCCGGCAAGATCGTTCGCGAAGAAGCTGCCCGTTGCGGCATGCCGTACGTCGACCACCGTTGGCTGGGCGGCATGCTCACCAACTACAAGACCATCCGTCAGTCGATCAAGCGCCTGCGCGAGCTGGAAGTTCAGTCTCAGGACGGCACCTTCGCCAAGCTGACCAAGAAAGAAGCTCTGATGCGCTCCCGCGATCTGGAAAAACTGGATCGCAGCCTGGGCGGCATCAAGGACATGGGCGGCCTGCCGGACGCTCTGTTCGTGATCGACGTTGACCACGAGCGCATTGCTATCACCGAAGCCAACAAGCTGGGTATCCCGGTTATCGGCATCGTCGATACCAACAGCAGCCCGGAAGGCGTTGACTATGTTATCCCGGGTAACGACGACGCCATCCGCGCCGTACAGCTGTACCTGGGTTCCATGGCTGAAGCCGTACTGCGTGGCAAGAGTGCCGGTGGCGTGACTGCTGACGAGTTCGTAGAAGAAGCGCCGGCCGAATCCGCCGAAGGCTGATTCCAGGACGTCCAGACGTCCTGCGGTGCGCGGAAAGGGGGCTAGGCCCCCTTTTTGCCACCCTGTAAATTCCGCCCGGGCAGCCGGGCGATCTGGTTTTGAGAGCAACTCAAGAGGATTTCGAAATGGCAGAAATTACTGCAGCACTGGTCAAGGAACTGCGTGAGCGTACCGGCCAGGGCATGATGGAGTGCAAAAAGGCACTGGTAGCCGCCGAAGGCGATATCGAGAAAGCCATCGACGACATGCGCGCTTCCGGCGCCATCAAGGCTGCCAAGAAGGCCGGCAACATCGCCGCCGAAGGCGCCATCGCCGCCAAGGTAGCTGACGACGGCAAATCCGCGACCATCATCGAAGTCAACTCGCAGACCGACTTCCTGGCCCTGCAGGACGACTTCAAGAACTTCGTCGCTGCCAGCCTGGACAAGGCTGTTGCCCAGAAGCTGACCGACGCCGCTCCGCTGATCGCGGAACAAGAGCCGGCCCGTGAAGCCCTGGTTGCCAAGTGTGGCGAGAACGTCAACATCCGTCGCCTGGCTCGCACCGAAGGTGATGTGGTTGGCGCCTACCTGCACGGCCACCGCATCGGCGTTCTGGTTACCCTGAAGGGTGGCAACGCTGAACTGGCTCGCGACATCGCCATGCACGTTGCTGCCAGCAACCCGCAGTTCCTCGATCCGTCGCAGGTTTCCGAAGAAGCCGTGGCCAAAGAGAAGGAAATCTTCCTCGCTCTGAACGCCGACAAGATCGCTGGCAAGCCGGAAAACATCGTCGAGAATATGGTCAAAGGCCGTATCTCGAAGTTCCTGGCCGAAGCCAGCCTGGTCGAGCAAGCGTTCGTCAAGGATCCGGAAGTCAAGGTCGGTGACCTGGCCAAGAAAGCCGGCGCTGAAATCGTTTCCTTCGTTCGTTTCGAAGTAGGCGAAGGCATCGAGAAAGTCGAAGCTGACTTTGCTGCCGAGGTTGCTGCTCAAGTAGCCGCTTCCAAGCAGTAATAGACAGTCTCACGACTGTCGCCCCGCAAGAGGCTGCCCGCTAACGCGCGCGGCCTCTTTGCCAAACTGGGGAAACCAAAAGGGGCGGTTTCCACGGCGCAGGCCCGCAAGGCGGGTTTAAAGGCACCGTAAGGCTGGCTGGTCCAAGCTTTCCACCAAGCACCCACAAGGTGCACAGCATTCAATCGCCGCAGGAGAAAAAGGTCATGGCTCAGCAGCTGAGCGCTCGTCAACCTCGCTATAAACGCATTCTTCTAAAACTGAGCGGCGAAGCCCTGATGGGCTCCGAGGAGTTCGGCATCGATCCCAAGGTGCTGGACCGCATGGCGCTGGAGATCGGCCAGCTCGTCGGTATCGGCGTGCAGGTCGGTCTGGTAATCGGTGGTGGCAACCTGTTCCGTGGCGCGGCGCTGTCCGCGGCCGGCATGGATCGCGTCACCGGTGACCACATGGGCATGCTCGCCACCGTGATGAACGGCCTGGCCATGCGTGACGCCCTGGAGCGCTCCAACATCACCGCCATCGTCATGTCCGCCATTTCCATGGTCGGCGTGACCGATCACTACGACCGCCGCAAGGCCATGCGTCACCTGAAGAGTGGCGAAGTGGTGATCTTCTCCGCCGGTACCGGCAACCCGTTCTTCACCACCGATTCCGCCGCCTGCCTGCGCGCCATCGAAATAGATGCTGACGTAGTACTCAAGGCGACCAAGGTGGACGGCGTGTACACTGCCGACCCGTTCAAGGACCCGAATGCCGAGAAGTTCGAACGTCTGACGTATGACGAAGTGCTCGATCGCAAGCTGGGCGTGATGGACCTTACCGCCATCTGCCTGTGCCGGGACCAGAAAATGCCGCTGCGCGTGTTCAACATGAACAAGCCCGGCGCGCTGCTGAATATTGTTGTAGGTGGTGCTGAAGGCACCCTGATCGAGGAGGATTGAGATGATCAACGAGATCAAGAAGGAAGCGCAGGATCGTATGGGCAAAACCCTGGAAGCCCTGGGCCATGCCTTCGCCAAGATTCGTACTGGCCGTGCGCACCCGAGCATCCTGGATAGCGTGATGGTGTCCTACTACGGTTCCGACACTCCGCTGCGCCAGGTGGCCAACGTCACCGTGGAAGACTCCCGTACCCTGGCTCTTAGCGTCTTCGACAAGACCATGATCCAGGCGGTTGAGAAGGCCATCATGACCTCCGACCTGGGCCTGAATCCCGCGACCGCCGGTACCACCATTCGTGTACCGATGCCGGCCCTGACTGAGGAAACCCGCAAGGGCTTCACCAAGCAGGCTCGCGCCGAGGCCGAGCAGGCCCGTGTTTCCGTGCGCAACATTCGCCGCGATGCTCTTGCTCAGCTGAAAGACCTGCAGAAAGAGAAGGAAATCAGCGAGGACGAAGAGCGCCGCGCCGGTGACGATGTGCAGAAGATCACCGACAAGTTCGTCGCCGAGATCGAAAAGGCCCTCGAGGCCAAGGAAGCGGACCTGATGGCCGTTTGACGGCCGGGCTCTTGTCATGGAAAAGACCAAGCAGGTGACGCCCGTGCCCCGGCACGTGGCGATCATCATGGATGGCAACAATCGCTGGGCGAAGAAGCGCTTCATGCCTGGCGTTGCCGGGCACAAGGCTGGCGTGGATGCCGTCCGTGCGGTGATCAAGACCTGCGCCGAGGCAGGCGTCGAAGTGCTGACGCTGTTCGCCTTCTCCAGTGAGAACTGGCAGCGCCCGGCCGAAGAGGTTGGCGCGCTGATGGAGCTGTTCCTCATGGCCCTGCGCCGCGAGGTGCGCAAGCTCAGTGCCAACGGCATTCGGCTGCGCATCATCGGTGACCGCAGTCGATTCGCTCCTGAGTTGCAGGCGGCGATGCGCGAGGCCGAGGCGCTGACGGCCAAGGGCAGCAGTATGCTGCTGCAGGTGGCGGCGAACTATGGTGGCCAGTGGGATATCACCCAGGCCGCCCAGCGTCTCGCCCGTGAAGTGCAGGCCGGCCATCTGGCGGCAGAGGAAATTACCCCGGAGCTGATCCAGGGTTGCCTCTCCACCGGAGACCAGCCGCTGCCCGACCTGTGCATTCGCACCGGTGGCGAGCACCGCATCAGCAATTTCCTTCTGTGGCAGCTGGCCTATGCCGAGCTGTATTTCTCCGATCTCTACTGGCCCGACTTCAAGCACGAAGCCATGCAGGCTGCGTTGCAGGACTATGCCTCTCGTCAGCGCCGCTTCGGCAAGACCAGCGAGCAGGTCGAGGCCGAGGCGCCCCCGTCATGTTGAAACAACGAATCATCACGGCGCTGGTCCTGTTGCCGATCGCGCTGGGTGGTTTCTTCCTGCTCGATGGAGCGGCGTTCTCGCTGTTCATTGGTCTGGTGGTGAGCCTGGGTGCCTGGGAATGGGCGCGACTGGCCGGTTACAACGAGCAGTCTGCCCGCGTCGGTTACGCCGCTGTCGTCGCCGTGCTGATGCTGGTCCTGGCCTGGCTGCCGCAACTGGCCGGTGCTGTGCTGGTGCTGGCACTGCTCTGGTGGGGGCTGGCGATCGTCATGGTGCTGACCTATCCGGACAGCGCGTCGAGCTGGGGCGGCCGTTGGCGTCGACTGCTGATCGGCCTGCTGATCCTGCTGCCGGCCTGGCAGGGGCTGGTGCTGCTCAAGCAATGGCCGCTGTCCAATTGGTTGATCGTTGCCGTGATGGTGCTGGTCTGGGCTGCCGACATCGGCGCCTATTTCTCCGGAAAGGCCTTTGGCAAGCGCAAGCTTGCCCCGCGCGTAAGTCCGGGCAAAAGCTGGGAAGGCTTCTTCGGCGGCCTGGCGCTTTGCCTGGCGATCACCGTCGCTGTCTCCATCTATCGCGACTGGACTGTGCGTGAACTGCTGCTGGCGCTCCCGTGCGCGGCCATCGTGGTGGCCTTGTCGGTCATCGGTGACCTGACCGAAAGCATGTTCAAGCGCCAGTCGGGCCTCAAGGACAGCAGTAATCTGCTGCCGGGTCATGGTGGCGTACTGGATCGCATCGACAGCCTGACCGCGGCCATCCCGGTATTCACCGCGTTGCTCTGGGCCGTGGGCTGGGGTACGCCGTGAGTCATCCGCAGTGGATCACTGTGCTGGGGGCAACCGGATCGATTGGCCTCAGCACTCTCGACGTCATCGGGCGTCATCCGGATCGTTATCGCGTCTTTGCGCTCAGTGGCTTTTCCCGTCTGGCTGAGCTTGAAGTGCTCTGCCTGCGCCATCAGCCGCGCTTCGTCGTCGTGCCTGAGGCTGAGCAGGCGCAAGCCCTGCGGGATCGCCTGAGCTCCGCAGGTCTCGAGGCTCGAGTGCTGGTCGGCGAGGCGGGTCTTTGCGAGATTTCTGCCCATCCCGAAGTGGATGCTGTGATGGCGGCCATCGTCGGCGCCGCTGGTCTGAAGCCTACTCTGGCGGCCGTCGAGGCTGGCAAGCGGGTCTTGCTGGCGAATAAAGAGGCGCTGGTGATGTCTGGCGCGCTGTTCATGAATGCCGTGCGCGCCAGTGGTGCCGTGCTTTTGCCCATCGACAGCGAGCACAATGCGATCTTCCAGTGCATGCCGACGGACTACGCTCGCGGCCTGGGCGAGGTGGGCGTTCGTCGAATCCTGCTGACTGCTTCGGGCGGCCCGTTCCGCGAAACGCCGATGGAGCAGTTGGCCCAGGTTTCGCCTGAGCAGGCCTGTGCGCATCCCAATTGGTCGATGGGGCGGAAGATTTCTGTCGACTCGGCCAGCATGATGAACAAGGGACTGGAATTGATCGAGGCTTGCTGGCTCTTCGACGCTGCGCCGTCGAAGGTCGAGGTGGTGATCCACCCGCAGAGCGTGATCCATTCCCTGGTGGACTACGTGGACGGGTCGGTGCTGGCTCAGTTGGGCAATCCGGACATGCGTACCCCTATCGCCCATGCCCTGGCCTGGCCGCAGCGGATTGATTCCGGCGTTTCTCCGTTGGATCTGTTCTCCGTCGCCCGTCTGGACTTCAGTGCGCCCGATGAGCAGCGTTTCCCCTGTCTGCGCCTGGCGCGCCAGGCCGCCGAGGCGGGTGGCAGCGTGCCGGCGATGCTTAATGCAGCAAATGAGGTGGCCGTCGCGGCGTTCCTTGAGCGGCGCATCCGCTTCACGGATATCCCGGTTATCATCGACGAAGTGCTGAACCGCGAAGCGCACGCGCCGGTCGAATCGCTCGATGCGGTGTTGGCGGCCGACCAGTGCGCACGCGGCGCCGCGCAGGCGTGGTTGCAGGAGCGCGGGCTTTGAGCCCGAGGAGGTAGCGATGAGCGCCCTTTATATGGTGGTGGGACTGATTGTCGCCCTCGGCGTACTGGTCACCTTCCACGAGTTCGGACACTTCTGGGTCGCCCGTCGCTGCGGGGTCAAGGTCCTGCGCTTCTCCGTGGGCTTCGGCACACCGCTGGTGCGCTGGCATGATCGCCACGGCACCGAGTTCGTCGTTGCCGCCATTCCGCTGGGTGGCTACGTGAAAATGCTGGATGAGCGGGAAGGCGATGTTCCTGCCGAGTTGCTCGATCGCGCCTTCAATCGCAAGACGGTATTCCAGCGCATTGCCATCGTTGCTGCGGGCCCGATTGCCAACTTCCTGTTGGCCATCCTGTTCTTCTGGGTTCTGGCCATGCTGGGCAGCCAGCAGATCAGGCCGATCATCGGCTCCGTGGTGGCGAACAGTCCCGCGGCCATTGCTGGCCTGGCGTCCGGTCAGGAAGTGGTTGCAGTGGATGGCGAGGCTGTCGATGGCTGGAGCGGCGTCAACCTGCAGCTGGTGCGCCGCCTCGGTGAAACCGGCGAACTGAGTGTTTCGGTGCTGGAGCAGGGCTCGAGCGTTCCCGCGGTACACCAGGTGCGCATCAGTTCCTGGCTGAAGAACGAAGATAATCCCGATCCCATCGGTGGCCTGGGAATCCAGCCCTGGCGACCTGCTGTCGCACCGGTAATCGCTGAGCTGGACGAAAAGGGGCCCGCCAAGGCTGCCGGTCTGCAGATTGGTGATCGACTCGTCAGTCTGGATGGTCAGTCGGTCACGGATTGGCAGGACGTGGTCTCGCGTGTCCGCGCCATGCCTGAAGGCAAGGTGATTCTGGGTGTTGAGCGCGCCGGCCAGCGCGAGGAGCTGGCCCTGACCCTGGCAGCCAAGGGGGAGGGCAAGGCCCGCACTGGCTACCTGGGTGCAGGTGTCGCCGGCGGTCAGTGGCCGGCGGAAATGCTCCGCGAAGTGAGCTATGGACCGGTGGCGGCGGTGGGGCAGGCGCTTTCCCGAACCTGGTCCATGAGCCTGCTAACTCTGGATTCTCTAAAGAAAATGGTGCTCGGGCAGCTCTCGGTAAAAAACTTGAGCGGGCCGATAACCATTGCTAAAGTGGCGGGCGCTTCAGCCCAGTCCGGCGTAGGGGATTTTCTGCATTTCCTCGCCTATCTGAGCATCAGCTTGGGGGTTCTCAACCTGTTGCCGATTCCTGTCCTCGATGGCGGGCATCTGCTGTTCTACATGGTCGAGTGGGTGCGAGGTCGCCCACTGTCGGAGCGGGTCCAGGCTTGGGGGATGCAGATTGGCATCAGCCTGGTAGTCGGGGTCATGTTGTTGGCCCTGGTCAACGATCTGAGTCGACTGTAACCGCCCGTTGGTTTTCGGATCTGCCGCCCTTTGCGGCAGATTCTCTATTTGTCAGTTGGAATAAAAGGACTCCATGAAACGCTTTCTGCTTCCCGCGGCCCTTTCCGCGCTGATGATCGCCCAGGTTCACGCCGAGTCCTTCACTGTTTCCGATATCCGGGTCAACGGCCTGCAGCGCGTGTCTGCCGGCAGCGTGTTCGCGGCCCTGCCGCTGAACGTCGGCGAGCAGATCGACGATCGCCGCCTGGTCGAGGCGACCCGCTCGCTGTTCAAGACCGGCTTCTTCCAGGACATCCAGCTCAGCCGTGATGGCAATGTGCTGATCGTCAACGTGGTCGAGCGCCCGTCCATCTCCAGCATCGAGATCGAGGGCAACAAGGCCATCACCACCGAAGACCTGATGAAGGGTCTGAAGCAGTCCGGCCTCTCCGAAGGCGAAATCTTCCAGCGTGCGACCCTCGAGGGCGTGCGCAACGAGCTGCAGCGCCAGTACGTGGCCCAGGGCCGCTATTCTGCCGAGATCGAGACCGAAGTGGTGCCGCAGCCGCGCAACCGTGTCGCGCTGAAAATCAACATCAACGAAGGCACCGTGGCGGCCATCGCCCATGTCAACGTGGTGGGCAACACCGTCTTCTCCGAAGAAGACCTGACCGACCTGTTCGAGCTGAAGACCACCAACTGGCTGTCCTTCTTCAAGAACGACGACAAGTATTCCCGCGAGAAGCTCTCCGGCGACCTGGAACGTCTGCGTTCCTACTACCTGGACCGTGGCTACATCCACATGGATATCGCCTCCACCCAGGTGTCCATCACCCCGGACAAGAAGCACGTTTACATCACCGTCAACGTCAACGAAGGCGAGAAGTACACCGTCAGCGACGTGAAGCTTTCCGGCGACCTGAAGGTGCCGGAAGACGAAGTGAAGAAGCTCCTGCTGGTGAAGAAGGGCCAGGTGTTCTCCCGCAAGGTGATGACCACTACCTCGGACCTCATCACCCGTCGCCTGGGTAACGAGGGCTACACCTTCGCCAACGTCAACGGCGTTCCCGAGCCGAACGACGAGAACAAGACCGTGTCGATCACCTACGTGGTCGATCCGGGCAAGCGCGCCTACGTCAACCGCATCAACTTCCGTGGCAATACCAAGACCGAGGACGAAGTACTCCGTCGCGAAATGCGCCAGATGGAAGGCGGCTGGGCCTCGACCTACCTGATCGACCAGTCCAAGCAGCGCCTCGAGCGCCTGGGCTACTTCAAGGAGGTCAACGTCGAGACGCCGGCGGTTCCGGGCACCGACGACCAGGTCGACGTCAATTACAGCGTGGAAGAGCAGCCGTCCGGTTCGATCACCGCGAGCGTGGGCTTCGCCCAGAGCGCCGGTCTGATCCTCGGCGGCTCGATCAGCCAGAACAACTTCCTGGGTACCGGTAACAAGGTCAGCATCGGCCTGACCAAGTCCGACTACCAGACCCGTTACAACTTCGGCTTCGTCGACCCCTACTGGACCGTTGACGGCGTGAGCCTGGGTTACAACGCCTTCTACCGCAAGACCGACTACGACGAGCTCGATGTCGACGTTTCCAGCTACTCGGTGAACAGCCTGGGTGCCGGCGTCAGCATCGGCTACCCGATCAGCGAGACCTCGCGTCTGACCTACGGCCTGACCGTGCAGCGCGACGACATCGACACCGGTGCCTATACCGTCGACGAGATCTTCGACTTCATCGAGAAGGAAGGTGACAGCTTCACCAACTTCAAGGCGTCCATCGGCTGGTCCGAGTCGACCCTGAACAAGGGCGTGCTGGCGAACCGCGGTCACTCGCAGAGCCTGGTGCTGGAAACCACCATTCCGGGTAGCGACCTGTCTTTCTACAAGCTCGACTACCGCGGCCAGATCTTTGCGCCGCTCACCGAAACCTACACCATGCGCTTCCACACCGAGCTCGGTTACGGCGGCGCCTACGGCGATACCGATCGTCTGCCGTTCTACGAGAACTACTACGCCGGTGGTTTCAACTCGGTGCGTGGCTTCAAGGACAGCTCCCTTGGTCCGCGTAGTACGCCGAGTAAAGCGCGTGTGTCTCCTGGCCAGCCAGGTTACCCAGATGGTCCGGACGCAGACGGCCGCTATACCGACCCGGATCAGGATCCGGAAGCCTTCGGTGGTAACATCCTGATCACCGGTGGCGCGGAGCTGCTGTTCCCACTGCCCTTCGTGAAGGATCAGCGTCAACTGCGTACCGTGCTGTTCTACGACATCGGTAACGTATTCGACACTGACTGCCCGATTTCTACTACTCAGGGCTGCGATGGCGTCAAGTTCCAGGACATGGCCATGTCCGCGGGTGTCGGTCTGACCTGGATCACCGCCCTGGGCCCGCTGAGCTTCAGCCTGGCGACGCCGATCAAGAAACCGGATAACGCCGAAACCCAGATCTTCCAGTTCTCCCTGGGACAGACCTTCTAATTGGCCGTACCGTTGTAATGACAACCATGCTTTGTGCAGGAGTGCATTGTGCGTAAGTTGACCCAGTTCGTCCTGATCACCGCCGCCCTGGCAGCGAGCCCCGCGTTCGCCGACATGAAGATCGCGGTGCTCAACTATCAGATGGCACTCCTCGAGTCGGATGCGGCCAAGCAATATGCCGTGGATGCCGAGAAGAAGTTCGGCCCCCAGCTGACCAAGCTCAAGGCCCTGGAAACCGACGCCAAGTCCCTGCAGGACAAGCTGGTCAACGGCGGCAGCAAGATGTCCAACGCCGAGCGTGAAAAGGCTGAAGGCGACTTCAAGCAGAAGGCCCGCGACTTCCAGTTCCAGTCCAAGGAGCTGAACGAAGCCAAGGCCGTTGCCGACCGTGACATGCTGAAGAAACTCAAGCCGAAGCTGGACCAGGCTGTCGAGGAGACCATCAAGAAAGGTGGTTATGACCTCGTGGTCGAGCGTGGTGCCGTGGTTGACGTCAAGCCGCAGTACGACATCACCCGCCAAGTCATCGAGCGCATGAACCAACTGCGCTGATGATGACCGAGCTGTCCTTTACTCTCGCCGAACTGGCCGCGCAACTCGATGCCGAGTTGCGCGGCGATCCCGCACAGGTGATCAGCGGGCTGGCTACCCTGCAGGACGCAGGTGCCGGTCAGTTGAGTTTCCTGGCCAATCCGCAGTACCGAAAGTTCCTCGAAGGCAGCCAGGCCGGCGCCATTCTGCTGACTGCTGCTGATGCCGAAGGCTTTACCGGCAATGCGCTGATCGTTCCCAATCCCTACCTGGCCTATGCCGGCCTGTCCCACCAGTTCGACCGCAAGCCCAAGGCGCCGGTCGGCATTCATCCGACCGCCGTGGTCGATGAAGGGGCGCAGGTCGATGCGACGGCCAGTATCGGTCCTTATGCCGTGATCGAGGCGGGCGCGCAGATTGGCGCCAACGTCACCATTGGTGCCCATTGCTTCGTCGGCGCGCGCAGCGTGGTTGGCGAGGGTGGCTGGCTTGCACCGCGCGTTACGCTCTACCACGACGTCCGCATCGGCAAACGTGTGGTGATCCAGTCCGGTGCCGTGCTGGGTGGTGAGGGCTTCGGCTTCGCCAACCACAAAGGGGTCTGGCAGAAGATCGCGCAAATTGGCGGCGTAACCCTGGGTGATGACGTCGAGATCGGCGCCAATACCACCATCGATCGTGGCGCGCTGTCCGACACCATCGTCGGTAACGGCGTGAAGCTGGACAACCAGATCATGATCGCCCACAACGTGCAGATCGGTGACCACACGGCCATGGCCGGCTGTTGCGGGATTTCCGGCAGCGCCAAGATCGGCAAGCACTGCATGCTCGCCGGCGGCGTCGGCCTAGTCGGCCACATCGAGATTTGTGACAACGTCTTCGTCACCGGGATGACCATGGTGACCCGTTCGATCACCGAACCGGGCTCCTACTCGTCCGGTACCGCCATGCAGCCCGCGGCTGAATGGAAGAAGAGTGCCGCGCGCATTCGTCAGCTGGATGACATGGCCCGTCGTCTGCAGCAGCTGGAAAAGCGCCTGGCCGCCGTGACCCCAAGCGGAGACGCTCCATCAGATGCGTGATCCACGCATTTTTTGGCGTTTCCCTTTTCTGAACAGGCTCCCCTGAACATGATGGACATCAACGAGATTCGCGAATACCTGCCTCATCGCTACCCCTTCCTGCTGGTGGATCGGGTGGTGGAGCTGGACATCGAAGGCAAGCGCATTCGCGCCTACAAGAATGTCAGCATCAACGAGCCGTTCTTCAATGGCCACTTCCCGCAGCACCCGATCATGCCGGGCGTGCTGATCATCGAAGCCATGGCCCAGGCGGCCGGAATCCTCGGCTTCAAGATGCTCGACGTGAAGCCGGCCGATGGCACTCTCTATTACTTCGTCGGCTCCGATAAGCTGCGCTTCCGCCAGCCGGTGCTGCCGGGTGACCAGCTGCAGCTCAACGCCCAGTTCATCAGTGTCAAGCGCGGCATCTGGAAGTTCGACTGCAATGCCACCGTGGACGGCAAGCCGGTATGCTCGGCTGAAATCATCTGTGCGGAACGCAAACTATGAGTTTGATCGATCCTCGCGCCATCATCGACCCGCGCGCAAAGCTGGCTGACGACGTAGAAGTGGGCCCCTGGTCCATGGTCGGGCCGGATGTGGAGATCGGCGAAGGTACGGTGATCGGTCCGCACGTGGTGGTCAAAGGCCCCACGAAGATCGGCAAGCACAATCGGATTTTCCAGTTCTCCAGCGTGGGGGAAGATACCCCTGACCTGAAGTACAAGGGCGAACCGACTCGCCTGGTGATTGGCGATCACAACGTGATCCGCGAGGGTGTGACCATTCATCGCGGCACCATCCAGGATCGCTCGGAAACCACCATCGGCGACCACAACCTGCTCATGGCCTACGTGCACATCGGCCACGACAGTGTGATCGGCAACCATTGCATCCTCGTGAACAATACTGCGCTGGCAGGTCATGTTCACGTGGATGACTGGGCGATCCTCTCCGGCTACACGCTGGTGCATCAGTTCTGCCGTATCGGCGCTCACGCCTTCTCCGGCATGGGCACCACCATCGGCAAGGACGTCCCGGCTTATGTGACGGTCTTCGGCAACCCCGCCGAGGCCCGCAGCATGAACTTCGAGGGCCTGCGCCGTCGTGGCTTCAGCGCCGAATCGATCCAGGCGCTGCGCCGGGCCTACAAGGTGGTCTACCGCCAGGGCCTGACGGTGGATGAGGCGCTGGCCGAACTGGCCGAAGTTTCCGCGCAGTTCCCGGAAGTCGCGGTGTTCCGCGACTCCATCCAGAGCTCCACCCGCGGCATCACCCGCTGACCATGCAATCGACCGCACGCAAGCTGCGCGTCGCCCTGGTCGCGGGCGAGGCGTCCGGCGATATCCTCGGCTCCGGACTCATGCAGGCGCTCAAGCAGCGCCACTCCGACATCGAGTTCATCGGTGTCGGCGGTCCGCGCATGGAAGCCGAAGGGCTGAAGTCGCATTTCCCCATGGAACGCTTGTCGGTCATGGGGTTGTTCGAGGTCCTGGGGCGTCTGCGCGAACTGCTTCGCCGGCGCAAGGATCTGGTGCAAATGCTGATCGCGGCCAAGCCGGATGTGTTCATCGGCATCGATGCGCCGGACTTCACCCTCAATATCGAATTGAAGCTGCGTCGCGCGGGCATCCGCACGGTGCACTACGTCAGCCCGTCGGTCTGGGCCTGGCGGCAGAAGCGTGTGCTGAAGATCAAGGAAGCCTGCGATCTGATGCTCGCGCTCTTCCCCTTCGAGGCGCGCTTCTACGAAGAGCATGCGGTGCCGGTGCGTTTCGTCGGCCATCCGCTGGCCAACACCATTGCGCTGGAGGCTGACCGCGCCGGCGCACGCGAACGTCTCGGTCTTCCGCAGGACGCCTGCGTTGTCGCGCTTCTGCCCGGTAGCCGGGGAGGCGAGGTTGGCAAGCTGGGTGCGTTGTTCCTCGATACCGCTCAGCGCCTGCTGCAGAGCCGTCCCGATTTGCGCTTCGTGCTGCCTTGCGCGAGCCCTGATCGTCGTTTGCAGATCGAAGAAATGCTCTCCGGTCGCGATCTGCCGGTGCAATTGCTCGATGGTGCCTCCCATGAGGCGCTGGCCGCGTGCGATGCCGTGCTGATCGCGTCGGGCACCGCCACGCTGGAAGCGCTGCTTTACAAACGGCCGATGGTCGTTGCCTACAAGGTCGCGCCCATGACCTATCGCATTCTCAAGCGCCTGGTAAAGAGTCCGTACATCTCGTTGCCAAACCTGCTGGCTGGCCGTCTACTGGTTCCGGAGCTGATCCAGGACGCGGCAACGCCAGAGACGCTGGCCACGACCTTGCTGCCCCTGCTCGACGACGGCAGCGTACAGACCGAACCCTTCGACGCCATCCATCGCGCCTTGCGCCAGGATGCGTCCGCGCAGGCCGCCGAAGCGGTGCTCGCCCTGGTGGAGAAACGTTGATGCAGATGGGCCTGGACTTCACCCTGGTGGAAGAGCTGGTAGCCGGTGTCGATGAAGTGGGTCGTGGTCCTCTGTGCGGTCCAGTGGTCACCGCCGCAGTGATCCTCGACCCGACGCGCCCGATCAAGGGTCTCAACGACTCGAAGAAGCTCAGCGAAGCGCGACGCGAGGCGCTGTTCGACGAGATCCGCGAGAAGGCCCTGGCCTGGTGCATAGCCCGTGCCGATGTGCATGAGATCGACCAGTTGAACATCCTCCACGCCACGATGCTCGCCATGCAGCGCGCGGTGGAGGGCCTGAGCGTCACGCCGAAGCTCGCGCTGATCGATGGCAATCGCTGCCCGAAACTGAAGGTGCCCTCCGCGCCGGTCGTCCAGGGTGACGCCAAGGTCCCGGCCATTGCTGCCGCGTCGATTCTGGCCAAGGTCAGCCGCGACCGCGAGATGCAGGAAATGGAAGCCCTTTACCCCGGCTACGGCATTGGCGGGCACAAGGGCTACCCGACCCCGGTGCACCTCGAAGCCCTGAGGCGCCTGGGTCCGACACCCATCCACCGCCGGTCCTTCGGGCCGGTGCGTGCGCTGCTGGAAAATCCCGCCGGCATCCTGTAACGCCCTGTTATTTCTCTGGAATTCCTCGCGGCCAGCGCTTCTGCGGTGACTTGAAACACCCGGCGCGACGGCTGGCCCATTGATCCCTGTAGCTTTGCGGACAGCCCCGGTACAATCCGGGGCTTGCCGTTTTTCGCGTTTGCCAAGGACCACCATGACCGCCACCTTCGTTCACCTGCGTCTGCACACCGAATTCTCCCTGGTCGACGGCCTGGTGCGGGTCAAGCCGCTGATCAAGGCGGTCGGCGGAGCGGGTATGCCAGCGGTGGCGGTGACCGACCTGAGCAACATGTGCTCGCTGGTGAAGTTCTACAAGACGGCCATGGGCGGCGGCATCAAGCCGATCTGCGGCGCCGACATCTGGCTGGCCAACCGCGACGAGGACGGCCCACTGACTCGCCTGACTCTGCTGGCGATGAATGCCAAGGGCTACCGCAACCTGACCGAGCTGATTTCCCGTGGTTGGCAGGAAGGCCAGCGCAATGGCGAGATCATCATCGAACGCCAATGGGTCAAGGAGGCCGCCGAAGGCCTGATCGCGCTGTCCGGCTCCAAGGAAGGCGAGATCGGCATGGCCCTGCTGGAAGGTGACGACGCCCTGGCAGACTCCCTGCTGGCCGAGTGGCTGGAGGTTTTCCCGGATCGCTTCTACCTGGATATCCAGCGCACCAGTCGCGTGAACGACGAAGAACACGTGCATGCTGCCGTGGCCCTGTCCGCGCGCAGTGGTGCACCGCTGGTGGCGACCAACGACGTGCGCTTCATCAAGGAGGCAGACTTCGAGGCCCACGAGACCCGTGTCTGCATCGGCGAAGGTCGCGCCCTGGATGACCCGCGTCGCTCGCGCAGCTATTCCGATCAGCAGTACCTGAAGAGCCCGGAAGAAATGGCCGAGCTGTTCAGTGATATTCCCGAGGCTCTGGAAAACTCCGTCGAGATCGCCAAGCGCTGCAACATCGACGTGCAGCTGGGCAAGTACTTCCTGCCCAACTTCCCGATCCCCTACGACGACATGGATATCAACGACTACCTGCGCCATGTCTCCTACGAAGGTCTGGAAGAGCGCCTGGCGGTGCTGTGGCCGAAAGAGACCACGCCCAACTACGAAGAGAAGCGGCAGATCTACGTCGATCGCCTGGAGTTCGAGCTGGGTACCATCATCCAGATGGGCTTCCCCGGCTACTTCCTGATCGTGATGGACTTCATCAAGTGGGCCAAGAACAACGGCGTGCCGGTGGGCCCCGGCCGGGGTTCGGGTGCCGGCTCGCTGGTCGCCTACGTGCTGAAGATCACCGACCTCGACCCGCTGGCCTATGACCTGCTGTTCGAACGTTTCCTTAACCCTGAACGTATTTCCATGCCCGACTTCGACGTCGACTTTTGCATGGAGGGCCGCGACCGGGTGATCGACTATGTGGCCGGCGCCTATGGCCGCAACGCGGTGAGCCAGATCATCACCTTCGGCTCCATGGCCGCGAAGGCGGTGGTGCGCGACGTGGCGCGGGTGCAAGGCAAGTCCTACGGCCTGGCCGACAAGCTGTCGAAGATGATTCCCTTCGAAGTGGGCATGACGCTGGAGAAAGCCTTCGAGCAGGAGGAAATGCTCCGCGACTTCCTCAAGACCGACGAGGAAGCCCAGGAAATCTGGGACATGGCGCTCAAGCTGGAAGGTGTCACCCGCGGTACCGGCAAGCATGCCGGTGGTGTGGTGATCGCGCCGACCAAACTGACCGACTTCGCCCCCATCGCCTGTGACGAAGAGGGCGCCGGCCTGGTGACCCAGTTCGACAAGGACGACGTGGAAGCCGCGGGTCTGGTGAAGTTCGACTTCCTCGGCCTGCGTACCCTGACCATCATCAAGTGGGCGATGGAGATCATCCATCGCATCCAGCAGAAGAACGGCGAGACCGAGCTGGTCGACATCGACCGCATTCCGCTGGACGACAAGAAGACCTACGACCTGCTGCAGAAGGCGGAAACCACCGCGGTCTTCCAGCTTGAATCGCGCGGCATGAAGGAGCTGATCAAGAAGCTCAAGCCGGACTGCCTGGAAGACCTCATCGCACTGGTGGCGCTGTTCCGTCCCGGTCCGCTGCAATCGGGCATGGTGGACGACTTCATCAACCGCAAGCACGGTCGCGAGGAAATCTCCTACCCGCACCCGGATTACCAGTACGCAGGCCTCGAACCCGTGCTCAAGCCCACCTACGGCATCATCCTGTACCAGGAGCAGGTGATGCAGATCGCCCAGGTGATGGCGGGCTACAGCCTCGGCGGCGCGGACATGCTGCGTCGTGCCATGGGCAAGAAGAAGCCCGAGGAAATGGCCAAGCAGCGCGGCGGCTTCATCGAAGGCTGCTCCAGCAACGGCATCGACGAAAACCTGTCGGGCAACATCTTCGACCTGGTGGAAAAGTTCGCCGGCTACGGCTTCAACAAGTCGCACTCGGCTGCCTATGGCCTGGTGTCATACCAGACCGCCTGGCTGAAGACCCACTGGAAGGCCCCGTTCATGGCCGCGGTACTCACCGCGGATATGCAGAACACCGACAAGGTGGTGACGCTCATCGAAGAGTGCCGCCACATGAAGCTGCGCATTCTGGCGCCGGACGTGAACAACTCCGAGTTCCGCTTCACCGTGGATGACGACGGTCAGATCGTCTATGGCCTGGGTGCGATCAAGGGCGTCGGCGAGGGCCCGGTGGAAGCCATCACCGAGTGCCGCAACGAAGGCGGGCCGTTCACGACTCTGTTCGACTTCTGCGACCGCATCGACCTCAAGCGCGTCAACAAGCGAACCCTGGAGGCGCTGATCCGCGCCGGCGCGCTGGACCGTCTCGGCCCGCACTTCTTTGAGGAGCAAAAGGCCTACCACGCCCACGTCGATATCAACCGCGCCGTGCTGCTGGCGTCCATGGAAGAAGCCGTGAAGGCCGCCGAGCAGACCTCGCGCAGCCACGACAGCGGTCACATGGACCTGTTCGGCGGCGTCTTCGCTGAGCCCGAGGCGGACGTCTACGCCAACCACCGCAAGGTCAAGGAGCTCAACCTCAAGGAGCGCCTGAAGGGCGAGAAAGATACCCTCGGTCTGTACCTGACCGGCCACCCCATCGACGAATACGAAGGCGAGGTGCGACGTTTTGCCCGCCAGCGCATCGTCGAGCTGAAACCTGCGCGTGATACCCAGACCGTCGCCGGCCTCATCGTCAACCTGCGGGTCATGAAGAACAAGCGCGGCGACAAGATGGGCTTCGTGACCCTGGACGATCGCTCGGGCCGGATCGAGGCCTCGCTGTTCGCCGAAGCCTTTGCCGCCAACCAGGCGTTGTTGCAGACCGACGCGCTGGTGGTGATCGAGGGCGAGGTCAGCCAGGACGATTTCTCCGGCGGCCTGCGCCTGCGCGCCAAGCGCGTGATGGGGCTGGAAGAGGCTCGCACCTCGCTGGCGGAAAGCCTGCGGGTGCGCGTCCATGCCGATGCGCTCAAGGGTGACCGCCTGCGCTGGCTGGCCGATCTGTGCACCCGCCACCGTGGGAGTTGCCCGGTCACCGTGGACTACAGTGGCGAGCAAGCGCGCGCCCTGTTGCAGTTCGGTGAGCAATGGCGAATCGACCCGGCAGACAACCTGATTCAAGCGTTGCGTGACCAGTTCGGCCGCGACAACGTCTTCCTGAACTACCGCTAGTGAAGCCGGTGGCCAAAGGCCGCCCGCCCGCCAGTCTCGACCCTTGGCGCCCGATACCGTAAGGTAGGGCGCCTACGGACCAGGCCCAGCCGCCAACAGAACGACGGATAGCCCATGAACCCGAATTTTCTCGATTTCGAACAGCCCATTGCCGACCTGCACGCCAAGATCGAAGAGCTGCGCCTGGTCGGTAACGACAACGCGCTGAACATCACCGACGAAATCTCCCGTCTGCAGGAGAAGAGCAAGGCGCTGACCGAGAACATCTTCGGCAACCTGTCCAGCTGGCAGATCGCTCAGCTCGCGCGCCATCCGCGTCGCCCCTATACCCTGGATTACATCGAGCACATCTTCACCGAGTTCGAAGAGCTGCACGGCGACCGCCACTTCTCCGATGACGCCGCGATTGTCGGTGGCGTTGCCCGTCTGGAAGACCAGCCGGTGATGATCATCGGCCACCAGAAGGGCCGTGAAGTCCGTGAGAAGGTACGCCGCAATTTCGGCATGCCGCGTCCGGAAGGCTACCGCAAGGCCTGCCGCCTGATGGAAATGGCCGAACGCTTCAAGATGCCGATCCTGACCTTCATCGACACCCCCGGCGCCTACCCGGGCATTGATGCCGAAGAGCGCGGCCAGAGTGAAGCGATCGCCTGGAACCTGCGCGTCATGGCGCGCCTGAAGACCCCGATCATCGCCACCGTCATCGGCGAAGGCGGCTCCGGCGGCGCACTGGCCATCGGCGTCTGCGACCAGCTGAATATGCTGCAGTACTCCACTTACGCGGTGATCTCGCCCGAAGGTTGCGCCTCGATCCTCTGGCGTACCGCCGAGAAGGCACCGGAAGCGGCCGAAGCCATGGGTATCACCGCCAACCGCCTGAAGGACCTGGGTATCGTCGACAACGTCATCCCCGAGCCGCTGGGCAGCGCCCACCGAGATCCGGCCGCCATGGCCGAGACCATTCGCAACTCCCTGCTCGGCCAGCTCGATACGCTGAACCAGTTGAGCACCGAAGAACTCCTCGCGCGCCGCTACGAGCGCCTGATGAGCTACGGCGTCGCCTGATCGACGCCTTCGGCGCAGCGCGGGTGACGAGGTATCCTTGCCTCGTCCCCGACCCTGCCGATCTGCGCCATGCCTGCTGATTTCGAATCCCGACTGCTGAATTTCCTCGCGCCCTGGCGCAACGCGCCAGCGTGGCGTATCGCGCTGTCCGGCGGGCTGGATTCCACCGTTCTCCTGCATCTCCTGGTGCAGATCGCCTCTCGCGAGGCCTTGCCACCCATTTCCGCCATTCATGTGCACCATGGCCTGCAGGCTGTTGGTGATGCCTGGCCGGAACACTGCCAGCACTTCTGCGATTCCCTTGGTGTGCCGATGCGGGTGGTCCGCGTGCAGGTCGATGACGGTGCGAGCCTGGAGCGCGCCGCGCGCGAGGCGCGGTATACGGCTTTCGCCGAGGCGCTGGGGGAGGGCGAATGCCTGCTGACCGGCCAGCACCGTGACGATCAGGCGGAGACCGTTCTGTTCCGGCTGTTCCGCGGTGCCGGGGTGCGGGGGCTGTCCGGGATGGCCGCCTGTCGTCCGCTGGGCTCTGGTGTGTTACTGCGCCCGCTTCTGGGGATTCATCGTGCGGAGCTGGAACGGTACGCCCGCCGCCACGGGCTGAGCTGGGTGGAGGACCCTTCCAATGCCTGCCACGATTTCGACCGCAACTACCTGCGCAACCGGGTGCTGCCGGGCGTCGTCCGGCGCTGGCCCTCGGCCGTCGAAACCATCACTCGCAGCGCCGAGCACCTGGCGGAAGCCGACAGGCTGCTCGGCGAGTTGGCACAGGGCGACTTGATTTCCGCCGGCGCCCGCAACGAATACATCGGAATGCAATTGCCTTCGCTGGCCATCGCCGCGTTGGCGGAGCTGAGCGAGCCTCGCCAGCGCAATGCGTTGCGCCACTGGCTCGCTCCGCTGGCACGTTTGCCCGACAGCGCCCACTGGGCCGGCTGGCGAGACCTGCGCGATGCCCGCGGAGACGCCGAGCCGATCTGGCGTCTCGCCGATGGCGAGTTGCGTCGTGCCCATGGCCGGCTCTGGTGGCTGGCCAACCCCTGGCTCGGCTTCGTGCCGAGGAGTCAGGCCTGGTCCGATCCGTCGCAGTCGCTATTGCTGCCCGACAATGGTGCGCTGCGTTTCGAGGGCGAACCGCCGGGCGGGCCGCTGGAAGTTCGCTACCGGCAGGGCGGGGAGGTCATGTTGCTGGCGGGGCGCGGCTCCCGCGACCTCAAGCGCCTGCTCAACGAAGCGGCCATTCCGGCTTTCATGCGAAGCCGTCTGCCGCTGCTCTGGCGAGCCGACGAACTGCTCGGCGTGGCCCTGCTGCCGGGCCTGCGGGTGGAGGCAGGGCAGGGCTGGACCCTGCGCTGGACACCTCCGACGAATGACTCGGGTTTGAGCTGATAGCGGCTTTCCGGTAGACTACGCTCCCGTCTTGTACCGCTCCTGTTGATTCGCCTGCGAATCAGTGGGAGTTCGCTATTTTCACGACGAAGTCGTGAGCCGGGTCTTGTACCCGACACCTTCGCTTCCCCGGCGGCCGAGCCGCCTAAACGCTGACATTCAGGGCTTTTCATGACGCGCTACATCTTCGTCACGGGTGGTGTTGTTTCTTCATTGGGGAAAGGCATCGCCTCGGCTTCCTTGGCTGCCATTCTGGAAGCGCGTGGCCTGAAGATCACGATGCTCAAGCTGGACCCCTACATCAACGTCGATCCGGGCACCATGAGCCCGTTCCAGCACGGTGAGGTGTTCGTCACCCACGACGGCGCTGAGACCGACCTCGATCTGGGCCACTACGAGCGTTTCGTTCGTACCACGATGACCCAGAACAACAACTTCACCACTGGCCGCGTCTACATGGACGTGCTCCGCAAGGAGCGCCGTGGTGATTATCTGGGCGCCACCGTGCAGGTGATCCCGCACATCACCGACGAGATCAAGCGTCGCATCATCAAGGGCGCCGGCGATGCCGACGTGGCCCTGGTTGAAGTCGGCGGTACCGTCGGTGATATCGAGTCGCAACCCTTCCTCGAGGCCATCCGCCAGCTGCGCGTGGAAATCGGCTCGCGCCGCGCCATGCTGATGCACCTGACGCTGGTTCCGTACATCGCCACCGCTGGCGAGACCAAGACCAAGCCGACCCAGCACTCGGTCAAGGAACTGCGCTCCATCGGCCTGCAGCCGGACATCCTGATCTGCCGCTCCGACCATCCGGTGGACGTGTCCTCCCGTCGCAAGATTGCCCTCTTCACCAACGTGGAAGAGCGCGCGGTCATTTCGCTGGAAGACGTCGACACCATCTACCGCATTCCGTCCGTACTGCACGCCCAGGGCGTCGACGACCTGGTCGTCGAGCGCTTCGGCCTGGAGTGCGGCCCGGCCGACCTGTCCGAATGGGACCGCGTGGTCGACGCCAAGCTCAACCCCGAGCGTGAAGTCACCATCGCCATGGTCGGCAAGTACATGGAACTGCTCGACGCCTACAAGTCGCTGATCGAAGCCATGACCCACGCCGGCATCCAGAGCCGCACCAAGGTCAACCTGCGCTACATCGACTCCGAGGACATCGAGCAGCAGGGCACCAGCCTGCTCGAAGGCGCCGATGCCATCCTGGTTCCGGGCGGCTTCGGCCTGCGCGGCGTGGAAGGCAAGATCACCGCCGTGCAGTACGCCCGTGAGAACAAGGTTCCGTACCTGGGCATCTGCCTGGGCATGCAGGTGGCTGTCATCGAATACGCCCGCAACGTGCTGGGCTGGACCGATGCCAACTCCACCGAGTTCGACAAGTCCAGCGGCCACCCGGTCGTCGGCCTGATCACCGAATGGCAGGACGCTACCGGCGCCACCGAAGTGCGCACCGAAGCCTCCGACCTGGGCGGCACCATGCGCCTGGGCGCCCAGGAATGCCTGCTGTCCGCCGGCACCCTGGTGCACGACTGCTACGGCAAGGAAGTGATCGTCGAGCGTCACCGTCACCGCTACGAAGTGAACAACAACCTGCGTCCGCAACTGGAAGCCGCTGGCCTGAAGATTTCCGGCCGCTCCGGCGACGGCGCGCTGGTGGAAGTCGTGGAAGCTCCGGACCATCCTTGGTTCGTCGCCTGCCAGTTCCACCCGGAGTTCACTTCCACCCCGCGTGATGGCCACCCGCTGTTCAGCGGCTTCGTCAACGCCGCCCTGAAGCAAGCCGGGAAAGCCTGAACATGACCCAGAAGATCATCCGCGTCGGTGATATCCAGATCGGCAACGACCTGCCGTTCGTGCTGTTCGGCGGCATGAACGTGCTGGAGTCGCGCGACCTGGCGATGCAGGTCTGCGAAGAGTATGTGAAGGTCACCGAAAAGCTCGGTATCCCTTACGTATTCAAGGCCAGCTTCGACAAGGCCAACCGTTCCTCGATCACCTCGTTCCGTGGTCCGGGCATGGAAGAGGGGCTGAAGATCTTCGAAGAGATCAAGAAGACCTTCAACGTGCCGGTCATCACCGACGTGCACGAGCCTTACCAGGCCGCTCCGGTGGCCGAGGTCTGCGACATCATCCAGCTGCCGGCCTTCCTCTCCCGGCAGACCGACCTGGTCGTGGCCATGGCCCGGACCAAGGCGGTGATCAACATCAAGAAGGCCCAGTTCCTCGCGCCGCAGGAGATGAAACACATCCTGCGCAAGTGCGAGGAGGCGGGTAACGATCAGCTGATTCTCTGCGAGCGTGGCTCCTCCTTCGGGTACAACAACCTGGTGGTGGACATGCTCGGCTTCGGCATCATGAAGCAGTTCGAGTACCCGGTGTTCTTCGACGTGACCCACGCCCTGCAGATGCCGGGTGGTCGCGCCGATTCCGCCGGCGGCCGTCGCGCCCAGGTCACCGACCTGGCCAAGGCCGGCATGAGCCAGGGCCTCGCTGGTCTGTTCCTGGAGGCCCATCCGGACCCCGAGAATGCCAAATGCGACGGTCCGTGTGCCTTGCGCCTGAACAAGCTCGAGCCTTTCCTGTCCCAGCTCAAGCAGCTGGACGACCTGGTCAAGAGTTTCCCCACTATCGAGACTGCCTGAGAATCCGCTCGATGTGCCCCGCAGCGCCAAGCGCTGCGGGGCATCGAGCAGGTTCTGATGTCTCACCAGCCGCCCCGTTTATCTCTATCTTCGGAGTGTTATCAAGAATGGCAAAGATCGTCGACATCAAGGGCCGTGAGGTCCTGGACTCCCGCGGCAACCCGACCGTTGAAGCGGACGTGATCCTGGACAACGGCATCGTCGGCAGCGCTTGCGCCCCGTCCGGTGCATCCACCGGTTCCCGCGAGGCTCTGGAACTGCGCGATGGCGACAAGAGCCGTTACCTGGGCAAGGGCGTGCTGAAAGCCGTGGCCAACATCAATGGCCCGATCCGCGACCTGCTGCTGGGCAAGGACGCGGCTGACCAGAAAGGTCTGGATCACGCGATGATCGACCTCGACGGCACCGAGAACAAAGGCAAGCTGGGCGCCAACGCGATCCTGGCCGTCTCCCTGGCTGCCGCCAAGGCTGCCGCCCAGGCCAAGGGCGTACCGCTGTACGCGCACATCGCCGACCTGAACGGCACCCCTGGCCAGTACTCCATGCCGGTTCCGATGATGAACATCATCAACGGCGGCGAGCACGCCGATAACAACGTCGACATCCAGGAGTTCATGGTTCAGCCGGTTGGCGCTAAGAACTTCGCCGACGCGCTGCGCATGGGCGCCGAGATCTTCCACCACCTCAAAGCCGTGCTGAAGGCCCGTGGCCTGAACACCGCCGTCGGTGACGAAGGTGGCTTTGCGCCGAACCTGGCTTCCAACGAAGACGCCCTGGCCGCCATCGCCGAAGCGGTTGCCAACGCCGGCTACAAGCTGGGCGACGACGTCACCCTGGCCCTGGACTGCGCTTCCTCCGAGTTCTTCAAGGACGGCCAGTACGACCTGGAAGGCGAAGGCAAGGTGTTCAGCGCCGAAGGTTTCGCCGACTACCTCGCCGGCCTGACCCAGCGCTACCCGATCATCTCCATCGAAGACGGCATGGACGAGTCCGATTGGGCTGGCTGGAAAGTCCTGACCGACAAGATCGGCGAGAAGGTCCAGTTGGTGGGTGACGACCTGTTCGTGACCAACACCAAGATCCTCAAGCGCGGCATCGACGAGAAGATCGGCAACTCGATCCTGATCAAGTTCAACCAGATCGGCTCGCTGACCGAGACCCTGGAAGCCATCCAGATGGCCAAGGCCGCCGGCTTCACCGCCGTGATCTCGCACCGTTCGGGCGAAACCGAGGACAGCACCATCGCTGACCTGGCCGTCGGCACTGCCGCTGGTCAGATCAAGACCGGCTCCCTCTGCCGCTCCGACCGCGTTTCCAAGTACAACCAGCTGCTGCGCATCGAAGAGCAGCTGGGCGCCAAGGCGCCGTACCGTGGTCGCGCGGAATTCCGCGGCTGATCCTAGTCTGGTACGGTGAAGGGGTGGCACGAGCCACCCCTTTGCGTATGGAGCTGAAGGTTTGAGGTTACGTAGCCCTTACTGGCTGTTCGTTGTGCTGATCCTGGCGCTGGCCGGCCTGCAGTATCGTCTGTGGGTCGGTGATGGCAGCCTGGCGCAGGTGCGCGACCTGCAGAAGCAGATCGCCGACCAGCAGGGCGAGAACGAGCGCCTGCTCGAGCGTAACCGCATCCTCGAGGCGGAAGTCGCCGAGCTCAAGAAAGGCACCGAGACCGTCGAGGAGCGTGCGCGCCACGAACTCGGCATGGTCAAGGACAAGGAAACCCTCTACCAGCTCGCGCAATGACCACTCCCGCCTTCTGGGCCGTGATCCCGGCCGCCGGCATCGGTTCGCGGATGCGCGCCGACCGCCCCAAGCAATACCTCGACCTTGCCGGTCGCAGCATTCTCGAACGCACCCTCGACTGCTTCCTCGGCCATCCCCGGCTGAAGGGCCTCGTGGTGTGTCTGGCCGCCGACGATCCCTGGTGGCCGACCCTGCCGAGTGCTTCCAACGAGCTGATCCAGCGTGCCGACGGTGGCCGCGAGCGCGCCGATTCCGTGCTCAATGGCCTGCTGCGCCTGACCGAACTGGGCGCTGGCAGCGACGACTGGGTGCTGGTGCACGACGCTGCCCGGCCGAATCTGGCTCGCGCGGACCTGGATCGTTTGTTGGGCGAGTTGGAGTTCGACGGCGTCGGTGGCCTGCTTGGTGTGCCCGCGCGGGACACCCTGAAGCGCGTTGGTACTGACGGCCGCGTAGTGGAAACCATCGACCGCAGCGTGGTCTGGCAAGCCTACACCCCGCAGATGTTCCGCCTAGGTGCGTTGCATCGCGCGCTCGCCGATGCGCTGGTGGCCGAGGCGGCCATTACCGACGAGGCTTCTGCCATGGAGTGGGCGGGCTACGCGCCGCGCATGGTGGAAGGGCGGATAGACAACATCAAGGTCACCACCCCGGAAGACCTGCAGCGCCTGCAGCGCAACTTCGCCAAGCACTGACTCGCTCCCGCAAATAACTGCCTCGGTACCGTAGGGCGAATAACCTGGAACAGGTTATCCGCCGGCTCTTCCAGACGCGGCGCATAACGCTGGCGCGTTGTGCGCCCAGCGAAGCCGCTTCAGCCTTGTAGCGGCACTTCGATCAGGAAACGGAACAGCGCCCCGTGCTGCTCCACCGCCAGGCAATGGTAGCCATGGCGCTGGGTGTCTTCCGGAATGCCATGCACCGACTGCGAACAGTCGGTGATCACCTCCAGCAGGTCGCCCGGCTTGAGCGTCTCCAGGGTTTCCAGGGTGGCGATGGCGTTGTACGGGCAGTGTTCGCCGCGCAGGTCAAGCGACAGCGTCGGCGTCTTGGTTTCGGACATCGTTGGCTTTCCGTTTACGAGTGAAGCGTTGAGCGTTGAGCTGCACCAGCAGCATGCACAGCGCGAGACCGGCGAAAGTGATCAGCAGGCCGCCGCCGGGGCCGAATTCCTGCAGCAGGTTGAGCTTGGGATAGGGCAGGGCGAGGCTGGTGCCGAGCTGGTCCCAGAACACGGCGACCAGGGTGCCACCGATCACGTTGCCGACACCTACTACCCAGAAGTGCACCTGGCCCTCCATCGAGCGGTACATCCAGCCCGTCTCGCAGCCGCCGGCCAGCACGATGCCGATGCCGAACAGTACGCCGCCGATCACGGCATTCGGGCCCATCCAGAAGATCTTTGGCGGCAGGCCGTTGTGGATCGCCGCGAAGGTGCCGACGCAGGCTGCTGCCATGCCCAGCAGGATACCCAGTGCGGCCTGGGTACGGCCGGTGGTCCAGAGGTCGCGGGCGGCACTGGTGAAGCAGATCTGTGCGCGTTCGATCAGGCCGCCGAACAGCAAGCCGAACAGGCAGGCCATGCCGAGCACCAGCGAGACCTCGAAGCGCCAGGCGGCGAACAGTGCAGCGATGGCCAGTACGCTCATGCCCAGGCGCCATTGCAGCCTGGCGCGGCGGGCCAGGGCCTCGGCGCTGGGCAGGGCGGCAGGCTTGCCGCCTACTTTTAACGGAATACGCAGGAAGGGCAGCAGGCTGATCTTCACGCCGAACCAGGCACCGATCACGGTGGAAAACATGAAGGCCCAGGCATGCACCGAGAACATCGGGATGCCGGTGAAGAAGGCGGCCAGGTTGCAGCCCATGGCCTGGCGCGCGCCGAAACCGGCGATGACCCCGCCGATCAGGCCTTGCAGCAGACGCCGTTTGCTGGTCGGCCAGCGCAGGCTCACGTTGCCGGCCCAGAGCGCGCAGACCAGCGCCCCGAGGAACATGCCGATGATCATCACACCATCGATACGGTCGAGCGGCGTGCCTTGCAGGCCGATGATCTTGAAGTAGCTCCACTCCTGCGGTTGCAGGCCGAACCAGGTCAGCACGTGGCCGCCCCAGCGGGTGAACTCGCCGGTGACGGCCCAGAAGGTGCCGGTCATGGCGAAGTAATAGGCGGAGATGACGCCGAGTGCGACCAGAGTCGGCAAGGGTGACCAGAAACGCAGCAGGTAGCGTTCGCGGAAGCTGGAAAGGGCAGACATGCTGTCGTCCTTGAAACTATTGGTGGGAAACCGCCCATTTTAGCCAATCGAAGCCGCCGCCACTTGCTGCAAGACAAGGGGGAATAGTCCTAGGCAGGCTGCAGGTGCTGTAAACCCTCCTTCAGATGATCCACCAATTGCCGCACCTTGGGCGACAGGTGCCGCTGCTGTGGATAAAGCGCCCAGACCCCCGTGTTAGGTGGTTGGTGGGCCTCAAGCAGGGAGATCAGGCGACCGCTGCGCAGGTGTTCCAGCACGTAGTAATCCGGTAACTGGCACAGGCCGAATCCGCGCAGCGCTGCGTCGAGAACCGCCTGGCCGCTATTGCAGCGCCAGTTTCCCTGCACTCGGTGTTGGGTTTCGCGGCCGTCCTCGAGGAAGCTCCACTGGTCGCTGCTGCCCACCAGGCAGTTGTGCTGTGTCAGTTCCGCCACGCTTTGCGGTGTGCCGTGACGAGTCAGGTAGTCCGGAGTAGCACAGAGGTACATCACACGTGGCGCCAGGCGCGTGGCCACCAGCCGCGAGTCGCTCAGGCGGCCGAGGCGGATCGCCAGGTCGAAGCCTTCGTGGAACAGATCGAGCTGTCGGTTCGACAGCTCGATCTCCACCCGCAGCTGGCGGAACTGCGCCATGAACTCGTTCACCAAAGGCACCACGAAACGCTCGCCATAGGCCACCGCGCAGGTCATGCGTAGCAGGCCCTTGGGCTCAGCGGATAGATCGCTGACCGCTCGCAATGCCTCTTCGCGCGCATCCTGGAGGCGTCGGCAATGCTGCAGGAAAGTCTGGCCGGCTTCGCTCAGCGTTACCTTGCGGGTATTGCGGTAAAGGAGGCGGGTCTGCAGCCGCTCCTCCAGTCTCGCGACCTGGCGGCTGACGTGGGACGACGAGACGCCCAGGCGCTCGGCGGCAGCGGTGAATTGGCCGGTTTCGGCGACGGCGACGAATTCGTCCAGTCCTTCCCAGCGGTGCATCTGGATTATCCCTGTATGGCAATAATGTTTTGATTATTGCCTGATTATTCCCTGAAACGAGGTTTTCTACACTTCCAAGGCTTTGGGGCGTGCTTTTGGCGCGTTACCCCGAACGTTCCCCGACGTGGCCCAGGCCCGTCCCGGTTTCTCGGCCGTCGCGCCGAACCCGTCCGCCCCTGGCGGACGTTGTCGTTTCCTTCGTTCAGGAGTTTCCCGATGATCAAGTCCCGTGCCGCCGTCGCCTTCGCCCCCAACAAGCCGTTGGAAATTGTCGAAGTGGATGTGGCGCCGCCTCAGAAGGGCGAAGTGCTGGTGCGCATCGTCGCTACCGGCGTCTGTCACACCGACGCCTACACCTTGTCCGGCCAGGATTCCGAGGGCGTGTTCCCGTGCATCCTGGGCCACGAAGGCGGCGGCATCGTCGAAGCGGTCGGTGAGGGCGTGACCTCGCTGAAAGTGGGCGACCACGTGATCCCGCTGTACACCGCCGAATGCCGCGAGTGCAAATTCTGCAAATCCGGCAAGACCAACCTCTGCCAGGCTGTACGCGCCACCCAGGGCAAGGGTCTGATGCCTGACGGCACCAGCCGTTTCTCCTACAAGGGCGAGCCGATCTTCCACTACATGGGCTGCTCGACCTTCTCCGAGTACACCGTGCTGCCGGAAATCTCCCTGGCCAAGATCCCCGAGGAAGCACCGCTGGAGAAGGTCTGCCTGCTCGGCTGCGGCGTTACTACCGGCATCGGCGCCGTGCTGAACACCGCGAAGGTGGAAGAGGGCGCTACCGTCGCCATTTTCGGCCTCGGCGGTATTGGCCTGGCGGCGATCATCGGCGCGAAGATGGCCAAGGCGTCGCGCATCATCGCGGTGGACATCAATCCGGCCAAATTCGACATCGCCAAGGAACTGGGCGCTACCGACTTCGTCAATCCGAAGGACCACCAGAAGCCGATCCAGGAAGTCATTGTCGAAATGACCGACGGTGGCGTCGACTATTCCTTCGAGTGTGTGGGCAACGTCCAGCTGATGCGTGCGGCGCTGGAGTGCTGCCACAAAGGCTGGGGTGAGTCGACCATCATCGGCGTCGCCGGCGCCGGCCAGGAAATCAGCACCCGTCCGTTCCAGCTGGTCACCGGCCGTGTCTGGCGCGGTTCCGCCTTCGGCGGTGTGAAAGGCCGCACCGAGCTGCCGAGCTACGTGGAAAAGGCGCAGAAGGGCGAAATCCCGCTGGATACCTTCATCACCCACACCATGGGCCTGGAGAAGATCAACGAGGCCTTCGACCTGATGCATGAAGGCAAGAGCATCCGCTCCGTCATCCATTACTGATAGGCATGCCGGGGCGTGCGTGCGCCCCGGCCTTGCAGGAAGGAGATTTCCATGACGGACTCCATCGAACTGATCAGCAGCCAGAAGAGTTTCGGCGGTTGGCACCAGCGCTATCGCCATCGCTCCGAAACCCTCGGCTGCGACATGGCCTTCGCGGTCTACCTGCCGCCCCAGGCCGAGCCCGAAGCGGGCCTGCCGGTACTGTACTGGCTGTCCGGCCTGACCTGCACCGACGAGAACTTCATGCAGAAGGCCGGCGCCCAGCGCATGGCTGCCGAGCTGGGGATTGTCATCGTCGCGCCGGACACCAGTCCACGTGGGCCGGAAGTGCCCGGCGATCCGGATGGCGCGTGGGACTTCGGCCTCGGCGCCGGTTTCTACGTCAACGCCACCCAGGAGCCCTGGGCGCGCCACTACCGCATGCACGATTACGTGGTGCAGGAACTACCGGCGCTGATCGAGGCAAACTTCCCGGTTTCCCAGAAACGCGGCATCAGCGGCCACTCCATGGGTGGCCATGGTGCGTTGATCTGCGCCCTGCGCAATCCGGGTCGTTACCTGTCGCTGTCGGCCTTCGCGCCGATCACCCATCCCAGCGATTGCCCGTGGGGACAGAAGGCGCTGGGACGCTTCCTGGGTGAGGATGTTGCCGCCTGGCGCGAGTGGGATGCCGCAGAGCTGTTGGCGAATGCCAGTGAACGACTGCCGATCCTGGTGGACCAGGGGGATCGCGACGACTTCCTCTCCGTGCAGCTCAAGCCCGAAGCCCTGCGCGAAGCCGCTGCTGTGGTCGGTCATCCGCTGGAACTGCGCCTGCAGCCCGGCTACGACCACAGCTATTACTTCATTGCGAGCTTCATCGAAGATCACCTTCGCCACCACGCTGCGGCGCTCTGCGGCTGACACCCTCTGCGCGGTGATCCGGTAGAATCGACGCCCTGACATCTACAGGGCGTTTTTTCATGCGTATCGGACATGGCTACGACGTACACCGCTTCGGCGAGGGCGACTTCATCACCCTCGGCGGCGTGCGTATTCCCCACAAGTTCGGGCTCGTTGCCCATTCCGACGGCGACGTGCTGCTGCACGCGCTCTCCGATGCTCTGCTGGGCGCCTGCGCGCTGGGCGATATCGGCAAGCACTTCCCCGACACCGACCCGCAGTTCAAGGGCGCCGACAGCCGCGCGCTGTTGCGCCACGTACTGAGTCTGGTGGAGGCCAAGGGCTGGAAGGTGGAGAACGTCGACACCACCATCATCGCTCAGGCGCCGAAGATGGCACCGCACATCCAGAGCATGCGCGAAACCATCGCCGCCGACCTGAAGGTCGAACTGGACCAGGTCAACGTCAAGGCCACCACCACCGAGAAGCTCGGCTTTACCGGCCGTGAAGAGGGCATTGCGGTCCACGCCGTTGCCCTGCTGGTTCGCGCATGACGGAGCTGGAACTGCTGGGCCCGCGCGCCCATGGCGACGCCTGCGGAAGTGCCGTGCTCAAGGCGGTGGCGGAAGACTTCCAGGTCGACGAAGTGCTGGACATCCCGCTCTCCGGTGACGGCGAACACCTCTGGCTGTGGGTCGAGAAGCGCGGCCTGAACACCGAGGAGGCCGCCCGTCGCCTGGCCCGTGCTGCCGGCGTGCCGGTGAAGATGATCAGCTACGCCGGCCTCAAGGATCGGCAGGCGCTGACCCGCCAGTGGTTCAGCCTGCACCTGCCTGGCAAGTCCGATCCGGACTTGGCCGCTGCCGAGGACGACAGCCTGCGCATCCTCGAGCGCAATCGCCATCGCCGCAAATTGCAGCGCGGCGCGCATTCGGCCAACGGCTTTACCTTGCGCCTGA
Organism: Pseudomonas nicosulfuronedens; assembly: GCF_005877905.1. Taxonomy (GTDB): domain Bacteria; phylum Pseudomonadota; class Gammaproteobacteria; order Pseudomonadales; family Pseudomonadaceae; genus Pseudomonas; species Pseudomonas nicosulfuronedens. Next base: position 174,983 of record NZ_SWDV01000012.1, on the reverse strand, counting down.
CCGAATTGCAGGCGGACCGAGAGCAGCTCGAAAGGCGTCTGAAAGCCATCGTCGCCCAGGGCGTGCCGAACTACTTCGGTACCCAGCGTTTCGGCCATGACGGCGGCAACATCTTTGACGCCCGTGGCTTCGCCGAGCGCGGCAAGCTGCCGGAGCATCGCAACATGCGCTCGCGGATGCTCTCGGCGGCCCGCAGCTATATCTTCAACCAGGTGCTGGCCCGCCGCGTGGCGGAGGGCACGTGGAACCAGGCGCTGGTCGGCGACCTGCTGGCGTTCACCGACAGCCGCAGCTTCTTCCCCGCCGGCGAAGCGGAGTGCTCCGACCCGCGCCTCGTAGCACTCGACCTGCACCCCACCGGCCCAATGTGGGGTGAGGGCGGTTCGCCGGCGACGAGCCGTCCCGGAGAGATTGAAAGCAGCGTGCAGCAGGCGGAGATGGCGCTTTGCCAGTGGCTCGCCAGTGCGGACATGGCGCACGAACGGCGTATTCTGCGGCTCCCCATCCCGGGGCTTACATGGCATTATCCCGCCCCTGACATTCTGCAACTGGAATTCGTCCTGCCGGCTGGCTGCTTCGCCACCGTGGTAGTGCGCGAGCTGATCGACCTCGTGCCGGCAGGGCAGACGGAAAGCCCATGCGCATATTGATTGCCAACGACGACGGGGTCACTGCACCCGGTATCGCCGCGCTTCACGACGCGCTGTCCGATTATGCGGACTGCATCGTGATCGCCCCGGAAGCCGATCGTAGCGGAGCGAGTAGTTCGCTGACGCTGGATCGGCCGCTGCATCCCCATCGCCTGGGCAATGGTTTCATCAGCCTCAACGGCACCCCGACCGACTGCGTGCACCTGGGTCTCAACGGCCTGCTCGAAGAGGTGCCGGAGATGGTCGTCTCAGGCATCAACCTCGGCGCCAACCTGGGCGACGACGTGCTCTATTCGGGCACCGTGGCGGCGGCCCTGGAAGGCCGCTTCCTGTCCCGCCCGGCCTTCGCCTTCTCGCTCTGCTCGCGCCTGACGGACAACCTGCCGGCCGCGATGCACTTCGCCCGTCTGCTGGTGGAGTCCCATGAGAAGCTCGATCTGCCGCCGCGTACCGTGCTCAACGTGAACATTCCCAACCTGCCGCTGGAGCGCATCAAGGGCATCCAGTTGACCCGCCTGGGCCATCGCGCCCGCGCGAAGCCACCGGTCAAGGTGGTCAACCCTCGCGGCAAGGAAGGCTACTGGATCGCCGCTGCCGGCGATGCCGAGGACGGCGGCGAGGGCACCGATTTCCACGCGGTCATGCAGGGTTACGTGTCGATCACGCCGTTGCAGATGGACCGGACCTTCCGGGAGGCGTTCAATGTCCTTGGCGACTGGCTCGGAGGGCTCGACCATGGCCAATGAATTGTCGCGCCGCGGCGGGATTGGCATGACCTCCCAGCGCACCCGCGAGCGCCTGATCCAGCGTCTGTACGAAGAAGGCCTGTCCAACGCCCACGTGCTGGAAGTGATCCGTCGTACGCCGCGCCACCTGTTCGTCGACGAGGCGCTGTCGCACCGCGCCTACGAAGACACCGCGCTGCCCATCGGGCACAACCAGACCATCTCGCAGCCTTTCATGGTGGCGCGGATGACCGAGTTGCTACTGGCCGCGGGCCCGCTGGACAAGGTACTGGAGATCGGCACTGGCTCCGGCTACCAGACTGCCGTGCTGTCGCAACTGGTGGAGCGGGTGTTCTCCGTCGAGCGCATCCAGGCCCTGCAGGATCGCGCCAAGGAGCGACTTGCGGAGCTAAACCTGAGAAATGTTGTCTTTCGTTGGGGTGATGGCTGGGAGGGCTGGCCCGCTCTGGCGCCTTACAACGGCATCATCGTCACCGCGGCAGCGGCCGAGGTCCCGCAGGCGTTGCTGGATCAACTGGCACCCGGGGGGCGGCTGGTGATTCCGGTCGGCGGTGGCGAGGTGCAGCAACTGATGCTGATCGTCCGCACCGAGGACGGCTTCCAGCGCCAGGTGCTGGATTCCGTACGCTTTGTCCCGCTGCTCAACGGTCCGCTAGGCTGAGAGCAAGCCGTTCAAGGCTGCGGTAACAGCCGGCCAGTGAGGCTGGACGTCAATTCATGGATAAGGGGGATGGGTGAGCTTGACAGCGACCCTGTGTCAACGGAACTGGATCAAGGGCCTGGGCCACGCTGTGGTGGCCATTGCCGTCTGCTCTCTGCTGGCGGCCTGTTCTTCGACTTCGCGCAGCACCACGACCGTGGTGGACCGCAACGCGCAGCAGAAGCCGACTGTCACCAGCGGCCAGTACGTGGTGCGTCCCGGTGACACGCTGTATTCCATCGCCTTCCGCTATGGCTGGGACTGGAAAGCCCTGGCCGCGCGCAACAACATCTCCGCGCCGTACACCATTCGCCCGGGGCAGGCCATCCGCTTCGATGGTGGCTCGTCGATAGCGCCGTCTGTCGCAAAAAACACAACGCCTGTCGCGCCGGTAGTTGTCAACAAACCGACATCAACCCCGGCAACCGCCAGCAAACCGACCACTCCTGCCGTCACCACTCCCGCGCAGACGCCCGCCAGCGGCGGAACTCCGGCGGTCGCAGGGAGCGCTCCGGGGGGGTGGATATGGCCGACCAATGGCACTCTTATTGGGCGTTTTGCATCAAACGGCAGTTTGAATAAAGGGATTGATATAGGCGGGCAATTGGGCCAGCCTGTCCTGGCTGCGTCTAATGGCACGGTGGTGTACGCCGGTAGTGGTTTGCGGGGCTACGGCGAACTCGTGATCATCAAGCACAGCGATACCTACGTAAGCGCCTACGGTCACAACCGCAGGTTGCTGGTGCGGGAAGGGCAACAGGTCAAAGTCGGGCAGAACATTGCCGAGATGGGCTCCACAGGGACCGACCGGGTGAAGCTGCACTTCGAGATTCGCCGCCAGGGTAAACCTGTAGATCCGCTGCAATACCTGCCAAGTCGTTGACGCTTGCTGTTCCCCTGCGTGGGTGAGCGGGCCTAGGTGTCCTAAGGATAAGGACGCACCTGGGCTTGTTGTCGAACTCAGCAAGGGATAACGACATGGCACTTAAAAAAGAAGGGCCGGAGTTTGACGTCGATGATGAAGTGCTCCTGCTGGAGCCTGGCATCATCCTCGAAGAGTCATTTGCCGAAGAGCAGGTATCGCTTCGAGTCACTCCTAAAGCCACCTCACTCTCCTCTCTCAAGCAACACAAGCACATCGACTACACGCGGGCGCTCGACGCGACCCAGTTGTATCTGAATGAAATCGGTTTCTCGCCGCTCCTGACGCCGGAAGAAGAAGTCCACTTTGCGCGCCTCGCGCAGAAGGGCGACCCGGCTGGTCGGCGGCGAATGATCGAAAGCAACCTGCGTCTGGTGGTGAAGATCGCGCGACGTTACGTCAATCGCGGTCTTTCCCTGCTCGACCTGATCGAAGAGGGCAACCTCGGGCTGATCCGCGCGGTGGAGAAATTCGACCCGGAGCGTGGCTTCCGCTTCTCCACCTATGCGACCTGGTGGATTCGTCAGACCATCGAACGGGCCATCATGAATCAGACCCGCACCATCCGTTTGCCAATCCACGTGGTGAAGGAGCTCAACGTCTACCTGCGGGCCGCTCGCGAGCTGACCCACAAGCTGGACCACGAACCGTCGCCCGAGGAGATCGCCAACCTGCTCGAGAAGCCGGTGGAAGAGGTCAAGCGGATGCTCGGTCTGAACGAGCGGGTCACTTCGGTGGATGTTTCCCTCGGCCCGGATTCGGACAAGACCCTGCTCGATACCCTGACTGACGACCGTCCCACCGATCCCTGCGAACTGCTGCAGGATGACGACCTCAGCGAGAGCATCGACCTCTGGCTGTCGGAGCTGACCGACAAGCAGCGTGAAGTGGTGATTCGCCGCTTCGGCCTGCGCGGTCATGAAAGCAGCACCCTGGAGGAAGTCGGCCAGGAAATCGGCCTGACCCGCGAGCGGGTTCGGCAGATCCAGGTCGAGGCCCTCAAGCGTCTGCGCGAGATCCTCGAGAAGAACGGCCTGTCGAGCGACGCACTGTTCCAATAGTGTTCAGGTCGACAACGAAGAAGCCCGGATGATTCCGGGCTTTTTTATGCGTCGCGATGTAAGCATTCGCTTACACAGTGTGTGAGCGTTCAGCTTGAAGTGTCGCCAGCTCTGACGTCGAATTTTTGTATCTTATTGTTTTGTAAGTATTTTATTTCAATGAGGGGCGACATAAGTGGTAGCTGCGCGGAAGTGTCCCAGTTGCCGCGTTCCGCCAGACGGGTACTATCACTCCTGCGTACACGGAAAGGCGCAGGCCGGTAAGGATGTCGGTCAGGAACCCCCGCAGGATGCGGTTCATCAGGATGATGAAGAAGGGAAGAAAGAGTGGGCGGGTTATCCCGCCCCTTTTTTTGCCCGCGAAAAAGTGAAGCCCCAGATGCAGAAAGGCCCGCACTAGGCGGGCCTTTTCTATTTCTGGAGGTGCTGAAGATCAGCGCTCCAGGTACTGCATCTTGTTCGGCTTGCCGTCCCACTCTTCGGCGTCCGGCAGGGAGTCCTTCTTCTCGGTGATGTTCGGCCATACATCGGCCAGATCCTTGTTCAGCTCGATGAACTCCTGCATGCCATCCGGGACCTCGTCCTCGGAGAAGATCGCCTGTGCCGGGCACTCCGGTTCGCACAGGGCGCAGTCGATGCACTCATCCGGGTGGATGACCAGGAAGTTCGGGCCTTCGTAGAAGCAGTCCACCGGGCATACTTCCACGCAGTCGGTGTATTTGCACTTGATGCAGTTGTCGGTGACGACGAAGGTCATTTCTAATTTTCTCCTCAGGCGGGCGGCTAAGCGCGCGCGATTCTAGCAGCTTGTCCAGCGGTCCGTCAGACCCGCATCTTCCATGCATATAACAATTCGAGAGCTTGACGCGGAGTCAGGTCGTCGGGGCTGACACGCATCAGCTCTTCGACGATCGGGTGCGGCAGGCTGGCGAACAGGTCGCTTTGCAGTGGCGCCGGGCTTTTCGGGTCGGTCGAGCGCGGTGCTTCGTGGGGCAGACTGGTGGTTTCCAGGCGCGACAGATGCTCGCGGGCGCGCTGAATGACCGCACCTGGTACCCCCGCCAATTGTGCGACCGCCAAGCCATAACTCTGGCTGGCCGGGCCGGGGAGTACGTGGTGCAGGAACACGATGCGCTCGTTGTGTTCGGTGGCGTTCAGGTGGACGTTGGATACCGCCGGCTCGCTTTCGGGCAGCACGGTCAGCTCGAAATAGTGAGTCGCGAACAGGGTAAAGGCACGCAGTTTGGCCAGGTGTTCGGCTGCGGACCAGGCCAGAGACAGACCGTCGAAGGTGCTGGTGCCGCGTCCCACTTCGTCCATCAGCACCAGGCTGCGGTCGCTGGCGTTGTGCAGGATATTCGCGGTTTCGCTCATCTCCACCATGAAGGTGGAGCGGCCGCCGGCGAGGTCGTCGGAGGAGCCGATCCGGGTGAAGATGCGATCCACCAGCGACAGTTCACAGCGCGCGGCCGGGACGAAACTGCCGATGTGCGCAAGTAGCACGATCAGTGCCGTTTGCCGCATATAGGTCGATTTACCGCCCATGTTAGGGCCGGTAATCACCAGCATGCGGGTGTCTTCGTCGAGGTTCAGGTCGTTGGCGACGAATGGCGTATCCAGTACCTGCTCGACTACCGGATGGCGGCCTTGCTCGATAAGAATGCCCGACTCTTCGACGAAGCGCGGGCGGTTCAGGTCGAGGTTCAGCGCGCGCTCAGCGAGGTTGGACAGCACGTCCAGCTCGGCCAGGGCGGCTGCGGTGTCCTGCAGCGGCGCCAATTGGCCGATCAGCAGCTCCAGCAGCTCTTCGTACAGCTGCTTCTCACGGGCCAGGGCCCGGCTCTGGGCCGACAACGCCTTGTCTTCGAAGGCCTTCAGTTCCGGCGTGATGAAGCGTTCGGCGCCCTTCAGGGTCTGGCGGCGAATGTAATCGGCTGGAGCCTGTTCAGCCTGCACGCGCGGCAACTCGATGTAGTAGCCATGGATGCGGTTGTAGCCGACCTTCAGGTTCGGCAGGCCGGTGCGGGCCTTTTCGCGAGTCTCCAGGTCCATCAGGTACTGGCCGGCGTTCTCGCTGAGCATCTGCAGTTCGTCCAGCTCGGCGTCGTAGCCACGGGCAATGACGCCGCCATCGCGGATCACTGCGGGCGGATTCTCGATCACGGCGCGTGCCAGCAGGTCAGCCAGTTCCGGGTAGGTGCGGATGCTGGTGGCCAGTTCGCCCAGGTGCGGGGCCTCCAGCTCGGTCATGCCATTCTGCAGTTCCGGCAGGGCGGCAAGAGCATCGCGCAGGCGGGCGAGGTCGCGCGGGCGGGCATTGCGCAGGCCGATTCGGGCAAGGATTCGTTCGACGTCACCAATTTCCTTCAGCTGCGGCTGAAGAGTTTCGAAGCGATAGCGCTCCAGCAGGCATGCGATGGAGTCCTGGCGGGCTTCGAGTACAGCGCGGTCACGTAGCGGGCGGTTCAGCCAGCGGGTCAGCAGGCGGCTGCCCATGGCGGTCTGGCAACGGTCGACTACCGACTGCAGCGTGTTGTCGCGGCCACCGGCGAGGTTGGTGTCCAGCTCCAGGTTGCGACGGCTGGCACCATCGAGGATCACGGTGTCGTCGATACGCTCGTGACGCAGGCTGCGCAGGTGCGGCAAGGCAGTGCGCTGGGTTTCCTTGGCATAGGTCAGCAGGCAGCCCGCGGCGCCAATGGCCAGGGTCAGTTCCTGGCAGCCGAAGCCCTTGAGATCCTGCACGCCGAACTGCTGGCACAGTCCCTTTTTTGCCGAGTCGCGATCGAAGTCCCAGGGCGCACGGCGGTGCGCGCCACGGCGTTTCTCCGCCGGCAGGCCCTGGGGCCAGTCGTCGGGGATCAGCAGCTCGGCGGGATTCAGGCGCTCCAGTTCGGCCAGCAGGGTTTCCCAGCCTTTTATTTCCTGGACGTTGAAGCGACCACTGGTGATATCCAGCACGGCCAGACCGAAAAGGCGTTCGTCGCCCAGTACGGCGGCGATCAGGTTGTCGCGACGCTCGTCGAGCAGCGCTTCGTCGCTGACGGTGCCGGGAGTAAGGATGCGCACGACCTGGCGTTCCACCGGGCCCTTGCTGGTAGCCGGGTCGCCGATCTGTTCGCAGATCACCACCGATTCGCCGAGCTTCACCAGCTTGGCCAGGTAGCCTTCGGCGGAGTGGAAGGGAATGCCGGCCATGGGGATGGAGTTGCCGGCGGACTGGCCCCGAGCGGTCAGTGTGATGTCCAGCAGCTTGGCGGCCTTCTTGGCGTCCTCGTAGAACAGCTCGTAGAAGTCGCCCATGCGGTAGAACATCAGCTGGTCCGGGTGCTGGTTCTTCAGTCGCCAGTATTGCTGCATCATCGGTGTGTGGGCGGAGAGATCGCTCTGACTCATGGCTTCTGGCTGTCCGGCTTCAACATGCAAAAGCGCCTAGTGTACGGTATCCGCCTGGCCTTCTTTAACCCCGGAGCGCACTGTGCCCGTCACCGATTCCTTTATTACCGAACTCTCGGCCCGAGTTGGCGCGCGTCTCGCCACCAACCAACTGCGCGTTACCACAGCTGAATCCTGCACCGGTGGTGGCATTGCTGAAGCGATCACGCGTATCCCCGGCAGCTCCGCCTGGTTCGAGGCGGGCTACGTCACTTATTCCAACAACCAGAAGACCCGTCAGCTGGATGTGCCAGCCGAGTTGTTCACGCAAGTCGGTGCGGTGAGCCGGGAAGTGGTCGAGGCCATGGTCGCCGGTGCCTTGCCGCGTAGTGGGTCGGATATTGCCGTGGCGGTGAGCGGAATCGCCGGGCCGGATGGCGGTTCTGCCGAGAAGCCAGTAGGCACTGTCTGGCTGGCCTGGAGGAAGGGCGATCAGGTGTTCAGCGAACGCCGTCTGTATGCCGGTGATCGGGAAGCTGTACGCCGGCAGACCGTGGCGACCGCTCTGGAAGGGCTGTTGCGACTGGCGGACGGGGAAAATCCGATTCAGGGGTAGGCGAGCGGCTTGCCCTGTGGAATAATACTGTCTACTTATACAGTTGTTCGTGGCCGCCCGGCCGCCTGACTTCGCGAGGACTTCAATGGACGACAACAAGAAGCGCGCCCTGGCCGCGGCCCTGGGACAGATCGAACGCCAATTCGGCAAAGGCGCGGTCATGCGCATGGGCGACCATGAGCGCCAGGCAATCCCCGCCATCTCCACCGGCTCGCTGGGTCTGGACATCGCACTGGGCATCGGCGGCCTGCCGCGTGGCCGTATTGTCGAGATCTATGGCCCTGAGTCCTCGGGCAAGACCACGCTGACCCTGTCGGTCATCGCCCAGGCGCAGAAAATCGGCGCCACCTGCGCCTTCGTCGACGCCGAACACGCCCTGGACCCGGATTATGCCGGCAAGCTGGGCGTCAACGTGGACGACCTGCTGGTTTCCCAGCCGGACACCGGCGAACAGGCCCTGGAAATCACCGACATGCTGGTGCGCTCCAATGCCGTTGACGTGATCATCGTCGACTCCGTGGCAGCCCTGGTGCCCAAGGCCGAAATCGAAGGCGAGATGGGCGATCAGCACGTCGGCCTGCAGGCCCGTCTGATGTCCCAGGCGCTGCGCAAGATCACCGGCAACATCAAGAACGCCAACTGCCTGGTCATCTTCATCAACCAGATCCGTATGAAGATCGGCGTGATGTTCGGCAACCCGGAAACCACCACCGGTGGTAACGCGCTGAAGTTCTATTCCTCTGTCCGTCTTGACATCCGCCGCACCGGCGCGGTGAAGGAAGGCGACGAGGTGGTCGGTAGCGAAACCCGCGTCAAGGTCGTGAAGAACAAGGTCGCTCCGCCGTTCCGCCAGGCCGAATTCCAGATCATGTACGGCCGCGGCATCTACCGCACTGGCGAGATCATCGACCTGGGCGTACAGCTGGGCCTGATCGAGAAGTCCGGCGCCTGGTACAGCTACCAGGGCAGCAAGATCGGCCAGGGCAAGGCGAACGCCGCCAAGTTCCTGGAAGACAACACCGAGATCTGCAACACCCTCGACAAGGCTATCCGCGAGCAACTGCTGACCAACCAGACGCCGCCGACCAAGGCCGAGCTCGCCGCGGCGGAAGCTGAAGCGGAAGCTGAAGCCGACTACTGATAGCGATGACCGCCGAGCTTGATAACCCCGTCGCGGTACGACGGGTCGCCATGGACCTGCTGGCAAGACGCGAGCATGGCCGGGCGGAGCTCTCGCGCAAGCTGCGGCAACGCGGCGCCACGCAGGACCTGATCGACCCCGCCCTCGACCGTCTGGCCGAGGAGGGGCTGCTCAACGAAAGCCGCTACCTGGAAAGCTACATCGCCAGCCGTGCGCGAGCTGGTTATGGTCCGGTACGGATTCGCGAGGAGCTGTCGCAGCGGGGGTTGCCCCGTGGCGAAATCGATGGTGCGCTGAGTGAGTCGGATGTCGACTGGAACGAAAACCTGCGTGAGGTCTGGCGCCGCAAGTTTGCCCGGCTGCCGCAGGACGCCCGCGAGCGAGCCCAGCAGGGCAGGTTTTTGAGCTATCGGGGCTACTCGATGGAAGCCATCAGCCGGCTACTGAGCGGTCGGCGCTCGGATGATTGAACAAAGAAGGCACCCAACCGGGTGCCTTCTTTGTTTCCTGGCTCTGGAAAAAAGCTCTGGAAATCAGCGCTCCCAGTTCTCCGGCTGGTTGATGAAATTCAGCAGTTCCCGCAGGCGCCCCTGATCACGGCCGTTGAAGGCAAAAGCCAGGCGGGTCAGGTGGGCGAATTCCGGTTCGTCGAGTTCCGATTCGCTGTAGGGCTGCTGGTGGAAACCGTCGGTGACGCACAGGCCGCCGAATTCGCGCTCCAGCAACTGCAGCGCGCGCACGCTCAGCGGGTGGTTCAGGCGAATCACGAAGCGATCCTTGAGCCAGCGGCTGGAGTGGAAGTTGCTGTAGAACTGGGCGATCTCCTCGGCGGCTTCCTCGGCGGTATGCACCAGCGTCATCAGGTTCATGTCGCTGGGCAGGATGTAGCCGTTGTCTTCCAGTTGTTCCTTGATGAATTCGAGGGCGTGATCCCAATAGTGCCCGCCCGGCTGGTCGAGCAGGACCACCGGGACCAGCGGGCTCTTGCCTGTCTGTATCAGGGTCAGCACTTCCAACGCTTCGTCCAGCGTGCCGAAGCCACCGGGGCAGAGCACCAGGGCATCGGCTTCCTTGACGAAGAACAGCTTGCGCAGGAAGAAGAAGTGGAAGGACAGCAGGTTGCTGGTGCCGTCCACGGTGCGGTTGGCGTGTTGCTCGAACGGCAGGGTGATATTGAAGCCGAGGCTGTTTTCCAGCCCTGCGCCTTCGTGGGCCGCGGCCATGATGCCGCCGCCGGCGCCGGTGATGACCATCAGGTCGTAGCGGGCCAGGGTTTCTCCCAGCTCGCGGGCCAGCGCGTAGACCGGGTGGTTGGCCGGCGTGCGGGCGGAGCCGAACACCGTGACTTTGCGGCGACGCTTGAACTGCTCCAGGGTGCTGAAGGCGTGCTCCATCTCGCGCAGGGTCTGCAGCATGATCTTGGCGTCCCAGCGATTGCGGTCGGCCTGGGCCATGCGGGCGACGGTGGTGAGCATCTCGCGGTACAGCGGGAGGTTCTGGCTGTTGCCGGGAGCAGCCAGTTCGGCCAGCTCCTCGATTTTCTGCGCAAGGTCGGTGCCGCTGGTCTGGAAGTGTCTGGAGAGGTAGTCGTCGGGCTCATAGGGCATGTTGATACTCCTTGTTCATCAACCCCTGATCGCCTGTCCATGGGCGGCGCCGGCCATGCACGGTGGCTCTGGCTGTGACGCAATGGTGCTTCGCCGCACGCACAGGGTTCAGCAGGAGGCCTGCCGAGTCTGGCACGCGGGGTGTGACAGTCGGTGAGGCCCCGATTTCAGATGGCGATCCGGTCTCCGGGCTCCGGAATGTTGGCCGTCCAGTTCAGGCGATCCTGGAGTGCACCCTTGAGTACATCCATCTTTTCCCGCTCGCCATGTATCAGGTATAGCTCGGGTTTGTTCTCGAAGTGGCCAACCCACTGAATTAATTGTGATTGTCCCGCGTGAGCGGAGAACCCGCCGAGGGTATGGATCTGCGCTTTCACGCTGATCCGCTGGCGCAGGATACGCACCGTCTCCGCACCGTCGACGATGGCGCGGCCCAACGTTCCCTTGGCCTGGAAGCCGGGGAATACGATGTGGCACTCCTCGCGCCAAAGGTTGTGCTTGAGGTGGTGGACGATCCGCCCGCCAGTGCACATGCCGCTGCCGGCGATGATGATGGCGCCGCTCTTGATGCGGTTCAGCGCCATCGATTCATCCGCGCTCTGGGTGGTGCGCAGGATCGGCAGCCACTCGCCGACCTTGGCCGTGCCGGTGCCACGCATGTACTCGCGGTCGACATCGGCGATCTCGCCGATATGCTGCAGGTAGATATTGTTGGCTCGCGCCGCCATCGGGCTGTCGAGGTAGACGACCTGCTGCGGCAGGCGACCCTCCTGGTAGAAGCGCCCGAGGTAGTAGATCAGGTCCTGGGTGCGGCCCACGGCGAACGACGGGATCAGGACATTGCCGCCCTCGTTCTGCGCGCGCTGCAGGATGCCGGCGAGCTCCAGCAGGGTTTCGTTGGCGTCGCGGTGGTCGCGGTCGCCGTAGGTGGACTCCAGCAACACCACGTCGGCGCGGCTCAGCGGCGTCGGCGTGCGCATCAGCGGTGAGCAGGTGCTGCCCAGGTCGCCGGAGAACACCAGGCGGCGGGTCGAGCCGAACTCATGGATTTCCAGTTCGACGATGGCCGAGCCGAGGATGTGCCCGGCGTTGTGGAAGGTCACGCGGATGCCGCGCGCCACGTCCACGGTGCTGCCATAGCTGACGCGGCGGCGCTGGTTCAGTGCCCGGGAAGCATCTTCGACGGTGTACAGCGGCTTCACCGGCGGCTTGCCCAGGCGCGAGCGCCATTTGTTCTCCCACTCGGCGTCCTTCTCCTGGAGGTGCGCCGAGTCCATCAGCATCAGCTCCAGCAGATCGCAGCAGGATTCGGTGGCGTAGATCGGTCCCTTGTAGCCTTCCTTCGCCAGGCGCGGCAACAACCCGCTGTGGTCGAGGTGGGCGTGGGAGAGGACGACGGCGTCGAGTTCCTTCGGGTCGAAGGGGAAGGGTGTGCGGTTGGTCGCCTCGTTGTCGCGGGTGCCCTTGTTGCCGCTGCGCCCCTGGCGCATCCCGCATTCGAGCAGTACGCGGACGCCGTCGCGGGTTTCCAGCAGGTAGCAGGAACCGGTGACTTCCTGAATCGCGCCGATGAAGGTGAGAAGCGCCATGTCGTCTCCTTGTCGGAATTCTCTTTCAGCCTTGCTCGATTGGTCGGGGCGCTCGTTGATACATGTCAGCGCCCGTCCGATCTGTGGCGACCTAGACTTTCCGTCATAGCCAAGGGAGAGCCGATATGTCACAGATCCTGCCAAGCCCCGAGGAGCTTGCCGCCCATGCGGCAGCCGAGCCGGAATATGCCCGCTGGCTGCGAGGCCGTGGTCCGCTTCAGCATAGCGTGCAGACCCAGGCGGCGGTCTTTCGTGTCGCTCATCAATTGGTCCAGTACGGCCTGCAGCCTGATCTGGCCAGTGTCTATCGGCTATTCAGCGCGTTGGACCGCCTGACCTGCGCCGGCCTCTGGCTGGTGGCGCACATGACCTACGCCAGGCGCGTCCGCCTCGACGGTGCCCCCTTGCAGGCCGAGGATTTCAAGGCGCAGCCCGAAGGTCATACCGGCGGTGCGCTGAACATGGTGCCGGCCTATGCCGGTTACCTCGCCCTGAATGCCCTGAGTGGCAAGACCCGCGGCTGGCTGATGGGGCAGGGGCACTGTGTGGCGGCGATCGACGCACTCAACGTGCTCACCGGTAACCTGCATCCGGAGCAGGCCGCGGCCTACGGGAACGGCGAGGCCGGGCTGGACCGACTGGTGCAGGATTTCTACAGCTACGCGCAGAAGCCGGACGGCAAGGTCGCCGCTCCGTTGGGCAGTCACGTCAATCCGCATACCGCCGGTGGCATTGCCGAAGGCGGCTATCTTGGTTTTGCCGAGCTGATGTATGCGCATATGCCGCTACCGGGCGAGACCCTGGTGGCCTTCCTCTCCGACGGTGCCGCCGAGGAGCAGCGCGGCAGCGACTGGATCCCCCGCTGGTGGCGTGCCGAGGACTGCGGCACGGCGCTGCCGGTGATGATCGCCAACGGCCGGCGCATCGAGCAGCGTACCGACCTGGGCACTCACGAAGGGCTGGAAGGTTTCAAGCTGCACTTGCAGCGTTGCGGTTTCGACCCCATCAGCTTCGATGGACGCGATCCGGCGGCTTTCGTCTGCGCCCTCTGGGAGATGGAAGAGCGCCTGCAACACCGCCTCGACGAGAAGGAGCGCGGCATCCTGCGTTATCCGCTGCCGATTCCCTATGGCATTGCCGAGACGACCAAGGGCTACGGCTTCTACGGTGCCGGCAGTAATGCCGCGCACAACCTGCCGTTGCCGGGCAACCCCAGTGTGGACGCCGAGGCGCTCGATCTTTTCAATCAGCATGCGGCGCCGTTGTGGGTGGAGCCGGAGGAGCTCGCCGAAGCCTGCGGCCTGTTCTTGGCGTCGCACAGCGGCCGGGTGCTGGAGCGGGACAATCCACTGGCTGTGCGTCGGCCTATCGAGCCTTCGATTCCGCCGCTGCATTACCGCAACGACGAATGCTCGCCCATGGCCGCGCTGGATCGTTTCTATGTCGATCTGTGCGCCGCCAACCCGGACCTGCGTGCTCGCGTCGGCAACCCGGACGAGCTGGCGAGCAATCGCCTGGGCGGCGTGCTCAAGGCGCTGCGGCACCGGGTGAGCGAGCCGGAAAGCGATCTGGAGGCCGTCGATGGTCGGATCATCACTGCGCTCAACGAGGAAGCGGTGGTTTCCGCCTGTCTGGCCAACCAGGGCGGATTGAACCTGGTGGCCAGCTACGAAGCTTTCTGCGTGAAAATGCTCGGCGCGGTGCGCCAGACACTGATATTCGCCCGCCAGCAGAAGGAGGCCGGGCGCCCGGCGGGCTGGCTCGGCTGGCCGCTGGTGGTGACTTCGCATACCTGGGAGAACGGCAAGAACCAGCAGTCGCACCAGGACACCACCTTCTGCGAAGCGCTGCTGGGCGAGATGAGCGACATGGTGCGGGTGGTCTTCCCGGCTGACCACAACAGCCACCTGGCTTTGCTGCCGGACATCTACCGCAGTCGCGGGCAATTGGCCTGCGTCGTGGCACCCAAGCGTGACCGTCCGGCAGTGTTCAACCAGGCCCAGGCGGAACAGCTGGCCCGCGATGGCGCGATCCTGATGGATGAACACCCCGGCAACGAACCGCTGCTGCTGATTGCCAATGGCAGCTACCAACTGGCCGAGATGCGTCGCGCCGCGTTGCGGCTGGAGGAGGCCGGATACCCCTATCGGCTGGTCTATCTGCAGGAACCGGGGCGCTTCCGCGCGCCGCGTGACAACTGGGAGTTGCAGGCGCTGACGGATGAATCCATCGCCATGCGGCTGTTCCCCGATCACTACGAGCGCCGTGTGCTGCTCACTCACATGCGCCCGGAAGTGGCGCGGGGGCACCTCTGGCCGATCCTGCCGGATGCCTTGAAAACGGCGGTGCTTGGCTATCGCAACCAGGGCGGTACGCTGGACGAGGCGGGCATGCTATTCGCCAACCGTTGCAGCTGGGCCCACGTGCTGGCGGCCTGTGCGCGTTTGCTGGATGTTCCGCGCAGCGCCTTGCTGGCGCCGGACGAAGCGGCGGCGGTGGCGGGCAGGGAAAACCCGTTCGTGCTGCGTTGACGAGCGCTCGCGCAACCGCCGCAGGGCGGTTGCGCGGCCTCAGTGCTTGAGCGCTTTGATCAGGTCGTCGAGACCATCGATCTTCAGTTCCAGGGTCAGTTGCATCAGCCGCCCCAGTTCGCCGGCCGGAAACTGCCCCTTCTTGTGGAACCACAGCAGGTACTCGTCAGGCAGGTCGACCAGCATGCGGCCCTGGTACTTGCCGAAGGGCATCGGCGTGCGCGCGATCTTCAGCAGCATTTCCTTGTCGAGCATGGACGCGGCTTACTTCTTCAGCTTGATCTTGCAGCTGCCAGCATCGAAGCGCTCGGTGGCGACCGGAGCGTTGGTCTTGTACTCGGTGAAGCTGTAGGTGAGGATCGCGCCCTCGGCCAGCAACTGGCGGTAGGCGGTGTTGCTGCAGACGCTGTCGCCCAGCTGGCTGCGCACGCTGTCGGGGTTCTCGCGCATGCGTTCGGCATGGCTGGCGCGCACACTCAGGTGGTTGATCAACTGGGGGCCGTCGACGGTGTAGCCCTGGTCGAGGATGTCCTCGTTGATGGCGCGCGGGGTGCCTTCGCTGCTTTCCTTGGCGACCTTTTCCAGGGTCTGGGTCAGTTCGAAGTCCTTCTTCGACGCGGCGTGCGCGACGGGAATGACGAGGCAGAGGGCGAGGGCGGTGAGGCGCAGCATGGGCATCTCCTGACAATGGTGCCGATTCGACCGTGGCGAGCCTTCCGGGTTCGCGGGTCATTACAGCCGCCTATTGTCCCTTAAAACGACCTGCCTGCCGAGATTCGATTGCCGCAGGCCGCTGTCCGGCCCGCTGGGTCGCCAAATGGGTCAAGGAAGAGGCGGGTTCGCCGAGCCTATCGACGGTCGGCTGTGCGAGGGGCGGACCATGGCTCTGGTACAATCGGCGGTCCGCAACCGTCGTCCCGTTCGAGCCTTCGATGTCCCGTCCGCTTTTCCTCATCCCGGTGGCTGCAGCATGAGCCACGCCGTCGCCCGCCTTCGCGATGAACGCCTGGCCCGCTGCATCAAACCGTTCTTCGCCCGTGGCTCGCGCTCGCCGCGCTGTCCCGGCTGCCGTTTGCGGCCGAACTACTGCATGTGCAGCCTGCGCCCGCAGGTCGAGTCCAATTCGGCGATGTGTCTGGTGATGTTCGACACCGAACCGCTCAAGCCCAGCAACACCGGCTGGCTGATCGCAGAAACCGTACCCGAGACTTGGGCCTTCGGCTGGTCGCGCATCGAGGTCGACCCGGCGCTGCTGGCGCTGCTCGATGACCCGCAGTGGCAGCCGTACGTGGTGTTCCCTGGTGAGTTCGTCCAGCCCGAGCGCGTGGTGACCACGGTGGAGCCGCAGGACGGCAAGCGCCCGCTGTTCATCCTGCTCGACGCCACCTGGAACGAAGCGCGCAAGATGTTCCGCAAGAGCCCTTACCTGGATCGCTTTCCAGTATTGAGCATCACCCCCGATGCGCTGTCGCGCTATCGCCTGCGTCGCTCCAAGTTCGATGAGCACCTGTGCACCGCCGAGGTTGCCGCGCTTTGCCTCGGGCTGGCCGGCGACCGTCGTGCGGGGGATGCGCTGGATGCTTACCTGGATGTGTTCAGCGAGCGCTACCTGGGCTCCAAGCGCCAGCAGCCGCTGGATGAGCAGAGCCCGGCGCATCAGGCGTTGAGGCCGTTTACCGAGCGCTAGATCGGCCCTTCATCGCATGCATGTTTCTGATTTTCAGAGCGGGCGCCGAGGTGTGCGGTTCGCGAGCGAGCTCGCTCCTACGAAGAGCGCTCGTGCCGCCGAATCCCCAGCCTGTAGGAGCGAGCTGGCTCGCGAACAGTCTCGCTCCGTTGTGCAGTAGAGATCAGACCGCCTTCACCTCGGCCTTCTTCGGCCAAAGCTGCGCCACCAGCATGCCGGCGAGCATCAGCGCGCAGCCGAAATAACCACGCACATGCAGGGTCTCGTTGAGGAACAGTGCGCCGGCGATGGCGGCGAACACGGCCTCCAGAGAGAGGATGATCGCCGCGTGGGAGGCAATGGCGTGTTTCTGCGCGATGACCTGCAGGGTGAAGCCGGTGGCAACGCCGAACAGGCCACCGTAGATCAGCGCGGGGCCGGCCTGGATGATGGCATCGAGGCGGATCTCTTCGAACACCAGCGCGAGAATCATGCTTACCACCGCACAGGTCGCGAACTGCAGGAAGGCCAGTCGGATCGGGTCGTAGCGGCTGGCAAAAAGCCCCACCAGCAGCACGTGGCCGCCCCAGACGAAGGCGCCGGTCAGCTGCAGCCAGTCGCCGGAAGCAACGTGGAAGCCCGGGCCGATGCTCAGCATCGCCATGCCGGTCACGGCCAGTGCGCATCCCAGCCAGGTGCCCATGCCGGCACGATGGCCGATGAGCAGGCCGAGCAGCGGCACGATGATCACGTACAGGCCGGTGATGAAGCCGGAGTTGGTCACGCTGGTGAACATCAGGCCGACCTGTTGCAGGTTGATCCCCACGGTCAGTGCGGTACCGATGGCCAGGCCTGCCAGCAGCAGGCCGCGGTTGAACGGCTGGGCGCCGCGCTTGCTCGACCAGGCCAGCAAGGGCAGCAGTGCCACGGCGCCGAGGGTGAAGCGCAGGCCGGTATAGAGGAAGGGACCGATGGCATCCATCCCGAGGCGTTGCGCGACGAAGGAGACCCCCCAGATCATCGCGGTGAACAGCATCAGGAAATCGGCGCGCAGCGCATGGCTTTTCATCTTGTTCTCGTAACGGGCAGGAAAAAAAGCGGAACTCTGCCGTAACGCCGGGCCTTTGGAAAGGGGAGGAGGTTCCCGGCGGGCACAGTGGCAGGGGCTTTCAGGCCACGGTGTAAGTACCGTCCGGCGATGTATTCGCGGCGGACAGCGGATGTGGTCTTTGCGTACAATGCGACAAGTAGTGCTCTATCCGTGCTCCGACCTTTCGTGCGCAAGTCTGGCTGTTATCCGCGGCAGGACTTCGGCGCGGCCTTCAAGGAAAATTCATGGCTTCCTACGAGATCCTGATCGCTGACGATCACCCGCTGTTCCGCAGTGCCCTGCACCAGGCCCTGACCATTGGTCTTGGCCCCGAGGCGCGACTGTCGGAGGCAGCGAGTATCGCGGAGTTGGAGACGCGCCTGAACGAGAAGGCCGACTGGGACCTAGTGCTGTTGGACCTGAACATGCCTGGCGCTTATGGCTTCTCCGGCCTGGTGCTGCTGCGCGGGCAGTACCCGCAGATTCCGGTGGTGATGGTCTCGGCCCAGGAAGATGCCGCCGTGGTGCAGCGCTCCCGTGAGTTCGGCGCCAGTGGTTTCATTCCCAAGTCCAGCGAACTGAGCGTGCTGCAGCAGGCCGTGCGCTCGGTGCTCGATGGCGATGTCTGGTGGCCGCCGCAGGTGGACGCCGTGACCGAGATGAGCGAGGACGTCCGCGCTGCCAGCGCCGGTCTGGCCAGCCTCACTCCGCAACAGTTCCGCGTGCTGACCATGGTCTGCGAAGGCCTGCTGAACAAGCAGATCGCCTTCGAGCTGAGCGTTTCCGAAGCCACGGTGAAGGCGCATGTCACCGCGATCTTCCGCAAGCTGAATGTGCGCACCCGCACCCAGGCGGCACTGCTGCTGGCGCAGATGGAGTCGGTACCGGGGAACTGAGGTCGTCACATTCCGGCTGGGGAACCGTCACATTCTGTAATGGCCTTGACTCCTTTTTGACGATCGCTGGTATAGAGTGCCGCGACCTTTGCCTGTGAGAACCCCACGTGTCCGCCTCCCCCTTCAAGGGCCAGACCGGCCTGAAACGCATCTTCAACGCCGCCGGCTACTCCCTGGCCGGCTTCGCCGCCGCCTTCAAGGGTGAAGCGGCCTTCCGCCAGCTGGTTCTGATCAACGTGGTCCTGGTCCCGCTGTCGTTCTTCTGTGACGTCACTCGTGGCGAGCGCGCGCTGATGATCGCCGTGTGCCTGCTGGCGCTGATCGTCGAGCTGCTCAACTCCGCCATCGAGGCGGTGGTCGACCGGGTTTCCCTGGAGCGCCACCCGCTGTCGAAGAACGCCAAGGACATGGGTAGCGCCGCCCAATTCGTGGCGCTGACCATCATCACCGTGACCTGGGCAGGCATTCTGCTGGGCTGACAGGGTCGCCCGCAGGAGCGGAGCTTCTCTGCGAAATCCCGGCGCAACCGGGACCATCTGAGCCGGCCTGCCGGCCTGATCGCGGATAAGATCCGCTCCTACAGGAAGCGCCGTTCAGGGAATCATCGGCAGGACGATGTCGTCGCTGCGCGTTACCCCGGCGGTTTCGCTGCGGCACAGCTCCAGGAACTCGCGCATGGTCGCGGTCTGGTACTTCTGCCGGTGCCAGATGAAGTAGAACTGCCGGCGCAGGTCCAGGTCCGGCGTTTCCACCGGCACCAGGCTGCCACGGCGGAAGGCGTCGCGCAGCGCCAGGCGCGAGATGCAGCCGATCCCCAGTCCCGATTCCACCGCGCGCTTGATCGCCTCGGTGTGTTCCAGTTCCAGCCGCACGTTCAGTGGTTCAACGTGGTGGCGCATGGCCTGGTCGAAGGTCAGCCGCGTACCTGAGCCCTGCTCCCGCAGGATCCACGCTTCCTCCGTCAGCCGCTCCAGGCTCGCGCGGCCTTCACGGGCGAGCGGGTGCTGTGGCGCGCAGAACACTACCAGTTCGTCTTCCATCCACGGCTGCACTTCGATGTCGGGGTGCTGGCAGTCGCCTTCGATCAGCCCCAGGTCCAGCTCGTAGTGCGCTACACGCTGTACAACGTGGGCGGTGTTGTGCACGTGCAGGCGCACCCGGCAGTCGGGCTGGCGCTGCATGAAGGTGCCGATCAGCAGAGTCGCCAGGTAGTTGCCGATGGTCAGGGTGGCGCCCAGGTCCAGCGAGCCGAAGGCGCTCTTGCCATTGAGCATGTTCTCGATCTCGCTGCCGCGGTCGAGCAGGGCCACTGCCTGGGGCAGCAATTGGCGGCCGAGGGCGTTGAGGGTCAGGCGCTTGCCGGAGCGATCGAACAGTTTGCAGTCGAACTGCCGCTCCAGCTCGCCCAGCGCGGTGCTGGTGGCCGACTGCGACATGGACAGCGCTTCCGCGGCGCGGGAGACGCTTTCCTGCTGGGCGACGGCGACGAAGACTTCGAGCTGGCGCAGGGTGAACTTCATTCAGAGGGGCTCCGGAGAGGGCTGCGCGACATTTCGTCACCCCGGCGTAGGAAGGGCCTGACGGTATCCTTTCGCGGCGACGTAGCGGCCTTATCTGCGTTTTGGATTAGCAATATCCAGATAATTTATTTTGCGGATATTGTCGCCGCCTATAAAATGTCGCGCAATTGCGCTACGTCCGGGATCTGCTGGGGTGCGCCACGTTTCTCCTAGGAGTCCTTGATGAGCAACCTGTACACCGAGCGCGTTCTCAGCGTGCACCACTGGAACGACACCCTCTTCAGCTTCAAGACCACCCGTAACCCGGGTCTGCGCTTCAAGACCGGTCAATTCGTGATGATCGGCCTGGAAGTCAACGGTCGTCCGCTGATGCGCGCGTACAGCATCGCCAGCCCGAACTACGAAGAGCACCTGGAGTTCTTCAGCATCAAGGTCCCGGACGGTCCGCTGACTTCGCGTCTGCAGCACCTGAAGGAAGGCGACGAGCTGATGGTCAGCCGCAAGCCGACCGGCACCCTGGTGCTGGACGACCTCAAGCCCGGCAAGCATCTGTACCTGCTGAGCACCGGCACCGGCATGGCGCCGTTCCTGTCGGTCATCCAGGACCCGGAAGTCTACGAGCGCTTCGAGAAGGTCATCCTGGTCCACGGCGTACGCTGGGTCAGCGAGCTGGCCTACGCGGACTTCATCACCAAGGTCCTGCCGGAGCATGAGTACTTCGGCGACATGGTGAAAGAGAAGCTGATCTATTGCCCGCTGGTGACTCGCGAAGAGTTCCATAGCATGGGCCGTCAGACCGACCTGATGCGCAGTGGCAAGCTGTTCGCCGACATCGGCCTGCCGCCGATGAACCCGCAGGACGACCGCGCGATGATCTGCGGCAGCCCGAGCATGCTCGACGAGACCAGCGAAGTGCTGAACAGCTTCGGCCTGCAGATCTCCCCGCGCATGGGCGAGCCGGGTGATTACCTGATCGAGCGTGCCTTCGTCGAGAAGTAAACCGCGCTGTCGGATCGAAGAAACGCCGCGATTCCATGGGATCGCGGCGTTTTTTATGGCCCACATTCCAGCGCTGACGGCAGGGCTTTTCGTAGGAGCGAGCTTGCTCGCGAACAACTCCGCTGTGAGGCCGGTTCGCGAGCAAGCTCGCTCCTACAAGACCAAGGGCCCCTAACCCTGGCTGCGCGCCCCGCTCAGCGGGAGAGGGGATCGTTCGGTGCAGGGGGAAGCCTTGGCGTCAGCCTGCACGGCCTGCTCAGCAACAAAGTGTTCCTTTAGGCCAACTTCTGCCCCGAAACCGCCGGGTGATACAGCGGCTGCACCTTGTTCCCCGCCGGGTCCAGCAGGTGGAAGCTGCGCGCGCCGTCACCATGGTCGAAGGGGCGGTCCAGCAGCGTCACGCCGCGCGCCTTGAAGTACTGGTACCAGGCATCAAGCTCCTCCACGCTGTCCACCACGAAGCCATAGTGATCCAGGGTCTGCAGGCCGTTGGCCGCGCCGAAGCCGCGCCCCAGCGAGAGGTTGTCGTTGCCGCAGGTGAGATACACCAGGTCTTCGTTGGCACGGTTGAGGACTTCCATGCCGAGCACGTCGACATAGAAGCGCTCGCACTCTTCGAGGTTCGGTACCAGCAGGGCGAGGTGGCGCAGGCCGTTGAGGCGGCCGGGGCGGGCAGGGAGATCGGACATGGACGCGGTTCCTTTTTTGTATACAATTTGATTTCAAATTTAAAACAAAAGGAGCGCCCTGTGTACAGTCTGTTCATCAAGACCCGCGTGAAACCCGGCAGCGCCGAAGACTTCCTCCATGCCATCAAGGCCAATGCCGCCGCTTCCGTGTCCAGCGAGCCCGGCTGTCTGGTCTTCGATGTGTCCCAGGATCGCCTTGATCCGGACGTGATCTACCTCTACGAGATCTACCGCGACGATGCGGCTTATGAGGCGCACACGCAAACCGCACACTTCCGCGACAGCCGCCCGTTGGTGGAGCCGCTGATCCTCGAGCAGGAGTGCTTCGAAAGCGACGTGATCGCCCTCAATCCGGTGGACTGACGCGGGTTTCAGTTGGCGGCCCGTTGCACATCCAGCACGCGGATTTCGCCATCGGCAGGGTAGTGCCAGTGCACGTCCAGGTCCCACAGGCGTACGCCGTAGCGGCGCTCGGGCGGCGGCTTCTGGTACGCCGGGCGCGGGTCCTGGGCGAGGCATTGCTCGATCAGCTCGCGCACCGGTTGGCGCAGGCGCAGGCCATGTTCATGGGCCTGGCGAAGGGCTTCGTCGCTCCAGTGCACAGCAATGGGGGCGGGCGGTGTGTCGGCGATGGCGTTGCGGGCATCCGCGACTATGTCGGCATAGGGTACGTAGGGTTTGATGTCGATGACCGGGGTGCCGTCCAGCAGGTCGATGCCGGACAGCCAGAGTCGGCCGGGCTCGACCTTCTCCAGCTTCACCACCGATTGGCCGAGGCCGTTGGGCCGGTGGGTGGCGCGAGTGGCGAATACACCCATCGACTGGTTGCCGCCCAGGCGCGGCGGGCGCACCTTCAGTCGTGGCTTGTCTTCCAGTGCCTGATGGAAGAGGAAGATCAGCCAGACGTGGCTGACCTGTTCCAGTCCTTCTACCGCGTCGCCAGTGTCGAATGGCGGCAGCAGTTCCAGCATGCCGGTCGCGGCCGGAGCCAGTTGCGGCTGGCGCGGGATGGCGAACTTCTCCTTGAAGCAGGAGCGGACGTGGCCGATGGGCGAGACGGTGTGGGACATGGCGGCACAAGCGGTTGCAGGGGCCGCCATGGTACCCGATTACGCGCTTCAGCCCAGGTGGAAGCCGCCGTCGATGGGGATGATGTTGCCCGTCATGTAGGCACCGGCGGCGCTCGCCAGGCTGATCGCCAGGGCGGACATCTCTTCCTCGCGGCCCCAGCGGCGCATGGGGATGACGGCGGTGTCCTCGGCCATGGCCTGCTCGTCGTTGGCGATGTGGCGGGTCATCTTGCTGGGGAAGCGGCCGGGGGCGATGACGTTGACGTTGATGTGGTCCTTCACCAGCTCTCGGGCGAGCATGCGCGACAGCTGGTGCAGCGCAGCCTTGCTCGGGCCGTAGGCGTAGGCGCTCTCTCCGTGGGAAGTGACCCCGGCTACCGAGCCGATGTTGATCACCCGCGCCGGGCTCTGCGCATTGCCGGCCTTCTTCAGCAGCGGCAGCAGTTGCTGGATGCAGCTGAACACGGCAGTGACGTTGAGCTGCATGACCTTCTCCCAGCCCGAGGCCGGGTAGCTTTCCAGTGGTGCGCCCCAGGTGGTGCCGGCGTTGTTCACCAGGATGTCGAGGTGGTCCAGGCGTTCGGCGAGATCGGCGGCCAGTACGCGGGCGCCTTCTTCGGTGGCGAGGTTGGCCGGCAGGCCGATGCATTCGCCGTACTGCGACAGTTCCGCAGCAGTGTCGGCGCAGGCAGCGCCATCGCGGGCACAGATGATGACTTTCGCGCCGGCTTCGAGCAGGCCCTGGGCGATCATCCGGCCAATGCCACGGGTGCCGCCGGTGACCAGTGCGGTCTTGCCTGCGAGGGAAAAGTACGGGTGCATGAGCCTCTCCTGGCTGGGTTTTCGCCTCACCCTAGCGGGATCGTCGGGGCGCTCCGAGCACTATCCAGTTGGCAAATGGATGCGCATTACGTGATGGCTGCATTTTCTTAACCTGCGCATAACCATCGCTGCCCTAGTGTCCGCGCACATTCGAGAGGCCGGGGGCCGGGTGATGCAGGGTTGGAGCAGAGATCGCAAGGCGCTGGTGCTGCTGATGGTTGGCACGCTGGTGCTGTTGATGACCGGGTTGTGGGCCCGCGAAGTCTGGGGGCCGGAGGTGCGCTGGGCGGATATCGCGCTGCAGATGCTGCAGTCTGGCGACTACTTCGACCCCTACCTGCGCGGCGCGCCGTATTACGACAAGCCGCTGCTGTCCTACTGGTTGATCACCGCGCCGGCCAGCTTGTTCGGTCTCAACCACTGGACGCTGCGCCTGAGCACCGTGCTGGCTGGATTGGGCAGCGTCTGGCTGACCTGGTGGCTGGGCGAGCGCCTGTTGCGCAAGGGCACCGGTCTGCTGGCCGGCTGGCTGCTGGCGACCACCTTCTATTTCCTGTTCTGGGCGCGGGTGGCGACGGCCGACATGCTCACGGTCTTCGGTGTGCTGGCGGCGCTGGCCTGGTACTGGCGTGATCCGGAAGACACGCGTTTGCGCAGCTACCTGGGGTTTTTCCTGATCTTGTCGCTGACCTCGCTGTGCAAGGGGCTGATCGGCTTTGTCCTGCCGGGGCTGGTGCTGTTGCCGCATCTGCTCGGTGAGGGGCGCTGGCGCCGGCACCTGAACCTGCGGCTGGTGGCTGCGCTGGTGGTGGCTAGCGCGGCCTACGCGATCCCCTTCGTGCTGTCGCACTTCTATGGCCAGCCCAGCTATGGCGAGAGCGGGCTGGCGCTGGTGTTCCGCGAGAACGTGGTGCGTTTCTTCCAGCCCTTCGACCATGAAGGGCCAATCTATACCTACCTGCTGTACCTGCCGGCCTACACGTTGCCCTGGGCACCGCTGTGGATATTCGGGCTGTGGTTTGCCACGCGCCGCTGGAAGCAATTGGAGCCCAATGCGCGCTGGCTGGTCTGGGCGCTGGTGCTGCTGTTCGCGTTCTTTACCGCCAGCGGTGGCCGGCGCAGCTATTACGTGTTGCCACTGGTGCCGTTTGCCCAGTTGCTGGCGGCCTGGTGGGTGGTCGAATCCCGACATGAGCGCGGGCTCGCAGGGCTGGGACGTGTCTGGCCAAGCGTGGTGGGAGCAGGGGCGGTGTTGATGCTGCTGGTGGTGGGCATCGCTTATCCGTGGAGCAATGGTGGCGGCGGGATTCCGGTCTTCGCCAAAGAGGTGCGCGCCGCAGCGGAGCAGACCGCGCCCTGGTCGCAATGGCGGGTATTGATCCTCGGGGATGATGATGCGCGCCTGCCGATGTACCTGGAGCAGCGCGGCGAACGGCAGGCGCATCCGTTCCTCTATGTCCACTCCGGTTATCCACAGGGCGACAGCGCCGCACTGTTTGCCTGGCTGCGCCAGAGTACCGGCGAGGAGTGGGACCCGGCGCGTACCCTGATCCTTTCCCAGGTCACGCACCAAGGAGAGCAGCCGCTGAACTGGCTGACGGCGGATCACCGGCTGATCGAGTCGAGGCTCAACAATGGCCAGCGCCTGGGGCACTCGAAGAATCAGGAGGCGAGCCTGGCCTACTTGCCCGTGGGCAAGCCGCTCAGCGCGAACGCAACGCCCGGTGCAGCAGAAGCAGGTACGGCGGCAGATTGACCGCTACCACCACGAGGCCGAGGACGACCTGGGTCGCCTCGGTCAGGCCGGCTGGGTAGATCAGCGGGATCAGGTAGTGCTCGATGAAGCCGCCGTCATAGCCGTGGTCGCCGGCCAGGGCGCGGAAGTGGTTTTCCAGCGGGGTGAGCGGGCAGTAGAGGTGGAGGAACTCCACCGCCATGCCCCAGGCCGCTGCTGGCACATGCAGCCAGGCCAGGCGCGGCCAGCGCAGCACCAGCAGGCCGCCGAGCATCACGAAGAGGATGAACCCCAGGTGCAGCAGGACGACGGCGTCGGCGGCGAGGCGGTAGAGCACGACGGCCTCAGCGCTGCTGGCGCTGGGTCAGGCCCTTGAGGAAGTTGCGCAGCAACTGGTCGCCGCAGGGCCGGTAGTTGTTGTGGCCGGGCTTGCGGAACAGGGCGCCCAGTTCCGTCTTGGTGACGATGAAGCCGACGCTGTCGAGGATCGCGAGGATGTCGTCGTCGCGCAGCTCGAAGGCGACGCGCAGCTTCTTCAAGGTGATGTTGTTGGTCAGCGGCAGTTCCACCGGCGGCAGCGGTCGCGACTCATCGCGGCCACGGCGGTGCACGATCAGGCCGTCGAGGAAATGCGCCAGCACGCGGTCGCTGCAGGGCTTGAAGTCCGGCTCGTCATCGCGGGCGAGGAAGGCGCCGATTTCCTCGGCGCTGACGTTGAAGCCGGCCAGCGCGGTGATCTCGGCCACCTGCGCGTCGCGGATGTCCAGCAGGTAGCGCAGGCTGCGCAGTACGTCGTTGTTGGTCATGTTCGTTCCATTGAAATGAAAAGCCCCGCTTCGGCGGGGCTTTTGCGGATCAGACCAGTTCGGCCCAGAGGTCGTACTCGTCGGCGTCGGTAATGCGCACGCGCACCTTGTCACCCGGCTTCACGTCGAAGCTGTCGACATACACCGCGCCGTCGATCTCCGGGGCGTCGGCGTAGGAGCGGCCCACGGCGCCTTCGTCGTCGACTTCGTCGATCAGGACTTCGATTTCCTTGCCGATCTTCAGTTGCAGGCGCGCGGCGGAAATCGCCTGCTGGTGCGCCATGAAGCGTTCCCAGCGGTCCTGCTTGACGTCATCGGGGACGATGTCCAGGCCCAGGTCGTTGGCCGGGGCGCCTTCCACCGGGGAGTACTGGAAGCAGCCGACGCGGTCGAGCTGGGCTTCGGTCAGCCAGTCGAGCAGGTACTGGAAGTCTTCCTCGGTTTCGCCGGGGAAGCCGACGATGAAGGTGGAGCGGATGGTCAGCTCGGGGCAGATCTCGCGCCACTTCTTGATGCGCGCCAGGGTCTTGTCCTCGAAGGCGGGGCGCTTCATGGACTTCAGCACTTTCGGGCTGGCGTGCTGGAAGGGGATGTCCAGGTAGGGCAGCAGCTTGCCCTCGGCCATCAGCGGGATCACGTCGTCGACGTTGGGGTACGGGTAGACGTAGTGCAGGCGCACCCACACGCCCATGGAGGAGAGCGCCTGGCACAGCTCCAGCATGCGGGTCTTCACCGGCTGGCCGTCCCAGAAGTCCATCTTGTACTTCAGGTCCACGCCGTAGGCGCTGGTGTCCTGGGAGATGACCAGCAGCTCCTTCACGCCGGCTTTCACCAGGCGCTGGGCTTCGCTGAGCACGTCACCCACCGGGCGGCTGACCAGCTTGCCGCGCATGGACGGGATGATGCAGAAGCTGCAGCTGTGGTTGCAGCCTTCGGAAATCTTCAGGTAGGCGTAGTGACGCGGGGTCAGCTTGATGCCCTGCGGCGGCACCAGGTCGATCAGCGGGTTGTGCTCGGCCTTGGGCGGGATCACCTCGTGGACGGCATTGACCACCTGCTCATACTGCTGCGGGCCGGTCACGGCCAGCACGCTGGGGTGCACGTCACGAATGCTGTCTTCGGCGACGCCCATGCAGCCGGTGACGATCACCTTGCCGTTCTCGGCGATGGCTTCGCCGATGGCGTCCAGGGACTCGGCCTTGGCGCTGTCGATGAAGCCGCAGGTGTTCACCACCACCACGTCTGCGTCCTGGTAGGTGGGGACGATTTCGTACCCTTCCATGCGCAGCTGGGTGAGGATGCGTTCGGAGTCGACGGTCGCTTTCGGGCATCCGAGCGAGACGAATCCGACTTTGGGTGTGGCGGTGGACATGTGCGGCTAACCTCGAAGGGCGCGCTGGCGGCGCCTCTGATCAAAAAGTGCGCAATTCTAGCGGCGTCCCGCGCACTTGACCAGCCTCTCTGGGACAAGCTGTCGCACGCCGCCGGACAGCCCCGTCCGCCCGGTAATTCCGGGCAACAGGCTCTATAGTCAATCAGAACCTTCGAACCCGGCTCTTGCATCGACGAAAGGGTCGGAGCAGGATGCGCCGAATTTTTTTGAGGAATTTTGTTACATGTCCGATGCAAGCGCCGGCACCGTTGAGCATGAGCAGCCCCATTCGAGCTCCGCGATCGGCCTGATGGTCGGCGCCGTGGGCGTCTGCTACGGCGATATCGGCACCAGCCCGCTGTACACCCTCAAGGAAGTCTTCATCGGCGGTTACGGCGTACAGGCCAACCACGACGGCGTCCTCGGCGTGCTCTCGCTGATCTTCTGGTCGCTGATCTGGGTGGTGTCGATCAAGTACGTGATCTTCGTACTGCGCGCCGACAACCAGGGCGAGGGTGGCGTAATGGCGTTGTCCGCCCTGGCTCGTCGTGCTGCCACCGGACGTCGCCGACTGCAGGCGATGGTGGTGATCGCCGGTCTGATCGGCGCGGCACTCTTCTATGGCGACAGCATGATTACCCCGGCGATCTCGGTCCTTTCGGCTATCGAGGGCCTGGAGATCGCCTTCGATGGGCTGGAGCACTGGGTGGTGCCACTCTCGCTGATCGTGCTGGTGGGTCTGTTCCTGATCCAGAAGCACGGCACCGCGCGTATCGGGATCCTGTTCGGCCCGGTCATGGTGGCCTGGTTCCTCGCCCTCGCTGCGCTAGGGGTCTACGGCGTATCCCGCGAGCCCGAGGTGCTCAAGGCGATGAACCCTGCCTGGGCCTTCAACTTCTTCGTTTCCCATCCGGGCATCGGCGTGGCCATCCTCGGCGCCACCGTGCTGGCGCTGACCGGTGCCGAGGCGTTGTATGCCGACATGGGCCACTTCGGCCGCAAACCCATCGCCCGCGCCTGGTTCGCCCTGGTGCTGCCGGCGCTGGTGCTGAACTACTTCGGCCAGGGCGCGACCATCCTGGTCAACCCGGAAGCCGCGCGTAACCCCTTCTACCTGACCGCGCCAGGCTGGGCGCTGCTACCGATGGTGGCGCTGTCCACCGCGGCCACGGTGATCGCGTCGCAGGCGGTGATTTCCGGGGCCTTCTCGTTGACCCGCCAGGCCATCCAACTCGGCTACGTGCCGCGTATGTCGATCCAGCACACCTCCAGTCATGAGCAGGGGCAGATCTACATCCCCATGGTGAACTGGGCGCTGATGGTCGGCGTAGTCCTGCTGGTGCTGGGCTTCGAGTCCTCTGCCGCGCTGGCCTCGGCCTATGGCGTGGCGGTGACCGGTACCATGCTGATGACCACCCTGCTGATGGGCGTGGTGGTCTGGCTGCTGTGGAAGTGGCCGCTGTGGCTGGCGATTCCGTTCTTCCTGACGATGCTGTTCGTCGACACCCTGTTCTTCGCCGCGAACCTGCCCAAGGTGGTACAGGGCGGCGCCTTCCCGGTGGTTGCCGGTATCGGCCTGTTCATCCTGATGACCACCTGGAAGCGTGGTCGCCAGCTGCTGGTGGACCGCCTCGACGAGGGTTCACTGCCGCTGCCGCTGTTTATTTCCAGCATCCGCTCGCAGCCGCCGCATCGCGTGCAGGGCACTGCCGTGTTCCTCACCGCTCGTACCGATGCCGTGCCGCACGCGCTGTTGCACAACCTGCTGCACAACCAGGTGCTGCATGAGCAGGTCGTGCTGCTCACCGTGGTCAACGAAGACAGCCCGCGGGTGACCCAGGACCGTCGCTTCGAGGTGGATGCCTACGGCGAGGGCTTCTTCCGCGTGGTACTGCACTTCGGCTTCATGGAAGACCCGGACATCCCGCAGGCGCTCAAACTGTGTCATCTCAACGAGCTGGACTTCAGCCCGATGCGCACGACCTACTTCCTCAGCCGCGAGACGGTGATCCCGTCCAAGCTGATCGGCATGGCGCGCTGGCGCGAGGCGCTGTTCGCCTTCCTGCTGAAGAACGCCAATGGCAACCTGCGCTACTTCAACTTGCCGCTGAACCGGGTGATCGAGCTGGGGACGCAGGTGGAAATCTGAGTTTCCGTTGCATGAAAAAGCGCGCCAATGGGCGCGCTTTTTCGTTGAGGTCGGTTCGCGAGCAAGCTCGCTCCTACAAAGAGCACAACAGCGGCGACCTGTAGGAGCGAGCTTGCTCGCGAACCACTTCAATCCAGCGCTTCGGCCAGGCTCGATTGGCGTACGTGTCCATTGCTCCAGGTTGAATCAGGATCGCCCCCCAACCGCCACCACTGGCTCGCGGGGTTGGCCAAGACGGCTGGAGGACGATGTGCTTCGCGGCTCAGCCCTGGCTGGTGCTGCCGCCCCATTCGAGGAAGCGGACCTTGTGGGTCTGGCCTTCGTGATCCTGGTAGACCATGTACGCCGGTACGACGCCGACCTTGCCGGAGTTGTCGGTGCGGTGCAGAACCTTGTCGACGTCCAGGGACATGCCGTAGTGGTATTCGGTGACCGGCAGCTCGGCGCCGGGGTTCTTGATTGCGTCCTGGGCAAAAGCCATCGGGGCGAGGCTGGAGATGACAGCCGACACGACAGAGGCAAGCTTCATTCTTTATTTCCTCGGTGAGGGCCCGTTGGGGCCCCTGAATGGGATTGAAAGCCCCACCGGGGAGCACTGGCATCGATGATGTCTGTCCTGGGGTCCAGACAGGACAGGGGACGATGCTTCAGGCGTCCATCCGGTGGCGGGGCACGGGAGTGATATTCCTCCTCGGGCTGCCCGCCGGGAAATTGATGTGCTTGCTAATGAAAATTGATGGAGGTGATGTGGCGCTCTGTCGCAGGCGTGTCCGCAAAGTGGCGCGCTAGGGCTGCCAGTCGCGCCAGTGCTCGCAGTCACCCCGACAGCGGCCGGGGCAGGCGCAGCCCGTTCGGCTGCGCCCGGTGGCCTTCTCCACGCGCCGGGCGACTTCCTCGTCATCGGCGAAGGGCAGCATGCTGGCTTCCTCGATGCCCCGTTCGCGATGCGCCCTCAGGCACCAACCGACGCCGAAATACAGCACCAGCAGGCCCGCGCCCCCCAGCCAGAGCGTCATCTCAGACCATCCGCTCGGCGACACGCATCGCCTCGGGGCGCGCCTGGCGCACCGTTACCCAGGTATTCCAGGCCATCAACAGCATGCCGCTGAGGAACATCAGCCCTCCCGTCATGCGCACCACGAAGCCGGGGTGGCTGGCCTGCAGTGCTTCGACGAAGGAGTAGGTGAGCGTGCCGTCGGCGTTCACCGCCCGCCACATCAGGCCCTGGGTGATGCCGTTGACCCACATCGAAGCGATGTAGAGGACCGTGCCGATGGTGGCCAGCCAGAAGTGTGCGTTGATCAGACCGATGCTGTGCATCTGTTCGCGACCGAAGACCTTGGGGATCAGGTGATAGAGCGAGCCGATGGAAATCATCGCCACCCAGCCCAGTGCGCCGGCATGGACGTGGCCGATGGTCCAGTCAGTGTAGTGAGACAGGGCGTTGACGGTCTTGATCGCCATCATCGGACCTTCGAACGTCGACATGCCGTAGAACGCCAGGGAGACGACGAGGAAGCGCAGGATCGGGTCGGTGCGCAACTTATGCCAGGCGCCGGAGAGCGTCATCATGCCGTTGATCATGCCGCCCCAGCTGGGTGCCAGGAGGATCAGCGACATCACCATGCCCAGCGACTGCGCCCAGTCGGGCAGGGCGGTGTAATGCAGGTGGTGTGGGCCGGCCCAGATGTACAGGGTGATCAGCGCCCAGAAGTGGACGATGGACAGCCGGTAGGAATACACCGGGCGCCCGGCCTGCTTGGGCACGAAGTAGTACATCATCCCGAGGAAGCCGGTGGTGAGGAAGAATCCCACCGCGTTGTGCCCGTACCACCATTGCACCATGGCGTCGGTGGCGCCCGAGTACACCGGGTAGGACTTGAACCAGTCCACCGGAATGGCCAGGTGGTTGACGATGTGCAGCATCGCCGTGACCAGGATGAAGGCGGCGAAGAACCAGTTGCCCACATAGATGTGCGGGGTCTTGCGCTTCATCAGCGTGCCGAAGAACACCACTGCGTAGGCGACCCAGACGATGGCCATCCACACTGCGCCGGTGAACTCGATCTCGGCGTACTCCTTGGTGGTGGTGTAGCCCAGTGGCAGTGTGATCATCATGGTCACGATCAGCGCCTGCCAGCCCCAGAAAGTGAACGCGGCGAGGCTGTCGGAAAACAGGCGTGTCTGGCAGGTGCGCTGCACCGTGTAGTAACTGGTGGCGAACAGCGCACAACCGCCGAAGGCGAAGATCACCAGGCTGGTGTGCAACGGGCGCAGGCGCCCGAAACTGGTCCACGGCAGGTCCAGGTTCAGTTGTGGCCAGACCAACTGGGAGGCGATCAGTACCCCCATGGCCATGCCGACGACACCCCAGACCACCGTCATGATGGCGAACTGGCGGACCACCTTGTAGTTGTACGCCTGCTCCGTGCTTCTCGTGCTCATGCTGGATTCCCGCTTGTGACAGAACGTCCGGACAGGCAGCGGATTGCAAATCCGGTGCATGTCGGTGAGCGGGCAATCTAGGTAAACGGCGAAAGAGGAAACAGATTCAGATAGGCCGCACAAATACGGATCAGCGGCTGGCGTCGCGGAATCAGGCGATGTCCAGCCGCCCTGCGAGGAAATGCCGCAGGCGTTCCTGCAGGTAATCCACTGCCTGTTCGTGGGCGAGGTATTCGCTGACCTGCATCAGGCGCCAGTACTGGCCTTCATCGCCGAAACAGATGGCTTCGAACTCGGCCTGCTCCAACCGGGCCACCAGGAACCACGCCCAGGGTGCCGGGCCGTGGGTGGCAGGATAGCGGCGCTGCCATTCGATGCGCTGTTCGTCCAGGCGCAGGGAGAATTCTTCCTCCAGCTCGCGCAGCGCGCATTGCACCGGGGTTTCGCCACGCTCGCGGCCGCCACCAGGGAAATCCCAGCAGCCGGGGTAGGGAATTCCCGGCTTGTCGTCGCGCTTGTAGACCACCAGTTGGCCGGCATGGAACAGCGCGAGCTTGGCGCCGGTGAAGTCGTCTTCGTGGTGCATGGCTTCATTCCTCCTGTAAGTCGACTAGTCTTTCCCGACTGCGGACGGTGCTTTGCTGCCTGCAAGCGCGTATGATGCGCGACCTTTTTTATTCGCTGCATGCCACACCGGGAGGTGCCCAGATGACCGACACGCACGAAAACCTCGAAGAACTTACCCCAGCCCCAGCCGGCGAGAAACTGCAGAAAGTCCTCGCACGTATGGGCGTCGGCTCGCGCCGTGACGTCGAAGCCTGGATCGACGAAGGTCGCGTCAAGGTCAATGGCGCCGTAGCGACCCTTGGCCAGCGCGTGGGCGACCGCGATGCCATCGCCGTCGACGACCGCCTGCTCAAGCGCGAGAAGATCGAAGAGCACGTCCGTCGCGTGCTGATCTACAACAAGCCCGAAGGCGAAGTCTGCACCCGCGACGATCCGGAAGGCCGTCCGACCGTGTTCGACCGCCTGCCGCGTCTGCGCAGCGGCCGCTGGATCAACGTCGGTCGCCTGGACATCAACACCACCGGCCTGCTGATGTTCACCACCGACGGTGAGCTGGCCAACCGCCTGATGCACCCGTCCTACGAGATGGATCGCGAGTACGCCGTACGCGTGCGTGGCGAAGTCGACGAAGAGATGATCGAGCGCCTGAAAGCCGGCGTGATGCTCGAAGACGGCCCGGCCAAATTCAGCGACATCCAGGAAGCGCCGGGTGGCGAAGGCTTCAACCACTGGTACCACGTGGTGGTGATGGAAGGCCGTAACCGTGAAGTCCGCCGCCTGTGGGAATCCCAGGGCGTGGTGGTCAGCCGCCTGAAACGCGTGCGTTTCGGACCGGTGTTCCTGACCTCCGAGCTGACCATGGGCCGCTACCGCGAGATGGGCCAGCGCGAGCTGGATATCCTCAGTGAGGAAGTCGGCCTGACGCCGGTCGCCCTGCCCGCGGTCTCCACCAAGACCAAGGAAAAGGTCGAGCGCCAGGAGCGCAAACTCGGCAAGAAGCTGGCGCCCAGCGAGCGTCCGGGCCGTGGCTCGCGTACCCGTACCGAGCGCGCCGAAGGCGAGCGTCCGCAGCGTGCTCCGCGTCCGGCGTCCGGCGAACGCCCGGCTCGTGCTCCGCGTCCGGCGTCCGGCGAACGCCCGGCTCGTGGTCCGCGTGATTCCGACGAGCGCCCGGCTCGCGCTCCGCGTGATGCCGGTGATCGTCCTGCCCGTGGCCCGCGCAGCGATTCCGCTGACAGCCGTGCTCCGCGCAAGCCGCGCGACGCTGGTGGTGATCGTCCGGCTCGCGCCCCGCGTGATGCGGGTGACCGCCCGGCCCGTGGCCCGCGTAGCGATTCGGCCGACAGCCGCGCCCCGCGCAAGCCGCGTGACGCCGGTGGTGATCGTCCGGCTCGCGCTCCGCGTGACGGTGCCGATCGTCCGGCCCGTGGCCCGCGTAGCGATGCCGGTGAAGGCCGTGCTCCGCGCAAGGCGCCGAGCGACCGTCCAGCGCGTGAGAAAGGCGCCCCGCTGGCCGAGCGTCCCGGCAAGCCGGTCGCCCGCAAGCCGATCGCCAAGCGCCGCCCGCAGGCTGCCGGTGACGGCATGCGTCCGGGCTTCAAGCGCTAAGCGACAGCGGTAAATGAAAAAGGGCTCCTCGGAGCCCTTTTTTATTGCCTGTGATCTGACGGTTTTTGTAGGAGCGGTAGGTGTCGGTGTCTGGCACGCAGGATGGTGTGGAGCGAAGCGATACCCATCGAAACTGGCATTTGCAGCATGGGTATCGCCTAGGCTCCACCCATCCTGCGGATCAGCTCTCCCGCAGGGGCTCAGCTGGCGCAGGCCAGCCGGTTGCGGCCGTCGCGCTTGGCTTCGTACAGGGCGCTGTCGGCGCGGCGCAGCAGGTCGTCCACCGACTCGCCGCCATTGAGCGTCGCGCAGCCCAGGCTGATGGACAGCGGCAACCGCTTGCCGTCGGCGGCCAGGTTCAGCTCTTCCACGGCAGCGCGCAGCCGTTCGCCGACCTGGACGGCGGCAACGCCGGGGGTGTTGGAGAGCAGTACGAGGAATTCTTCGCCGCCGAAGCGGAAAACCATGTCGACGTTGCGCAGGCTGTTCTTCAGTGCCGTGGCGACGGCGCGCAGTGCATCGTCGCCGACGCTGTGGCCGTGTTCGTCGTTGATCTGCTTGAAGTGGTCCAGGTCGAGCATGAGGATCGACAGCGGCAGCAGGTGGCGCCGCGCGACCTCGACCTCGCGGCCCAGGGTCTGATCCATGGCGATGCGGTTACCGGTGCCGGTCAGCGCATCGCGCAGCGCCGATTGCACGGCGGCGCGATAGAGCAGGGCGTTACGCAGCGGGTAGAGCAGGCAGGCCATCAACGACTCCAGCTGCGCCAGCTCGGCCTCGGAGAAGCGCCGGGTGCGGCGGAAGCTGATTTCGCCAAGGTATTCGCTGGCGTGGGTCAGGCGGTAGTCGGCACTGTGCCTGGCCACTTCGCCGAACTCCAGGCGCAGGTCGGCACCGGCATGGAAGTAGGCCATGTACTCCACCGGCAGCATCTGCTGGATCTCGCGGAAGAACACCGCCAGGATGCGCTCGGCCTCCAGGCTCACCTGCAGTTGCAGGTTCAACTGCTGGCGCAATTCCAGCAGGTCCAGCGGACGTCGCGAGAGGGTGCGGGTGTCCTGGCTGGCGGCGCGCTGGAGCTTGGCAGCATCGAAATCGATGGTGTTGGACTGCTTGGGAGGAACCATGGCGGTGACCATTTTTACGGCGTTTGCAGGGACAGAGCGATTTCCGTGCCAGGGCGCGGAAAGGCCTGAAAAGACGCCGTATTGACCGACCGATGGTGGCCGGGGTTCCCCAATGGGGATAGGTTTCGCCAGAAGTCTGGCGAAATAGTGGCACTTTGCCGGGATGCGAAGCGAAGCGAAGCCGGAAAATTGGCGGGAGGCGGCGTCGTTGCTGGGCTGCAGGTTGACGCCGCTGGTACGCCAGTACCGATTCTGCGAGGCGGAAATCAGTCCTGGGCGTTGAAGGCCTGGCCGTTCACGCCCTTGCTGTCCGGGCCCATGAGGTACAGGTAGACCGGCATGATCTCTTCGGGCGCCGGGTTGTTGTAAGCGTTCTCGCCCGGATAGGCATGGGCGCGCATGGCGGTGCGGGTGGCGCCGGGGTTGACGCTGTTGGCGCGCACGCTGCTGATGTCCTCGCACTCGTCCGCCAGTACCTGCATCAGGCCTTCGGTGGCGAACTTCGACACCGCATAGGCGCCCCAGTAAGCGCGGCCCTTGCGGCCGACGCTGCTGGAGGTGAAGACCACCGAGGCATCCTCGGAGAGCTTGAGCAGCGGCAGCAGGGTATGGGTAAGGCTGAACATGGCGTTGACGTTCACCTGCATGACGCGGGTGAAGTTGTCGGTGGAAATCTGCTCGATGGGCGAACGCAGGCCGAGGATCGAAGCGTTGTGCAGCAGGCCGTCGAGCTTGCCGAACTCTTTCTCGATCATGGCCGCCAGTTCGTCGTATTGGTGCGGCAGGGTGGTTTCCAGATTCAGCGGGATCACCACCGGTTCCGGATGGCCGGCGGCGACGATCAGGTCATAGACCTCGTTGAGGAAGTCTTCGGTCTTGCCCAGCAGCAGCACAGTGGCGCCGTGTGCGGCGAAGGCGAGCGAGGCGGCGCGGCCGATACCGCGGCCGGCGCCGGTCACCAGGATCACGCGGCCCTTGAGCAGGTCGGGGCGGGCGGAATAGTCGAACATGGTTTCTCCTTGGCGAAGCCCGTCAGCGCGAAGGGCTCCGAGGGATTCGGCTCAGCAGGAGCAGAGGGCGCGGTCGAGGACGGCGAGCAGGTCGAGAGGCGCATCGACAATGACGTCGGCGCCCCAGTGAGTGGGGTTGTCGTCCGGATGGATATAGCCGTAGCGCACCGCTGCGGTCTTGGTCCCTGCGGCACGGCCCGACTCGATGTCGCGCAGGTCGTCACCGATGAAGAGCACTTCGGACGGATCGACCTTCAGCTGGCTGCAGGCCAGCAGGAGCATTTCCGGGTCCGGCTTGCTGTTCTTCACGTGATCCGGGCAGACCAGTACCTTCGAGCGCTCGGCCAGGCCCAGCTGTTCCATGATCGGCGCGGCGAAGCGCACCGGCTTGTTGGTCACCACGCCCCAGATCAGGCGCGAGCGTTCGATGCTTTCCAGCAGCTCCGGCATGCCGTCGTAGGGACGGGTCAGAACGGCGCAATGCTCCTGGTAGCGGTCGAGGAACTCCTGGCGCAGGGCCTCGAAGCCGGGGGCCTCCGGGTCCATGCCGAAGGTCGCGGCGACCATGGCGCGGGCGCCACCGGAGACGACGTCCTGGATGCGCTGGTCATCGATCGGTGCGCGGCCGTGGGCGGCGAGCATCGCCTGGCAGACGGCGATGAAGTCCGGCGCGGTATCCAGCAGCGTGCCGTCCATGTCGAAGAGAACCGCTCTGAGCATGCGACTCACTCCTCGCGCAGGGTCTGGATCATATAGTTGACGTCGACATCGTTGGCCAGCTTGTAGTGCTTGGTCAGCGGGTTGTAGGTCAGGCCGATGATGTCCTTGACCGCCAGGCCCGCGTCACGCGACCAGGCGCCCAGCTCGGAGGGGCGGATGAACTTCTTGAAATCGTGGGTGCCACGCGGCAGCAGGCGCATCACGTATTCCGCACCGACGATGGCGAACAGGTAGGCCTTCGGGTTGCGGTTGATGGTGGAGAAGAACACCTGGCCGCCGGGCTTGACCATCCTGTAGCAGGCGCGGATGACCGAGGCCGGGTCCGGTACGTGCTCGAGCATCTCCAGGCAGGTCACCACGTCGAACTGCTCGGGCATCTCTTCGGCCAGTTCTTCGGCGGTGATGCGGCGGTATTCCACCGGCACGCCGGATTCCAGCTGGTGCAGCTGGGCGACCGCCAGGGGGGCTTCGCCCATGTCGATCCCGGTCACGGTGGCGCCGCGCTGGGCCATGGCTTCGCTGAGGATGCCGCCGCCGCAGCCGACGTCGAGTACCTTCTTGCCGGCGAGGCTGACACGCTCGTCGATCCAGTTGACCCGCAGCGGGTTGATGTCGTGCAGGGGCTTGAACTCGCTTTCGCGGTCCCACCAGCGGTGGGCGAGGGCCTCGAATTTGGCGATCTCGGCGTGGTCGACGTTGCTCATGGTGTCCCTATTGATCAAAAAGCTGGAAACGAAGGCTGACTATGATGCCAGCTTCGTGGAATGGATGGGGCGCGGCATGACAGATTGTCGCAGCGGCGGCCTGTGTCGCCGCTGCGACAGGAAGGTCAGGGCTCAGGCGCCAGCGATCTTGCGGCCCCACTCGCCGGCGACGGCGATCAGGCGCGCTTCGTCCAGGCGGGTGAGCTTGCCGTTGTCCAGCAGCTGCTTGCCACCGACCCAGACGTGGCGCACGCAGTCGCGGCCGCTGGCATAGATGACCTGCGAAACCGGCTCGTATACCGGCTGCTGGGCCAGTCCGGAGAGGTCGAAGGCGGTGATGTCGGCGGACTTGCCCAGCTCCAGGCTGCCGGTTTCCTGTTCCATGCCCAGCGCGCGGGCGCCGTTCAGGGTGGCCATGCGCAGGGCGCGGTGAGCGTCCAGCGCGGTGGCCTGGCCGGCAACGGCCTTGGCCAACAGGGCGGCGGTACGGGTTTCACCGAGCAGGTCGAGGTCGTTGTTGCTGGCTGCGCCGTCGGTGCCGATGGCGACATTGACGCCGGCCTGCCACAACCGTTCCACCGGACAGAAACCGCTGGCCAGCTTGAGGTTGGATTCCGGGCAGTGCACCACCGAGCTGTTGGTTTCCACCAGCATGGCCAGGTCCTCGTCGTTCACCTGGGTCATGTGTACGGCCTGGAAGCGCGGGCCGAGCAGGCCGAGCCGGTGCAGGCGGGCCAGCGGGCGCTCGCCATTCTTCTCCAGCGCCTGCTGGACCTCGAAGGCGGTCTCGTGGACGTGCATGTGGATGCCGACGTCCAGTTCCTCGGCGAGCATCAGAATGTTTTCCAGCTTGTCGTCGCTGACCGTGTAGGGCGCATGCGGGCCGAAGGCGACCTTGATGCGCGGGTGGTGCTTGAGGTCGTCGCGCAGCGCCAGACCCTGGCGGATCGCTTCGTCGGCGTCGCGGGCGCCGGGGATCGGGAAGTCCAGCACCGGCACGCTGATCTGCGCCCGCACGCCGGCCTTGTGCACCACCTCGCAGGCGACCTGCGGAAAGAAGTACATGTCTGAGAAGCAGGTGATGCCGCCCTTGAGCTGCTCGGCGATGGCCAGTTCGGTGCCATCACGGACGAAGTCCTCGCTGACCCACTTGGCTTCCGCCGGCCAGATGTGTTCCTGCAGCCAGGTCATCAGCGCCAGGTCGTCCGCCAGGCCGCGGAACAGGCTCATTGCCGCGTGGCCGTGGGCGTTGATCAGGCCGGGGGACAGCAGCATGCCCGGCAGCTCGCGGGTTTCCGTGGCCGGATGGCGCAGCGCCTCGGCACGGGGGGCGAGCAGGGCGATGCGGCCATCGCGGATGCCCAGGCCGTGATCGCGCAGGACCACGCCGGCGGGCTCGACGGGGACGATCCAGGTGGGGAAGAGCAGCAGGTCGAGCGGGGCTTTTTCGGTCGGCATGAAGCGCATCCTGGGCGCGTGGATAAAGGCGCCGAGTATAGCCGAGCGCCAGGGCGTCAGGCTCGGTATACTCCGCCGTTTCCCGGTGTTTCCGGGGTGATTTCCGTGGCGCCGGAGCGGCCCGCGATTCCATTCGAATGAAGAGGTGTTCCATGCGTGAGCGACTGTTGGCGGCCGAACGGGTTACGGCCATTGATTGGCGCAAGGGCACACTCCGACTGCTGGACCAGCGCCTGTTGCCGCTGGAGGAAACCTGGCTGTCCTACGAGACCGCCGAAGGCGTGGCCGACGCCATTCGCCAGATGGTCGTACGCGGTGCGCCGGCCATCGGCATCGCTGCCGCCTACGGCCTGGTGCTGGGCCTGCGCGCTCGCGTAGCTGCCGGCGGTGATTGGCGTGCGGCGCTGGAAGACGACTTCACCGTGCTGGCGGAGTCGCGTCCGACCGCAGTCAACCTGTTCTGGGCGCTGAACCGCATGCGTGATCGCCTGGAGCGCCTGAAACCGGGCGAAGACCCGCTGCCGCTGCTGGAAGCCGAGGCCGTGGCGATCCACGAGAGCGACCGCGAGGCGAACCTGACCATGGCCCAACTGGGCGTGGACCTGATCCGCAAGCACCATGGCGGTCCGCAGAAGATCCTCACTCACTGCAACACCGGCGCCCTGGCCACCGGCGGCTTCGGTACCGCGCTGGGCGTGCTGCGCGCGGCACACCTGGAAGGGTTGATCGAGCGTGTCTACGCCGATGAGACCCGTCCCTGGCTGCAGGGCGCTCGCCTGACCGCGTGGGAACTGGCCAATGAAGGTGTGCCGGTCACCCTGAACGTGGATGCCGCCGCCGCGCACCTGATGAAGACCGAAAGCATCACCTGGGTCATTGTCGGCGCCGACCGGATCACCGCCAATGGCGACGTCGCCAACAAGATCGGCACCTACCAGTTGGCGGTCACCGCCATGCACCACGGCGTGCGCTTCATGGTGGTGGCCCCCAGTTCGACCATCGACATGGGTCTGGAAAGCGGCGAGGACATCCCGATCGAGGAGCGCGACGGTCGCGAACTCCTGGAAATCGGCGGCAAACGTGTTGCCGCTGAGGTCGAAGCCTTCAATCCGGTGTTCGATGTGACTCCGGCCGATCTGATCGATGCCATTGTGACCGAACGCGGCGTCGTCGAGCGTCCGGACACCGAGCGGATGGCCCAGTTGATGAGCCGCAAGCGCCTGCACTGACGGGGGCTGCGGCAATTCATCGAGGGGCTTGGGCGAGGGTAGGGTTTGACCCTGGCTTGTGGTAAGCTCCGACGGTTCTTGATGGGGCATTTTTTCGGCCCCCACAGCATCGCGGATCAACGGCCAAGTCGTTGATTTGTAGAGAGTCGGTGGCGCTTTGATGGCGCACCGCGCTCCGCCGGGCTCAGGACGGGCTTGGCGGAGTCCCATTTGAAAAAGGAACCAGGCTTCTCATGGGCGAACTGGCCAAAGAAATCCTCCCGGTCAACATCGAAGACGAACTCCGACAGTCCTACCTCGATTACGCCATGAGCGTGATCGTCGGTCGTGCCCTGCCCGATGCACGCGACGGCTTGAAGCCCGTGCATCGCCGCGTCCTGTACGCCATGAGCGAACTGGGCAACGACTGGAACAAGCCCTACAAGAAGTCCGCCCGTGTGGTCGGTGACGTGATCGGTAAGTACCACCCGCACGGCGACACCGCGGTATACGACACCATCGTCCGCATGGCCCAGCCGTTCTCGCTGCGCTACATGCTGGTCGACGGCCAGGGCAACTTCGGTTCGGTGGACGGCGACAACGCCGCGGCCATGCGATACACCGAAGTGCGCATGTCCAAGCTCGCCCATGAGCTGCTGGCGGACCTGGACAAGGAAACCGTCGACTGGGTGCCCAACTACGACGGCACCGAGCAGATCCCGGCAGTCATGCCGACCAAGATCCCGAACCTGCTGGTCAACGGTTCCAGCGGTATTGCCGTGGGCATGGCGACCAACATTCCGCCGCACAACCTCACCGAGGTGATCGACGGCTGCCTGGCGCTGATGGATAACCCCGAGCTGTCCATCGACGACCTGATGCAGTACATCCCCGGCCCGGACTTCCCGACCGCGGGCATCATCAACGGCCGTGCGGGCATCATCGAGGCCTATCGCACCGGTCGTGGCCGCGTCTATATCCGTGCCCGCGCCACCATCGAGGACATGGAAAAGGGCGGCAACCGCCAGCAGATCATCATCACTGAGCTGCCCTACCAGCTAAACAAGGCTCGCCTGATCGAGAAGATCGCCGAGCTGGTGAAAGAGAAAAAGATCGAAGGCATCACCGAGCTGCGCGACGAGTCCGACAAGGACGGCATGCGTGTGGTCATCGAGCTGCGCCGCGGCGAAGTAGGCGAGGTCGTGCTGAACAACCTCTACGCCCAGACCCAGCTGCAGAGCGTCTTCGGTATCAACGTGGTAGCCCTGGTCGACGGCCAGCCGCGCACGATGAACCTCAAGGACATGCTCGAGGTCTTCATCCGTCACCGCCGTGAAGTGGTGACCCGCCGGACCGTCTACGAACTGCGCAAGGCCCGCGAGCGTGGCCACATCCTCGAAGGCCAGGCCGTCGCCCTGTCGAACATCGATCCGGTGATCGAGCTGATCAAGACCTCGCCGACCCCGGCCGAGGCCAAGGAGCGCCTGATTTCCACCGGCTGGGAATCCAGCGCCGTGGAAGCCATGGTCGAACGTGCCGGTGCCGATGCCTGCC
This sequence comes from Pseudomonas nicosulfuronedens, assembly GCF_005877905.1. GTDB lineage: Bacteria > Pseudomonadota > Gammaproteobacteria > Pseudomonadales > Pseudomonadaceae > Pseudomonas > Pseudomonas nicosulfuronedens. The sequence continues at coordinate 132,830 of NZ_SWDV01000012.1, read as the reverse complement.
GTCCGGAAGACCTGGACCCGCAGTACGGCCTGCGTGACGGCAAGTACTTCCTGTCGCCGGAACAGGCCCAGGCCATCCTCGAGCTGCGCCTGCACCGCCTGACCGGCCTGGAGCACGAGAAGCTCCTGTCCGAGTACCAGGAAATCCTCACTCTGATCGGCGAGCTGATCCGCATCCTGACCAACCCCGAGCGCCTGATGGAAGTCATCCGCGAGGAGCTGGAGAAGGTCAAGGCCGAGTTCGGCGACGCCCGCCGCACCGAGATCGTCGCGTCGCAGATGGACCTGACCATCGCCGACCTGATCACCGAAGAAGAGCGCGTGGTGACCATCTCCCACGGCGGCTACGCCAAGTCCCAGCCGCTGGCTGCCTATGAGGCCCAGCGTCGCGGTGGCAAGGGCAAGTCCGCCAGTGGCGTGAAGGACGAGGACTACATCGAACACCTGCTGGTCGCCAACAGCCATGCCACGCTGCTGCTGTTCTCCAGCAAGGGCAAGGTCTACTGGCTGCGCACCTTCGAGATCCCGGAAGCCTCGCGTACCGCCCGTGGCCGTCCGCTGGTGAACCTTCTGCCGCTGGACGAAGGCGAGCGCATCACCGCGATGCTGCAGATCGACCTGGAAGCCGTGCGCGCCCAGTTTGCCGGTGATGACAACGATGACGACGACGTGGTCGCCGAGCAGGTCGCCGAAGTGGTGGAAGCCGAAGAGGTCGAGGAGGGCGACGACGCCGACTTCAGCCAGGACGAGCCGACCGGCGCGTACATCTTCATGGCCACCATGAAAGGCACCGTGAAGAAGACCCCGCTGATCCAGTTCACCAAGCCGCGTTCCAACGGCCTGATCGCCCTGAAGCTGGAAGAGGGCGACTCGCTGATCGCCGCCGCCATCACCGACGGTTCGAAGGACGTGATGATGTTCTCCGACGCTGGCAAGGTAATCCGCTTCAAGGAAAGCAAGGTGCGCATCATGGGCCGTAACGCCCGTGGCGTGCGCGGCATGCGCCTGGCCGAAGGCCAGCGCATCATTTCCATGCTGATCCCCGAGTGCCGCGAAGCGCAGATCCTCAGCGCCTCCGAGCGTGGCTACGGCAAGCGCACCCCGCTGGCCGACTACCCGCGTCGCGGTCGTGGCGGCCAGGGCGTGATCGCCATGGTGATCAACGAGCGTAACGGCAACCTGGTAGGTGCCGTGCAGGTGCTGGATGGCGAGGAGATCATGCTGATTTCCGACCAGGGCACCCTGGTGCGTACCCGTGTCGACGAAGTCCGCGGCGCTGGTCGTAACACCCAGGGCGTGATCCTCATCAAGCTGGCCTCCGATGAGACCGTCGTGGGCCTGGAACGGGTGCAGGAGCCGACCGTGGTGGACGACGAAGACGACGTGATCGACGGCGAGATCGTCGAGGGCGAAGTGTCGCAAGAGAACCCAGAAGCAGGCGAAGCTGCGGCTGAAGAAGCCCCGCAGGCCAGCGAAGACTGATAGCGAGAGTGGATGTGAGCAAGCGAGCCTTTAACTTCTGCGCCGGTCCCGCGGCGCTTCCCACCGAGGTGCTGGAGCGCGCCCGCGCCGAGCTGTTGGATTGGCAGGGCAAGGGCCTGTCGGTCATGGAGATGAGCCACCGTAGCGACGACTACGTGGCCATCGCCGAGAAGGCCGAGCAGGACCTGCGCGACCTGATGGGCGTGCCGTCGAACTACAAGGTGCTGTTCCTGCAGGGCGGCGCCAGCCAGCAGTTCGCCGAGATCCCGCTGAACCTGCTGCCCGAAGACGGCGTGGCGGACTACGTGGAAACCGGCATCTGGTCGAAGAAGGCCATCGAAGAGGCTCGTCGCTACGGCAACGTCAACGTGGTTGCCAGCGCATCCAAGTACGACTACTTCGCCATCCCTGGCCAGAACGAGTGGAACCTGTCCAAGGACGCCGCCTACCTGCATTACGCGTCCAACGAGACCATCGGCGGCCTGGAGTTCGACTGGATTCCGGAAGTCGGCGACGTCCCGCTGGTGGTGGACATGTCCTCGGACATCCTCTCCCGCCCGATCGACGTGTCGAAGTTCGGCCTGATCTACGCCGGTGCGCAGAAGAACATCGGCCCATCCGGCCTGGTGGTGGTCATCGTCCGCGAAGACCTGCTGGGCCGCGCCCGCAGCATCTGCCCGACCATGCTCAACTACAAGGTCGCCGCCGATAACGGCTCCATGTACAACACCCCGGCTACCTACTCCTGGTACCTCTCCGGCCTGGTCTTCCAGTGGCTGAAGGAGCAGGGCGGCGTCGACGCCATGGAGCAGCGCAACCGCGCCAAGAAGGACATGCTGTACGGCTTCATCGACAACAGCGACTTCTACACCAATCCGATCCAGCCCAGCGCCCGCTCCTGGATGAACGTGCCGTTCCGCCTGGCCGACGAGAAGCTCGACAAGGCCTTCCTCGAAGGCGCCGATGCGCGCGGCCTGCTCAACCTGAAGGGCCACCGTTCGGTGGGTGGCATGCGTGCCTCCATCTATAACGCCCTGGGCCTGGATGCCATCGAAGCCCTGGTCGGCTACATGGCCGAGTTCGAGAAGGAGCACGGCTGATGAGCGACGCTGACCAGCTCAAGGCTTTGCGCGTACGCATCGACAGCCTCGACGAGAAGATCCTCGAGCTGATCAGCGAACGCGCCCGCTGCGCCACCGATGTGGCGCGGGTGAAGATGGCGGCCCTGCCCGAAGGCGAGAAGCCGGTGTTCTACCGGCCCGAGCGCGAGGCGTGGGTGCTCAAGCACATCATGGAGCTGAACAAGGGCCCGCTGGACAACGAGGAAGTCGCTCGTCTGTTCCGCGAGATCATGTCCTCCTGCCTGGCCCTGGAACAGCCGCTGAAAGTGGCCTACCTCGGCCCGGAAGGCACCTTCACCCAGGCCGCGGCGCTCAAGCACTTCGGCCACGCGGTCATCAGCACACCGATGGCGGCCATCGACGAAGTGTTCCGCGAAGTCGCCGCCGGTGCGGTGAACTTCGGCGTGGTGCCGGTGGAAAACTCCACCGAGGGCGCGGTCAACCACACCCTCGACAGTTTCCTCGAGCACGACATGGTGATTTGTGGCGAAGTCGAGCTGCGCATCCACCACCACCTGCTGGTGGGCGAGAACACCAAGACCAGCAATATCACCCGCATCTATTCCCACGCCCAGTCCCTGGCCCAGTGCCGCAAGTGGCTGGACGCGCACTACCCGAATGTCGAGCGTGTGGCGGTCTCCAGCAACGCCGACGCCGCCAAGCGAGTGAAAAGCGAGTGGAACAGCGCGGCGATTGCCGGCGACATGGCGGCCAGCCTGTACGGCCTCGACAAGTTGCACGAGAAGATCGAGGACCGCCCGGACAACTCCACGCGCTTCCTCATGATCGGCAACCAGGAAGTGCCGCCCACCGGCGACGACAAGACCTCCATCATCGTCTCCATGCGCAACAAACCGGGTGCTCTGCACGAGCTGCTGGTGCCGTTCCACAACAACGGCATCGACCTGACCCGTATCGAGACCCGCCCGTCGCGCAGCGGCAAGTGGACCTACGTGTTCTTCATCGACTTCATCGGCCACCACAAGGACCCGCTGATCAAGGACGTGCTGGAGAAGATCAACAGCGAAGCCGTTGCCCTGAAGGTGCTGGGCTCGTACCCCAAAGCGGTTCTCTGAAACCGCGAGCCGCAAGCCAGGGCCGCAAGCTGCCGACACGTCGGTGGATGGTTGATGGCTTGCGGCCCATAGCTTGAGGCTTTTAGCGATGTCGTGTGATTTCCTTGCCCTGGCCCAGCCGGGCGTGCAGAAGCTTTCCCCCTACGTGCCCGGCAAGCCGGTCGATGAGCTGGCCCGCGAGCTGAAGCTCGACCCCGCCGGCATCGTCAAGCTGGCCAGTAACGAGAACCCGCTGGGTCCGAGCCCGAAGGTCCTTGAGGCTATTCGTGCCGAGCTGGCCGAACTGACCCGCTATCCCGATGGCAACGGTTTTGAACTGAAAAGTCGCCTGGCTGCCCGCTGCAGCGTCGATACCGCGCAGGTCACCCTGGGCAACGGCTCCAACGACATTCTCGACCTGGTTGCCCGTGCCTATCTGGCTCCTGGCCTGAATGCCGTGTTCAGCCAGTACGCCTTTGCCGTCTATCCAATCTCCACCCAGGCTGTCGGCGCCCAGGGCAAGGTCGTGCCGGCCAAGGACTGGGGACATGACCTGAAAGCCATGCTGGCGGCCATCGACGCCAACACCCGGGTGATCTTCATCGCCAACCCGAACAACCCCACTGGCACCTGGTTCGGCCCGGACGCGCTGGAGCGCTTCCTCTCGCAAGTCCCGGAAAGCGTCCTGGTGGTGCTCGACGAGGCCTACATCGAGTACGCCGAAGGCGAAGAGTTGCCGGACGGCCTGAAGTACCTGGCCCGCTACCCGAACCTGCTGGTCTCGCGCACCTTCTCCAAGGCTTACGGCCTGGCGTCGCTGCGGGTCGGCTACGCGATCTCCTCGGCGCAGGTCGCCGACGTGCTCAACCGCGTACGCCAGCCATTCAACGTCAACAGCCTGGCTCTGGCTGCCGCCTGCGCCGCGCTGGACGACGCGCAGTACCTGGCCGAAGGCAAGCGCATCAACGACGAAGGCATGGCCCAGCTGGAAAGCGGCCTGCGCGCGCTGGACCTGCAGTGGATTCCGTCCAAGGGCAATTTCATTGCCGTGGACCTCAAGCGTGATGCCGGCCCGATCTACCAGGCCCTGCTTGCCGAGGGCGTGATCGTCCGTCCGGTGGGCGGCTACGGCATGCCGCAGCACCTGCGTATCTCCATCGGCCTGCCGGCCGAGAACGCACGCTTCCTCGACGCCCTGGCCAAGGTGCTTGCCCGTGCCTGATGTCCAGCCACGCAAGCTGCATCGTCTGGTGGTGGTGGGGCTCGGCCTGATAGGCGGCTCCTTCGCCAAGGGCATCCGCGAGAAGGGGCTGTTCGACGAAGTGGTCGGCGTCGACCGTGACCCGGAAACCCGCCGTCTGGCGGTGGAACTGGGCGTGGTCGATCGCTGCGAGGAAAGCCTCGCCGTCGGTTGCCGTGACGCCGACGTGATCCAGCTCGCCGTGCCGATCCTGGCCATGGAGAAGGTCCTCGGCGAGCTCGCCACCTTCGACATCGGCAACGCGATTCTCACCGACGTAGGCAGCGCCAAGGGCAACGTGGTGCGCGCCGCGAAAGCGGTATTCGGCGGCATGCCGGCGCGCTTCGTCCCTGGCCATCCCATCGCCGGTTCCGAGCAGAGCGGGGTGGAGGCGGCCAACGCAAAACTGTTCCGCCGTCATAAAGTTATCCTCACTCCGCTGGATAATGCCGACGCAGACGCCATCCAGTGCGTCGAGGGCCTCTGGCGCGAGCTGGGCGCGGATGTCGAGCAGATGGCCGTCGAACACCACGACGAAGTCCTCGCCGCCACCAGCCACCTGCCGCACCTGCTGGCCTTCACGCTGGTCGACTCGCTGGCCAAACGCAGCGAGAATCTGGAAATCTTCCGCTATGCCGCTGGTGGCTTCCGCGACTTCACGCGGATCGCCGGCAGCGACCCGGTGATGTGGCACGACATCTTCCTCGCCAACCGCGAGGCGGTGCTGCGCATCCTCGACGTATTCCGTGACGACCTCGACGACCTGCGCGAGGCCGTCGATCAAGGGGACGGGCAACAACTGATGGGCGTCTTCACGCGCGCCCGGGTTGCCCGCGAGCATTTCAGCAAAATCCTGGCCCGCCGGGCCTATGTGGACGCCATGCACAACAATGACCTGATTTTCCTGGCCCAGCCGGGTGGCCGCCTCTCCGGGCGCGTACGCGTACCGGGCGACAAGTCCATTTCCCACCGCTCGATCATGCTCGGCTCGCTGGCCGAGGGCACGACCGAGGTGCAAGGCTTCCTCGAGGGTGAAGACGCGCTCGCCACCATCCAGGCGTTCCGCGACATGGGTGTGGTCATCGAAGGCCCTCACCACGGTCGCGTGACCGTTCACGGCGTCGGCCTGCACGGCCTGAAGACCCCGCCCGGCCCGATCTACCTGGGTAACTCCGGCACCTCCATGCGCCTGCTCAGCGGCCTGCTCGCCGCCCAGCCGTTCGACACCACCCTGACCGGCGACGCCTCGCTGTCCAAGCGCCCGATGAACCGCGTCGCCAAGCCGCTGCGCGAGATGGGTGCGGTGATCGAGACCGGTCCCGAAGGTCGTCCGCCGCTGACCATCCGTGGTGGCCAGAAACTGACCGGCATGCACTACGACATGCCGATGGCCAGTGCCCAGGTGAAATCCTGCCTGCTGCTCGCCGGCCTCTACGCTGCCGGAGAAACCTCCACCACCGAGCCGGCCCCGACTCGCGACCACACCGAACGCATGCTGCGCGGCTTCGGCTACCCGGTCGACGTCGAAGGCGCCACCGCCCGCGTCGAGTCCGGCCACAAGCTCACCGCCACGTCCATCGAAGTCCCGGCCGACATTTCCTCGGCGGCCTTCTTCCTGGTCGCCGCGAGCATCGCCGAAGGTTCCGACCTGACCCTGGAGCACGTCGGCATCAACCCGACCCGTACCGGCGTCATCGACATCCTCAAGCTCATGGGCGCCGACATCACCCTGGAAAACCAGCGTGAAGTGGGCGGCGAGCCGGTTGCCGACATTCGCGTGCGTTCGGCGCAGCTGAAAGGCATCGACATCCCCGAAGACCTGGTGCCGCTGGCCATCGACGAATTCCCGGTGCTCTTCGTCGCTGCCGCCAACGCCGAAGGCCGCACTGTGCTGCGTGGTGCGGAAGAGCTGCGCGTGAAGGAGTCCGACCGTATCCAGGTCATGGCCGATGGTCTACTGGCCCTGGGCGTGAAGTGCGAGCCGACCCCGGACGGCATCATCATTGATGGTGGCAGCTATGGCGGCGGCGAAGTCTGGAGCCACGGCGACCATCGTATCGCCATGTCCTTCAGCGTGGCTTCCCTGCGTGCGGGCGCGCCGATCCGTATCCACGACTGCGCCAACGTTGCGACGTCCTTCCCGAACTTCCTCGGGCTCGCGTCCGGCGCTGGCATTCGCGTCGCCGAGGAGAAGAACTGATGAACGGCGAATGGCCGGTCCTCGCCATCGATGGCCCCAGTGGCTCAGGCAAAGGCACCGTTGCCGGTCTGCTGGCCAAGCGCCTGGGCTGGAACCTGCTGGACTCCGGTGCGCTGTATCGCCTGCTGGCGTTCGCTGCCGGTAACCACGGCATCGACCTGACCAACGAGGAAGCCCTCAAGGTCCTGGCGGCGCACCTGGACGTACAGTTCACCCACGCCAAGGGCGGGCAGGGCCAGCACATCATCCTTGAAGGCGAAGACGTCACTGACGTCATCCGCACCGAACAGGTGGGTGCCGGCGCCTCGCAAGTCGCCGCGCTGCCGGCGGTCCGCGATGCGCTGCTGCAGCGCCAGCGCGCCTTCCTCGAAGCGCCGGGCCTGGTGGCCGACGGTCGTGACATGGGTACAGTGGTCTTCCCCAGTGCTCCGCTGAAGATATTCCTCACCGCTTCCGCCGAGGAGCGCGCCCGTCGGCGCTACCTGCAGCTCAAGGGCAAGGGTATCGACAGCGACCAGGCGCAACTGGCCGAAGAAATCAGCGCCCGCGACGAGCGCGACAGCCAGCGTGCGGTCGCCCCGCTCAAACCCGCCGAAGGTGCCATCCTGGTGGACTCTACCTCGATGAGCATCGACGAAGTGGTGGACAGCATTCTCGCCGAGGTTTCGCGCCTGGGTCTGGCCGACTAGTCGATCGGGAATCGAAAAGCCCCGGCATGGCCGGGGCTTTTTCTTTTCGGGTAAGAATGTCCGCAGGAGGGAACTGACGGGCGGCTCTCCCAATTTCCGAGGCTGGGCGAAAATAAAGGAACGAGGCTGGCGTCGCGAAGGGCATTGGAAAGCAGGGGCGCCGATTGACGCAATCGGTATCCATTGCTACCATTCCAGACCTTGTATCGGGAGGGTTTCGCCCATATTGAGCGAAACGTTCCCTTAAAATCTGAATGTGGAGCATCCGCTTTCGCGGGTGCAACAGGGGGCCGGCAGGATACCAGTCTTGATCCTGCTGGCTTCTTTTTCATCACTTGACCGTGTTCGCTGGTGGCGCGGAATCGGGCTTACAAGCCTTTGACTACAGGTATAGACATGAGCGAAAGCTTCGCAGAACTCTTTGAAGAAAGTCTGAAATCCCTCGACATGCAGCCGGGTGCGATCATCACCGGCATCGTGGTCGACATCGATGGTGACTGGGTCACCGTCCATGCCGGTCTGAAATCCGAGGGCGTCATCCCGGTCGAGCAGTTCTACAACGAACAGGGCGAGCTGACCATCAATGTGGGTGACGAAGTCCACGTTGCGCTGGACGCGGTAGAAGACGGCTTTGGTGAAACCAAGCTGTCCCGCGAAAAAGCCAAGCGTGCCGAGAGCTGGATCGTTCTGGAAGCTGCTTTCTCTGCCGACGAAGTGGTCAAAGGCGTCATCAACGGCAAGGTCAAGGGTGGCTTCACCGTCGACGTCAACGGCATCCGCGCGTTCCTGCCGGGTTCGCTGGTCGACGTGCGTCCGGTGCGTGACACCACTCACTTGGAAGGCAAAGAGCTCGAGTTCAAGGTCATCAAGCTGGACCAGAAGCGCAACAACGTTGTCGTTTCCCGCCGCAGCGTGCTGGAAGCAGAGAACAGCGCCGAGCGCGAAGCTCTGCTGGAATCCCTGCAGGAAGGCCAGCAGGTCAAAGGTATCGTCAAGAACCTCACCGACTACGGTGCGTTCGTTGACCTGGGCGGCGTCGATGGTCTGCTGCACATCACCGACATGGCCTGGAAGCGTATCAAGCATCCGTCGGAAATCGTCAACGTTGGCGACGAGATCGATGTCAAGGTTCTGAAGTTCGACCGCGAGCGCAACCGCGTATCCCTGGGCCTGAAGCAACTGGGCGAAGACCCATGGGTTGCCATCAAAGCCCGTTACCCGGAAGGCACCCGCGTGACCGCGCGCGTCACCAACCTCACCGACTACGGCTGCTTCGCCGAGCTGGAAGAGGGCGTGGAAGGCCTGGTACACGTCTCCGAAATGGACTGGACCAACAAGAACATCCACCCGTCGAAAGTCGTTCAGGTTGGCGACGAAGTGGAAGTTCAGGTTCTGGACATCGACGAAGAGCGTCGTCGTATCTCCCTGGGCATCAAGCAGTGCAAGTCCAACCCGTGGGAAGACTTCTCTGGCCGCTTCAACAAGGGCGACAAGATCTCCGGCACCATCAAGTCGATCACCGATTTCGGTATCTTCATCGGCCTGGAAGGCGGCATCGACGGTCTGGTTCACCTGTCCGACATCTCCTGGAACGAAGTTGGCGAAGAAGCCGTTCGCCGCTTCAAGAAGGGCGACGAGCTGGAAACCGTCATCCTCTCCGTTGATCCGGAGCGTGAGCGCATCTCCCTGGGTATCAAGCAGCTGGAAGACGATCCGTTCTCCAACTACGCCTCGCTCAACGAGAAAGGCACCATCGTTCGCGGTACCGTGAAGGAAGTTGACGCCAAAGGCGCTGTCATCAGCCTGGGTGGCGAAATCGAAGGCGTTCTGAAAGCCTCCGAAATCAGCCGTGACCGCGTTGAAGACGCTCGCAACGTTCTGAAAGAAGGCGAAGAAGTCGAAGCCAAGATCATCAGCATCGACCGTAAGAGCCGCGTCATCTCCCTCTCCATCAAGTCGAAAGACGTTGATGACGAGAAAGATGCGATGAAAGAACTGCGTCACAAGCAAGACGTAGAAGCGACTGGTCCGACCACCATCGGTGATCTGATCCGTGCTCAGATGGAGAACCAGGGCTAATCCCTGATTTACCATCCAAGGAAAAGGGCGACTTCGGTCGCCCTTTTTCGTTTCTGCCTTTCGCAGGGCGCGGGCGCGCAGCGCTTTTCCTACGCTGAGACTGACGCTATGTTGCCTGCCCCGTTCCGGTCGCCTTTTCCATGCCTTACCTGCTTTTCGTCACCGTCCTCTGGGCGTTCTCCTTCAGCCTGATCGGCGAGTACCTCGCCGGGCAGGTCGACAGCTATTTCGCCGTGCTGACCCGCGTGGTGCTGGCCGGCCTGGTGTTCCTGCCGCTGACCCGCTGGCGCGGCGTCGAGCCGCGCTTCATCGCCGGCGTGATGCTGGCCGGCGCGCTGCAATTCGGCATTACCTACGTCTGTCTCTACCAGAGCTTCCGCGTGCTGACGGTGCCGGAAGTGCTGCTGTTCACCGTGCTGACGCCGCTGCACGTGGCGCTCATCGATGATGCGCTGAACCGCCGCTTCAACGCCTGGGCGCTGCTGGCTGCCGCCGTTGCGGTGCTGGGCGCAGGGATCATTCGTTATGACGGCGTCAGCGGCGACTACATCCAGGGCTTCCTGCTGCTGCAACTGGCCAACGCGACCTTCGCGGCGGGGCAGGTGTTCTACAAGCACCTGGTGCAGCGCTATCCCTCGGATATCCCGCAATACCGCCGCTTCGGCTACTTCTTCGTTGGCGCACTGCTGATCGCGCTGCCGGGCTGGCTGCTGTTCGGCAATCCGCAGAAGCTGCCAACCACCGACCTGCAGTGGGGCGTGCTGGTGTGGATGGGCCTGCTGGCCACCGCACTGGGGCAGTTCTGGTGGAACAAGGGCGGCACGATGGTGGATGCCGGCACCCTGGCGGTAATGAACAACCTGCACGTGCCGGTGGGCCTGCTGATCAACCTGCTGATCTGGAACGAGGCTGCCGACTTGCCGCGGTTGGCGCTGGGTGGTGCGGTGATCGTGGCGTCGCTGGGCGTCAATCGTTTCGGCCTGCGTCGTCAGCGGGAGCGCTTCGCATGAACATCTCCGGACGTGGTGTAGCGCTGTCCCTGGCGTCTTCCGTGCTGTTCGTGACCTTGCCGGGTTACATCCACTCGCTGGAGCCGCTGACCAGCATCCAGGTGATCGCACACCGGGTAGTCTGGTCGATTCCCATGGTCCTGCTGCTGGTGCTGTTCACCCGTCAGGGTGGCGTGCTGCGCGATGCGGGGCGGCGGCTGCTGCGCGAGCCATGGCTGCTGGCGTGCTTCCCGCTGACGGCGGCGATGATGCTGATCCAGTGGGGGGTATTCATCTGGGCGCCCATGGTTGGGCGCACGCTGGAGTTGTCGCTGGGCTACTTCCTGCTGCCCCTGACCATGGTGCTCTGCGGCCGAGTGTTCTATGGCGAGCGCTTGACTACGTTGCAGGGCATCGCCGTTGCTTTCGCGCTGGCCGGCGTACTGCACGAGCTGTGGCTTACGCGCGCGTTCTCCTGGTTCACCCTGATCACTGCGCTGGGTTATCCGCCGTACTTCATGTTGCGCCGCAAGATGGCGGTGGATTCGCTGTCGGGCTTTGTCTTCGAGATGATCGTGCTGCTGCCGTTCGCTCTCGCGACCCTGTGGATAACCGATAGCGGCAAGGTGCTGGAGGAGGTGCCGCGCCTGTGGGCATTGCTGCCGCTGCTGGGGCTGATCAGCGCGTTGGCGTTCGGCGCGATGATGGCGGCCAGCCGGCTGCTGCCGATGGGGCTGTTCGGGATTCTGAGCTATGTCGAGCCGGTGCTGCTTTTCGCCATCGCCGTGCTGTTCCTGGGCGAGGCGTTCAATCCGGCGCAGATCTGGACCTACGGGCCGATCTGGATTGCCGTGCTGCTGACCGGTTGGGATAGTGCGCGACTGCTGCGCCGACAGGCGCGTCGCGGTCTGTAAGCGAAGGGAAGAAGGACAAGGGACAGGCGCTCTCCCGAGAGGGGAGAGCGCTCAGCGTCAGTCGAAGCGACCGCCAACGTCAGCTTTGGCCAGGGTTTCCGGCAGGATGCGACGGGCAGCGGTGTAATGCTTTTTCCAGTAGTCGCCACCAAGGTCGGAGACTCGTACCTTCTGGCCGCGGCGCGGCGCGTGGACGAACTGGTTATCGCCGACGTAGATGCCCACGTGGTCGACATTGCGGCGGTTGTGGATGCGGAAGAACACCAGGTCGCCGGGCTGCAGGTCACCGCGCGCCACTTTCGAGTTGCCGCGCATGCTGTACATCTGCTGCGCGGTACGCGGCAGGTCGACTTCATCGACGTTCTGGAACACGTAGTTCACCAGGCCGCTGCAATCGAAGCCACGCTTGGGCGAAGTGCCACCCCAGCGGTAAGGCGTACCGATCATGCTGTAGGCACGCTGGGTCACCTGGTGCGCCTCGCTCTTGGTCGGCTTGACCGGCTTGGCGTTGAAGGTCAGCAGGGCACTACCCTGGACCGGGACACGGAGATCAACCGGTGCGGGTTGATAGGAACGCGTGATCTTGGAGGAGGCGGTTGCCTCAGTGGCGGCTAAAAAAGTCGCCAAGCCTATGGAAAGGCATGTCAAAAGGGTACTTCGCATTCGGCATGTCTTCTTGCTGGTTGATATCGCCCAGACTCCGCTGGATCGCCCTTGTTGTCGGCGTGGTTTCCTTTGGTCCGCTCAAAAATTCCACGCATTCTGAACGACTTTTCATGACAGTTCGTACCGTCTGTCGATTCTGACAACTCCCCTGTGACTTGCAGGACGCAGCGTGACATGTGTTCAGACGCATCAGTCACGGCCTGACCTTATAGCCGGAAGCCCTATAAACCGGGGGTTTCGGCGCAGGCGAAAGCCACGCGCAAATTGCTGGCGAAAAGCCAGGGCGAAAGGAGTTCTTAAGGAAAAACCCGACGAAATGCAGGTATTTGAACTGAACGAATCAGTCCAGATGGGCAAGCAGAGCGGGAAGAACCTGCTCGCGCAGCAGCGGGGCGAGGTTGTGCGGGTAGTCACCGGCGGGGTCCAGCCAGGCGAGCTCTTCCAGCTCGGCGGCGGGCTGGACGGCGTGGGGCAGGGTGGCGACGTAGACGTGGGCATCCACACGCATGTCCGGTTCGTTGGCGGCGTCGGCCTGGAAGTGGCCGAGCGGCGTCAGCGCGGAGGTCGCCAGGTGCAGGTCGAGTTCTTCGCCCAATTCGCGCAGCAGGGCCTGGATGGACGTCTCGCCGGACTCGTGCTTGCCACCGGGCAGCATGAAAGCCAGGGTGCCACGCTTTCGCACCAGCAGCAGCCGTCCGGCTTCATCCAGCAGGCAGGCGGCGGCGATACGAATGGTGGTGGTCATGGCGAGGGCGTTTCCTTCAGAACCTGGTAGCGCATCTGCACGATGCCGCTGGGGAAGCTGCGCTGCTCCAGCAGCTGCAGGCGTTGCTCGAGTCCGATGCTGAACAGGGGGATGCCAGCGCCGAGCAGGTGCGGAATGATGCTGACGATCACTTCGTCGAGCAAGCCTGCGGCGAGGAAATTACCCGCCAGGCTGCCGCCGCCTACCAGCCAGATGCGCTGGCAGCCACGTGCCTCCAGCGAGGCGAGCGCGTCCACCGGCGTGTAGTGCTCCAGTTCGACCTGCGGTGCGGCGTGGGGCAGGTGGTTGGAACGGGTCATGACTAGCGCGGGCTTGTCCGGGTAGGGCCAGTCGTCCTGATTCAGGCAGAACAGGTAAGTGGCGCGACCCATGAGCAGGCCGTCGATGCTGGCGTAAAAGGCGGCGTAGCCATGGTCGTCGTGTTCGTTGCCGTAGCCTTCGAGCCAGTCGACGCTGCCGTCCGGGCGGGCGATGTAGCCGTCGAGGCTGGCTGCGACGTAGTAAATGAGAGTCGATGGCACCTGTATTCTCCTTTTTCCCAGGCATATCAGAGCATGGCATTGCCTTTCGCCGGGCGCCGCAACGTTTGTCGGGTTATTGACGCGGCAAGTCGCCTGCAAGGCTCGCCGGCAATATTTCCAGCGCGCCGGCTCGGCAAACATTAAGCTATGCAGCTATTTGGTCTTTACGTGATATCGAGGTCTGCCTTGTTCTCCCAATTCGCCCTGCACGAACGCCTGCTCAAGGCGCTCGATTCGTTGTCCTTCACCGAGCCGACCCCGGTCCAGGCCGCGGCCATTCCGAAGGCCCTGGAGGGACGCGACCTGCGGGTGACGGCGCAGACCGGCAGCGGCAAGACCGCGGCCTTCGTGCTGCCGCTGCTGCATCGCCTGCTCACCGAGGAGAAGCCCAAGAGCGGCGCCCGCGCGCTGATCCTGCTGCCGACCCGCGAGCTGGCCCAGCAGACCCTCAAGGAAGTGGAGCGCTTCGCCCAGTTCACTTTCATCAAGGCCTGCCTGATCACCGGTGGCGAGGACTTCAAGGTGCAGGGCGCGCGCCTGCGCAAGAATCCGGAAATCATCATTGGCACGCCCGGCCGCCTGAACGAGCAGTTCAACGCCGGCAACCTGCCGCTGGGTGACGTCGAAGTACTGATCCTCGACGAAGCCGACCGCATGCTCGACATGGGCTTCTCCGAGGACGTGCTCAAGCTCGCCGCACAGTGCCCGGCCGAGCGCCAGACCCTGCTGTTTTCCGCCACCAGCGGCAGCGGCCTGCACGAGATGGTCGAGAAGGTCCTGCGCGAGCCGGAGAACCTGCAACTCAACCGCGTCAGCGAGCTGAACGAAGATGTCAGTCAGCAGGTGATCCTGACCGACCACGTCGGCCATAAGGAACAGCTGCTGCAGTGGCTGCTGACCAACGAGACCTATGAAAAGGCCATCGTCTTCACCAATACCCGCGTAGCCGCGGACCGCCTGACCGGTCGCCTGATCGCCGCCGGCCACAAGGTCTTCGTGCTGCATGGCGAGAAGGACCAGAAGGACCGCAAGCTGGCCATCGAGCGGCTGAAGCAGGGCGCGGTGAAGATCCTCGTCGCTACCGACGTGGCTGCCCGCGGCCTGGATGTCGACGGCCTGGATCTGGTGATCAACTTCGACATTCCCCGTCGTGGTGACGAGTACGTACACCGGATCGGCCGCACCGGCCGCGCGGGCGCCGCCGGCACCGCGATTTCGCTGGTGGGCCATGGCGACTGGAACCTGATGTCGAGCATCGAGCGCTACCTCAAGCTGCGCTTCGAGCTGCGTACCATCAAGGAGCTGAAGGGCTCGTACAAGGGGCCGAAGAAGGTCAAGGCGTCGGGCAAGGCCGCCGGTACCAAGAAGAAAAAGGACGATGCGAAGAAGTCCGGCGGCAAGGCGCCGGCGAAGAAGAAACCCGCTGCGAAGCCGAAGTCCGGCCCGTCGAAGGTCGTGAGCCAGGATGGCCTGGCGCCGCTCAAGCGCAAGAAGCCGGCAGCGGAGTAACGCTCTCGCGTCTCCTGAAACGCCTCCCCTGACCGGGAGGCGTTTTTGTTTCTGCTTCGCTAGCCCAGCGTCTCCGGCGGTGCCTCGTAACTGCCAGACTCGTAACTCACCCCGTGCCGGATCACCGGCGGCGCGTCACCGTCGTGCAGGCTGGTGACGTTGTCGATGATGGTCTTGTCCTCGAGGGTAAGGCGATCGAGCATGCGCAGGTGGCCGATCCAGTTGTCCACCAGGAACAGCTCCTGCCAGATTTCCGGGTTGCTCACGTCGCGATACAGCGCCCAGCGTTCCGCGCCGTTGCGCAGGCGCAGGCGGCGCAACGGCTTGGCGGCGCGGACGAAATCGCGCGTGCGCTCGGCGGGAATCCGGTACTCGATGGAGACCAGTACCGAGCCGCGCTCGGGATTGAACACGAAGGTCGGTTGCCCCGGCATACCGCCCGGTGCGCGGGCGATGCTGGCGGAGTTCAGCTCCGGCAGGCGCGAGTTGTAGAGCAGGGCCACGGAGATCAGCAGCAGACAGCCAGCGGCGATCAATGCGCCTTGCACGCCCATGGTTTCGGCGAAATGGCCCCAGAGGAAAGAGCCCGCCGCCAGACCGCCGTAGATGGCTGTCTGGTACAGCGCCAGGGCGCGCGCCTTGACCCAGTCGGGTACCAGAATCTGCACCGCCGAGTTGTAGGTAGCCACCGCTGCGATCCAGCAGGCACCGCCCAGTACCAGGGCGGGGAAGATCACCCAGAGATTGTCGACCCAGCCCAGGATGAGCATGACCACGGCGAGCGTGGCGGCGGCGAAGCTGATCAGCCGGCTGCTGCCCAGCCACTGCCGCGCCTTGCTCACCACGGTACTGGCGACGATGGCGCCCAGGCCCAGGGCGCCGAGCATGTAGCCGTACACCGAGGCGCTGCCGTCCGGGTTGCGGTGTGCCAGCAGCGGCAGCAGGGCCCAGATGGCGCTTGCCGACAGGCCGAAGACTGCCGAACGCAGCATCACCAGGCGGGTGACGCTGGAGTACTGGGTGAAGCGCAGCGCGGCGATCACGCCCTCGAAGATGTGCTCCGGCGGCAGGGTGCGCTTGGGCACGTCGCGGCGCCATTGCCAGATCGCCCAGATCAGCGAGGCGTAGCAGATGCAGTTGAACAGGAATACCCAGGAGGCGCCGGTGGCCGAGAGCAGCAGACCGCCGATGGCCGGGCCGACGGCGCGGGCGACGTTGTAGTTGACGCTGTTGAGCAGCACCGCATCGCCGAGCATGCGTGGCGGTACCTGCTCGTTCACCGCCGCCTGCCAGGCGGGGATGGTGATCGAGCTGCCCAGCGACAGCCAGAGGATCGACACGATCAGCATCAGCGGGTCGAGGTAGCCCATGAACGCCAGCACCGTCACCAACGCCGCGCCGGAAAGCTCCACGGTCAGGCCCACCAGCATGATCTTGCGTCGGTCGTGGTTGTCGGCCAGCACGCCAGACATGATCGACAGCAGCACCAGCGGCAGCGCCGAGGCGACCTGGATCATCGCCACCATCAGCGGGCTGGCATGGGCTTCGGTGACCACCCAGGCGGCGGCAACCGATTGCGCCCAGGTGCCCAGATTGGCGAACAGGTTGCAGATCCAGATGATGCGGAACGCGGCGATGCTGAAGGGGGCGAGGACGCCGCTGCGGGATTCGGCAGGATCGGGCTTGAGGGGGAGGTCTTGCTTGGGTGAAACGGACTGCAGCATGGGGACGCCCTTATTTCGAGTGACCGGCAGGTACGCGCCGCCGGGGCCTTTCCATGCCGGGCAAGTGTAGTGGCTGAGGCCGTTCGCGCCATTGATGATGGTCAGCCGTGGCGTTATCGGTGACTCGCGCTGGCAAGCTTCGACAGTGCCCGCAGAGCTTTGTGTTGTTAGGCTGCGTCGGAATTTTCCGCATTGCACTGGCAAATAACTGCACTGGCAAATAAGAGCGAAGAGCCGATGAAGCGACTTTCCACCTGCCTGCTGGCGGGCCTGCTGGTCCTGCCGCAAAGCCTCTGGGCCTGGTCCAATCACACCCTGGGCAGCTACATCGCCCTGCAGCAATTGCCCGCCGTCGCCCAGGCGCCGGAAGTCGAGGTGGAGCCGCTGGAAAGCTTCATCACCCAGCAGCGCGCCGGCCTGGTGAAGCTGCTGGACGAGCAGGAAGCCTATGCCCGCGAACACTTCCGCCAGTACCCGCCGCGCCCGGATGACCTGCGCCTGAGCGAGGATGGCCGCGAAGATCCGCGCAAGGCCTTCCTCATGGCACTGCGCCTGAACCCCGAGATCAAGCTGGCCACCGCCGTGCAGCCGCCGCCCGGCGGTGAACTGCCGAATCATGCCGCACTGCAGCCAGCGGACGTGCTGGTGTTCCGCAACCTCTCCGGTTGGAACCAATGGCGTTTCGTGCAGCTTCAGGCCGGGGAGAAGATTCCCGCGCTGGACGTGCTGGCCAGCGCAGCCGATGAGCCGGACTTCGGCCACGACATCAACCTGTTCAGCGACAATCCCGGCGAAGCCGGCCAGCGCTATGGCTTCGGCACCCAGCCGTTCGGCGACCCGCGCTACGAGTTCAGCTCCCAGGCGCCGTTCCACATGGGCTTCTACCACGAGGATGCGATCATCTTCACCGGCGCGCCGTACCTGGAGCGCAACTGGCCGGAGTGGCGCGCCTATCAGTTCTACGGCCTGGCACGCTTCGCCTTCGAGAAAGGCCATCCGTACTGGGGTTACCGTTTTCTCGGCTGGGCCATGCACTACATCCAGGACATGACCCAGCCGTACCACTCGACACCGCTGCCGGGTGAGACCACCGCCAGCATGCTGTGGACGGCGGGCAAGTCCATGGCCGGCTTCGATGCCGACAAGCAGGCGGCGATCCAGCGCGTGGCGGACCGTCATACCGGTGTGGAGCGATATCAGGTGGACTGGCTGCGCGAGACGCTGCGCCTGGGCGGGCAGTCGCCGTTGCTGGCGGCCTATGCGGATGTCAGCACGGATGGCACTTATCCACCGTACTCGACCGAGTATCTGCGCGAGGTGGTGGCGAGCGAATCCCATGCCCATGCAGCGGCATTCGAAGCGGCGATTGGCCATTGGCTGGAGAACGAGAAGGCGCCGGCGGGGGATTTCAGTGCGGGGAATTCACCGGAGCCGTTCCGCCACGATGAGGCGTTGGATGAGCAGATTCTGCAATTGATCCGGCATTTCGGCGCGCACAGTCGCAATATCGCGAAGGCGGCGCTGCAGCCGTAGGAAGAGGGTTGGCATTGCCGCCGGGGCTGCGTGGGCCGCGGCGGCACTGCGCAAGTTGCTTAGCCGCCGGAGCAGCCGTTGCCCCACACCTGGTATTCGACGGTGTGGCGCTGACCCTGAGAGTCTTCGTAGGTCATGCGTGCCGGCACGATGCCGCACTCGTTGGATACGTCGGTGGTCGAGATGACGTGGGCGACGTCCATTTTCATGTCGTAGGTGTACTGCTCCACGGCCGCGCTTGGCGCCTGGTCGGCGGCGTTCACCTGCTCGGCGAGGGCGAGCGAAGAGAAGCCCAGCATGGCCAGGATGACTACAGCTTTCATGAATTTACCTGCCTTGTTCCCGGAGTCCGGACGTGACGGGTCCGTGACGTTCAGCGCATGGCTGCATCGGGAAGCGTTGGGGAATGATTACGGGTCTTGGGTGGTGTTGCGGCGCGCGCTGTAACAGCACGGAAATAATAGAATTTGCCTGACCTGAGTCATATATCCAGGCGCCAACAAGACTTCGTACTCAGAGGCAACAATCCAGATGTGACGCGGGTTTCAGGGCTGGTCTTGCGGCGGACTGTCACAGGACTCACCGGTAGGATGGTGTGGAGCGAAGCGATACCCATCGATCACCCGGTGCTCTTCGCAATGGGGCTGCGAATCGAGCTGGGACAGCGGACGGTTTGTCGGGATTGATGCGAGTGGCGTTGATGGGTATCGCTTCGCTCCAC
Organism: Pseudomonas nicosulfuronedens; assembly: GCF_005877905.1. Classification (GTDB taxonomy): domain Bacteria; phylum Pseudomonadota; class Gammaproteobacteria; order Pseudomonadales; family Pseudomonadaceae; genus Pseudomonas; species Pseudomonas nicosulfuronedens. The sequence goes on along the minus strand of NZ_SWDV01000012.1, from coordinate 113,622 downwards.
CCATCCTACGCAGAGCCGGCCCGTCTTCAGTCGCGCAGCGGCGACTGCGGATCGAGCAGCGAAGTGCGGATGAAATGCAGGTAGCTGCACACCCGGCGCAGGGGCGAGGAATCGAAGTGCGGCGGGCGCCGGTCGTCCGTGGTACGCGTGGCGTGGATGGCGTGTTCCACCGCCGCCAGGGCGCGCTGGCGGTTGCTCTCGCTGGGCTGGATGAACAGCCGGATCAGCGCCCGGCCCAGCGCGCGAATGGCCCGGCGCCAGGGCATGCGCTCGGCGTACCAGGGCTCCTTCGGCAGGGCTTCCTGTTCGCGGCGCAACTCGATGATCGACAGGCCGATCTCCTGTACCTGGAAGGTCCAGCGCAGCAGCCGGCGCTGCACGTCCGGACGGCCTGTGGATAACCCGTAGGCCTGGTTCAGCAGGTCGCGCGTGCCGCTTTCGAAGTTCGATGACAGACCCTTCAGCGGATCGCTGATCACCCGCACCACGCGCAGGCGCAATTCGGCCTCCAGGCGTTCCCACAACCAGGGCCGGTTCGGCGGCAGTATGACGATCGCCGCGACCACCGCCATGCCCATGGACAGCAGCATCGCCAGGTATTCGTTGATGAAGGTGTAGGCATCGTAGCGCGCGAGGTTGGCCGGTAGCGAGGCAATACAGAACCACACCAGCAGGCCGACGCCATAACCGCTCCATTTGGGCCGGGTAATCAGGAAGGCGCCGAGAGCGAACACCGGCGCGAGCACGAAGCACAGCAGCGGGAAGCCATCGATGTGCGGGAGCACGCGGAAGGTCAGGATGAAGCCCAGCGTCGCGCCGAGCAGCGTGCCGAGCGTCAGTTGCAGCGACAGGCGCTTGGGATTGGGCGAAGCGGAGGAGAGCGCGGCGATCAGCACCGAGGTCAGCGCGAAGGTCGCGCCGCTGAGCCAAGAGGTCTCGATCCAGAACACCCCGCCGACGATCACCAGCAGCGCACAACGGAAGCCCGCGACTGCGGCGGCGAGCGCATTTGCCTTGGGCGTGAAGCGCTCCTTCCACTGCTCGCGTTCGTGCTTGTGCGCAGCCAGCGAGGCGTGGGTCTGGGCGTAGTTGTGCATGTCATCGACGAAGCGGAACAACAGCTCGGCGGCGGTCTCGAAATCCAGTTGATCTGCCTCGCGCGGGCAAGTGTGGCCGAGACTGGCGCGAGCTTCGCGGATACGCGGCATCAGGTGGTGTTTGCAAAGTTCCAGTTGCACGCTCAGGCGCTCCGCGTCCGCCTCGCTCAGAGGGCGGCCATGCCAGCTGGCGAGCAATTCGCTGACGTCGATCAGGCATGGCATCAGCACTTCGAGTACGTTGCTGGCCTGACGCTCGCGCAGCCGGTCGAGCAGGCGTTGCAGGGCATGGAAGCGCGTGGTCAGTTGCATGAACTCGCTGTTCAGGCGTGCCAGGCGGCCGCTGCGCAGGCGCATGTGCGGGTCTTCGAAGGCGGTGACGTTGCGCAGGCTTTCCAGCCCCACCACTTCGGCGGCGATGCGCGCGCTGGCCTGTTCGAAGCGCTCACGGTCCAAGGTGCCGTCGAGACCGGCGCTGGCCAGGCCGGCGAAGTCGCCGAAGCGGGTGTTCAGCGCGTTGCGCAGGGCGGCGGTGCTGGTTTGCGGCAGGACGATGGCGCTGACCACGCCGGTGCAGAGAATCCCCAGGGTGATCTCGATCACCCGCCACAGCGCCTGCATGAAGGCGCCTTCGGGGTGCAGGGTGGCGGGGATGCCGATCATCACCGCGGTGTAGCCGGCGAGCAGGCAGGCGTATGCACGGAAGTCCCGGTAGCGCGCCGCGCCGGCTGTGCACAGCCCGACCCAGATCGCCACGCAGAGCAGGAACAGCACCCGCTCCTGGGCGAACAGGGCGATGAAGGTGACCATCACCGTGAGCCCGGCGAGGGTACCGAGGATGCGGTAGAAACTCTTTGCCAATACCTGGCCGCTCTGCGGCTGTAGCACGATGAAGGCGCTCACCAGCACGGTGTTGGGCTGCGGCAGTTCCAGGCGGTAGGCCAGCCACAGGGCGGTGAAGGCGGTGATCAGCGTCTTGAGGATGAACATCCAGGTGACGCCGTCGGTGTGCGCCCAGTCGGACAGGGCGAAGCGCACCGCGGCGGCCTTGGGCAGGCGCACGGACAGACTGCTCATCGGGCTTATCTCGGCAGGCGGTGATCGGGCTGGGGCGGGTTTTGATGACCCTGTAGTTCTAAGGCGGAGCGAAGGGGTGGCAGCACGTTGCACGAAAGGCGGAGCACGGGTGCGAATCCTGGGGTGTCGCGGCGGGCCGCGTTGGGGAGGGCGATTCTAGAAGTGCGCCGGGGGGCAGGATAAGCTGACGGTTGGATGAATTATTGTTGCCTGAAAGGACAATAATCCCGTCGCGACAGGTATGCGACAATTCGCCGCCTGTCATGAATCTGTAACAAGGCGTTGCTCGTTCGAGCGCCGTTGCAGAGGCCGCCCGCCGTGGCGTGGACAGGCTCTCAGGAGAAATGATGGACCTGCTGCACAACATGCGTGCTTTCGTCTGTGTCGCCGAGACCGGCAGCTTCACCGCCGCCGCCCAGCGCATGGACCTCACCACCGCCTACGTCTCGCGGACGGTGGCCAAGCTCGAAGCGCACCTGCGCACCCGCCTGCTACATCGCACCACCCGCCGCATCGCCCTCACCGAAGCCGGCCAGCGCTACTTGCTGCGCTGCCAGCAGATCCTCGGCTACATCGAGGAAGCCGAGGCCGAGGCGGGCGACGCCCACGCCCGGCCCCACGGCAAGGTGAAGGTGCATGCCATGACCGGTATCGGTCAGCATTACCTGATCCGCGCGATTTCGCAGTACTGCGAAATCTACCCGGAGGTCACCTTCGACCTGACCCTGGCCAACCGCATCACCGACATCCTCGACGAGGGCTACGACATCTCCGTGGTCATCGCCCAGGAGCTGCCGGATTCGGGCTTCGTTTCCAAGCGCATCGGCAAGACCTACAGCGTGCTTTGCGCATCGCCCGACTACGTGGCGCGGCATGGCATGCCGAAGAAGCTGGGCGAGTTGACCGAGCACCGTTGCCTGCGCTTGGTGAACTCGGTGATGTCGCTGGACAAGTGGCTGTTCGACGGCCCTGATGGCCAGGAAATGGTCGGCATCAACCACACCCATTTCCAGGTCAATACCGCCGACGCCATGACCGAGGCCGTGCGCGCCGGCATGGGTATCGGTGCGCTGCCGGTGTACTCCGCCGTGCAGGGTCTGAAGGATGGCAGCCTGGTGCGCGTGCTGCCGGACTACAGCCTGTTCCACCTCAATGTCTATGCGCTGTATCCGTCGCGCCAGTACCTCGACGCGAAAATCCGCACCTGGGTGGAGTTTCTCCGCGACTGCGTGCCCGGCATGCTCGAAGAGCACGAGCGGATGATGCTCGAGCACCGCACGCGGGTGCCGGCCTGAGTCGCCGCTACGTAGCAGTGATCCGCTGAAATCCCGAGCGCCCGGCCTTCGCCGGGCGCGTCTTTTGGCACCTTGCGTTCCGCTGTGTCGAACGCCGCTTTGGGAAAAGACGAATTCTCCGAACGCCAACATTTGCGTCAGTCTCCTCGCGAGCCTGCCATCAGGCTCACCTCGCAAGCACAAGAACAAATTGAGGGTGACGCGATGTTTGGAACCATGGGGCGGGCGTTGCTCGCCGTCCTGGCGTTGGCCTGCGCTTCTGTCATACAGGCTGCCGATGAACCGCAGACTGCCAATCAACCGACTATCCATGAACCGGCTATTCATGAACCGATAGTGATCAAGTTCGCCCACGTGGTCGCGGAGAACACGCCCAAGGGGCAGGGCGCGCTGATGTTCAAGCGCCTGGCCGAAGAGCGCCTGCCCGGTCGCGTGCGCGTGGAGGTCTACCCGAACTCCTCGCTGTTCGGCGACGGTAAGGAAATGGAGGCGCTGTTGCTGGGCGACGTGCAGATGCTCGCGCCGTCCCTGGCCAAGTTCGAGCAGTACACCAGGAAGGTGCAGATATTCGACCTGCCGTTCCTGTTCGACGACATCGATGCCGTCGACAACTTCCAGCGCAGCCCGCAGGGCCAGAGCCTGCTGACCAGCATGCAAGGCAAGGGCATCCTCGGCCTGGCCTACTGGCACAACGGGATGAAGCAGCTGTCGGCCAACCGCCTGCTGCTCGAGCCGGGCGATGCGCGCGGGCTGAAGTTCCGCGTGCAGGCCTCCGACGTGCTCAATGAGCAGTTCCGCGAGCTGCGCGCGATCTCCCGCAAGATGTCCTTCGCCGAGGTCTACCAGGGCCTGCAGACCGGCGTGGTGAATGGCACCGAGAACACCTGGTCGAACTACGAGAGCCAGAAGGTCAACGAGGTGCAGAAGTATTTCACCGAGTCCAACCATGGCCTGGTGGACTACATGGTGATCACTAATGCGAAGTTCTGGAACGGCCTGCCGCCGGATCTGCGCGCCGAGCTGGAAAAGATCATGGCCGAGGTCACCGTGAAGGTGAACCAGGAAGCCGAGCGGCTGAACCGCGACGCCCGCCAGCGCATCCTCGCCAGCGGTACCAGCGAGATCCATCCGCTCACCGCGCAGCAGCGCGCCGACTGGCGCGAGGCGATGCAGCCGGTCTGGCAGAAATTCCGCGACAACGTCGGCGCCGATTTCCTTCAGGCCGCCGAAGCCTCCAACCGTCCCCAATGATCCGTCCGGCCCCGCCGGATGGCGGGGCTTTCTGGAGCCTTTTCCATGAACCGACTCGTGCGCGCCTGGAACCACTTCGAGGAGGGCGCCATCGCCTTCCTGCTGGCGGCGATGACGCTGGTGACTTTCGTCTACGTGGTGATGACCAACGTCTTCACCCTGTTCTATGACCTGGGCGACCGCCTGCCGTCGCAGCAGGGGCCGTTCTACGCCATCGGCGACGCAATCCTCGGCATCGCCCAGGACATGTCCTGGAGCAATGCGCTGACCAAGGCGCTGTTCGGCTGGCTGATCTTCTTCGGCATCGCCTATGGCGTGCGTACCGCCGGCCACCTGGGGGTGGACGCGCTGGTGAAGCTGGCGCCGCGCCCGGTCCAGCGATTCATTGGCGTGCTCGCCTGCCTCTGCTGCCTGGGCTACGCCGGGCTGTTCATGGTCGCCAGTTTCGACTGGGTGAAGACCCTGTTCATTGCCGGCATCGGCGCCGAGGACCTCGACCACTTCTGCATCCTCCAGGCCTACATCGCGGTGATCGTGCCCATCGGTTTCGGCCTGGTGCTCCTGCGTTACCTGGAAATCCTCGTCAACCTGTTGCGCGGCCGCCAGCTCGGCCTGGGCCTTGCCGACGAGGCCGCGGAAGCCTCGAAGCTGGCCGGCGAAGAAGCCGCGGAGAATCGTCCATGACCGTGATGATCCTGTTCCTCCTGCTGTTCGTCTTCATGTTCATCGGCGTGCCCATCGCGATTTCCCTGGGCCTGTCCGGCGCGCTGACGATCCTGCTGTTCAGCCCGGACTCGGTGCGCTCGCTGGCGATCAAGCTGTTCGAGACGTCCGAGGCCTACACGCTGTTGGCGATCCCGTTCTTCCTGCTATCCGGCGCGTTCATGACCACCGGCGGCGTGGCCCGACGGCTGATCGACTTCGCCAACGCCTGCGTCGGCCACATCCGTGGCGGCCTGGCGATCGCGGCGGTGCTGGCGTGCATGCTGTTCGCCGCGCTGTCCGGTTCCTCGCCGGCGACCGTGGCAGCCGTGGGTTCCATTGCCGTGGCCGGCATGGTGCGCTCGGGCTACCCGCGTGAGTTCGGCGCCGGGATCATCTGCAACGCCGGGACCCTGGGCATCCTCATCCCGCCGTCGATCGTCATGGTCGTGTACTCCGCCGCCACCGAGACCTCGGTGGGCAAGCTGTTCGTCGCCGGCGTGGTGCCGGGCCTGCTGCTGGGCGTGATCCTGATGGTGGTGATCTACATCGTCGCCCGGGTGAAGAAGCTGCCGGCGCAACCGCGCGCCAGCCTGCGCGAATGGCTGTCCGCTGCACGTCGCGCGGGTTGGGGGCTGTTGCTGCTGGTGATCATCCTTGGCGGCATCTACTCCGGCCTGTTCACCCCCACCGAGGCGGCAGCGGTGGCGGCGGTCTACTCGGCCTTCGTCGCGCTGTTCGTCTACAAGGACATGCGCCTGCGCGACTGTCCCAAGGTGCTGGTGGAGTCCGGGCGACTGAGCATCATGCTGATGTTCATCATCGCCAACGCCATGCTCTTCGCCCACGTGCTGACCACCGAGCAGATTCCCCAACAGATCACCGAGTGGGTGATGCAGGAGGGGCTGACGCCGATCGGCTTCCTGCTGATGGTCAACATCGTGCTGCTGGTGGCAGGCAGCTTCATGGAGCCGTCGGCCATCGTGCTGATCCTCGCGCCGATCTTCTTCCCCATCGCCATGCGCCTGGGGATCGATCCGATTCACCTGGGGATCGTCATGGTGGTGAACATGGAGATCGGCCTGGTACACCCACCGGTGGGGCTCAACCTGTTCGTCACCTCGGCGGTCACCGGCCTGCCGCTGGGGGCGACCATCCGCGCGGCGCTACCGTGGCTGATGATCCTGCTGCTGTTCCTGATCCTGGTGACCTACGTGCCCTACATCTCGCTGGCGCTGCCCCACGCCATTGGCATGTGACAGGTTGTCGCGGCCCCATGAGCCTGTTGCCAAAACAACGGCTTATGGGGCTCATCACTACGACTAAGGATTGGTAAGACCATGGTCGTATGGTTCGGGGAAGGGTGTCGCCGTTACAACTGATGGCAACAAAAACAACACTCTTCACCGAGGTAAAACGCCATGACAGCGGCATCCGTGTACCCCGTGCGTCCCGAAGTGGCCGCGACCACTCTGACCGACGAGGCCACCTACAAGAAGCTGTACCAGCAGTCGGTGGTCAATCCCGACGGCTTCTGGCGCGAACAGGCCCAGCGCATCGACTGGATCAAGCCGTTCACCAAGGTCAAGCAGACCTCCTTCGATGACCACCACGTGGACATCAAGTGGTTCGCAGACGGCACCCTGAACCTCTCCTACAACTGCCTCGACCGCCACCTGGCCGAGCGCGGCGACCAGCTCGCCATCATCTGGGAAGGTGACGATCCTTCCGAGCACAAGGAAATCACCTACCGCGAGCTGCACGAGCAGGTCTGCAAGTTCGCCAACGCCCTGCGTGGCCAGGACGTGCACCGTGGCGACGTGGTGACCATCTACATGCCGATGATCCCGGAAGCCGTGGTCGCCATGCTGGCCTGCGCCCGCATCGGTGCGATCCATTCCGTGGTGTTCGGTGGCTTCTCACCCGAAGCCCTGGCCGGCCGCATCATCGACTGCCGCTCCAAGGTGGTGATCACCGCTGACGAAGGTCTGCGTGGCGGCAAGAAGACGCCGCTCAAGGCCAACGTCGACGACGCGCTGACCAACCCGGAAACCAACAGCGTGCAGAAGATCATCGTCTGCAAGCGCACTGGTTCGCCCATCAAGTGGAACCAGCACCGCGACGTGTGGTTCGAGGACCTGATGAAGGTCGCCGGTTCCACCTGCGCACCGAAGGAAATGGGCGCCGAGGACCCGCTGTTCATCCTCTACACCTCCGGCTCCACCGGCAAACCCAAGGGCGTGCTGCACACCACCGGCGGCTACCTGGTCTACGCCTCGCTGACCCATGAGCGCGTATTCGACTACCGTCCGGGCGAAGTCTTCTGGTGCACCGCCGACATCGGCTGGGTCACCGGTCACACCTATGTGGTCTACGGCCCGCTGGCCAATGGCGCGACCACGGTGCTGTTCGAGGGCGTGCCGAACTATCCGGACATCTCCCGCGTCGCCAAGATCGTCGACAAGCACAAGGTCAACATTCTCTACACCGCCCCGACCGCCATCCGCGCCATGATGGCCGAGGGCAAGGCGGCGGTCGAAGGCGCCGACGGCTCCAGCCTGCGCCTGCTGGGCTCGGTCGGCGAGCCGATCAACCCGGAAGCCTGGCAGTGGTACTACGAGACCGTCGGCCAGTCGCGCTGCCCGATCGTCGACACCTGGTGGCAGACCGAAACCGGCGCCTGCCTGATGACCCCGCTGCCGGGCGCCCACGGTCTGAAGCCGGGCTCCGCCGCCAAGCCGTTCTTCGGCGTGGTGCCGGCGCTGGTGGACAACCTGGGCAACATCCTGGAAGGGGCCACCGAGGGCAACCTGGTGATCCTCGATTCCTGGCCGGGCCAGGCGCGCACCCTGTACGGCGACCACGACCGTTACGTGGACACCTACTTCAAGACCTTCAAGGGCATGTACTTCACTGGCGACGGTGCCCGTCGCGATGAGGACGGCTACTACTGGATCACCGGCCGCGTCGATGACGTGCTCAACGTCTCCGGTCACCGCATGGGCACCGCCGAGATCGAGAGCGCCCTGGTCGCCCACCCGAAAGTGGCCGAGGCCGCAGTGGTTGGCGTGCCGCACGACATCAAGGGGCAGGGCATCTATGTCTACGTCACCCTGAATGCCGGTGAGGAAACCAACGAGCAACTGCGCCAGGAGCTGCGAGCCTGGGTGCGCAAGGAAATTGGCCCGATCGCCACCCCGGATGTGATCCAGTGGGCACCCGGCCTGCCGAAGACCCGTTCGGGCAAGATCATGCGCCGCATCCTGCGCAAGATCGCCACGGCCGAGTACGACACCCTGGGGGATATCTCCACCCTGGCCGATCCGGGCGTCGTGCAGCACCTGATCGACACGCACCAGGCCATGCGCGCGGCCTGATCCGTCGTCCCACAAAAAACGCCCCGCTTGCCGGGGCGTTTTTCATTCCTGCGCTTTTATGCCGGGCGCCTGCCTGCGCTGAAGCTCTCGTGGAGCACGAATGTAGGATGGCGTGGAGCGCAGCGATACCCATCAATTCCGTACGCATCGACAGCATGGGTATCGCAAGCTCCACCCATCCTACGAGTTCGCTTTCCGCGGAGGGCGATAGCTCACAGGGCGCATAACGCGCCTTATCCGTCGGCGGGGTATCGGCGGATAACCCGTTCCGGGTTATCCGCCCTACAGTGTCCTTCCTGCCCACTGGTAACATTTTCCTGCGACAAAATGAGGCGTCAGGAAACATTTCGCACGTCATTGGTGCGTCTTTTCTGTCGGTGTGGAATAAGGCAATATCGCGCACCCCGCGCCAAGCCTGGGGCTTGATAGTTTTGGCTCGATTACTGCTAGTAATTAGGGTTTTACTACCCGCTTTCGAATCACGTAAAATCCGCGCCGTCAAGCCGCCGGGGCCCTGTCTCCGGCGCTTCTATAATTACTTGTCGCATTGAAGAAATATCCGCTCCGGGGCTGTCGCTAGAATGCCGCTCACCCCGGTAGGCGCGCTTTTCACAAGAATCGCGCCGGCAATGCGCAGACGAACAATAACCTTCACTTCTGCACGGGCAGCCTGGGCCAACCCCTTTCTCCTGCCAATCGAAGACCTACCCTCGAAGGAGTTACTGATGAAGAAGTTTGCACTTCTCGGTGCGCTGGCCCTGTCCGCGCTTTCCCTGGTTGCCCACGCTGACGACAAGCCGGTCCGCATCGGTATCGAAGCCGGTTACCCGCCTTTCTCCTTCAAGACTCCCGACGGCAAGCTCGCCGGTTTCGACGTGGATATCGGCAACGCCCTGTGCGAAGAAATGAAGGTCAAATGTACCTGGGTCGAGCAGGAGTTCGACGGCCTGATCCCGGCACTGAAGGTGCGCAAGATCGACGCCATCCTCTCGTCCATGACCATCACCGATGAGCGCAAGAAGTCCGTCGACTTCACCAACAAGTACTACCACACCCCCGCGCGCTTCGTGATGAAGGAAGGCGTGACCCTGAACGATCCGCTGGCCGACCTGAAGGGCAAGAAGGTCGGTGTGCTGCGCGCTTCCACCCATGATCGCTACGCCACCGACGTCCTGGCCCCGGCCGGCATCGAAGTGGTGCGCTACAACTCCCAGAACGAAGCCAACATGGACCTGGTCTCCGGCCGCATCGATGCGACCATGGCCGACTCGGTCAACCTCGACGACGGTTTCCTGAAAACCGACGCCGGCAAGGGCTACGCCTTCGTAGGCCCGGAATACAACGATCCGAAGTACTTCGGTGGTGGCGCCGGTATCGCCGTGCGCAAGGGTGATACCGCCCTGGTCGAGAAATTCAACACGGCCATCGCCGGCATCCGTGCCAACGGCAAGTACAAGGCAGTGCAGGACAAGTACTTCAAGTTCGACGTCTACGGCGAGAACTGATCCACGTCCAGAAGTGGCACAGACCCAGGCCTGATCCTGAAGTTTGTGCCACTTTTTTATTGGGGGTGAGCCTGCAGTCGCGCTCGCCCTGAGCGTCCGTGTCGTTGCGGGCGACGTCCGGCTTCACGAGGTACGAAATTATGCTCAATGGCTATGGAGCCACCATCGTCGATGGTGCCTGGCTGACGCTTCAGCTGTCCCTGCTATCGATGGCCCTGGCGATCGTGCTGGGCCTGCTCGGCGCGGCCATCCGCCTGTCGCCGGTGAAATGGCTGGCCTGGTGCGGCGACCTCTATGCCACCGTGATCCGTGGCGTACCGGACCTGGTGCTGATCCTGCTGATCTTCTACGGCGGCCAGGCCGCGGTGAACTGGATCGCACCCATGGTTGGCTATGACGACTACATCGACCTCAACCCCTTCGCTTCCGGCGTCGGAACCCTGGGCTTCATCTTTGGCGCCTACCTGTCCGAGACCTTCCGTGGCGCCTTCATGGCCATCCCGAAAGGGCAGGGCGAGGCCGGCTTCGCCTATGGCATGAGCCCGCTTCAGGTGTTCTTCCGCATCCAGGTGCCGCAGATGATCCGCCTGGCCATTCCTGGCTTCACCAACAACTGGCTGGTGCTGGTCAAGGCCACTGCGCTGATTTCCGTGGTCGGCCTGCAGGACATGATGTTCAAGGCCAAGCAGGCCTCGGACGCCACCCGCGAACCCTTCACCTATTTCCTTGCCGTGGCGGCGCTGTACCTGGTAGTTACCAGCGTCTCCCTGGTGCTGCTGCGCCTGCTCGAACGCCGCTATTCGGTCGGCGTGAAAGTCGCCGAGCTTTGAGACCGGGAGCCTGATCATGATTTTTGACTTCTCCGTCATCTGGGACAGCCTGCCGCTCTACTTCAGCGGCCTGCTGGTGACCCTCAAGCTGCTGGCGATCTCGCTGTTCTTCGGCTTGCTGGCGGCCGTGCCGCTGGCGCTGATGCGCTGCTCCAAGAACCCTGCGGTGAACCTGCCGGCCTGGCTCTACACCTATGTCATCCGCGGCACCCCGATGCTGGTGCAGCTGTTTCTCATCTACTACGGCCTGGCCCAGTTTGAAGTGGTACGTGAAAGCGTCTTCTGGCCGTGGCTGTCCAACGCCACCTTCTGTGCCTGCGCCGCGTTTGCCATCAACACCAGCGCCTACACCGCCGAAATTCTCGCCGGCAGCATCCGCGCCACTCCGCATGGCGAGATCGAAGCGGCCAAGGCCATGGGCATGTCGCGCCTGAAGATGTACCGCCGCATCCTGCTGCCCTCGGCCCTGCGCCGCGCGCTGCCGCAATACAGCAACGAAGTGATCATGATGCTGCAGACCACCAGCCTGGCGTCCATCGTGACCCTGGTGGACATCACCGGCGCCGCGCGCACCGTGTACTCGCAGTACTACCTGCCGTTCGAGGCTTTCATCACTGCCGGCATCTTCTACCTGATCATGACCTTCACCCTGGTGCGCCTGTTCAAGCTGGCCGAACGCCGCTGGCTGGCCTATCTCGCGCCGCGCAAGCACTGAGGAATACACCGTGGAACGTATCGATCATCTGCTGCCGTGGAGCAGCCTGGGTAGCGAGCGCCGCCTGAGCGTATTCCGCTACGGCAAGGGTCCGCGCAAGGTCTACATCCAGTCCAGCCTGCACGCTGACGAGCTGCCGGGCATGCGCACCGCCTGGGAGCTCAAGCAGCGGCTGGCTGACCTTGAGTCGCGCGGGCAACTGAACTGCGTCGTCGAACTGGTGCCAGTGGCCAATCCCATCGGCCTGGGCCAGACCCTGCAGGCCAGCCATCTGGGTCGTTTCGAGTTCGGCAGCGGAAAAAACTTCAACCGCGATTTCGTTGAGCTGAGCGCGCTGGTTGCCGAGCGTGTCGGCGACAGGCTGGGCGCCGATGAAACCGCCAACGTAGAGCTGATCCGCCAGGCCATGCGTGATGGCCTCGATGCGCTGCCGCCGGCTTCGTCCGAGCTGCAGGGCATGCAGCGCATCCTGTTGCGTCACGCCTGCGACGCCGAGGTGGTGCTCGACCTGCATTGCGACTTCGATGCCGCCATCCATGTCTACGCGATCCCGCAGCACTGGCCGCGCTGGAAGTCCCTGGCTGCACGCCTGAAGGCGGGTGTCGCGCTGCTTGCCGAAGACTCCGGCGGTAGCTCCTTCGACGAATCCTGCTCGTTGCCCTGGCTGCGCCTGGCGCAGGCCTTCCCGCAGGCGGCGATTCCGCTGGCGTGCCTGGCGACTACCGTCGAGCTGGGTGGCGTGGGTGATACCCGCGTCGACCAGGGGCAGGCCAATGCCGAAGCCATCCTCGGCTTCCTCGCCGAGCAGGGCCTGATCGCTGGCGAGTGGCCGGCAGCCCCGGCTGAATGCTGCGAAGGCATGCCTTTCGAAGGCACCGAATACCTCTACGCACCCCACGTGGGCGTGGTGAGTTTCCTGCGCAAGGCGGGGGAGTGGGTGGAGAAGGGCGACGCACTGTTCGAAGTGGTCGATCCGCTGAACGACCAGGTCAGCACCGTTCGCGCCGGCACTTCCGGCGTGCTGTTCGCCATCGAGCGTGGGCGCTACGCCCAGCCGGGGCTTTGGCTGGCCAAGGTGGCCGGGCGTGAGCCGTTCCGCAAGGGCCGGCTGATCAACGACTGAATTCGAGAACCGACACCATGTACAAACTGGAAATCCAGGACCTGCACAAGCGCTACGGCAACCACGAGGTGCTCAAGGGCGTCTCCCTGGCGGCGAAGGCAGGCGACGTGATCAGCATCATCGGCTCCTCCGGCTCGGGCAAGAGTACCTTCCTGCGCTGCATCAACCTGCTGGAGCAACCCCACGCCGGCAAGATCCTGCTCAACGGCGAAGAGCTCAAGCTTGTGCCGAACAAGGAGGGTGCGCTCAAGGCTGCCGACGCCAAGCAGTTGCAGCGCATGCGCTCGCGCCTGTCGATGGTGTTCCAGCACTTCAACCTGTGGTCGCACATGAGCGCCCTGGAGAACGTCATCGAGGCGCCGGTCCACGTGCTGGGCGTGTCGAAGAAAGAGGCGCTGGAAAAGGCCGAGCACTACCTGGCGAAAGTCGGCGTGGCGCACCGCAAGGATGCCTACCCGGCCCACATGTCCGGCGGCGAACAGCAGCGCGTGGCCATCGCCCGCGCCCTGGCGGTCGAGCCGGAGGTCATGCTGTTCGACGAACCGACCTCGGCGCTCGACCCGGAGCTGGTCGGCGAAGTGCTCAAGGTCATGCAGGACCTGGCCCAGGAAGGCCGCACCATGGTGGTGGTGACCCACGAGATGGGCTTCGCTCGCGAGGTCTCCAACCAGCTGGTGTTCCTGCACAAGGGGCTGGTGGAAGAGGCGGGCTGCCCGAAGGAAGTCCTGGCCAATCCGCAATCGGACCGCCTCAAGCAGTTCCTTTCCGGCAGCTTGAAGTAAGCTGTCCGTTACAGTCGCCTGGTGACCTAGCCGCATGACCGCACAACGCATCGGATTTCTCCTCTGGCCGCACACGCGGGCGCTGACCCTCGGTCTGGCCGAGGAGGCCCTGCGGGTCGCCCGCCGGCTGCACCCCGAAGCGCTCTACGAACCGGTGTTCATGAGCGCCGAAACGGTAGCCGAAGCCGATGGCTGGCGCCTGCCGGGGCAAGCCTGGAACGGCGTGCTGGAGCAATGCCAGCGCATCTTCCTGGTCGCCGACGAGATTCCGCAGACGGTCTCCGCGCCACTGGCCGCCATACTCAAGCAGCTGTCGCGCAGCGGTGTGAGCATCGGTGCGCTATCCGCCGGTATCTATCCGCTGGCGCAACTGGGCCTGCTCGACGGCTACCGCGCCGCCGTGCACTGGCGCTGGCACGATGACTTCACCGAGCGTTACCCCAAGGTCATCGCCACCAACCACCTGTTCGAGTGGGACCGTGACCGCCTCAGCGCCTGCGGAGGCATGGCGGTGCTCGACCTGCTGCTGGCCGTGCTGTCCCGCGACCATGGGGCGGAACTGGCGGGCGCGGTTTCCGAAGAGCTGGTGGTGGAGCGCATCCGTGAAGGCTCGGAACGCCAGCGCATTCCGCTGAAGAACCGCCTCGGCTCCAGTCATCCGAAGCTCACCCAGGCGGTGCTGCTGATGGAGGCGAACATCGAGGAGCCTCTGACCACCGACGAGATCGCCCAGCACGTGTGCGTCTCGCGCCGCCAGCTGGAGCGCATCTTCAAGCAATACCTGACCCGCGTGCCCAGCCAGTACTACCTGGAACTGCGCCTGAACCGCGCGCGGCAGATGCTCATGCAGACCAGCAAGTCGATCATCCAGATCGGCCTGTCCTGCGGCTTCTCCAGCGGCCCGCACTTCTCCAGCGCCTACCGCAACTTCTTCGGCGTGACCCCGCGCGAAGATCGCAACCAGCGCCGCGGCCAGAGTGCCGCCGAAGCAGCCCCGGTGGTTACCGAGCGCGGCTGAGCCCGCGCTTTTGTAGGATGGCGTGGAGCGAAGCGATACCCATCGATAGACTGGCTTCAGACGCCATCCTCTTTACGAGCTTGAAGCTCAACGCGTAACCGTTCGTCCGGGCCCTATTGCCCCGGTGCGCTGGCAGCATGGGTATCGCTGCGCTCCACGCCATCCTACGATCCGGATGAAAAGCCTCTCTCGTCTTATACCCATTTCGATCATTCGCTGAGCGAACAAATTCCACGGTCGCTTGTACCCGCAGCAAGCCACAGGCCTTACACTGCGCCTTCCCGACGCTTTCTGTCGCATTTCCGTAAGCCTCGGCAATTCGCGGGTTGGCGCTATAACAAGTTGTCGCATGGCGACAATGACGGCCCGCTGTTCGTCCCTACAATCCATTCATCGATAGCCGCCTCAACCAGGCAGGAGAACACCGATGTCCGCTCCGCAAGCTCAGGTCCAACGCTCCGATTTCGACCAGGTCATGGTTCCCAACTATTCGCCGGCGGCCTTCATTCCGGTGCGTGGCGAGGGTTCCCGAGTCTGGGATCAGAGCGGCCGAGAGCTGGTGGACTTCGCCGGTGGCATCGCGGTCAGCTCCCTGGGCCACACCCATCCGGCACTGATGCAGGCGCTGACCGAGCAGGCCGGCAAGATCTGGCACGTCTCCAACGTCTTCACCAACGAGCCGGCCCTGCGCCTGGCCAAGAAGCTGATCGACGCCACCTTCGCCGAGCGCGTGTTCTTCGCCAACTCCGGCGCCGAGGCCAACGAGGCTGCGCTGAAGCTGGCGCGCCGCTACGCCCATGACGTCTACGGCCCCGAGAAGTACGAGATCATCTCGATGGTCAACAGCTTCCACGGCCGTACCCTGTTCACCGTCAACGTCGGTGGCCAGGCCAAGTACTCCGATGGTTTCGGCCCGAAGGTCGAAGGCATCACCCACATCCCGTTCAACGACCTGGAAGCCCTGAAGGCGGCCATCTCCGACAAGACCTGCGCGGTGATCATCGAACCGGTGCAGGGCGAGAGCGGCGTGCTGCCGGCCGACCAGGCGTACCTGGAAGGCGTGCGCAAGCTGTGTGACGAGAACAACGCTCTGTTGATCTTCGATGAAGTGCAGAGCGGCTTCGGTCGTATCGGCTACCTCTACGCCCACCAGTACTACGGCGTGAACCCGGACATCCTCTCCAGCGCCAAGGGCCTGGGCGGCGGTTTCCCGATCGGCGCCATGCTGACCACCGCGAAGATCGCCGAGCACCTGGTCGTCGGCACCCACGGCACCACCTACGGCGGCAACCCGCTGGCGTGCGCCGTTGCCGGTGCGGCCTTCGACGTGATCAACACCCCGGAAGTGCTCGAAGGCGTGAAAGCCAAGCACGAGCGCTTCAAGGTCCGCCTGGAGAAGATCGCCGCCGAGTACGGCATCTTCACCCAGGTACGTGGCATGGGCATGCTGATCGGCGCCGTGCTCAACGACGCCTTCAAGGGCAAGGCCAAGGATGTGCTCAACGCCGCCGAGAAGGAAGGTGTGATGGTCCTGCAGGCCGGCCCGGACGTGGTGCGCTTCGCGCCCAGCCTGGTGATCCCGGACGCCGACATCGACGAAGGTCTGGATCGTCTCGAGCGTGCCATCGCCAAGCTGACCCGCGGCTGATCACCCGGCTACGCTGAACCGGCGGGGCCCGCGCCTCGCCGCTCAACCGGCCGGATCGTTCCGGCTGGTGCTTTCGAATGCCCTGATGAGCGCGGCACGGGCCGTGTCGCGCCCATGATTCATCAACCAAGAATCACAATTTTGTCTGGTTAGAGGAGTGACGCCATGCTGGTGATGCGCCCCGCCCAAGTGGCCGACCTGCAGCAAGTGCAGCGTCTCGCCGCGGACAGCCCGGTCGGCGTCACGTCGCTGCCGGACGACGCGGAACGTCTGCGCGAGAAAATCCTGGCCTCGGAAGCCTCGTTCACCGCCGAAGTGAGCTTCAACGGTGAGGAGAGCTACTTCTTCGTGCTCGAAGACAGCGAGACCGGTCGCCTGGTCGGCTGCTCGGCCATCGTTGCCTCGGCCGGCTTCTCCGAGCCGTTCTACAGCTTCCGCAACGAGACCTTCGTGCACGCCTCCCGCGAGCTGAAGATCCACAACAAGATTCACGTTCTCTCGCTGTGCCATGACCTCACCGGCAACAGCCTGCTGACCAGCTTCTACGTCGAGCGCGATCTGGTGAATACGCCGATCGCCGAGCTCAACTCCCGTGGCCGCCTGCTGTTCATGGCCAGCCATCCGGAGCGCTTCGCCGACGCGGTGGTCGTGGAGATCGTCGGCTACAGCGACGATCAGGGCCAGTCGCCGTTCTGGAACGCCATCGGGCGCAACTTCTTCGACCTGGACTACACCGAGGCCGAGAAGCTGTCCGGGCTGAAGAGCCGTACCTTCCTCGCCGAACTGATGCCGCACTACCCGATCTACGTGCCGCTGCTGCCGGACGACGCCCAGGAAGCCATGGGCCAGGTTCACCCGCGTGCGCAGATCACCTTCGACATCCTGATGCGCGACGGCTTCGAGTCCGACAACTACGTCGATATTTTCGACGGCGGCCCCGCGCTGCATGCGCGCACCAGCAGCATCCGCTCCATCGCACAAAGTCGGCAGGTGCCGGTGCGCATTGGTGAGGGTGGCAAGGGCAATCGTGGCTATCTGGTCACCAATGGCCAACTGCAGGATTTCCGCGCCGTCGTCGCCGAACTCGATTGGGTACCGGGCAAGCCCGTCACCCTGAACCAGGAAACCGCCGAAGCCCTGGGCATCGGCGAGGGCGCCAGCGTGCGCCTGGTTGCGATCTGAGGGGAGAGAGCATGATCGTCCGTCCCGTAACCAGCGCCGACCTGCCGGCTCTCTTTGACCTGGCGCGCAGCACCGGCACCGGTCTCACCACGCTGCCAGCCAACGAGCAGCGCTTGCAGCACCGCGTGAACTGGGCCGAGAAGGCCTTCCGTGGTGAGGCCGAGCGTGCCGACGCCGACTATCTGTTCGTGCTGGAAAACGACGAAGGCAAGGTTGTCGGCATCTCCGCCGTCGCCGGCGCCGTCGGCCTGCGCGAGCCCTGGTACAACTACCGCGTCGGCCTGACCGTCAGCGCCTCCCAAGAACTGGGCATCCATCGCGAGATTCCCACGCTGTTCCTGGCCAACGACCTCACTGGGCAGTCCGAGCTGTGCTCGCTGTTCCTGCATGCCGACCACCGTGCCGGCCTCAACGGTCGCCTGCTGTCCAAGGCGCGCTTCCTGTTCATCGCCGAATTCCGCGAGCTGTTCGGTGACAAGGTGATCGCCGAGATGCGCGGCATGTCCGATACCGCCGGGCGCTCGCCGTTCTGGGAAAGCCTGGGCCGGCACTTCTTCAAGATGGAGTTCAGCCAGGCCGACTACCTGACCGGTGTGGGCAACAAGGCCTTCATTGCCGAGCTGATGCCCAAGTTCCCGCTCTACACCTGCTTCCTCTCCGAGGATGCGCGCGACGTGATCGGCCGCGTACATACCGATACCGAGCCGGCGCTGGCCATGCTCAAGGCCGAGGGCTTCAGCTACCAGGGCTATGTCGACATCTTCGATGCCGGCCCCGCCATCGAGGCGCCGACCGAGAAGATCCGTGCCATCGCCGACAGCCAGAACCTGGTGCTGGCCATCGGCACGCCGGGCGACGACGCCGAGCCCTACCTGATCCACAACCGCAAGCGCGAGGAGTGCCGCATCACCGCAGCCCGGGCGCGCGTGGCCGCCGGTTCGCTGGTGGTCGATGCGCAGACCGCCAAGCGCCTGCGCCTGTCCGCCGGGGCTTCGGTCCGCGCGGTGCCTCTCTCCGGAAAACGCAACTGACGCCGCCCGGCGTCAGGGGAGCCTGATAATGAATACCCACTACATTGCCGGCCAGTGGCTGGCGGGCGAAGGCGAGCCTCTGGAATCGCTCTGCCCGGTCAGCCAGGCCGTGGTCTGGTCCGGCCGTGCCGCTTCGCAGCAGCAGGTCGCCTCCGCCGTTGCCGCCGCTCGCAGTGCCTTCCCGGCCTGGGCCCGTCGCCCGGTGGATGAGCGCATCGCCGTACTGGAACGCTTCGCCGCCGCCCTCAAGGGCCGTTCCGAGGAACTGGCCCGCGCCATAGGCGAGGAGACCGGCAAGCCGCTGTGGGAAGCTGCCACCGAAGTGACCAGCATGGTCAACAAGGTCGCCATCTCGATCCAGGCATTCCGTGAGCGCACCGGCGAGAAGAGTGGTCCGCTGGCCGACGCCACTGCCGTGCTGCGCCACAAGCCCCATGGCGTGGTCGCCGTGTTCGGCCCGTACAACTTCCCCGGCCACCTGCCCAACGGCCACATCGTGCCGGCCCTGCTGGCCGGCAACGCCGTGGTGTTCAAGCCCAGCGAGCTGACCCCGAAGGTCGCGGAGCTGACCCTGCAGGCCTGGATCGAGTCGGGCATTCCCGCCGGCGTGATCAACCTGGTACAGGGCGCCCGTGATACCGGCGTGGCACTGGCTGGCCATGACGACATCGATGGCCTGTTCTTCACCGGCTCCAGCCGCACCGGCAACCTGCTGCACAGCCAGTTCGGCGGTCGCCCGCAGAAGATCCTGGCGCTGGAGATGGGCGGCAACAACCCGCTGATCGTCGATGAAGTGAAAGACGTCGACGCCGCCGTCTACACCATCATCCAGTCCGCCTTCATTTCCGCCGGCCAGCGCTGCACCTGCGCCCGCCGCCTGCTGGTGCCGCAGGGCGCCTGGGGCGATGCGCTGATCGAGCGCCTGGTGACCGTGGCCTCGACCATCAAGGTCGGCCGTTTCGACGAACAACCGGCGCCCTTCATGGGCTCGGTGATCTCGCTTGCCGCCGCCGAACACCTGGTCAAGGCCCAGGAACAACTGCTGGCCAAAGGTGCCAAGCCGTTGCTGGCGATGACCCAGCCGCTGGCCACCGCCGCGCTGCTGACGCCGGGCATCCTCGATGTGACTGCCGTGGCCGAGCGCCCGGACGAGGAATTCTTCGGCCCGCTGCTGCAAGTGATCCGCTACGCCGACTTCGACGCCGCCGTGCGCGAAGCCAACGCCACCCAGTACGGCCTCGCCGCCGGCCTGCTGTCGGATTCCCGCGAGCGCTATGAGGACTTCCTCATCGAGAGCCGCGCCGGCATCGTCAACTGGAACAAGCAGCTGACCGGCGCCGCCAGCAGTGCGCCGTTCGGTGGCATCGGCGCCTCCGGCAATCATCGCCCGAGTGCGTACTACGCAGCCGACTACTGCGCGTACCCGGTCGCTTCGCTGGAAAGCGACAGCCTGAGCCTGCCTGCAACCCTGACTCCGGGAGTGAGCCTGTGATGACCGCCTATGAAATGAACTTTGACGGCCTGGTCGGACCGACGCACAACTACGGCGGCCTGTCCTACGGCAACGTGGCCTCGCAGAGCAACAGCCAGGCGGCGTCCAACCCGCGCGAAGCGGCGAAGCAGGGCCTGTCGAAGATGAAGGCACTGATGGAGATGGGCTTCAAGCAGGGCGTATTCGCCCCGCAGGAGCGTCCGGCGGTGGCCTCGTTGCGTGCCCTGGGCTTCTCCGGCAGCGATGCCGAGGTGATCGCCAAGGCGGCGAAAGAGGCCATGCCGCTGCTCGCTGCCGTCAGCTCGGCGTCCTGCATGTGGACGGCCAACGCCGCGACCGTCAGCCCCGGTGCCGACACCGCCGATGGCCGTGTGCACTTCACCGCCGCCAACCTGAACTGCAAGTTCCACCGCTCCATCGAACATCCGCAGACCAGTCGTATCCTCGCGGCGATGTTCAACGACGAGAAACACTTCGCCCACCACGCCGCTCTGCCGGCGGTCGCCCAGTTCGGCGACGAGGGTGCGGCCAACCATACGCGCTTCTGCAAGTCCTACGGCGAAACCGGCGTCGAGTTCTTCGTGTTCGGTCGCAGCGCCTTCGACAGTCGCTTCCCCGCACCGCAGCGCTACCCGGCGCGGCAGACCCTGGAAGCCTGCCAGGCGGTCGCCCGCCTGCACGGCCTGAGCGATGACGGCGTGGTCTACGCCCAGCAGAACCCGGCGGTGATCGACCAGGGCGTGTTCCACAACGACGTCATCGCGGTCGGCAACGGCGAAGTGCTGTTCCACCACGAAGACGCCTTCCTCGACACCGAGCGGGTGCTCGCCGAGCTGCACGACAAGCTGGGCCGTCGTGGCGGCCGCTTCCGCGCCGTGTGCGTGCCGCGTGACCAGGTCACCGTCGAGGACGCGGTGAAGTCCTACCTGTTCAACAGCCAGCTGCTCACCCGTGCCGACGGCAACATGCTGCTGATCGTTCCGGAGGAGTGCCGCAAGAACGAGCGCGTATGGAACTATCTGTCGCGACTGACTGCCGAGGACGGCCCGATCCGCGAGGTGAAGGTGTTCGACCTCAAGCAGAGCATGCAGAACGGCGGCGGTCCCGCCTGCCTGCGCCTGCGCGTGGCACTGAACGATGCCGAGCAGGCGGCGGTCAACCCGGGCGTGATCATGACCCCGACCCTGCACGACACCCTGGTCACCTGGGTCGACAAGCACTACCGCGATCGCCTGGCCGAGTCCGACCTGGCTGACCCGCAACTGCTGGTCGAGTGCCGGACGGCGTTGGATGAATTGAGCCAGATCCTTAAACTGGGCTCGGTTTACCCCTTCCAGCAGATTTGAGTAACTGACATGACCGAAAGCCTCCCGCTGATTCTCGAAGACAACAAGGGCGAGCGCCGCGAGACCCACACCGCACGCCTGGCCATCCGCCTGGAAGGGCGGGAACTTTGGCTGGAAGCCGACGGCAAGGGCGGCCTGGTGATCTACGCCGACTCCCATGAGGACGATGCCGAGATCCCGCTGCTGGTGGTGCGCCCGCAGGCAGTGAACCAGTTGGGCCTGAGCCTTGAGCTGGAAGCCGCCGAAGTCCACGAACATGGTCCAGACTGTGGATGTGACCATCACCACTGATCGCGGAGTCCGCGGCCGCTCCGGCCACGGGGAATGATGGAGGCGTCCGCATGCTAGCTCTGGGCAAACTGCTCGAACTGACCCTCGCCGGCCGTGAGCCGACGGAAAAGATTCAGCTCACCGCGGACGGCACCCGTCTGCACTGGCTGGCTGAAGGCGCCCTCGAAGTCACCCCGCCGGTGGCGCGCGACAATGGCCGTGACCTGCTGCTCTCGGCAGGTATCCACGGCAACGAGACGGCCCCCATCGAACTGCTCGACCGGCTGGTACACGGCATCGCCCGTGGTGAGCTGAAGCCGGCGTCGCGGGTGCTGTTCCTGCTCGGCAACCCCGAGGCCATGCGCCGTGGCGAGCGTTACCTGGAACAGGACATCAACCGCCTGTTCTGTGGTCGCCACGAGGAGGGCAGCGGCAACGAGGCCCTGCGGGCGTCGGAACTGGAGCGCCTGGCCGCTGCATTCTTTGCCCGTGAGGGCCGCCCACGTCTGCACTACGACCTGCACACTGCCATCCGTGGCTCGAAGATCGAGCAGTTCGCGCTGTACCCCTGGGCCAGCGGACGCGAGCATTCCCGCGAGGAACTGGCGCGCCTGCGCAGCGCCGGCATCGATGCGGTGCTGCTGCAAAGCAAGCCGGGTATCACTTTCAGCGCTTACACCTACAGCCAGCTCGGCGCCGAGGCGTTCACCCTGGAGTTGGGCAAGGCCCGGCCGTTCGGGCAGAACCAGGCGGTGAACCTGGATCGTCTGGAGGCCATGCTGCAGGGCGTGATCAGTGGTCAGGAGGCGGATGGCGCGCAGATTGACGGGCTGCAGCTGTTTGCGGTCTCCCGCGAAGTGATCAAGCACAGCGACCACTTCCGCCTGCACCTGGACGACGCGGTGGACAACTTCACCGAACTGGACCACGGCTTCCTGCTCGCTGAGGACATCGGCGGTACCCGCTGGATCGTGGAAGAGCGGGGCGCGCGGATCATCTTCCCCAATCCGCGGGTGAAGAACGGCTTGCGCGCCGGCATCCTCGTGGTGCCCACCGAACTCTGACCGCACTCTGCTTCTCGCAGGACCGAGGGGCGCCTAGCCCTTGCTCGCGAACCCCCGAGACTGAAGTCGCCGGAAAAATGTGTTCGCGAGCAAGCTCGCTCCTACAGCCACTCCACCCTTGTTCCGCCTCCGGCGAGCGCTTAGCATCGGGCCCTTTCCACCTGATGCCCGAGGAGCCTTGCCATGTCCATCATCGACCTTCGCAGCGACACCGTGACCCTGCCCACCGCCGGCATGCGTGAGGCGATGGCGCGGGCTGAGCTGGGTGATGACGTCTACGGCGAAGACCCGACGGTGAACCGCCTGGAAGCGACCCTGGCCGAGCGCCTGGGCTTTGCCGCCGCTCTGTTCGTGCCCACCGGCACCATGAGCAACCTGCTTGGCCTGATGGCCCATTGTGGCCGGGGCGACGAGTACATCGTCGGCCAGCAGGCGCACACCTATAAATATGAGGGCGGCGGCGCCGCTGTGCTGGGCTCGATCCAGCCGCAGCCCATCGATGGCGAAGCCGATGGCTCGCTGGACCTTGCCAGGGTCGAGGCGGCGATCAAGCAGGATGACTTCCACTTCGCCCGTACCCGCCTGCTGGCGCTGGAAAACACCATGCAGGGCAAGGTCCTGCCGCAGGCCTATCTCGCTGCTGCCCGCGAGATGACCCGCCGTCGTGGGCTGGCGCTGCACCTGGACGGCGCGCGGCTGTACAACGCAGCGGTGAAGCTGGGCGTGGATGCTCGCGAGATCACGCGCCACTTCGATTCCGTCTCGGTGTGCCTGTCCAAGGGTCTCGGCGCGCCGGTGGGTTCGGTGCTCTGCGGCGATGCCGAGCTGATCGGTCGTGCGCGCCGTCTGCGCAAGATGGTCGGCGGCGGCATGCGCCAGGCCGGCGGCCTCGCGGCAGCGGCGCTGTATGCGCTGGATCACCAGGTCGAGCGCCTGGCCGAAGACCACGCCAATGCCGAAGCGCTGGGCCGTGGCCTAGCTGAACTGGGCTTCGCCATCGAGCCGGTGCAGACCAACATGGTCTACGTCGGCATCGGCGAGCAGGCCGGTGCGCTGGGTGCGCACCTGGCCGAGTGGGGCATTCGTGTCAGCCCGGCGGCGCGCCTGCGCCTGGTCACCCACCTTGATGTAAAAAGCGCCGATATCCTGCGTATCGTCGAAGCTTTTGCCGCCTTTCGTCGTTCCTGACAGAAATTATTGCGCGATAGGGGTTAACTATCGCGCAAAGACACTACAACCTTGATGCGGGGCCGATATAATGCGGCCCTTTGCCGGCGATTCGTGGCCGCATTTTTCCGTGGAAGAACCTATGAAAAGCGCTGAAATCCGTGAAGCCTTCCTCCGCTTCTTCGAAGAGAAGGGGCACACCCGTGTAGCGTCCAGTTCGCTGATCCCCGCGAACGACCCGACCCTGCTGTTCACCAACGCAGGTATGAACCAGTTCAAGGACTGCTTCCTGGGTCTGGAAAAGCGCGCCTATACCCGCGCTACCACCAGCCAGAAGTGCGTGCGTGCCGGCGGCAAGCACAACGACCTGGAAAACGTCGGTTACACCGCGCGCCACCACACCTTCTTCGAAATGCTGGGCAACTTCAGCTTTGGCGACTATTTCAAGCGCGACGCCATTACCTACGCCTGGGAATTCCTCACCTCGGACAAATGGCTGAACCTGCCCAAGGACAAGCTCTGGGTCACCGTCTACGCCACCGATGACGAGGCCTACGACATTTGGACCAAAGAGGTCGGCATTCCGGCCGAGCGCATGGTCCGCATCGGCGACAACAAGGGCGCTCCCTACGCTTCGGACAACTTCTGGGCGATGGGCGACACCGGTCCGTGCGGCCCGTGCACCGAGATCTTCTTCGACCACGGCGCCGACATCTGGGGCGGCCCGCCCGGTTCGCCGGAAGAAGACGGCGATCGCTACATCGAGATCTGGAACAACGTCTTCATGCAGTTCAACCGCACCGCTGACGGCGTCATGCACGCGCTGCCGGCGCCGAGCGTGGACACCGGCATGGGCCTTGAGCGCATCAGCGCCGTGCTGCAGCACGTCCACTCGAACTACGAGATCGACCTGTTCCAGAGCCTGCTGAAGGCTTCGGCCGACGCCATCGGCTGCGCCAATGACGACGCGCCGTCGCTGAAAGTGGTCGCCGACCACATCCGTTCCTGCGGCTTCCTCATTGCCGACGGCGTGCTGCCGTCCAACGAAGGCCGTGGCTACGTGCTGCGCCGCATCATCCGTCGCGCTTGCCGCCACGGTAACAAGCTGGGCGCCAAGGGTACCTTCTTCCACAAGATCGTGGCCGCGCTGGTTGGCGAGATGGGCGAAGCCTTCCCCGAGCTCAAGCAACAGCAGGCGCACATCGAACGCGTGCTGAAGACCGAGGAAGAGCAGTTCGCCAAGACCCTGGAGCAGGGCCTGAAGATCCTCGAGCAGGACCTGTCCGAGCTCAAGGGCAGCGTCATCCCCGGCAACGTGGTGTTCAAGCTGTACGACACCTACGGCTTCCCGGTCGACCTGACCAACGACATCGCCCGCGAGCGCAGCCTGACCCTTGATGAGGAAGGCTTCGAGCGCGAGATGGAAGCCCAGCGCGAGCGCGCCCGCTCCGCCAGCGCCTTCGGCATGGACTACAACAGCCTGGTGAAAGTCGACGGCGATACCCGCTTCCTCGGCTATCAGGGTGTTTCCGGTGCTGGCCAGATCATCGCACTGTTCAAGGACGGCAAGGCCGTCGAGCAACTGGGCGAAGGCGAGGAGGGCGTGGTCGTCCTCGACCAGACTCCGTTCTACGCCGAGTCGGGTGGCCAGGTCGGCGACAGTGGTTACCTGCAGGGTGCCGGCGTGCGCTTCGACGTTCGCGATACCACCAAGGCTGGCGGCGCGCACCTGCATCACGGTGTGGTTGCCCAGGGCAGCCTGAGTGTCGGTGCGGCTGTCAAAGCCGAAGTCGATGCCTCCGTGCGCCAGGCCACCGCGCTGAACCACTCCGCGACCCACCTGCTGCACGCCGCGCTGCGCCAGGTACTGGGCGAGCACGTCCAGCAGAAGGGCTCGCTGGTCGATAGCCAACGCCTGCGCTTCGACTTCAGCCACTTCGAGGCGATCAAGCCCGAGCAGCTGAAGCAGCTGGAAGACATCGTCAACAGCGAAATCCGCAAGAACTCTGAGGTCGAGACCGAAGAGACCGACATCGAGTCCGCCAAGAACAAGGGCGCCATGGCGCTGTTCGGCGAGAAGTACGGTGACCAGGTGCGTGTGCTGAGCATGGGTGGCAGCTTCTCCGTCGAACTGTGCGGCGGTACCCACGTGTCCCGCACCGGCGACATCGGCCTGTTCAAGATCACCAGCGAAGGTGGTGTGGCTTCCGGCGTGCGCCGTATCGAAGCGGTCACCGGCGGCGCTGCGCTGGCCTATCTCAATGGTGCCGAAGAGCAGCTCAAGGAAGCGGCCGGCCTGGTCAAGGGCAGTCGTGACAACTTGCTGGACAAGCTCTCCGGCCTGATCGAGCGCAACCGTCAGCTGGAAAAAGAGCTGGAACAGCTCAAGGCCAAGGCTGCCAGCGCGGCCGGCGACGATCTGGCGGGTTCTGCTGTCGACGTTGGCGGCGTGAAGGTGCTGTCCTCGCGTCTTGACGGTCTGGACGGCAAGGCGCTGCTGGCGCTGGTCGACCAGCTGAAGAACAAGCTGGGCAGCGGCGTGATCCTGCTGGGCGGTGTGTTCGAAGAGAAGGTCGTGCTGGTGGCCGGCGTGACCCAGGACCTGACCGCCAAGCTGAAAGCTGGCGATCTGATGAAGCAGGCCGCTGCGGCCGTGGGCGGGAAGGGCGGTGGTCGTCCGGACATGGCCCAGGGTGGTGGCGTCGATGCCGGCAAGCTGGACGAAGCTCTGGCGCTGGCAGTCAAGTTTGTCGAACAGGGCCTCTAAAGGCCCTGAAATACGGGGCCCGCAGCGCGTCCGGCGGGCCTTGGCAGCATGCGGTGATGCATGTTTAATGGGCGCCCTTCAGGAATCAGGCGGCTTTTGAAATGGCTTTGATCGTACAGAAGTTTGGAGGGACCTCCGTCGGCACCGTCGAGAGAATCGAGCAGGTAGCCGAGAAGGTGAAGAAATTCCGTGAGGCGGGCGACGACATCGTCGTGGTGGTATCCGCCATGAGCGGCGAGACCAACCGCCTGATTGGTCTGGCGAAACAGATCATGGACCAGCCGATTCCGCGCGAGCTGGACGTGATGGTCTCCACTGGCGAGCAGGTAACCATCGCCCTGCTGAGCATGGCGCTGATGAAACGTGGCGTGCCGGCGGTTTCCTACACCGGTAACCAGGTCCGCATCCTGACCGACAGTTCCCACACCAAGGCGCGTATCCTGAGCATCGACGATGCGAACATTCGCGCAGATCTGAAAGCCGGCCGCGTAGTCGTGGTCGCTGGCTTCCAGGGTGTGGACGAGCAGGGCAACATCACCACCCTCGGTCGTGGCGGTTCCGATACCACCGGCGTAGCCCTGGCGGCGGCACTGAAGGCCGATGAGTGCCAGATCTACACCGATGTCGATGGCGTCTACACCACCGACCCCCGCGTCGTGCCGCAGGCTCGTCGCCTGGACAAGATCACCTTCGAAGAGATGCTGGAAATGGCCAGCCTCGGCTCCAAGGTGCTGCAGATCCGTTCGGTGGAATTCGCCGGCAAGTACAACGTCCCGCTGCGCGTGCTGCACAGCTTCCAGGAGGGTCCGGGCACCCTCATTACCCTTGATGAAGAGGAATCCATGGAACAGCCGATCATCTCCGGCATCGCCTTCAACCGCGACGAAGCCAAGCTGACCATCCGTGGCGTACCGGATACCCCCGGCGTTGCTTTCAAGATTCTCGGCCCGATCAGTGCCGCCAATGTAGAAGTCGACATGATCGTGCAGAACGTCGCGCACGATAACACCACCGACTTCACCTTCACCGTGCACCGCAACGACTACCAGGCCGCCCTGGAAATCCTCAAGCAGACTGCCACCACCATCGGTGCGCGCGAAGCGACAGGCGACACCAACATCGCCAAGGTTTCCATCGTCGGCGTCGGCATGCGCTCCCACGCCGGTGTTGCCAGCCGCATGTTCGAAGCCCTGGCCAAGGAGACCATCAACATCCAGATGATCTCCACCTCGGAAATCAAGGTGTCCGTGGTTATCGAAGAGAAGTACCTCGAGCTGGCGGTCCGTGCCCTGCACACCGCTTTTGAACTCGACGCCCCGGCCCGACAGGGCGAGTAAGGGGAGCAATAATCGAAAGGCGCGGCTAACCCGCGCCTTTTGTCGTTTTTGACCGGCTGTCAGGAACTTTCTTTCCGGCAGGACTGGTCAATACTTGGGTGAAGGATTCGTGCACTTGATCTATACGAATCTGCCACCATTTCTTTTTTTGCAGACTGCTTATCCCGTAACACGTAAGGAGAAAGGAATGCTGATTCTGACTCGCCGGGTCGGAGAGACCCTGATGGTCGGTGATGACGTCACCGTGACTGTGCTGGGCGTCAAAGGAAATCAGGTGCGCATCGGTGTGAATGCTCCGAAGGAAGTCGCCGTGCACCGTGAGGAAATCTACCAGCGCATCCAGAAAGAGAAAGACCAAGAACCAAACCATTAATTTTTCTAAAATTTTTCTAAAATTTCCTTTGCAAACGGGGAAAACATGGATATCATGCGCCCCGTGTTGCGGAGAGGTGGCCGAGTGGCCGAAGGCGCTCCCCTGCTAAGGGAGTACACCTCAAAAGGGTGTCGGGGGTTCGAATCCCCCCCTCTCCGCCATTGCATCTCCTGGTGCGATGAGTTGTCCGGTTACGTAAGTGACTGAAAAGATTGAAAAATCTTGTTGACAGGTCAGAAGAATCGCTCTAGAATTTGCGCCCTCATCAGCGCACTCATAGCTCAGCTGGATAGAGTACTCGGCTACGAACCGAGCGGTCGGAGGTTCGAATCCTCCTGAGTGCGCCATATACGAAAGGGCCTGCAGAAATGCAGGCCCTTTTTCTTTGCCTTCGAAAACGTGGTCTGTGCGCTCAGCGTTTCGCCTTACCCATCACGCAACCGTCTTCGTCGAAGGTTACGGTGCGTGCGCCCTGTTTCTTGCCCGCTTCGTAGTGATAGCGCAACGTCTCGTTGTGCTGGCTGACCCTGTCTGGCCTCCCCAGGGCGCTTTCCACGTCGCGACGCGTCATTCCCGTCCTCACGCGCCCCTCGATGATCGCCTTGCGCCGTGTGTTGCCCGTAACGCGGTTGCCGCAGCCATTCTGCTGTTCGCCGACAACCACAACTGACTCGTGCTCGGTCTCCTTGCTCTGGCCCCTGCTGCGCGCTACAGGCTTCTGAAGGGCAGGCTCTTGCGGGTTTGCCATTGGCACCGGCTCGCCGCTGCCGGGTGTGGGGTTGTTCGCCTCCTGGATTTCCTGCTGCCGCTCCACCGGGCAGCCATACTGACTGAACAGCACGCTGCCGTCGGCCGCAGTGCAGCGAAACACCGAGGCCGCCTCGCTGGTCGGTACGAGTGGAATCAGGAGTGAGCAGAGCAGGGCAGGCAGGCGCATGGTTTCCTCCGTGATGGCGGGCCTGCCTGCAGCCTAGGAGTGGAAATTGTCAGTCGGGGCCGGGTGTCCTGTGGGAGCTTTCGGGCGTCGAACCGGGCAGTGATTCGCCAGTGAACTTTCGCCCGCAAGCGATTGTTCTGGCCGCCATTTTGTAACGCCTATTACACCCCGGAGTGTTATCATTTCCCGCATCTGCCCTCGATGGGCGCATGGGACACCACCATGGACTTACCCAGTAGTTACTCAGAACCCCGATTGCGTACACACGACCTGATGTATTGATCCCCTCTGGCCCGTTCTGCCACTGGGGGTGGAGCGTGCTATGACCGAAGTAGAAGCCAAGAAGCCGCAGGAAAGCCTGCAGGACCGCCTGAACCAGGTGGTCGACCTGCTGCACAAGCACAAGCTGATGGAAGACCTGACGCACCGTCAGGAAGGCCAGCATCAAGACCTCGTCGAAAACCTCGTGCACCGCCAGAACCTGGCGGAACTCCAGCGCAAACTGGAAGAGCTGCACCCGGCCGACATCGCCCACATCCTCGAGTCCCTTCCACTGGACGACCGCCTGACGGTCTGGCAGTTGGTCAAGGCCGAGCGCGACGGCGACATCCTCCTCGAAGTGTCCGACTCCGTGCGGGAGACCCTGATCGCCGACATGGACGATCACGAGATCCTCGCCGCGGCCAGGGACATGGACGCCGACGAACTCGCGGACCTCGCGCCGGAACTGCCGCGCGATGTGGTCCACGAGTTGATGGAAAGCCTCGATCAGCAGCAGCGCGAGCGTGTGCGCTCGGCGCTCTCCTACGAGGAAGACCAGGTCGGTGCGCTGATGGACTTCGAGATGGTCACCATCCGCGATGACGTCAGCCTGGAAGTGGTGCTGCGCTACCTGCGTCGCCTGAAGGAACTGCCGGGCCACACCGACAAGCTCTTCGTCGTCGACTACGACGGCGTGCTCAAGGGTGTGCTGCCGATCAAGCGGCTGCTGGTGAACGACCCGGACAAGGACGTGGCCGAGGTCATGGCCACCGACCCGGTGACTTTCACGCCTGACGAGGATGGCTACGACGCCGCTCAGGCGTTCGAGCGTTACGACCTGATTTCTGCCCCTGTAGTGGACAAGAACGGCAAGCTCATTGGCCGTCTGACCATCGACGAGATGGTCGACCTGATCCGTGAGGAAAGCGAAAGCGAAGTCCTGAACATGGCCGGTCTGCGCGAAGAGGAAGACATCTTCGCCTCGGTCTGGAAGTCGGTCGGCAACCGCTGGGCCTGGCTGGCCACCAACCTGGTCACCGCCTTCATCGCCTCACGGGTGATCGGCCTGTTCGAAGGTTCCATCGAGAAGCTGGTGGCGCTGGCTGCACTGATGCCCATCGTCGCCGGTATTGGCGGCAACTCCGGCAACCAGACCATCACCATGATTGTCCGCGCCATGGCCCTGGACCAGATCCAGACCAGCAGTGCCAACCGCCTGCTGCGCAAGGAGCTGGGCGTGGCGTTGGTGAACGGCCTGGTATGGGGCGGGGTGATCGGCCTGGTCGCCTTCTACCTGTACGGCAACTGGGAGCTGGGCGCGGTCATGACTGGCGCCATGACGCTGAACCTGCTGCTCGCTGCGCTGATGGGCGTGCTGATCCCGATGACACTGTTGCGCCTGGGGCGCGACCCGGCCATGGGCTCCAGCGTGATGATTACCGCCATGACCGACAGTGGCGGATTCTTCATCTTCCTCGGACTGGCTACGCTGTTCCTGATGTAGCGCCAGCTCCGCCGAAAAGGCCGCCCGCGAGGCGGCTTTTTTGTGTCTGCCATTGCATGGCGCCGGTAAATCGCGGGCATGAAAAAGCCGGCTCGAGGCCGGCTGTTTCGGGTGTCGCGAACGAATCAGGCGTCGTTCTGTGCCATCTCGGCATCGTGCGCGATCAGGGCGATCAGCGCATTCTGCTGACGATGGGTCAGCTGGCGGAAGCGCTGCAGCAGTTCGCGCTCGTGCAGGCTGAGTTCCGGGCTGTCCAGGCGGATGCCCAGGTTGTCCTGCAGGGCACCTTCCTGCAGCAGGCTCTGTTCGAGACGCGCAATGATCTCGGAGTTCATGCTGCGGTGGTGGCTGCGAGCGACGTCGGCGATACGCTCACGCATGCCTTCGGGCAGACGTACGACGAACTTGTCAGCGGTACGGCTGGAGTAGGTGGGGGTTGCCTGTTTCAATGGGCGCATACTTTAAACCTGTAAGTCAGGGAGGCCGATGCCATGGGTCAGCGTTCGTTCAGGCCCTTTGACAGCGATTTCCAGTGGCCGTTCAGCGCGTCGTCAAAGCTTTTGAAAAATATCCAATAACTTGACGTCAAACCTTCGGCATATTGTGTCTCGGGTGAAGGCTAAATGCCAGCACCAATCGTCCGAAATGAGACCGCCTAGGCAGACCCTTCTTTGGATGGGAGTTAAAGGGAAAGCTGGCGATTTGCCCATATCCGTCAGCGTAGTCGATATGTGCCGTGAGCCTGTCTGCCGTTGGGCAGTCTGATGAGAGCACTTCGTCGCGGATAGCCATGATGGCACAGCGCCCGATGGTGAGTCAGGGAAAGCCGGGTCGGCGGCCGTTGATATTGTGTTTTCACTGATATCGCACAAGGCTCGGAGTATTATCCGCCCCGCGGATCAGAATTGAAGTAGCGCCGAGCCGCCGGCGCACCGAGAGTCTCATGACCCCAGGCAGACTGATTTTCCTGATGGGCCCTTCGGGCTCTGGCAAGGACAGCGTGTTGCAGGCCGCCAGCGTTCCGCTGGCCGCGATGGATTGCCGGATCGTCCGGCGCGTCATCACCCGTTCCGCCGAGGCGCATGGTGAAGAAGCTCACTCGGTGAGCGTCGACGAGTTCACCGAACTGGAGCGCTCCGGTGCGTTCGCCATGAGTTGGCGCGCCAATGGCCTGCACTATGGCATTCCCCGCGAAATCGATGACTGGCTGGCCGCCGGCCATGACGTACTGGTCAATGGTTCGCGCAAGTACCTGCCCGAGGCTCGTCGCCGTTATCCGCAGTTGATCGCCGTGCTGCTGAAGGTCGACTCCGAGGTGTTGCGTCAACGCCTGCTCAAGCGCGGACGGGAGACGCTGGCGGAAATCGAGGAGCGCCTGGCGCGCAATGCGCACTTCGCCGATGGCCTGCCGGGGCCGTTGGTGGAGCTGGATAACTCGGTGTCCCTGGAGGTAACGGTCGGTCATCTGCTGGACCTGCTCGCTCCCCCGGATGCCCAGGCGCCAGCTGAGGTCAGTCCAGGTTCAGTGAGAGGCTGACACCGTGGGGCGCGAAGCCCATCGCCGCATAGAAGCGGTGCGCCATTTCCCGGTCCTGGTGGCTGGAGAGGGCCAGCTTGTAGCACTTCCAATCCCGCGCCCATTCCACGGCCCGGCCGATCAGCGCCTGGCCGATGCCTTGGCCTCGTGCGCGGCTGTCCACCACCATGTCCTCGAGGATCGCCGAGCGGGCGAAACCGTGGGCGATGTGTTCGATCAGGTGCAACGTGCAGGTGCCAAGCAAGGCTCCATCGCGCTCGGCGATCAGCGTCACCCGCGAAGGTTGCTGATCGCTCAGGGCGAGGGCGAGCAACGCCGTGTCGGGCAGCGGGTCACGCGTGCCCAGTTGCTGCAGCAGCGGAGCCAGGGCCGCCGCATCGTCTGCCGTGGCGACGCGCACATCGAAGGTGGCGAAAGGGGAATCGGGCAGGGCACCGTCGTCTGTGATCATGGCGTTTCTCCGGCTGACGGCGAAATTATGGACCGCGTCGGTGGCGGCGGCATGACAAATCGCTTGTCGGTGGTTAACATGCCGACCCGATTGTCCCGGTAGCTCAATTGGATAGAGCGTCCCCCTCCTAAGGGGAAGGTTGGAGGTTCGACCCCTCTCCGGGACACCAGTATGAAAAGGCCCGCCTATGCGGGCCTTTTTCGTTCTACTCAGGGCGAATAGGTCGTTCGATTGCGGCCATTGTGCTTGGAGCTGTAGAGCGCCTTGTCAGCCTTGATCAACGCTTCGCTGAGACTGCCCTCCAGGCTCAGGTGGGCGAGGCCCAGGCTGATGGTGACGTTGGGGTGGCCGGGCAAGTCTGCGGTGGCCTGGCGCAATTGCTCGAGCCGCGCCTGCGCCTGGTCGGCATTCAGGCCCCAGAGGTACAGGCCGAACTCCTCGCCGCCCAGCCGGGCGAATTCGAAGTCACCCATTTGATGCTTGATCGCCAGCGCGACACGGGTCAGTACTTCGTCGCCGATGTCGTGGCCGTAGGTGTCGTTGACCCGTTTGAAATGGTCGATGTCGATCATCGCCAGGTAGCGTTGCTCGCCGTCTTCTTCCAGGCGCTTGCCCACCCGGGCCATGAATGAGCGGCGGTTGGGAATACCGGTGAGGGTATCGATGTAGGCCTGGTCCAGCAGCAGACGGGCCATGGCGTAGTTGTGCAGCTTGGCCTGGCTGAGGTGGTGGAAGATGTACACCGTGAGCGCGCTGATGAAGACCGGATAGCAGATCAGCATGCTGTGCCGCACATTGAACTCGGGCACGTTGCCCAGGAACGGGTTGAGCAGCACCCAGGTGACGAGCAATACCGCGAAGAAGGCCGGGCGGTTCAGCGGCAATACCGTCGCGCTGTAAAGCACGGTGGAGGCGCAGATCACCAGCCAGGCCTGGCGGACGTCGCTGGGTATGCCCTCGATCAGCAGGCGGGCTCCCCAGGCAAAAGTCACGACAAAGGCAAAGTTGATCAGGTAGAAGTGCAGGGCGCGGCGGGCGGCGGCAGTGAGGGCGAAGAGGACGAGGAAGGCGGCGAGGAACAGTAGCGAGATGTAGCTGAAACCCTGGCCGGTCTGGAAGCTGACGATCAGGTCGAAGAGAAGCCAGATACCGATGCTGATGCCGAATACCAGCAGGCTGAAGCCTTTTAGCCGCTCGAAATCATGTTGCAGGAACTCGGCGCGCAGTTCAGGTGAAACGTGCTGTTTCACGACTTCCGATTCGATGGTCTTGAACATGAACGGTCCTGTACGAGTGCGGGATCGCTCGCGCGAGCATAGACGAACTCACTTGCCCCCGCGCGGCGCCGGACAGGTTGCGCGCGGGGGCCGGTCTCAAGGGTGCAGGGCGCTGCCGGCGTGCGACTGCTGGTTATCCAGCAGGAGTTTGCCCCAGGGGCGATAACGGACCTCGAAGACGGCGCTGGTGTGACAGCCCGTGGAGACGCTCGAAGGTGCGGCAGGTTCGGCCCTGAAGGGCTGACCGGCAGCGCTGGTCTGACGGAAGGCTTCGCGAACGATACCGACCGGACAGGGCAGGGCGGCGGCGTAGGCCTGGCGCACGCGCTCGGGTAGTGCGCCGGTACCGGCGCCATCCTGCCACCAGACCTGCACACCCAGCCCGGCGATCTGTCCCAGCCAGTTGCCGTACACCTGCGGCGCCAGTTTACCGCCGGAGAAGGCGCTCAATTGCAGCGGTGCCTTCAGCTGGCCGGCGAAGTCCTTGAGCTGGTGCTGCAGCGCCTGGCGGCGTTCGACGGCCTGGAAGTGCCAGTCGTCCAGTTCCATCGGCAGGTACCAGGCGGCGACCGGCAGCTTCCACTGCTCGCTCACTTGCCGCTGCTGTGCCAGCGAGCGGCCGAGCTGATGTTGCCAGTAGGCTTCCAGGCCGGGGGTGTCCAGCTCGCCCTGGCGCTGGTAGTAGGCCGGGTCCATGTACAGGCCGAGGACCAATTGCAGGCCGTTGTCGTGGGCGCTTTTCAGGGAGCGCGCGAGCCAGCCGTTGGCTCCGCCGAAGTCGGAGTCGCCGTAGGCGGTCCACTGCACGATCAGGGTCTTGGCGCCCTGGGCCGCGCTGGCTCGCCAGATCTGCTGCCACTGCGCGTCGCTCAGCGAGGAGTCGACATTGAGCGGCTGATAGAACAGGCGATCATCGGCGTGCGCGGTAGCGGCAGAGAAGAGCAGGGCGAGGGTGAAAATCAGGCGGCGCATCAGAAGTTCACCTCGAGTCCCACCAGCCAGCCGTTGGCCTTCTCATAGAGATTGCCTGCCATGCCCAACTGGTATTCGGTGCGCACGGTGACGTGGGCGCGGTAGGCGTTGTAGCGATCCTCACCGTACCAGTACTGCCAGCGCAGGCCGACGCCGCTGCGCAGGTCCTGGCGCCAGTCGTTGCTCGGGTCCTGTGCGGAGAATTCAGCGAAGCCGTAGGGCATGATCGTCTGCGGCGAGTCCACCGGCAGCTTCCAGGCGTGACCCTGCTGGTAGCGCGAGACCCACTGATGGTCGCCAGCGTGGGTCCACCAGGCGAAGTCGGTGTAGAGGAAGCGCTCGTCCCAGTCGCTCTCGTCCACGCGCCAGTCGTTGCGGTACTCGCCCTGATCGAGGAAGGAGGCGGTGGCGCGCAGCAGGAAGTCGGTGGAGGTCTGGCCGTACTTGTCGCGTTTGCGGATGTAGCGCTCGAACTTCTCCGGCGTACCGATCTCGTGCCAGCGCAGACCTTCGAAGGCGTCGTCAGGATCGACGTCGTCGTTCACGGTGTTCTGCTTGTACAGCTCGCTGTAGAGGTTGAGGTTGTAGTCGCCGAAGGGCTTGTAGCGCAGGCCGAAGCCGGCAGCGAGGGTCTGGGTGTAGTTCTTGCGCCCTTCGTTGCCGGCGATCGCGCGGCCATACACCGAGAGGGTGCTGCCGTTGCGGGTCGGTTCCTCGCCCAGCGCGTGGTCCCAGATGAATGTCTGCAGGTTCTGCGATTGCGCGCGGCGGCGGTTGCCGGTCTGGTTGTCGCCATTGAGGATCGGCACCGTGGTGACACCGGCGGGCGACCAGGTGCTGGCGATGGTCAGGTTGTCGCGCTGGGACAGCGTCTGGTGCGCGCGGCGCTGGCGGTAGCGGCGGGCTTCGAGGCTGCCGTACTCGTCATCGGCTGCCACCGGCTCCTGTTCCAGGTCGATCACTCGACGCAGCTCGCGGCGGGCGGCGAAGCTGTCCTCGGCCTCGTCATAACGCCAGGCGAGGGTTTCACCCAGGCGGAAGTCCTCGGGGTAGTCACGGGTGGCGCGTTCCAGGTACGGAATCGCGGTGCGCCGTTCTTCCGGCGTGTCGGTGCCGGCCAGGCGCATGCCGTAGTCGGCGCGGAACCGCGGGTTGCTGGGCTCGCGGCGTACCGCTTCGGCCAGCCAGAGCTTGCTCTGCTGCTGGTCGCCGGCTTTCTGGGCGCTACCGGCGGCGTTGTAGAAGTGCTGGCCGTTGGGCTCGTGTTGCAGGGCCTCGCGGTGCCGGGTAAGGGCCAGTGAATAGTCGCCACGGGCATCGGCAATGTTGGCGCCCAGTGCCCAGTCGTCCGCGCTGCCCTTCTTCGCCTGCTGCCAGTAGCGTTCGGCGGTGGCGTTGTCGCCCGTCAGCAGGGCGGCACGGCTGGCAGTGAGGCGAGCGTTGTCGTTGAGTTCGCTGGCGGGCAGGGCGTTGAAGATGCGCAGCGCGCCGGCTGGGTCACCGGCGGCTTCCAGCGCATAGGCCAGCGGCAGTTGGCTGTCATGGTCGCCGTGGGCAATGGCGGCCTGGTAGTAGACCACCGCTTCGCCAGGCCGCGCGGGCATGGCGCAGCGACCAAGGGCACGCAGCTCACCGGGGGTGTTGGAGTTCGGGCTCAGGTAGCGCTGCAGGGCATCGCAGCGCCCGGCCTCGGCCAGGCGGCCGAGCAGGTAGCCGCGCGAGACCGGGTCAGCCTTGGGCAGTAGCGATTCGATGCGGGCGACATCCAGCGGGGTGTCACTGCGTGCGTGAATACTGGCGAGACGCTGCAGCAGGGCAGGGGGCAGGTTGCCGCCGCGGCGGTCGTAGGCGCTTTCGAGCAATTGCTTGGCGCGTTCGGTGCGCCCGGCGTTGAGGGCGAGGTAGCTGGCCTGGTCCAACGCCTTGAGGTCGCCGGTCTGGCGGTAGCGTTGCTCCCACAGTGCCGCGGCTTCGCCGGTACGGCCGCGGGCCTGCAGCAGTTCGGCGCGCTGGCGCACGGTATCGGGTGTCTGTGGTTGGCGCGATAGCCAGGCCAGTGCCAGATCGGTGCGTCCCTGGCGTCGCCAGGCGTCCACCAGTTGGTCGCGCCGAGCGGTGTCCCAGGGTTCGGGCAGCCGGGTGTTTTCCAGCAGGTCGGTGGCGTCCAGGCGCTGGGCCAGCACCAGCCAGGTCTTCGGATCTTCAGCGGGCTTGCACTGTTGCAGCTTCACCAGCGCCGCCGCCTGGTCATGGCGCGACAGCCACTCGGTAGTTTCCAGGCAGGGGCGGTCCTGAGCGTCGCTGAGTCTTTCCACCAGCGCCGTGTCACTGCTGTCACGGGCGACCTCCAGCAGCTGCGCCTGGCGTTTCGGGTCGTTGCGATCCTGCTCGGGCAGGGTGAGCAGCCAGCGCTTGGCGACGTCGGTCTGCTCGACGGCAATGGCGCGGTCGATGATCGCCAGCCGTGCCTGGCGCGCCGAGTCGGCATTCGGCGCTTGCTGGATCAGTTGCTCCAGCGGTTTTTCTTCCAGGCGCTGGGCGTAGGCATTGGCCAGCCGCCGCCAGTCGTCGGCAGAGAGTTGGTGGGAAGCGGCCAGCGGGGCGAGTTGGGTGATGGTGGTGTCCCAGTCGCGCAGTTGTTCGGCCCAGTTTGCCCGGGCCTCGCGTAGCACGCGGCCGTCGCTACCGGGTGGTAGGGTACCGAGCCACTCCAGCGCCTTGGCCGCGCCCTGGGTCTGGCCGAGCTTGAGGCTATAGGCTTGCCACAGACGTACACGCTCGTTGGCATCGGCGTGGGCCAGCCACTGGTTGACCTGGGCTTCGGGCGGTGGGCCGTTCTCGATCAGGTCCAGGCGCAGATTGGTCAATGCCTCGGCGCCGGCCTCGGTGCCAGCCAGTGCCTGGGCTTCCTTCTCCGCATCGGCGAAGCGCTGCTGCTTGGCCAGGGACTGGATCAGCAGCGAGCGCGCCTCGGTGTTGTTCGGTACACGGTCGAGCAGATGGCGCATCAGGCGTTCGACTTCCGCCCAGTTGTTCTTCTTCGCTTCCTTGTAGCCCTTGTCGAGGTAGGGGAAGCTGCGGAAGCGCTGGAACTCCGTGAGCTGGTCATCGGCGGCCTGCGCGAGCGGGGCGGCGATGCTCGCCAGGATGAGGCCGTAAAGCAGGGGTTGTTGCGGTTTCACACGGCCTCCCGGGCGATGCGATAGGCCTCGTGCTGTTCATTGGCCTGTTCCTTGAGCGCTTCCTCAAGTACCTGTTGGGTAATGATGCCGCGCTTGATCAGGTGCTCGCCGAGCGAATCCTGCTCCGGATCGAAATCGATCAGCGCCTGGTTGAACAGGCTGGGAGGCACCATCCCGCGTACCTGCAACAGGGTGCCGAACATCACCAGGTGGCCGCAGATGCGCTCGATGAGCGCCTCATCGCCCTGCCGGCTTTGCAGCGTGTCGAGGATGAAGCGGGTTTCTTCACTCTGGTGGCGGCCGCCATACCAGTGGCGCAGGCCGAGGGTGACGCGGCCCTGTGGGGCGAGCTGGCTGCGTACGGGGCGTTTGAGGTGGCGGCTGATAGCGCCGAGGGATACCTGGCTGAACTGCTGCTCGCCGGCGAGCACCAGGGTGTCGCCTTCGATAGCCACCGGCAGCACGGCGTAGCGCAGCGCGAGCTTGCGCGGCAGCGCCGCGATCAGCTTCGGATCGAGGGTGAAGGGATTGAGCGGCGCCCATTCCTCGCCCAGTTCCTCGGCCAGGGTTTCCACCAGTTGCGTGCTGTTGATCTGCTCGCGCAGCAGTAACTCGCGGCCCAGCCGGCGGCGAACCGGGCTGGTCAGTGCCGATTGCAGCTGTTCTTCACTGATCAGGCCCTTTTCCTTCAGGCGCTGGCCCAGCGGCGTGCGCTGCGGGCCGGCGAGGGCGGGGAATTCGTGGGTGGTCTTGTCCCAGGCCACGCGGCGCGAGTCGCCCATCTCCATTACCTGCTTGAGCGCGCGCAGGTTGGCGAAGAAGTTGACGAAGTTGCTCCACATCATCCGCGGCGCCGACAGCAGCCCCTCGAAGATGCCGTAGAAGCGGGTGACGAACCAGAAGCGCTGGAACAGCCGGTTGAGCAGCATCAGGCCGTTGAGGAACAGCAGCACCACCAGCAACTGGCTGCCTTCCAGGATCGACGGGAACCGCCAGGCGTTGGGCGACAGGCTGGTGATCAGCCACATGGTGATCAGCACCAGGAACAGCAGGTTGACCAGGAAGCTCAGCAGGTAGGCGATCAGCCCCCGGCGGTCGCGCCAGAGAAAGTAGTTGAGCATGCCCTTGCGGCTCCAGCCCAGGTTGCGCGTGCCCTGGAAGACGATCCCGGTGATCCACCGCGACTTCTGCCGGATGGCGTGCTGCCAGGTGCGCGGGAAGTGTTCGCGCACACAGATGACCTGCGAGAAGCGCCGGTCCATGCCCGGCACCCAGGTGCTCTTGAGCGCCAGTTGCGGGTCGGTGATGGAGTAGCGGGCGAAGATGCACTTCATGCCCTTCTGCTTGAGGCGGAAGCCGATGTCGTAGTCCTCGGTAAGACTCTGCACATCGAAGGCGATGCCGTCGCCGTCTTCCAGCAGCGCGGCGATGGCGCGGCGGCTGAAGCAGGTGCCGACACCGGCACTGGGCACCTGGCCGGTCAGCGCCTCGCGCACCGGGACGTCCTTGCCGTGGTTCTCGGCGAACTCGTCGACGTAGTGGCCGGCGGTGAAGCCGGTCCATTCCGGAGCGTAGGGGTAGACCGGGATCTGGATCAGGTCCTTGGCCGGTAGCAGGTAGTTGAACAGGCGCAGTTCCAGCGGCGAGATGACGTCTTCGGCGTCATGCAGGATGAAGCCTGCGAACTCTATCTTGGCGTCGGCCTCGAAACGCAGGATGGCATCGATGATGTTGTTCAGGCAGTCGGCCTTGCTGGTGGGGCCGGGGCGCGCGCAGACCACCTTGTGCACGTTGGGGTAGTGCAGGCAGACCGCGTCGACGTCCGCCTGGGTCTGCGGGTCGTTGGGGTAGGTGCCGACGAATATCTGGTAGTTCTCGTAGTCCAGCGTCGAAGCCGCCAGGCGAGCCATCTCGCCCACCACGCCGACCTCGTTCCAGGCCGGCACCATGATTGCCAGCGGCTTTTCCGGGGCAGCGAAGAGGCGCTCTTCGTCGGCGCGGTCGAAGCGGTTGTAGATGCGGAAGCGGCGCACCAGCACCCGGCCCCAGTACACCAGGTCGATGAACAGGTCATCCAGGCCGAGCAGGAACATCAGCGCGGCCAGGATGATCGCCAGGTACTTCAGGGCATAGAGAACGTAAGTGAGGATATCGACCAGTTCGAGGCTCATTCGAACTCGCTTGGCGTGCGTGATTCACCGAACCAGGACAGCAGCCGGGCGACGATCTTCTCGCTGGCGTGGCCGTCGCCATAAGGGCTGAAGACCCGGCTCATCTGTTCGTAGACTTCCTCGTCGCGCAGCAGGTGGCTGGCTTCGCTGACGATGCGGCCGGTGTTGGTGCCCACCAGCACCACGGTGCCGCCTTCCAGCACGGCGGGGCGCTCGGTGACGCGGCGCAGCACCAGCAGCGGTTTGCCCAGCGCCGGGGCTTCTTCCTGGATGCCGCCCGAGTCGGTGAGGATGATGTACGCGCGGTCCATCAGCCAGACGAAGTGCTGGTAGTCCTGCGGGGCGATCAGGTGGATGTTGGGCTTGTCCGAGAGCAGGCCGTAGACGGCGTTCTGCACCTGCGGGTTGAGGTGCACCGGGTAGACGAAGTCCACGTCGGGGAAGCGCTGGCCGAGCTCGGCCAGGGCCAGGCAGATGCGCTCGAAACCCTTGCCGAAGTTTTCCCGGCGGTGGCCGGTTATCAGCACGACGCGGCGGTCCCCGGTGAACTTGGCCAGGGGGGAATCGGCAGCGGGTGTCCAGTTGGTTTCGTGCAGGTGCTCGCGCATCCACAGCAGGGCATCGATCACCGTGTTGCCGGTGACTTCGATCTGGTCGATGTTCACCCCTTCGCGCAGCAGGTTGTCACGCGAGGCCTTGGTCGGTGGGAAGTGGAGGTCGGCGATCACCGCGGTGAGGCGGCGGTTGGCTTCTTCCGGCCAGGGCTGGTGGATGTTGCCGGTGCGCAGGCCTGCTTCGACGTGCCCCACCGGGATCTGCCGGTGGAAGGCGGTGAGAGCGGCAATGAAGCTGGTGGTGGTGTCCCCGTGGACCAGCACGATATCCGGGCGATGGCGGTCGTAGCTGTCGTCCAGCTTGCCCATCATCTGCAGGGCCAGGCTGTTGAGCGTCTGGCCCTGGGTCATGACGTCGAGGTCTTCGTCCACCTCGAGTTCGAAGGAGTTCAGCACTTGCTGTAGCATCTCGCGATGCTGGCCGGTGGAGCAGATGCGCAGCTCGATTTCCGGGGTACGGCGCAGAACGCGGGCGAGCGGGGCCATCTTGATGGCTTCCGGACGGGTGCCGAAAACCATGGTGACTTTGTACTTCATCAATTGCTCCTTGGGCGTGCCCTTGTGAGGCCGCCTTCGGTTTCCATGTGGGATTTTTCCAAGGGCAATGAAAGTCGCTCAAGTCCGGGCTGTCCAGCGACAACTGGTGTTGCCAGTGATACAGGTCAGGTACATTGACCTTTTAGAGTGTTTTGTCGCCTGGCTGCAGGCCGCGTCGCCAGTGGGCTGGCGCCGGTTTGCCGACAGCGCCGAGAAAAAATGTTGATGAATTTTTCGAAAAGGCGGATCGGTCGATGCTGAGCGCGGAATTGAAGGCGTTCTACCGGGTAGCGAAGCTGGGCAGCATCACCCAGGCGGCGAAGAAGCTCGGTCTCAGCCAACCCACTGTGACCACGCAGATCCGCAACCTGGAAAGCCAGTACGCGGTGGAGCTGTTCTATCGAGGCGGCCGTCGCCTGACCCTGAGCGATGAGGGCGCGCGCCTGTTGCCGATGGTCGAGGCGCTGTTGCAGCAGGAAGCCGACATCGAGTTCTACCTGCGCAACTGTGGGCAGATGCAGGGCGCCCTGCGCATCGGCGCCACCTCTCCTTATTATGTGCTCGGGCTGATCAAGAATTTCCGCGAGCGCTTCCCGCAGATCGAAGTGTCGGTGGAGATCGGCAACTCCCAGCAAGTGCTTGAATCGCTGATCGAGTGCCGGGTCGACCTGGCTGCCTCCTCGCAGCAGGTGGATGATGCGCGCCTGACCCGTGTGGTGCTGGGGAGCGATCCGCTGGTGCTGGCGGTGCACCGCAGTCACCCGCTGGCGGCACTGCAGTCGGTGAGCCTGGGCGACTTGCGCAACCATTGCCTGCTGATGCGCGAGGCGGGCTCGACCACCCGCCAGCTGACCGAGGCGATGTTGCAGCAGGCGGGGGTGACGCCGGCCTCGATGCTGGAAATCGGCAGCCGCGAATCGATCCGCGAGGCAGTGATCCGCAACCTCGGCGTGAGCAT
Organism: Pseudomonas nicosulfuronedens; assembly: GCF_005877905.1. GTDB lineage: Bacteria > Pseudomonadota > Gammaproteobacteria > Pseudomonadales > Pseudomonadaceae > Pseudomonas > Pseudomonas nicosulfuronedens. Next base: position 70,772 of record NZ_SWDV01000012.1, on the reverse strand, counting down.
CATCGCTCGCCAGGAAGTGCCGGATAACCCGCAGTTGTGCGTACTGGAGATCAAGGGTGCGAGCCTGATCGACGAGTACCTGTATTGCCTGAAGGATCGGCGGCAGGCGCGGTTGCCGAGTGCGTTTCTGGCGTTGGCGCAGGCGTAGAGGCTGGCTCCTGGGGGGAGGCCATACCCGCGATTCGTTGGCAGAGCTGGTGCATGCCCAGGCTTTCCTGCTTTGGCTTTTGTATTTCAGCGTCGCTTCGGCGTGCGCGGTGAGATCTTGTTTCGCCCCCTCGGGCGACCGCCTTTGGAAAGACCCAAAGGAGGCAAAGGTCTTGCCCCTGTCATCCGGTTTTTCGCCTAGGCGAAAAATACCCTCGCTGAAGCGAAGTTTCAGGGGCACGCCACGACGGGCCATCCCTGGCCCATCGCGGCTCTCGCGGCATCCATGCCGCTCAACCCCTGAAACTCCGCTTCAACGAGGCCTCCTGAACGGGGCGGTCCGGAGTGTGCGGCTGTTTCTCTGGAAGTCTTCTATAAGCCGGAGCCTGTCTTTCCTGTAGGAGCGAGCTTGCTCGCGAACCTGCACGGCACGGTGCCCGGCGGTTCGCGAGCAAGCTCGCTCCTACAAGTCGGCTCAAGTATGGGGCCATCTACGCAAATTTTTTCGCCCCCATACCCAAATCTGCCTATGGATCTATCGGCGCACTTGGCCCTTTAGCAATAGTGCCGTCGCAATCCGTCCCTAGCATGGACCTCGTTCCTTCACGCCATGGCTCACGCGGCGTGGACCACAAGAAGACGAGGTACCGCCATGCATCCCACCCTCACCGGCACACCGCTCAGCGTGCGCCATATCCGCAAGCGCTTCGGCCAGTTCGTCGCCCTCGACGGCGTGTCGCTGGACGTCAAGGCCGGTGAGCTGGTTTGCCTGCTCGGCCCGTCGGGTTGCGGCAAGACCACTCTGCTGCGCTGCATTGCCGGTCTCGAGCAACAGGACGACGGTACCCTGCACCTGGGCCAGCGCGATGTCTCGAACCTGCCGCCGCAGGCGCGGGACTACGGCATCCTGTTCCAGTCCTACGCGCTGTTCCCCAACCTCACGGTCGAGCAGAACATCACCTACGGCCTCACGAACGCGAGCAAGGATGAAGCCCGCCGCCGCGTCGCCGAGATGCTCGAGCTGGTCGGCCTGACCGGCAGCGAGAAGAAGTACCCCGGCCAGCTCTCCGGCGGCCAGCAGCAGCGCGTCGCCATGGCTCGCGCACTGGCGCCAAGCCCGTCGCTGCTGCTGCTCGACGAGCCGATGTCGGCGCTGGATGCGCGCGTCCGCGAGCACCTGTGTGGCGAGTTGCGTCAATTGCAGAAGAACCTGGGCATCACCACCGTGATGGTCACCCACAACCAGGACGAGGCCATGCTGATGGCCGACCGCATCGCGGTGATGAACCACGGGCGCATCGAGCAGTACGGCACCGCCCAGGAGATCTACAGCACCCCGAGCACGCCCTTCGTTGCCGAGTTCGTCGGCCAGGGCAACTGGTTGCCCTTCGAGCGCGGCAACGATGGCCACGCCCGCGTCGGCAGCCTCAGCCTGCGCTTGCCGAGCCAGGCGTCCAGTGCCTCGGGTCGCCTGTTCTGCCGCCCGGAAGCGATCAGCGTGAACCCCGCCGTACACCAGGAAAACCTGTTCCGTGCGCAGATCCGCGAGATCACCTTCCTGGGCAACCGCTGCCGCATGAGCTTCGAGCTGGAGCAACTGCCGGGCCACGCGCTGTTGGCGGAGCTGGCGCCGGAGGACATGCCGCGCCTGGGTACGCCGGACATCTGGGTGTCGCTGCCCCCGCGCAGCCTGCAGGTGTTCGCCTGAGATGGAAGCCGTGGTGAAGCACAGCTCGGCGCTGTCCGCCGGCAAGGTACGTGGCGATCTGGGTGATCGTCTGTTCGTCCGTGGCGGCAAATACCTGCTGCTGCTCCTGCTGACCCTCGCGGTGCTGATGCCGCTGCTGGCCATCTTCTGGCGCGGCTTCAGCGGCGAGGCAGGGCAGGGCGGCGGCCTGGCGGCCATGGGCGAGTTGCTGCGCAGCGATAACTTCCACTGGCTGCTGGGCAACAGCCTGAAGGTTTCCGTGAGCGTCGCGTGCATCGTCGTGCCGGCAGCCTATCTGTTCGCCTACGCGCTGCAACGCACGCTGATCCCGGCCAAGGGCCTGTGGCGCGGGATTTCCCTGCTGCCGCTGCTGGCGCCGTCGATGCTGCCGGGCATCGCGCTGATCTACCTGTTCGGCAACCAGGGCCTGCTGCGTCACCTGCTGTCCGACAACATCTACGGTTTCTGGGGCATCGTCCTCGGCGAGGCGATCTACACCTTTCCCCATGCGCTGATGATCCTGCTCTCGGCGCTGTCGCTGGCTGATGCGCGCCTGTTCGATGCTGCCTCCAGCATGGGCGCCGGTCCGTGGAAAGCCTTCCGCAGCATCACCTGGCCGGCTTCGCGCCAGGGTGTGTTCGCCGCCTTCTGCCTGGTGTTCACCCTGACCATCACCGACTTCGGCGTGCCAGTCGTGGTGGGCGGCGACTATCAGGTGCTGGCACTGGAAGCCTACAAGGCGGTGGTTGGCCAGCAACAGTTCGGCCGTGGCGCGCAGATCGGCATGATCCTGCTGCTGCCGGCGCTGCTCAGCTTCGCCGTCGACACCTGGCTGCGCCGCCGCCAGGGCGACGCCATGAGCGGCCGAGCACAGGTCTACCATCCCAAGCCTTCGCGCCGTCGCGATGCCGCCTTCCTCGCCATCGTTGTACTGATCAGCGCGGTGCTGTTGGGCGTGCTGGGCATGGCCGTGTACTCCTCGCTGGTGAAGTTCTGGCCCTATAACCTTTCGCTGTCGCTGAACCACTACGACTTCAACACCACTGCCGGTGGCGGTTGGCTGGCCTACCGCAACAGCCTGACCATGGCCGCCTGTACTGCGATCATCGGCAGCGCGCTGATCTTCACCGGCGCCTACCTGATCGAGAAGACCCGCGAGCAGCGCTGGCTGAGCCAACTGCTGCGCATGCTCTGCTTTGTGCCGATGGCCGTGCCGGGTCTCGTGCTGGGCCTGGGCTACGTGTTCTTCTTCAACCTGCCGGGCAACCCGCTGCATGTGTTCTACGGCAGCATGGCGCTGCTGGTGGTGTGCACCATCGCCCACTACCTGACCACCGCGCAGATGACCGCCACCGCCGCGCTGCGCCAGCTCGACGGCGAATTCGAGGCCGCCGCGCTGTCGCTGAAGATGCCGCTATGGCGCCATTACCTGCGCGTCACGGTGCCGATCTGCCTGCCGGCGCTGCTGGACATCACCCGCTACCTGTTCGTCTCGGCGATGACCACGGTCTCGGCGGCGATCTTCCTCTACAACCCGGACACCATCCTCGCCGCCGTCGCCGTGCTGAACATGGACGACTCCGGCAACGTCGGCGGCGCCGCCGCCATGTCGACCCTGATCCTGCTCACCTCCGCGGCTGTGTCGTTGCTGCTGGCCGGCGCATCGCGCGGCCTGCTGCGCCGTTCCCAGGCCTGGAGGACGGGCGCGAACCCGTAACACCGCTGGACGCTGTCGCCCGGCGTCTACCTGCCGGGCTCAACCCCTGACAAACCCGCCCCGAGCGGGAGACCAACACTGCCAAGGAGCTCCACATGTTCAAACGTCTTGCCCTCGCCGCCGCCGTGGTGGCCGGCTTCGCCGCCCAGGTCCACGCCGCCGACACCGAACTGACCGTCTATACCGCCCTGGAACCGGAACAGCTGACCGCCTACAAGCAGGCCTTCGAAGCCGAGAACCCGGACATCAAGATCAAGTGGGTGCGTGATTCCACCGGCATCGTCACCGCCAAGCTGCTGGCCGAGAAGGATCGTCCGCAGGCCGACGCCGTCTGGGGCCTGGCTGCTTCCAGCCTGGCCATCCTCGACCAGCAGGGCATGCTGGAGAAATACGCGCCCAAGCACCTGGACGCCATCGGCAAGAACTACCGCGACCCGGCTAACCCGCCGGCGTGGGTCGGCATGGACGTCTGGGCCGCGACCATCTGCTTCAACACCGTCGAGGCCGAGAAGCTGGGCCTGGAGAAGCCAGTGAGCTGGCAGGACCTGACCAAGCCGGAATACAAGGGCAAGATCGTCATGCCGAATCCGGCGTCCTCGGGCACCGGCTTCCTCGACGTCTCCGCCTGGCTGCAGACCTTCGGCGAGAAGCAGGGTTGGGCCTACATGGACGCCCTGCACGAGAACATCGGCCAGTACGTCCACTCTGGCTCCAAGCCGTGCAAGCTGGCCGCCGCCGGCGAGTTCCCGATCGGCATCTCCTTTGAGTACCCGGCCGTGCAGCTCAAGCGCCAGGGCGCACCGCTGGACATCGTCCTGCCGAAGGAAGGCCTGGGCTGGGAAATCGAAGCCACCGGTATCGTGAAAGGCACCCAGCATGAAGCCGCCGCGAAGAAGCTCGCCGACTTCTCTGCCAGCCCGAAAGCCATGGAGCTGTACAAGGAAAACTTCGCCGTGCTGGCCCAGCCGGGCATCGCCAAGCCGCAGACCGAACTGCCGGCCGACTACGAGCAGCGCCTGATCAAGAACGACTTCGCCTGGGCCTCGAAGAACCGCGACGAGATCCTCGCCGAGTGGCGCAAGCGCTATGACGGCAAGTCGGAAAAAGTCGCTCAGAAGTAATTGCCTGAGTGGGGGCTCCCTCTCCCTAGCCCTCTCCCTGAAGGGAGAGGGAACCCTCAGCAGCAGAGCGTGATCCCGCGTTCATCCTGCTGCACTCCTGATATCGTTGCCGTTGTTCGCCTGGGCGCACATGGCAGAACCCGCACACCGAACAGCCCCCTCTCCCTTCAGGGAGAGGGTTGGGGAGAGGGGCTCTTCACCGCGCAGGACTTACCCTGATGACCCAGATTCACTGCGACGTCGCCATCGTCGGCGCCGGCATCCTCGGCCTTTCCCACGCCTACGCCGCTGCCCGTCGCGGCCTCTCCGTGCGCGTCTTCGAGCGCACCGCCACACCCCTGGGAGCTTCGGTACGCAACTTCGGCCAGGCGCTGGTCACCGGCCAGCCGCCGGGCGTGATGTCGGACCTGGCCCGCGCCAGCCGGCCGATCTGGGCGCAGTGGGCGGAAGGCGCGGGGTTCTCCCTGCGGCGCAACGGCTCGCTGCTGTTCGCCCGCACCGAAGCCGAGGAGCATCTGCTGGAAGCCTTCTGCGCCGGGCGCGCCAGGGAGCTGGACTACCGTGTAGGCCTGCTGCGCGGCAGCGAACTGAACGACCTCTACCAGGGCCATTTCCGCCACCACCGCGCGGCGTTGCTCGGCTTCGATGACCAGCAACTGTATTCCCGCGAGGCGCTGCCGAGCCTGATCGACTACCTGCGCCGCGAGTACGGCGTGGCGTTCCACTTCTCCACCCTGGTGCGTGACGTCGACACCGGCGTGCTGCGCACGACGGCAGGCACCTTCACCGCCGGGCAGGTGCTCGTCTGCTCCGGGCATGACTACCAGACCCTGCTGGCCGAGGTCATTGCGCCGCTGGAGCCGCAGGTGTGCCGCCTGCAGATGCTGCGCGCCCGCCCACAGGTCGACTTCGGTCTCGCCCATTCGATCCTCACCGGCCTGAGCTGCGTACATTACGGCGCCTTCTCCGACCTGCCTGAGTCCGAGGCGGTGCGCGAGCAGATCCGCCGCGAGACGCCGGAGCTGGAAGAGCAGGGCATCCACCTGCTGATCAGCCCGACGCCCCATGGCGAGCTGATCATCGGCGACTCCCACCACTACGGCAGCGACGCGGCGCCGTTCAATGCCGAGCTCGTCGACCGCTTGATGCTGGCGCTGGCCGAGGACACCCTGGGCATGCGTGTCGACGTGGTCGAGCGCTGGCAGGGTGTCTACGGCTCGCGCGGACCGGGGCCGTTCTCGGTACTGCAGGCCGCCGACGGCATCACCGCCGTGCTGATGCATACCGGCGTGGGCATGAGCATCGGTCCGGCGCTGGGCGAGCGCACTGTCGCGGCGCTGTTTGGCTGAGGCCTGTCACATGGCTGTCATTCGTCGTTCATGGGCCTCTGATAACACCAGAGGGCGGGCGTGATCTGCTCTTCGTAGGAGCGAGCTTGCTCGCGAACAGTCCGTGCCGTGCGGGTTCGCGAGCAAGCTCGCTCCTACAGGGCCGGTTTCAAGCCCGCATTACGGCCTCAAGAACCGCAGCCCCATGAACCACAGCATCGTCCAGAGCCATCAGGATTCCGACCTGTTCGGCCTGCTTTATGGCTTCAGCTTCCGCCCCGACCAGCCGGGGCTCGAGATCGATTCGCCCACTGCCCTGCAGCGCCTGCAGGAGCCACGCGCGGCGGATGAATTCCTCTGGCTGCATTTGAACCTCGCGCACGCGGCTTGCGAGCGCTGGATGAAGTCGCACCTCGAACTGCCCGACTACTTCTTCGAGACCCTGCGCGAAGGCTCGCGCTCCACCCGCATCGAGCATGTGGATGGCGCGCTGCTGGCGGTGGTCAACGACGTGGTATTCGACTTCAGTAGCCGCATGTCCTCGGACATCGCCACCCTCTGGGTCTGCGCCCGTGGTCGCCTGCTGGTCACCGCCCGCGCGCAGCCGCTGCGCTCGGTGGACACGCTGCGCTCCTCGGTGAAGCATGGCGAGCGCTTCAACTCGCCACTGGAGCTGCTGATCCACCTGCTGCGCGATCAGGGCGAAATCCTCACCCGCATCGTCCGCGAGACCAGCATCAGCGTGGATCGCATCGAGGACCAGCTGCTGTCCTCGCGCCTCTCCGCCAGCCGCGCCGACCTGGGCGCCATGCGCCGTGTGCTGGTGCGCCTGCAACGCCTGCTGGCGCTGGAGCCGGGCTCGCTGATGCGCCTGCTCAACCGCCCGCCGGTGTGGCTGACCGAGGACGATGTGCGCGTGCTGCGCGAGGCCACCGAGGAGTTTTCCCTGGTGATCAACGACCTCACCGCGCTGGGCGAACGCATCAAGCTGCTGCAGGAAGAGATCGCCGCGAAGATCAACGAGCAGAGCAACCGCACGTTGTTCACCCTCACCGTGGTCACGGTGTTGGCGTTGCCGATCAACATCATCGCCGGCTTCTTCGGCATGAACGTCGGCGGCATTCCCTTCTCCAGCGACCCCGAAGGCTTCTGGATTCTGGTGGTACTGGTGGCCAGCTTCACCGGCCTGGCCGGGCGCTGGGCGTTCCGCAAGCGCGACGATTACTGACCAACGTCGCATGGGTGCTTTGTAGGAGCGAGCTTGCTCGCGAACCGCGCAACTCCGAGTGGCCGGAAACACTGTTCGCGAGCAAGCTCGCTCCTACAGGTAAGGCAAGGCCCCCGATTTTCGGGCAAAAAAAGACCGGCACGCTGGCCGGTCGAATGGGAAGAAATCGTCGTCAGCGGCAGACGCGGGCGATGGCCGCCGCCAGGTGGTCCAGGCGCTCGCCGTCGAGCCCGGCAATGTTGGCGCGGCCGCTGCTCACCAGGTAGATGCTGTGCTCCTCGCGCAGGATTCGCACCTGCTCGGCCTGCAGGCCGGTGTAGGAGAACATGCCGCGCTGGATGGCGATATGCGCGAAACGCTCCGCCAGCCCATGGGGACGCAGGGCCTCGACCAGGCCGATGCGCAGGTCGGCGATACGCCCGCGCATGCCGTCCAGTTCGTCCAGCCAGAGATTCTTCAGCTCCGGATCGCCGAGGATGGTGGCGACCACTTCCGCGCCGTGGGCCGGCGGGGTGGACCACAGGTTGCGGGCAAACAGCGCCAGTTGGCTGCGGATGTCGGTGAGCTTGTCGGCGTTCTCGGCGCAGACGATCAGCGCGCCGACGCGGTCGCGGTAGAGGCCGAAGTTCTTCGAGCAGGAGCTGGTGATCAGCACCTCCGGCAGGCGTTCGGCGAGCAGGCGCACAGAGTAGGCGTCCTCTTCAAGCCCGTCGCCCAGGCCCTGGTAGGCGAAGTCCAGCAGCGGCAGCAGTTCGCGGCGGCGGACGATTTCCAGCACGCGCTGCCACTGGTCATGATCCAGGTCGAAGCCGGTGGGGTTGTGGCAGCAGGCGTGCAGCAGCACCACGTCGCCCTGGGGAATCTTCCCCAGCATGGCGAACATGGCGTCCGCGTCGAGGCGGTTGTCCGCGCCGACGTAGGGGTAGTGCTTGATCGGCACGCCGGCGGCGGCGAACAGCGTTTCGTGGATCGGCCAGGTCGGGTCGCTCAGCCAGATGCTTTTGCCCGGCAGGCAGTGGGCGATGAACTCCGCCGCCAGGCGCAGCGCTCCAGTGCCGCCGGGTGTCTGGGTGGCATCGGCGCGGGAGTCGGCCAACAGGGGCGAGGTGACGCCCAGCACCAGCTCGCACAGGCGCGCGGCAAACAGCGCGTCACCGTGGCTGCCGACGTAGCTCTTGGTGGTCTCGGTATCGACCAGGCGCTGTTCGGCGAGCTTCACCGCGCGGGGGATCGGCGTGAGGCCCTGGACGTCCTTGTAGACGCCCACGCCAAGGTCGAGCCGCGCGGGGTTGGGGTCCGCCCGGTAGGCTTCGAGCAGGCCCAGGATCGGGTCGCCCGGTACGCGGGTGACCTTGGCGAAATGGCTCATTTGCGTCCCTCTGCTGTCGCGGCCAGCTCGTCGGTGCGCGCGGCCATGATGAAGTCGTTGCGGTGCAGGCCCTTCAGTTCGTGGCTCCACCAGGTGACGGTGACCTTGCCCCACTGGGTCAGCAGGTCGGGGTGGTGGCCTTCTTCCTCGGCAATGGCGCCCACCGCATTGGTGAAGGCCAGGGCGTGCCTGAAGTTCTTGAACAGGAAGACCCGCTCCAGTTCCATGTGATTGTCACGGACCTCGATGTTCCAGTCCGGAATCTGCTTGATGAGCACTGCCAGTTCTTCATCGGACACCTTCGGGGCGTCGGCGCGGCAGGCTTCGCAATGGGCTTGGGTGAGTGCGGTCATGAAAGGTTCTCCTTGTCGTGGGGTGGCATAGGAGTGCGCTCGCGAACCATCTTAGGCTCGCGAGCACGTCTCATCCTAGGCACAGATGGGATCGATTGCAGCGGATCAGGCGGCCTGTTTCGGCGGAAACTTCGGTGCATGCAGGCCCAGGCGCATGGCTTCGCGTACCAGCGCCATGATGTCCTCATGGGCCAGCTCGAAGAGCCGCTTGAGCTCGGGAAGCACGAAATACAGGGGCTGCAGGATGTCGATGCGGTACGGCGTGCGCATGCATTCCAGCGGGTTGAACGGCTGGTGCTCGGGCGTACTGGAGAGGCTGTAGACCGTCTCCTTGGGCGACGAGAGGATGCCGCCGCCATAGATTCGCAAGCCCTGCGGGGTGTCCAGCAGGCCGAATTCGATGGTCATCCAGTAGAGGCGGGCGAGGAACACGCGTTCTTCCTTGCTGGCGGCCAGGCCGAGTTTGCCGTAGGTGTGGGTGAACTCGGCGAACCAGGGGTTGGTGAGCAGCGGGCAGTGGCCGAAGATCTCGTGGAAGATGTCCGGCTCCTGCAGGTAGTCCAGCTCTTCCGGGGTGCGGATGAAGGTGGCGACGGGGAACTGCTGGCTGGCCAGCAGCTCGAAGAAGGTCTGGAACGGAATCAGTGCCGGCACCCGCGCCACGCGCCAGCCGGTGGTGGCCTGGAGCACCTGGTTGACTTCGCCCAGTTGCGGGATGCGCTCATGGGGCAGGCCGAGCTGCTCGATGCCGTCCAGGTATTCCTGACACGCGCGGCCCTCGATCACTTTCAACTGGCGGGTGATCAGCGTATTCCAGACCTGATGTTCGGCTTCGGGGTAGTGGATAAAGCCATCTTCATCAGGTTGGCGGGCCACGTACTGCGTTGTCTTCATGGAGTCTCCGGCGTCGAGCTGCCTGTTCTTGTGATGACTCACAAATAGCGCGATGCGTCCCGGTGATCAGCCCCCTGGCGCTGCGCTGGAACGCGCCAAACGCAGATATCCGTAAAGAAATGATTACGCTTGGCGGCGCAGGTATCCGGCCATGGCTTGAAGGTGGGGTGATCTGTCACATATTCTTGACGGTAATTTCCGGCCGCCTTGCGAAAATCCGTGCCGGAGCGCCCCCCACAACGACAACCACGGGCCCGCCATGCGCATCAAAGTGCACTGCCAGAACCGCGTCGGTATCCTGCGCGACATCCTTAACCTGCTGGTCGACTACGGCATCAACGTCAACCGCGGCGAGGTCGGCGGCGAGCAGGGCAACGCCATCTACCTGCTCTGCCCGAACCTCATCAACCTTCAGTTCCAGTCGCTCAAGCCCAAGCTCGAAGCGGTGCCCGGTGTATTCGGCGTCAAGCGTGTCGGCCTGATGCCCAGCGAGCGCCGCCACCTGGAGCTGAATGCGCTGCTGGCGGCGCTGGAGTTCCCGGTGCTGTCCATCGACATGGCCGGGCAGATAGTCGCCGGTAACCGTGCCGCTGCGCAGTTGCTGGGTGTGCGCGTGGATGAGGTTCCGGGCATCCCGCTGTCACGCTACGTCGAAGACCTCGACCTGCCGGAGCTGGTGCGGGCCAACAAGGCGCGCATCAATGGCCTGCGGGTGAAGGTGAAGGGCGATGTGTTCCTCGCCGACATCGCGCCGCTACAGACCGAACATGACGAAAGCGAAGCGCTGGCCGGTGCCGTGCTTACGTTGCACCGTGCCGACCGCGTCGGCGAGCGCATCTACAACGTACGGCGCCTGGAGCTGCGCGGCTTCGACAGCATCTTCCAGAGTTCGCGGGTGATGGCTGCCGTGGTCCGCGAAGCGCGGCGCATGGCGCCGCTGGACGCGCCGCTGCTGATCGAAGGCGAGACGGGCACCGGCAAGGAGCTGCTGGCCCGCGCCTGCCACCTCGCCAGCCCGCGCGGGCAGTCGCCATTCATGGCGCTGAACTGCGCCGGCCTGCCCGAATCCATGGCCGAGACCGAACTGTTCGGCTACGGCCCCGGCGCCTTCGAAGGCGCCCGTCCGGAAGGCAAGCTCGGCCTGCTGGAGCTGACCGCTGGCGGCACGCTGTTTCTCGACGGTGTCGGCGAGATGAGCCCGCGCCTGCAGGCCAAGCTGCTGCGCTTCCTGCAGGACGGCTGCTTCCGCCGCGTGGGCAGCGACGAAGAGGTTTACCTGGACGTGCGGGTGATCTGTGCGACCCAGGTGGACCTGTCCGAGCTCTGCACCAAGGGCGAATTCCGCCAGGACCTCTACCACCGCCTCAACGTGCTGTCGCTGCACATCCCGCCGCTGCGCGAATGCCTGGATGGCCTGGAACCGCTGGTGGAACACTTCCTCGACCAGGCCAGTCGGCAGATCGGCTGTTCGCTGCCCAAGCTCTCGCCACAGGCGCTGGACCGCCTCGGCCGCTATCACTGGCCGGGCAATGTACGGCAGCTGGAGAACGCGCTGTTCCAGGCGGTTTCACTGTGCGAAGGCGGCACCATCCGCCCCGAACACATTCGCCTGCCGGACTATGGCGCGCCGCATCCGCTGGGGGACTTCTCCCTGGACGGCGGACTGGATGCCATTGTCGGGCGGTTCGAGAGGGCAGTGCTGGAGCGTCTCTACCGCGAGCACCCGAGCAGCCGGCAGCTGGGCAAGCGGCTGGGGGTGTCGCACACCACCATTGCCAACAAGCTGCGGATGCATGGGTTGGGGCACAACGAGGAGTCCTGACCGCGCCCTGCCCGTGACTCATCGGCAGAGCCGACGGCTCTCCGTCACCAGGTCTTCGGCCGATACCCCTTCACGCAGGCCCGCACCTCATCGTCGATCACATTCCCCGGCTTGATGCAGTCGGACAGCTTGCGTGGGCTGTCGCTATAGGGTGAGGCCGCGGGCGCCGCCTCGACTCCGGTCGGAGACAGGCCCAGCCGGCTTTGCAGCACCACCCAGCGCTCCGCCAGCCAGGCATGGCTGGCTGGATCGCGCCACAGGGCGGTGCCGGCGGCGAGGATCAGCAACGGAACGAGAAACCACAGCAACGGCTTCACCAGCATCCGCCAGTTGCGTTTTGGGTCTTCGGGCGGCTTCTGCCGGTTCTGTTGCCGGACCTGCTCCCAGTAATAGTCGCGATCACGGTCGCTCATCGAATGTCATTCCGCCGGGTGGATGAGTGAAGAGTAATGGCTGGCGCGGCCTGCGGCGAGGCGCGATCAGTGGTCCTTGTGACGGGCTTCGCGCACCACCATATTGGTCGGCATGACCGCTCCCCGAACCTCCTCTCGCGCCCAGCGAGCCGATGTGCTGTCCGCTTTCCATCCGGCGGTGGCCGGCTGGTTTCGCGCGCACTTCAAGGCTCCCACCGAGGCGCAGGTGCAGGCGTGGCCGGCGATCCAGGCCGGCGAGTCGACCCTGGTGGCGGCGCCCACCGGCTCGGGCAAGACACTCACTGCCTTCCTCTCGGCCATCGATGCCCTGGTTCGCGAGGGGCTGGCAAACGGTGGCGCGCTGCCGGACCGCACCACGGTGGTGTATGTCTCGCCGCTCAAGGCGCTGTCCAACGATATCCGCATCAACCTCGACGAGCCCCTGGCCGGCATCCGCGCGGCGCTGGTGGACTTGGGCCTGCCGGAGGTGGCTATCCGCACAGCAGTGCGCACCGGCGACACCACCTCCAGCGAGCGCGAAGCCATGCGCCGGCAGGTGCCACACATCCTCGTTACCACGCCCGAATCGCTCTACGTCCTCCTGGGGTCGGATTCCGGCCGCACCATGCTCGCCGGCGCGCGCAGCGTCATCATCGATGAAATCCATGCGCTGGCCGCCAGCAAGCGTGGCAGCCACCTGGCGCTGTCGCTGGAGCGCCTGCAGGCCTTGTGCGAAGCACCGCTGGTGCGCATTGGCCTGTCTGCCACGCAGAAACCCATCGAGGCAGTGGCGGGCTTTCTGGTAGGGCGCCACCAGGCCTGCCGTATCGTCGACATCGGCTACAGCCGCGAGCGTGACCTGAACCTGGAAGTGCCGGCGGCGCCGCTGGAGGCGGTGATGTCCCACGAGGTCTGGGACAAGGTCTACGACCGCCTCGCCGAACTGGCCGGCGAGCACCGCACCACGCTGGTGTTCGTCAACACCCGCCGGCTGTCCGAGCGGGTCACCCGGCATCTGGCCGAGCGCATCGGCGCCGGCTGGGTGGCGGCGCACCACGGCAGCCTGTCCAAGGAACTGCGCCTGGGCGCCGAGCGGCGGCTCAAGGCCGGGCAATTGAAAGTGCTGGTGGCTACCGCTTCGCTGGAGCTGGGCATCGATATCGGCGACGTCGATCTGGTCTGCCAGATCGGCTCGCCGCGCTCCATCGCTGCCTTTCTGCAGCGCGTCGGGCGCTCCGGCCACAGCGTCGGCGGCACGCCCAAGGGACGGCTGTTCCCGACTTCGCGGGACGACCTGATCGAATGCGTGGCGCTGCTCGACAGCGTGCGGCACAACGAGTTGGACGCGCTGAGCATTCCCCACGCGCCGCTGGACGTGCTGGCCCAGCAGATCGTCGCCGAAGTGGCCTGCCAGGAATGGCGCGAAGATGCGCTGTTCGAGCTGTTCACCGCCGCGCAACCCTACGTCGACCTCAGCCGCGAGCAGTTCGACGCGCTGCTGCGCACCCTTGCCGAGGGCTACACCAGCCGCAACGGCCAGCGCGGCGCCTACCTGCACCGCGACGCCGTGCACCAGCGTCTGCGCGGCCGGCGCGGGGCCAAACTCACCGCCGTGACCTCCGGCGGCACCATCCCCGATACCGGCGACTACGCCGTGCTGCTGGAGCCGCAGGGCCTCACGGTGGGCACGGTGAACGAGGACTTCGCGGTGGAGAGCCTGGCCGGCGATGTGTTCCAGTTGGGCAATATCTCCTACCGCATCCTGCGCGTGGAGCCGGGCCGCGTGCGCGTCGAGGACGCCCAGGGCCAGCCGCCGAACATTCCCTTCTGGCTCGGCGAAGCGCCGGGCCGCACCGACGAACTGTCCGCCAGCGTTGCGCGCCTGCGCGGGCAGTTGGATGAATTGCTGGCCCAGGGCGAGCACGACGACGCTCCCTTGCAGCGGGCCATCACCTGGTTGCAGGACGAGCTGGGCCTGAGCGACGCGGCAGCGCGTCAGCTGGTGGAGTACCTGGCCCGCGCGCGCCACGCCCTCGGTGCGCTGCCCACGCAGGAGACGCTGATCCTCGAGCGCTTCTTCGATGAGTCTGGCGGCATGCAGCTGGTCATCCATTCGCCCTACGGCAGCCGACTCAATCGCGCCTGGGGCCTGGCGTTGCGCAAACGTTTCTGCCGCACCTTCAACTTCGAACTGCAGGCCGCCGCCACCGAGGACGCGATCATCCTCTCTCTGTCGACCAGCCACAGCTTCCCGCTGGACGAGGTGTGGCGCTACCTGCACTCCAACAGCGCCGAGCACGTGCTGATCCAGGCGTTGCTCGACGCGCCGCTGTTCGGCGTGCGCTGGCGCTGGAACGCCACCACCGCGCTGGCGTTGCCGCGTTACAGCGGCGGGCGCAAGGTCGCACCGCAACTGCAGCGCATGCGTAGCGAAGACCTGCTGGCCTCGGTGTTCCCCGACCAGGTCGCGTGCCTGGAGAACATCGTCGGCGAACGCGAGATTCCCGATCACCCACTGGTAGCGCAAACCCTCGACGACTGCCTGCACGAGGCGATGGACAGCGAAGGCTGGCTCGATCTGCTGCGTCGCATGGAGCGCGGCGAGATCACCCTGTTGGCGCGCGACCTGCCGGCGCCGTCGCCGCTGGCGGCGGAGGTGCTGTCCGCCAGCCCGTACGCCTTCCTCGACGATGCGCCGCTGGAAGAGCGCCGCACTCAGGCCGTGCAAAGCCGCCGCTGGACCGATCCGGAAAGCGCCGACGACCTCGGCGCGCTGGATGCCGAAGCCATCGACGCGGTGCGCGCCGAGGCCTGGCCCGAAGCCCGCGACGCCGACGAAATGCATGAGGCGCTGACCGGCCTGGGCGGCATCCGCGAGAGCGAGGCTCGATCCAACGAGGGCTGGCCTTTATTGCTCAAGTCATTGGCCAAGGCAGGGCGGGCGACACGCCTGGAGCTGCTGGCGGGTGATGTGTGGGTGGCAGCGGAACGGCTCAGCCAATGGCTTGCCCTGCATCCTCAGGTCGCGATGAAGCCCCGGCTCGATCTGCCTGCGGCACTGCGTGAACCCTGCTCGGCGGACGAGGCGCAGGTCGAACTGGTGCGGGCGCGGCTGACCGGCTTCGGCCCGCGACTGTTGCGTGAGCTGGCGGAAGACCTGGGCATTTCCAGTGGCGATACCGGCTTCGCCCTGGCCAGCCTGGAGCGCGAGGGTTACGTGCTACGCGGTCGGTTCACGCCGGGCACGAGCGAGGAGGAGTGGTGCGAGCGCCACCTGCTGGCGCGCATCCATCGCTATACGGTCAAGCGCCTGCGCCGAGAGATCGAACCGGTGGCGCGGTCGGATTTCATGCGTTTCCTGTTCGACTGGCAGCGGGTATCCGCTGGGTCGCGAGTGCGCGGTGCGGAGTCCCTGGCCGGCGTGCTCAGCCAACTGGAAGGCTTCCAGGCCGCCGCCAGTGCCTGGGAAAGCGACATCCTGCCCAGTCGTGTAGCCGACTACGGAATCAACTGGCTGGACGATCTGTGCCGTGCCGGTCGTATCGTCTGGGCGCGCCTGCCGGGCCGAACCACCTCGAAGGGGCGTGGCGGCCCGCTGAAAAGCACGCCCATCGTGCTGCTGCCGCGTGCGCAGATGGCGCAGTGGAGCGCGTTGAGCGCGGGGCAGGCGGATGCCGAGCTGTCCGCCAAGGCCAGCAAGGTGCTGGAGGTGCTCAAGGAGCACGGCGCGTCCTTCTTCGAAGAGTTGGCCAGTGACAGCCACCTGCTGCGCACCGAACTGGAAACCGTGCTGGGCGAGTTGGTAGCGGCGGGGCGGGTGAATGCCGACAGCTTCGCGGGGCTGCGCGCTCTGCTGATGCCGGCCGCGCGGCGCCATCCGCAGCGTCGCTCGCGTACGCCGCTGTTCGGCATGGCCGATGCCGGGCGCTGGGCACTGCTGCGCCGTTCCACGCTGGAGCCGGGCGCGCGATTGCCAGCGGAAGTGCTCGAACATGTCGCCATGACCCTGCTGCGCCGCTACGGCGTGGTCTGCTGGCGTTTGCTGGACCGCGAGGCCGATTGGTTGCCGCCGTGGCGCGATCTGCTGCGGGTCTACCATCGCCTGGAAGCGCGCGGGGAAATCCGCGGCGGGCGATTCGTCGCCGGGCTGACCGGCGAGCAGTTCGCCCTGCCCGAAGCCGTTGGCCTGCTGCGCGAAGTGCGCCGCCGTGAAACGAGCGGCGATTGGGTGGTGGTCTCGGCGGTCGACCCGCTGAACCTGGCCGGCACCCTGCTGCCGGGACGCAAGGTGCCAGCCGTGAGCGGCAACCGCGTGCTCTATCGCGACGGCGTGCCGGTGGGGGCATTGATTGCCGGGGAGGTGGAGCTGCTCGCGGAGCTGGCGCCGGAAGACCAGGCCCGCGCGCGGGAACTGCTGATCCGCCGGTAAGCCGGGCGCGGCTGACGTACACTCAGCGGCACGGACGTTTCTCCCTGCGAGGCTGTGATGTCTTCCCGCGAGCTCCTGAGTCTGCCGGCCCTGTTGCGCCAGTGGTGGTTCCTGCCGCTGCTGGCCCTCGCGCTGGGCCTGCGGCTGTACGGGCTGACGGGCTCGGCCATCTGGGGAGACGAAAGCTCCAGCCTGTTCCTCGCCCGCTATTCGCCAGTGCAACTCTGGCAGCACGCTGCCCATGACGTGCATCCGCCGCTGTACTTCTACCTGCTGCACCTGTGGACCGCGTTGTTCGGCGAGAGCGCGCTGTCGCTGCGCCTGCTCAGCGCCGTGTTCGGCACGCTGGCGGTCTTCCTCGGTGGCTGGCTGACCTGGAGGATCGCCAGTCGCCGCGCAGCCTTGCTCGCTGTCCTGCTGCTGGCGCTGTTGCCCACGGCGGTGCGCTACAGCCAGGAAGTGCGCATGTATTCCTTGCTCGGCTGCTGGCTGCTGGCGGCAACCCTGGCCTTGCTCTACTGGCGGGAGGAGGGGCGACGGCGCTGCCTGCTGGCCTACGTGCTGCTGATGACGGCGGCGTTCTATACCCACTACTTCAGCCTGTTCGGACTGCTGGTGCACTGGGTCTGGCTGGCGACGCTGCCGAACAGTCCGCTGCGCCGCCGTGACTGGTGGCTGGCCAACCTGGCCATCGCCGTGCTGTTCCTGCCCTGGCTGCCGGGCCTGCTGGACCTGGTTCGCCACATGGAGGTGCTGGTCGCCGGTGGCGACGTGGGCTGGGAGCCGCCGGTGGATGCCCGCTCCGTCCCCTCGATGCTCTGGCAATGGCTGGCACAGTCGGATGGCAATGAGCTGCCCTGGCCACTGTTGGTGGGCGTTCCGTTGCTGGTGGTGGGGGCGATGCTGCTGGTGCTGCGTCGGGATCACAGACGCCAGCGCGCCGGCCTGTTGCTGTCGCTCTACGTCGGCCTGCCGCTGCTGTTGCTGTACGCCGCGTCCTTCATTTCGCCGGTGTTCGTCGAACGCTACCTGACGGCCTTCGCGCTGGGCCTGCCGCTGCTGTTCGCGCTGGCGCTGGACCGCTTGCTGGAGTTGCGGCGGGCGCTGGGAGTCGTGACGCTGGCGACATTGCTGAGCCTGCAAGGCCTGGGACTGGCGCGCGCCTACCAGACAGCCCCGGATGAGCAGTTCGACGGCATGGTCGCCTACGTCAACGCCCATTACCGAGCCGGTGACCGGGTGGTGGTGGACGATATCCTCTGGTACCTGGCGTTCCGTTACTACAACCGCACCGGCAGCGAGCCGCTGCTGTACACCGCGCCGGCGCCGGATGGTTCGTCCGGACGGCCGGGCCGTTACGGTTTCGGCTCGCTGATCGATGATCGCCAGCACAGCTTCGTCGACCGCCTGGCCGACCTGCCCCACGACGAGGGGCGCGTGTGGCTGGTGATGAGCCGCTACAACGACGAGGAGATTCCCGATGTGCCCGCCAACTGGCGACGCATCGCCCAGCATGCCGGCGGGGAAGTGCAGGCGCTGCTGTTCGAGCGCGCGTCGCTGCGTAACGCCGCGCGCTGACCGCTCAATGGCTTAGAAGCGGATGCGCCCGGTGAAGGCATCCTTGAGCATCACCCAGTCGCCCATCAGCGACCACAACGGGTATTTGAAGGTGGCCGGGCGGTTCTTCTCGAACACGAAGTGGCCGACCCAGGCGAAGCCGTAGCCGGCCAGCGGCATGGCCAGCAGCCACAGCCAGTGTCCGCTGACGAGGGCGTAGGCGAGGATCGACAGCACCAGCAGGCTGCCCACGTAGTGCAGGCGTCGGCACACGGCATTGCTGTGTTCCTGCAGGTAGTAGGGGTAGAACTCGGCAAAGCTCTGGAATCGATCGGCGGTCTGGGTGCTCATGGCGCACCTCCTGTTGTTGTGGCGGCCCAGTGTAGGCCGGAGCCGTCGGACTTGCGGATGGCATAGGGGACCAGTTTAGTATCCCCCTGCGCCGCTGGCTGTTCTGCGGTGGCGCCGTTGACCACCATAACCAGAAGAAAACGCATGCCTGAGCGTACGACCCTGTCCAGTTGGGTGCGGGGAATTGTCCAGTCCCTGGAACTGGAAGGCCTCGACAGCCGAGCGCTGTTCGCTGAACTGGGGCTGGATTTTGCTGCCCTCGACGATCCCGATGCGCGCTTTCCGCAGGACGCCATGAGCCGCCTGTGGAACCGGGCCGTGGAGCTGTCCGGCAACCCGGCCATCGCCCTGAACATCGCCCGCGTGCACACGCCGGCGTTCCCGGTGGTGGGCTATGCGCTGATGTCCAGCCGCAACCTGGGCGAGGGGTTCGAGCGCCTGGAGCGCTACCAGCGGATCATCGCCGAGGGCGCCGACCTGACCTTCCGCCGTCTTCCCGAAGGCTGCCTGTACCGCATCGTGGTCCACGGCGACCGTTTGCCAGTGCCACGACAGAGCGCCGAGTGTTCGCTGGCCAGCCTGATCGCCATGCTGCGCTGGATCACCGGGCGGGCCATCAAACCGCTGGAGGTGCGTCTGGCCGGAGACGCGCCGCAGAACGTCGAGCCTTACCGGGAGCTGTTCCAGGCGCCGTTGAGCTTTGGCCATGCCGACTGCGCCATGCTGTTTTCCCACGAAGACATGGCCGCGCCGCTGCCTACCGCCAACGAGGAGCTGGCGCGCCTGCACGATCGTTTCGCCGGGGAATACCTGGCGCGCTTCGTCAGCAGCCGCTTCAGCCACCAGACGCGTCAGGTACTGTGCCGCCTGCTGCCCCAGGGCGAGCCCAAGCGCGAGAGCGTGGCCCAGGCGCTGCACCTGTCCGAACGCACCCTGCAGCGTCGCCTGCAGGAAGAGGGCACCAGCTACCAGCAGTTGCTAGACGACACCCGCCGCGAGCTGGCCCAGCAGTACCTCGCCACGCCGCGCATGACGCTGCTGGAAATCGCCTACCTGCTGGGGTTCTCTGAGCCGAGCAACTTCTTCCGCGCCTTCCGCCGCTGGTTCGGCAAGACGCCAGGGGAGTATCGCGAGGAGTTGTGATTCCTCTGGCGTCAATCGGCTGGTTGTAGGAGCGAGCTTGCTCGCGAACCGCTTGACGCCAGATCAGTAGGATGGGTGGAGCGCAGCGATACCCATGCTGCCCGTGCCAGGGTTGATGGGTATCGCTGCGCTCCACGCCGTGCTACGAGGTGCTCAACCTGCAACCTGGGTTGCAGGGGCGATCAGTGCCGCCAGAACGCCGGAGTGAACAGCACCAGCACGGTGATGATCTCCAGGCGGCCCGCCAGCATGCCGGCGCAGAGCAGCCATTTGGCGGCATCCGGCAGCGAGGCGAAGTTGCCCGAGGGGCCGATGATCGGGCCCATGCCCGGACCGACGCCGGCCACGGTGCTGGCCGCGCCGGTCAGCGAGGTCATCCAGTCCAGGCCGAGGAACGACAGGCCCAGCGCCAGGGCACCGACGGTGGCGCCGAAGAAGAACGAGAAGGTCAGGATCGAACGCACGATCTCTTCGTCCAGGCGATGGCCGTTGTAGCTCTGCTTGATCACCGCGCGCGGATGGATCAGCTGGTAGAGGCTGGCGCGCAGCAGGGTGAAGGCCACCTGGAAGCGGAAGATCTTGATGCCGCCGGCGGTGGAGCCGGAGCAGCCGCCGATGAAGCCCAGGTAGAAGAACAGCATGATCGAGAAGTGACCCCACAGGCTGTAGTCGCCCAGGGCGAAGCCGGTGGTGGTCATCACCGAGGTGACGTTCACTGCAACGATGCGGAAAGCGTCCAGCCAGGGCAGGTCGGAGTTCACCGAGTACCAGGTGCCCATCACCAGCCAGGTGAAGACCAGCAGGCCGATGAAGCCGTGCACCTGGTGGTCGCGGATCAGCGCCTTGCGGTTGCCGCGCAGGGTGGATACGTAGAGCACGAAGGGGATGCTGCCCAGGATCATCACCACCACCGCCACCCAGTGCACCGCGGGCTGGTGCCACTTGGCCAGGGATTGGTCGGAGGTGGAGAAACCGCCGGTGGAGATCGCCGACATGGCGTGGTTGAGCGAGTCGAACAGGCCCATGCCGGCCCACCAGAACGCCAGGGTACCGGCGATGGTGATGGCCACGTAAACCCCGACTATGTACTTGGCCACCATGTGCGAGCGCGGCATGACCTTGTCGGAGCGGTCGGAGGATTCGGTCTGGAACAGGCGCATGCCGCCGATGCGCAGCATCGGCAGGATCGCCACCGCCATGGCGATGAAGCCGATACCGCCCAGCCAGTGCAGCAGCGAGCGCCAGATGAGGATGCCGGGGGACATCCTGTCCAGCCCGGACAGCACGGTCGAGCCGGTGGCGGTGATGCCCGACATGCTCTCGAAGATCGCGTCGGTGAAGCTGATGTGCCGGGCGAACATGAAGGGCAGGGAGGAGAAGAAACAGACGATCACCCAGCTCGATACGGTGAGCATGTACATGTCCCGCGGGCGCAGGTGCACATGTTCCGGGCGACCCGGGATGACCATGCCCAGCCCGCAGGTGAAGGTGATGATCGCCGACCAGATGAACGGGTGCAGCTCGTTGGCGCGGCCGTAATACAGCAGCGTGGCCATGGGGACCAGCATGGCGACCGCCAGGGTGATCACGAAGATGCCGATGATGAATCCGAGAGTACGTAGTGTCGGCAGGGCCATGCGCTGGAGTTCTGGAATGACGGGAACCGGCCATTCTACCTGCCGTCTGGCGAGAGTAAACCGCGTGACTCCGTTCCGCTTTACAAGTTGAGCGGGAAAGGCTGGCGCTGTCTTTGCTGGGAAAATGCGAACCTTTTGCGTCTACAATGGCGGCTTTCGAGATTGACTGGAGGCAGCCCATGGAGGCTCTCGACGCGTTGCTCAACCGTGTGTCCCATGCTCGCCTGAGCGAGCCGGCACCGTCTGCCGAGCAGCTGGACCGCCTGTTCCGCAGCGCCTTGCGCGCCCCGGACCACGGGCAACTGCGCCCCTGGCGCTTCCTCACCGTGGAAGGCGAGGCGCGCAAGGCGCTGGGAGAGCTGTTCGCCCGCGCCGTGGCGGCGAATGAGCCGGACGGCAAGCCCGAGGCGCTGGACAAGGCTCGCGCCATGCCGCTGCGCGCGCCGTTGCTGGTGGTGGCCGTAGCGCGTCTGCAGGATCACCCCAAGGTGCCGGAAATCGAGCAGTGGCTGGCGGCGGGTTGCGCCGCCCACGGCATCATCCAGGCGGCCTACGTCGAAGGATTGGGAGCGATGTGGCGGACCGGCGCCATGGCGTTCGATCCGCTGGTGCGCGAAGGCCTGGGCCTGGCCGAGAACGAGCGCATCGTCGGTTTCATCTACCTCGGGACGCCGATTGGCGAACTGCGCCGCCCGGCGCCGTTGGACCCGGCCGAATTCGTCAGCGCCTGGCGGGGCTGAGCGGCAGTTCCAGGCGAACCTTCCAGCCGCCATGCTTGCCAGGACGTGGGGCGCGCCAGAGCAGGTGCCCGCCCTGCCAGGCGGCCAGGCGTCGCGCTGCAGGCAGGGCTTCCGGCAGCCAGGCCCGCGCCTGTGGGTCGTAGCCTTGCAGATCCAGACGCAGCTCACCGCGTGCTGAACTGAGCGACAGCTCCAACGCAGCATGCGGATGGCGCGCCAGCGCCCCTTCCAGCACGGCGTCCAACGCTTCGCCCAGCGCATCCGGCCAGCTTTCCAGTGGCCAGGTGCCGCTTTGCGGCAGGCTCAGGCGCAGGCCCGGCCAGCGTGCGCGCCATTGCGTGGCGAGGCGCGCCAGTTCCACCGCCAGCACCAGGTACTGCGGATCGTCGTAGGGTTCGCTGCGCAGCAGGGCAGCCGGCGGCAGCGGCCGTTGCAGGGCGGGAATCGGGGTAGCGAAGGCGGGTAGGCTCATGGTGGCTCTCCGAAAATGCGCTCGGTTCAGGCGCCCTGGCGGCGCAGCGGCAGGTCGATGCTGGCGACGAATCCACCCTCGGGATGGTTGCTCAGGCGCAGCCGTCCGTGGTGGCGCTCGATGGCGCGTCGGGCAATCGCCAGGCCCAGGCCATGGCCGGGGCTGCTCTGGTTGGGAGCGCGGAAGAAGGGTTCGCCCAGTTGCGCCAGGTGTTCCTCGCTGGCGCCGGGGCCGTGGTCGCGCACGCTGATGTGCAGGCGTTCGCCGTCGATCCGCGCCTGTACTTCCAGCGGCTGCTCCGCCGGGTTGAAACGCAGGCCGTTGCGCAGCAGGTTGTCGAGGGCGCGTTCGAGCATGTCCGGCCAGCCGTCGAGGGCCAGTTGCGGGGCGATGTCGAGCTGGATGTCCTGTTCCGGGTAAAGCAGTTGCGCGTCGTTGCGCAGGCGCTCGAACAGCGGCAGCAGGTCGATGCGGCTGGTCGGGCCGGGCTCGGCGTCGAGGCGGGCGAGGGCGAGGATTTCGCCGATCAGCGCTTCCAGACGGTCGCACTCCTGCTCCAGGCGCGGCCACATGGCGGCGCGCTGCTCGGGACCGGCACGCTCGGCCAGCGCCAGGGCGATGCGCAGGCGTGCCAGCGGTGAGCGCAGTTCATGGGACACATCGCGCAGCAGCTGGCGCTGGCTGCCAATCAACCCTTGCAGACGGGCGCCCATGCGGTTGAAGTCGCGGGCCAGCACGCCCAGTTCGTCGCCTCGGCGGGCGAGGCGGGCGAGGCTGTCCTGTTGATAACTGGTCTGGCCGAGGTCATGTACGGCGCGGCGCAGGCGGTTCAGCGGGCGGGTGATGGACAGCGTCAGCAGCAGGCTGAACACGGTCAGTACCACCAGCGCGATACCCAGGGCGCTCAGCGGCCACAGCAGGCTGCTGCGGTGCCAGGCCTGCAGCGTCGGATGGGGGATTCGGTAGATGAACAGGTAGGTCTGGTCAGTGCGGCTGCTGGTGTACTCCTGGCTCAGCTGACGCCAGGGGAAACGCGGCATGTTCTCGCGGTCGAAGTTGTTGTCGCGTGGACGCGGTGGGCGCGGCAGGTAGGTGCCGTTGACCAGGCGCTGGCCGGTTTCGTCGAGCACCTGCACCGATAGCTCGTACTGCTGTCGACGACTTTCCAGCAGCTGTTGTGCTGCATCCGGACCCTTGGTTTCGTAGAGCAGGGTCCATTGCTTGGCAATGTCGTGCAGCCCTGGATAACGGGCGATGACCCAGGTGTCCTGGTTCAGGGCGCGGCCCAGCAGGATCGACAGTCCGGCCACCAGCAACAGCGCGAGCCAGAAGGCGGCGAGGATCCGCCAGAAGAGTGAACGCATGGTCTTCCTGTTCAGCCGCATGGTCTATCCGTTGTCAGGCGCTCCACGGCAAGGCGCCGGGTAAGAACCCGGCGCCTGCACTGCCTGGAGCGATCAGTTGGTCTTGGCGCCGTCCTTCTGGGCCTTCCAGGTCTGGAACTCGGCCCATTCGGCCTTGCGTTGTTCACGCTGCTTCTTCAGCTCGTCGAACTTCTTCTGCTGCTCGGGAGTGAGGAGGCCGCGGACGCTGGCGTCGGTCTTGTCGTGGTTGGCCTTGAGCTCTTCCTGCATGGCCTTGCGGTCGGCCTCGGGCAGCTTGTTCCAGTATTTCTCGGTGATGGCGCGGCGATCTTTCATCGAGTCGCCCATCAGCTTGCCGATCTGCTGGCGCTGGTCCTGGGTCAGGTTCAGTTCGCGGAACGGGCCGCCGTGGTCGCCACGCTGGCCGTGCATGCCCGGGCCATGGTCTTTCATGAACGGGGCCGGCGGCGGAGCGTCGGTCGGCGCGGGAGTGGCCGCCAGCGCGACAGTCGGCAGGGCGGCGGCGATCAGCAGGGCGGTCAGGGTCTTGCGCATGGTGTTTCTCCTTTCAGGGGCCGGTCGTTACCGGATGAGCCCAGTCTAGGGTCGGCAAGGTCAAGGGCGGTCAGTCCCACGTAAAGCTTCGGTAAAGATTACGTGAAGCCCTGCTGGAATCTTTACGAAGCCCGGACCAGAGCGGTCCGGGCGTTCTTGATGGTGAAGGTTCAGGCGGCGTAGAAGTAGCCGCGCCCGCGCAGGGCGAGGATGCGCGGGCGGCCGTCGGGGTGGCTGCCGAGCTTCTTGCGCAGGTTGCTGACGTGCATGTCCAGGCTGCGGTCGTACAGGGTCAGCTTGCGGCCCAGTGCGAGCTGCGCCAGCGCCTGTTTGTCCAGCGGCTCTCCCGGCTGGCGCAGCAGGGCCTCGAGGATGCGGCTTTCGGAAAGGGTCAGGCTGATTTCTTCAGCACCGATGGTGGCCACGCCGCGCGACAGGTTCAGCGCCAGGTCGCCCAGTTCCAGTTGCGCGGCGGGTTGAGCCGGGTGGATGCGGCGTAGCACGGCGCGCAGGCGAGCGGTCAGCTCGCGGGGGTCGCAGGGCTTGGCCAGGTAGTCGTCGGCGCCCAGTTCCAGGCCGAGGATGCGGTCCAGCGGCTCGCCACGGGCGGAGAGCATCAGCACCGGCAGGTCCGGGTGGTCGCTGCGCAGCGACTTGAGCAGTTCCAGGCCGCTGCCGTCGGGCAGCATGACGTCGAGCACGACCGCGTCCGGCGCGCGGCTGCCCAGCGCGGCGCGGGCCTGCGCACCATCGTGGGCGGCGCGGATGCTGAAGCCTTCCTGGGTCAGCCAGGTGGTCAGCAGTTCGCAGAGTTCGACGTCGTCGTCGATCAGCAGCAGTTCACTCATGAAGAGGCTTCTTTCAGTTGATCCATTCGCGGCGCGAGCGGCGGCGGCCACGGCTCAGCATACCCAGGACGAACGCCAGCAGGGCGGTGCCGGCACCGGTCACGTACCAGGTCTGCTGCTCGCTGAGCAGGCGCGGCGGCTGGTTGGCCTGGGCCTCGCGCAGTTGCAGCTTCAAGCGCTGGTTTTCCTGGGTGAGGCGGGCGATGCGGGCTTCGTCCTGGCTGTTATCCGGGTTGGCCAGTTGGGCGGCCAGTTCGGCACGCTGCCGTTCGCTTTCGGCCAGGCGCTGCTCCAGGTCAGGATTGGCGGCCGGCGGTTGCGCTGAAGGTTGGACAGCGCTTTGCGCCGGTTGCTCCGTGACGGGCTCTTCGGCGAGGGCAGGCAGTGGCAGGGCGAGGCAGGCGAGCAGGGGCAAACGGCGCATCGGGACTCCTTGTTCGATGATGTGCCGCCGTCCATGGCCATCCCGGCGCTGTCCGGCTGCGATGCCCCGTGGCGCTCCGTGCCTCGGGGTGCAACGCTCGCGCGCTGTTAGGGCAGGACTTTCTTGAACGGCTTGACCACGACTTCGGCATAGACGCCGGCGGCGCGGTACGGGTCGGCGTCGGCCCAGGCTTGTGCGGCAGCCAGGGAGTCGAACTCAGCGACGATCAGGCTGCCGGTGAAGCCGGCGGCGCCCGGGTCGTTGCTGTCGATGGCCGGGTGCGGGCCGGCCAGTACCAGGCGGCCTTCTTCCTTCAGCTGCTCCAGGCGTGCGATGTGCGCGGGACGGGCGGCCAGGCGGCGTTCTTGGGAAGCGGTGATATCACGGGCAATGATCGCGTAGAGCATGTCAGTCCTTGGGTTTTTCGCCGGTAGGTTCATCGTGCATGTGGCGGGCCAGGAACACGCCCTGGCCGATCAGGAACAGCAGGGTCATGCCCAGGCTGCCAAATAATTTGAAGTCCACCCAGATGCTAGGGAAGGTGAAAGCGACGTACAGCTGGGCAAACCCGCAAATCAGGAAGAACACTACCCAGGCGATATTCAGCTTCGCCCAGAGGGAATCGGTCAGGTGCACCGCGTGGCCCATGATGCGCTGGATCAACGGGCGGTCACCGACGAAGTGGCTGCCGGCAAAGGCCAGGGCGAACAGCCAGTTCACCACCGGCGCCTTCCACTTGAGAATGGCGTCCTGGTGGAGGGCGAGAGTTAGGCCACCGAACACGAGGCAGGCGCCAAAGGTCAGCCATTGTGCCTTATCAAGCCTGCGTTGGATGACCAGCAGCGCGCCGTAGACCACGATTGAGGAGGCGATCAGCATGGCGGTTGCGGTGTAGATCGGCTCGAAGGTATGGCCAGCGAACTGCACCTCCGCCGGAGCCATCTTGTAGACGATGAAGAAGAGAATCAGGGGAATGAAATCGATGAATTGCTTCATTACGGCAGCCAGAGCCCAGTAGAGCCGGCATAATACCAACCTGCGGATGAACTGAAAGAGCCATCCGCCCAACGCTGCGTCAGATCATGGTTTCAATCCATTGCCGCGGGAGCGTTGGCACAGAAGCGTCTATACAGAAAGCTATCCCGACAGAAATCCATTCCGACACCAAGCCACCCCCTGTATTCCCTGGAAGCCCCATGCGAGTCGATCTGCACTGCCACAGCACCGCGTCCGACGGACAGCTCAGCCCGACGGCCCTGGTCGAGCGTGCCCATGGGCGCGGCGTGCGCGTGCTGGCGCTGACCGACCACGACACCCTTGACGGCCTGCCCGAGGCGCGTCGCGCCGCGCAGGCGCTGGGCATGGAGCTGGTAGACGGCGTCGAGGTGTCCTGCACCTGGGGCGGGGCGACCATTCATGTGCTGGGCTACGGTTTCGACGTGACGGCCGAGCCGCTGGTGAAGGCGCTGGACGACCTGCACCGTGCCCGCTGGACCCGCGCCGAGGAAATCGGCAGGCGCCTGGAGGCCAAGGGGATGCCCGGCGCCTTCGAGGGCGCGCGGGCGATCCAGGCCGAACTGGGCGACAGCGAGAACGCCCCGGCACGCCCGCACTTCGCCGAGTTCCTTTTGCGCCAGGGCTACGTCAAGGACCGCGCCGAGGCCTTCCGCAAGTGGCTGGGCGCCGGCAAGCTGGGCGACGTCAAGCAGCACTGGCCAAGCCTCTCCGACGCCGTCGGCACGCTGCGCGCGGCGGGCGCCTGGATCAGCCTGGCGCATCCCTACCAGTACGACTTCACCCGTACCAAACGGCGCAAGCTGGTGGCCGACTTCATCGCCGCAGGCGGCCATGCGCTGGAGGTCTGCAACGGCCCGCAGCCGGCCGAGCAGGTCGGCGTGCTGAGCATCCTCGTCCGCGAATTCGGCCTGATGGTCACTGCCGGCAGCGACTTCCACGGCCCTAGCGACTGGTCGGAGCTGGGCCTTTACCGGAGCGTGCCGGAAGACCTGCCGCCGCTCTGGCCGCGCTTCGCCAGCGCCGAGAACGCCATCGGGATCAAGGAGACTCCATGAGCCAGTTCTTTCAGATCCACCCGGAAAATCCCCAGGCGCGCCTGATCAAGCAGGCCGTGGAGATCGTCCGCCAGGGTGGGGTGATCGTCTATCCCACCGACTCGTCCTACGCGCTGGGTTGCCGCATCGGCGAGAAGTCTGCCGTGGAACGCATCCGCCACATCCGCCGGCTGGACGACAAGCACAATTTCACCCTGGTCTGCCGCGATCTGTCCGAGCTCGGCCTCTACGCCAAGGTCGACACCGGCCTGTTCCGCCTGCTCAAGGCGCACACGCCCGGCCCCTACACCTTCATCCTCAATGCCACCCGTGAAGTGCCGCGCATGCTGCTGCACCCCAAGCGCCGCACCATCGGCCTGCGCGTGCCGGCCTGCCCGATCGCCCTGGCGCTGCTGGAGGAACTGGGTGAGCCGCTGATGAGCGTCAGCCTGATCCTGCCCGGCCAGAGCGAGCCGCTGAACGATCCGTACGAAATGCGCGATTCGCTGGAACACCTGGTCGACCTGATCATCGACGGCGGTTTTGGCGGCGGCGAGGCCTCCACCGTGATCGCCCTGACCGACGAAGACCCGGTGGTCGTGCGCGTCGGCTGCGGCGACCCGGAACCCTTCATGGTCAACGCCTGAACACGCCCGGAGTGCTGGCTATACTCCCTCGTCCCATCGCCGAACCCGCGAGGTTGACCGCTTGACCAGCGTCGAATCCCTGCGCCGTGTGCTGTCCGGCATGCGCCCCACCGGGCGCCTGCACCTGGGGCATTACCATGGCGTGCTGCAGAGCTGGGTGAAATTGCAGCACGAGTACGAATGCTACTTCTCCATCGTCGACTGGCACGCCCTGACCACCGAGTACGACGAGACCGCGAGCATTCGCCAGCACGTGCGCGACATGGCCATCGACTGGTTGGCGGTGGGTGTCAGTCCCAGCGCCGCGACGATGTTCATCCAGTCCCAGGTGCCCGAGCATGCCGAGCTGCACTTGTTGCTGTCGATGATCTGCCCGCTGTCCTGGCTGGAGCGCGTGCCGACGTACAAGGAGCTGCAGGAGAAGCTCAGCCACAAGGACCTCTCGACCTTCGGCTTCCTCGGTTACCCGCTGCTGCAGGCTGCTGACATCCTGATCTACCGTGCCGGCCTGGTGCCGGTGGGCTCGGATCAGTTCGCCCACGTCGAATTCACCCGCGAGATCGCCCGCCGCTTCAATCACCTGTACGGCGGCGAGGTGGACTTCGAGGACCGTGCCCAGACCGCCATCGCCCGCCTGGGCAAGAAGACCGGCAAGCTCTACAGCAGCCTGCGCCGCGCCTGGCAGGAGCAGGGCGACGCTGAGGCGCTGGAAACCGCACGTGCGCTGCTCATGGAGCAGCAGAGCCTGACCCTGGGCGACCGCGACCGGCTGTTCGGTTACCTCGAAGGCAGCAGCCGGGTGCTGCTGCCCGAGCCGCAGACCCTCACCAGCCACGCGCCGAGGATGCCGGGGCTGGACGGGCAGAAGATGTCCAAGTCGCACCACAACACCATTGCCCTGCGCGACAGCCCCGCGGTAATCGAGGAGAAGATTGCGCGCATGCCCACTGACCCGGCGCGCGTGCACCGCCGCGATCCGGGCGATCCGGAGCGTTGCCCGGTGTGGCAGTGGCACCTGATCTACTCCGACGACGGCTGCCGCCAATGGGTGCAGGAAGGCTGCCGCAGCGCCGGGATCGGCTGCCTCGACTGCAAGCGACCGCTGATCGAATCGATCCTCCACGAACTGGTGCCGATTCAGGAGCGCGCGCTGGATTATGAGGACAACCCCGAACTGGTGCGCAGCATCCTCGCCGAAGGCGCCGAGCGAGCCCGCGAGGCCGCGCGGGAGACGCTGGTGGAGGTACGCCATGCCATGGGGCTTTCCTACCGTTGAGCGCTGAGTTTTGTAGGAGCGAGCTTGCTCGCGAACCCGGCTCCGCTGCCGGGGCCTGTTCGCGAGCAAGCTCGCTCCTACAGAAGAACCTTTCGTGCAGCGGGATGCGACCCCGTCCATCCCTTGCGCCAAAAGCCTCTCCCGCTGCCGGCAAAAGCAGGGATAATGCCGCCTTCGAACCCCAGCGCCTGACGAGTGGCCGATGAGTGACCTGACCGAGCCGGAAGCCCCCTCCGCCGCCCCTGAATACCAGGTGCCGGTACAGCTGGCGCTCGTCTACGGCGAGGCCCTGACGGAGATGCCGCAGGACCTGTACATCCCGCCGGACGCCCTGGAGGTCTTCCTCGAAGCCTTCGAAGGCCCGCTCGACCTGCTGCTCTACCTGATCCGCAAGCAGAACATCAACATCCTCGACATCCCCGTGGCGGAGATCACCCGCCAGTACATGGGCTATGTCGAGCTGATGAAGTCGGTGCGCCTGGAGCTGGCCGCCGAGTACCTGGTAATGGCTGCCATGCTCGCCGAGATCAAGTCGCGCATGCTGCTGCCTCGCTCGGCCGAGTCCGAGGAAGAAGAGGAAGACCCGCGTGCCGAGCTGATCCGTCGCCTGCAGGAGTACGAGCGTTTCAAGAAGGCTGCCGAAGACCTCGACGAATTGCCGCGCCTGGGCCGCGACTATGTAGTGCCCACCGTCGCTGCACCGGATGCGCGGGCACGCAGGCTGCTGCCGGAAGTGGACATGCAGGAGCTGATGCTGTGCATGGCCGAGGTGCTGCGCCGCGCCGACCTGTTCGAAAGCCATCAGGTCACCCGCGAGATGCTGTCCACCCGCGAGCGCATGACCGAGATTCTCGAACGCTTGAAGGGCGAGGGCTTCGTGCCTTTCATCACGCTGTTCCGCGTCGAGGAAGGCAAGCTGGGCGTGGTGGTGACCTTCATGGCGGTGCTGGAGCTGGTCAAGGAACAGCTGGTAGAGCTGGTGCAGAACGAAGCCTTTGCGCCCATCCACGTCCGCGCCCGCACGGAAGTGCAGGAAGGCGCCGCCCGTTTCGGGGAAACATCGGAAGACGTGCTGGAGGAGGGCGACGAAGATGTCTTCGAGCCGCGCGAGGAGCCGCCGGCCGAACTGACCTTCGAGGATGGGCACTTCGACGGCCCGGAGGGCGAGGCTGCCCTGGATGAACAACTCGACGGCGAGCCGGAAGACCAGCCACTCTGATCCGCCAGCGTTGCCCTGGCGCCTCGCTTTGAGTAGCTTTCCCGCCTGAACGGCCAATCCTTCCCCTTGACCCGAGCTTCCCGATGAATCTCTCCGACCCGCAAGAACTGGCGACCCTGCTCGAAGGCATCCTCCTGGCTGCCGGCAAGCCCATGTCGCTGGAGCGTCTCGGCGAGCTGTTCGAGGAGGCCGAGCGCCCTGAGCCGCAGCAGTTCCGCGATGCGCTGGCGGTGCTGAGCCTGTCCTGCTCCGGGCGTGCCTTCGAGCTGAAGGAAGTCGCCACCGGCTACCGCCTGCAGGTGCGCGAGAAGTTCGCCTCCTGGGTTGGCCGGCTCTGGGAAGAGCGCCCGCAACGCTATTCCCGTGCGCTGCTGGAGACCCTGGCGCTGATCGCCTACCGCCAACCCATCACCCGTGGCGAGATCGAGGAAATCCGCGGCGTTGCGGTGAACACCCAGATCGTCAAGACGCTGATGGAGCGCGAGTGGATCCGCATCGTCGGTTACCGTGAAGTCCCCGGCCGCCCCGCCATGCTCGCCACCACCCGCACCTTCCTCGACTACTTCAACCTCAAGAGCCTGGAAGACCTGCCGCCGCTGGCCGAGCTGAAACTGATGGAACCCGAGCCGCAGCCGATCCTCGAGGACATGGCACCGGTGGCCAGCCTGCCGAGCCCCGAGGAGTACGACGAGGATTACGTTCCGCCGTCCCTGCAGGCCCTGGCCGACCAGGCCGTGCGCGATGCCGGCGAGGAGCCGGAGCCCGCGCCGCCGGAGGAGCCGAAGGAGGAAACCAGTTTCCGCAGCCTGCTCGCCGAGCTGGACGAGATGGAGCAGGGCCTGAAGACCGATTTCGACGACCTGATCGACCGCCCGCCGAGCGACGACGAAGACACCGGGGTGGACGCCGATTTCAGCGGCGTTCATGCGCTGCCGGAGGTTGAGCCGCAGGGCGAAACCGAAGCACCTGCCCAGCCCGAAACGGAATCCGAGCCTGAAGCGGCCGCGGCACCGCCGGCCACCGCGCCGGTGGAAGACGAATGGGATGAAGAGCGCGCCCTGCGCGAAGCCATGCTCGAGGAAATGGAGTTCAATGCGCGCAATCGCGACCATTGAACCCAGGTTTTGGCGCATTTGACCGAGGCTTTCCAGCCGTTCGGTGATTGACTTCCGCCCTCGGCGCGACGACCTTATGTGCCGCGTTCGCAAGGCGCTGGCGGCAACACCCGGGGATGCCGCCCGATCAACCGCCCTGACGACGTCTCTCGACAACATTCCACAGTGGCCTGGCGCCTCGCGCAGGCTGCTGAGTACCCATATGAAAAGAACTCCAATCAGCCGTATCTGCTGGCTCGGCCTCCTGCTGGGCCTGAGCAGCGCTTCGCTTTCCGCCGCCCAGGCGCCTGCCGCCGCACCCGCCGTGCCGCTGGCCGGCCAGTCGAAGGAGGCCTTCCTCGACAGCCTGATGCAGCGCATGACGCTGGAAGAAAAGATCGGCCAGCTGCGCCTGGTCAGCGTCGGGCCGGACCATCCCAAGCCGGTACTGCTGAAGGAAATCGCCGAAGGCACCACCGGCGCGGTGTTCAATACCGTGGTTCGCCCGGGCATCCGCGACCTGCAGGACGCGGCCATGAAGAGCCGCCTGAAGATCCCGCTGTTCTTCGCCTATGACGTGGTCCACGGCCACCGCACCGTGTTCCCCATCGGCCTGGGCCTGGCGGCGAGCTGGGACCTGGCCGCCATCGAGCGCAGCGCCCGCGTCTCGGCCATCGAGGCCAGCGCCGACGGCCTCAACCTGACCTATTCGCCCACCGTCGACATCGCCCGCGATCCGCGCTGGGGCCGTGTCTCCGAAGGCTTCGGCGAAGACGCCTGGCTGACCAGCAAGGTCGCCGCCGCGGTGGTCAAGGGCTACCAGGGCAAGGGCCTGAACCAGCCGGAAACCATCATGGCCGGGGTCAAGCACTTCGCCCTGTACGGTGCTGGTGAAGGCGGCCGCGACTACAACACCGTGGACATGAGCCCGCAGCGCATGTTCCAGGACTACCTGCCGCCGTACCGTGCGGCCATCGACGCCGGTGCCGGCGCGGTGATGGTCTCGCTGAACAGCATCAACGGTGTGCCGGCCACCGCCAACAAGTGGCTGCTGCAGGATCTGCTGCGCAAGCAGTGGGGCTACAAGGGCCTGACCCTGAGCGACCACGGCGCGGTGCTGGAGCTGATCAAGCACGGTGTGGCGGCCACCGAGCGCGACGCCACCCAGGCAGCGATCAACGCCGGCGTCGAAATGAACATGAACGACGACCTCTACGGCAAGCACATGCCCGAGCTGCTCAAGGCCGGGCTGATCAGCCAGGACGAGATCGACCGTGCCTGCCGCGACGTGCTCGCCGCCAAGTGGGACATGGGCCTGTTCCAGGACCCGTACCGCTACCTGCAGGGCAAGGACCCGGTGGACACCGACGCCGAGGAGCGCCTGCACCGCGCCGACGCCCGCGAGATCGCGCGCAAGGGCATGGTCCTGCTGAAGAACGAAGGCGGCGTGCTGCCGCTCAAGCGTGACGGCGTGATCGCCCTGATCGGCCCGCTGGCCGACAGCAAACGTGACGTGATGGGCAGCTGGTCCGCCGCCGGCAAGGCCTTCCAGGCCGTGACCGTGCTCGAAGGCATGGGCGCCGCCACCCGTGGCCATGCCGCGCTGCTCTACGCCAAGGGCGCCAACGTCACCGACGACCCGGAGATCGTCAAATACCTCAACGAGTACAGCGAAGACGTGAAGGTCGACTCGCGCAGCCCGAAAGCCATGATCGACGAGGCCGTCGAGAAGGCGAAGCAGGCTGACGTGGTGGTGGCCGTGGTCGGCGAATCCCAGGGCATGGCCCACGAGGCGTCGAGCAAGACCAACCTGCATATCGCGCAGAGCCAGATCGAGCTGCTCAAGGCCCTCAAGGCCACCGGCAAGCCGCTGGTACTGGTGCTGATGAACGGCCGGCCGATGGACCTGCGCTGGGAAAGCGCCAACGCCGACGCCGTGCTGGAGACCTGGTTCAGCGGCACCGAGGGCGGCAACGCCATCGCCGACGTGCTGTTCGGCGACTACAACCCGTCGGGCAAGCTGACCATGACCTTCCCGCGCTCGGTGGGCCAGGTGCCGATCTACTACAACCACCTGAACACCGGCCGCCCGTTCGACCACGAGCACCCGAACAAGTACACCTCGCGCTACTTCGATTCGGAGAACGGCCCGCTGTACCCCTTCGGCTACGGCCTGAGCTACACCGACTTCAGCGTCTCGGACGTGAAGCTGTCGGGCAGCAAGCTGAAGAAGGGCGACCAACTGACTGCCAGTGTGACCGTGAAGAACACCGGCAAGGTCGCCGGCGAAACCACCGTGCAGCTCTACCTGCGCGACGTCGCCGCGTCCATCAGCCGTCCGGTCAAGGAGCTCAAGGGCTTCAGCAAGATCCTGCTGCAGCCGGGCGAATCGAAGGTGGTGCAGTTCCCGATCCGCGAAGAAGACCTGCGCTTCTACGACAGCCAGCTGCGCTATGCCTCGGAGCCGGGCGAGTTCAAGGTCTACGTCGGCCTGGATTCGGACAACGTGAAGGAGCAGAGCTTCACGCTGCTCTAAACGCTACTCGCTGCTGTAATCGAAAACGCCACGGCTGGCCCAGCCGTGGCGTTTTACTGTCAGGCGGCTTTTACCGACCTGCGGGTGTGCAAGCCGATCAACCAGCGCATCGCGCCCTGAACCAGCAACGCCAGCAACGCCAGCAACGCCGCCTCGGCAAAGCTGGGCAGGCTGGCGTTGTCCGGCAGGCGCAATGCCAGCCACAGGCAGAAGGCTGCGAAGGCCGGGCGCCCGGTGACCATGCCGCGCAGCAGGGTGATGACAAAGCCCGCGCCGTGCAGGCGCTGCGACGACACGCAGAGCACGATGGAGAGCAGCGGGAACACCGCCAATAGACCGCTCCAGCTTGGCCCGGCCCGGCCGGCGAGGGCGGTGACGGCTACTGTCAGCAGCGCACCGGCCAGCATGCGCAGGCTCAGTTCGAAGCGGCCCAGCGCAGCGACCGTGGCGGGAAGCTCAGCACGAGGCATGAACAGCTGACTGGTCAGTGCGCCCAGCGCCGCAGCCATCAGCGCCCAGAAGGGCAGGGCGGGCATCTGCGTCAGTCCCCAGGCGGCTATCAGCCAGGCGAGCATGGAACCGGTCAGTGCCAGAGGCCAACGATAGCGTCGGCACAACCAGGCATAGGCGAAGTTGAAGGCCTCCGAGGCGAAGATTGCCGCCAGCGCCAGCAACGCAGTCCGGGCGCCAAACTCGCGGCCGTGCTCCACGGTGATCAGGTAGAGGATGGGCCCGGCAATAGCCGGGAGGGCGGCCAGGCAGCCGGCGATGGTCGGCCCCCACCAGCGCCCGGCAAGGGACACCAATAGCAGGAACAGCGGAACCAGGGTGAGCTTGAGGGCGAGCATCAGCGAAGCCGGAAAGCGTGGAGGGCGGATTCTAGCAAGGCGCGCGCCCTTCGATTGCCCGCTTCGATAACCCGCGTCGATGGCGCCGATGGGAAAATCGAGTTGGACCTTGGCCGTTAGCGGGTGTCCATTGTGCAGGCCCACTGACGTTCACCCATCGAGGCGAGAGGAAGTCCGTGAAGAGTCCGTGCATCAAGGTCTGCGAGTTCGAACAGGGCATTTGCCTGGGTTGCGGTCGCAGTCGCGAGGAAATCAAGGCGTGGAAGCGCGTCGATCACCTGGGCCAGGAAGCGATCCTGGCCGAGGCGGACATGCGCCTGCTGGTGCTGGAGGCGCAGGGGAAGCGGCTTTATCGCTGATTGAAAGGCCGTTCGCGAGCAAGCTCGCTCCTACGAAGAGCCCGGACTGCAGACCTGTAGGAGCGAGCTTGCTCGCGAACCTCGCTTCACCCCCGCGCCGCAGCCATCGCCCGCGCCGTATCCAGCATGCGGTTGGAGAACCCCCACTCGTTGTCGTACCAGGCCATCACCTTCACCAGCCGGCCGCTCACCCGTGTGTGGTTGGCGTCGAAGATGGCGGAGCGCGGGTCGTGGTTGAAGTCCACCGACACCAGCGGCTGGCGGTTGAAACCGAGGATCGCCGAGGTCTCGCCGGCTCGCTCCATCAGTTCGTTGATCTCCTGCGCGCTGGTGTCGCGGGCGACCTGCAGCGTGAGGTCCACCAGTGACACGTTGATCACCGGCACCCGCACCGCCAGGCCGGTCAGCTTGCCCGCCAGTTCCGGCAATACCAGGCCCACCGCTTCGGCGGCGCCGGTCCGGGTCGGGATCATCGACTGGGTCGCCGAACGCGCGCGGTACGGGTCGCTGTGGTAGACGTCGGAGAGATTCTGGTCGTTGGTGTAGGCATGAATGGTGGTCATCAGTCCGTGCTCGATGCCCAGCTCGCGGTGCAGCACCTGGGCCACCGGCGCCAGGCAGTTGGTGGTGCAGGAGGCATTGGAGACGACCTGATGTTCCGTGCGCAGGATGTTGTCGTTGACGCCGAACACCACCGTGGCGTCCACGCCTTGGCCGGGAGCGGAGATCAGCACCTGCCGCGCGCCGGCGGCCAGGTGCGCAGCGGCCTTGTCGCGAGAGGTGAACAGGCCGGTGCACTCCAGCACGATATCCACCCCCAGCGTCTTCCACGGCAGGTCGGCTGGATTGCGGATGGCCGTGACGGCGATGCGGTCGCCCTCTACCCTGAGGCTTTCGGCGTCATGCTCGACGTGGCCGGTGAACTGCCCGTGCACGCTGTCGTACTGGAACAGGTGGGCGTTGATCGCGGCGTCGCCGAGGTCATTGATCGCCACCACTTGCAGGTGCTGGCGGTAGGCGCCCGAGTAGAGCGCGCGGAGCACGTTTCGACCGATGCGGCCAAATCCGTTGATAGCCAGGCGTATAGTCATGAAGGTCGTCTCTTTTCTTTTGTTGTGGTAAAAACCATTAAATTTCCACGTCGTTGAAAAGTAAACGCCTTGGAATAAACAATTATGTTGTAAAAACAACAACCGATAGTCTGTAGGAGAATGCTGCCATGCACCCCCGTGTGCTTGAAGTCACCCAGCGCATCCAGGCCCGCAGCGCGTCCACGCGACAGCGCTACCTCGATCTGGTCAAGGCAGCCGCCACCAAGGGCCCGCACCGCGGCACGCTGCCCTGCGGCAACCTCGCCCACGGCGTCGCGGCCTGTGGTGATTCCGACAAACAGGCGCTGCGGCTGATGAACCAGGCCAACGTCGCCATCGTCTCCGCCTACAACGACATGCTCTCCGCGCACCAGCCGCTGGAGCGCTTCCCGGAGCTGATCAAGGACGCCCTGCGGCAGATCGGCTCGGTCGGCCAGTTCGCCGGCGGCGTGCCGGCCATGTGCGATGGCGTGACCCAGGGCGAGCCGGGCATGGAACTGTCCCTGGCCAGCCGCGACGTGATCGCCATGGGCACTGCCATCGCGCTGTCGCACAACATGTTCGATGCCGCCCTGTGCCTGGGCGTGTGCGACAAGATCGTCCCCGGCCTGCTGATCGGCTCGTTGCGCTTCGGTCACCTGCCGGTGGTGTTCGTGCCAGCCGGCCCCATGCCCACTGGCATCTCCAACAAGGAGAAGGCCGCGGTGCGCCAGCTGTTCGCCGAAGGCAAGGCCACCCGCGAGGAGCTGCTGGCCTCGGAAATGGCCTCCTACCACGCGCCGGGCACCTGCACCTTCTACGGCACCGCCAACACCAACCAGTTGCTGGTGGAAGTCATGGGCCTGCACCTGCCGGGCGCCTCCTTCGTCAACCCGAACACCCCGCTGCGTGACGAGCTGACCCGCGAAGCCGCCCGCCAGGCCGCGCGCCTGACCCCGGAGAACGGCCAGTTCGTGCCCATGGCGGAGATCGTCGACGAGAAGGCCATGGTCAACTCGGTCGTGGCGCTGCTGGCCACTGGCGGTTCGACCAACCACACCCTGCACCTGCTGGCCATCGCCCAGGCCGCCGGCATCCAGCTGACCTGGCAGGACATGGCCGACCTCTCCGAGATCGTGCCGACCCTGGCGCGCATCTATCCCAACGGCCAGGCCGACATCAACCACTTCCAGGCGGCGGGCGGCATGTCCTTCCTGATCCGTCAGCTGCTCGATGGCGGCCTGTTGCATGAAGACGTGCAGACCGTGATGGGCAAGGGGCTGCGCCGCTACCAGCAGGAGCCTTTCCTCGACGGCGGCAAGCTGGTCTGGCGCGAAGGCCCGGCGGCGAGCCTGGACGAGAACATCCTGCGCCCCATCGACAAGCCGTTCTCGCCCGAGGGCGGCCTGCGCCTGATGGAAGGCAACCTCGGTCGTGGCGTAATGAAGGTCTCCGCTGTCGCGCTGGAGCACCAGATCGTCGAAGCCCCGGTGCGCATCTTCCACGACCAGTCGAGCCTGGCCGCGGCCTTCAAGGCCGGCGAGCTGGAGAGTGACCTGGTGGCCGTGGTGCGCTTCCAGGGCCCGCGCGCCAATGGCATGCCGGAGCTGCACAAGCTCACGCCGTTCCTGGGCGTGCTGCAGGACCGCGGCTTCAAGGTGGCGCTGGTCACCGATGGGCGCATGTCCGGCGCTTCCGGCAAGGTGCCAGCGGCCATCCATGTCTCCCCGGAAGCCCTCAACGGCGGCCCGCTGGCCAAACTGCGCGACGGTGACGTGGTGCGCGTCGACGGCACCACCGGCGAACTGCGCGTGCTGGTGGACGCGGCGGAATGGGAAGCCCGTCCGCTCGTGGAAACGCCGGTCATTGATAACCTCGGCATGGGTCGCGAGCTGTTCGCCTTCATGCGCAATGCCTTCAGCCCGGCGGAGCAGGGCGCCTGCAGCTTCACGGCCGAACTGAACGGTCCGAGCTGACCCGTCCAACGTCCTGTGTGACGGACTGCCTGTCCGTCGCACAGGACGTTTCCGCCGCTGTCCTATGCTGGCATGATCCCGCGCCGCACCTTTCACCCAACTTCCAGGCCCGAGCCCGCGATGAACTCCAATAACGCTCAGTCCTTTTCCAACGGTTTCGCCCTGGTCGGCGACATCGGTGGCACCAATGCCCGCTTCGCCTTGTGGCGCGGTGAAGTCCTCGAATCCATCCAGGTCCTGGCCTGCGCCGACTATCCACGCCCGGAAGACGCCGTGCGCGACTATCTGCAGCGCGTGGGCCAACCGTTGTCGGCTGTCGAAAATGTCTGCCTGGCTTGCGCCGGCCCTGTCGGTGCGGGTGACTTCAAGTTCACCAACAACCACTGGGTGATCCGGCGCGAGTCATTTCGCGCCGAGCTGGGCCTGAGCCACCTGCTGCTGGTGAACGACTTCAGCACCATGGCCTGGGCGGCCTCGCGGCTGTCGGAAGAGCACCTGGTACAGGTGCGTCCCGGCAAGGCGCTGGAAGGCCGCGCCAAACTGATCATCGGCCCGGGCACCGGACTGGGCGTCGGCAGCCTGATGCCGTTGCCGAGTGGCGGCTGGGAAGTGCTGCCCTGCGAAGGCGGTCACGTCGACCTGCCGGTGACCTCCGAGCGCGACTTCGCCCTCTGGCAACTGCTGCGCGAGAAGTACGGCCACGTCTCGGCCGAACGCGTGCTCTCCGGCAGTGGCCTGGAAAACCTCTACCGCATGAGCTGCCAACTCGATGGTGTGGAGCCTGCATGCGCCACCGCCGCCGAGATCGGCGAGCGCGCCATGGCCGGCGATGCCTACGCCGACGCGGTGCTGGAGCACTTCTTCCTCTGGCTGGCACGGGTCGCCGGCAACGCCGTGCTGACGGTCGGCGGGCTGGGTGGCGTGTACATCACCGGCGGCATCGTCCCGCGCTTCCTCGAGCGCTTCCAGCGCAGTGGCTTCGCCGAGGCCTTCCGCAGCCGTGGCAAGACCAGCGGGCCCTACCTCGATCCGGTTCCGGTGTGGGTCATGACGGCGGACCATCCGGGCCTGTTCGGTGCCGGTGTTGCCCTGGAGCAGGCGCTGCGCAACGAAGGTTGATTCCACGCTCCATCCCTGAAGAACAACAAGAACGAAGGACGCCCGAAGTGAACCAGCCTGCCCGATCCATCCTGCTGGTGGACGACGACCAGGAAATCCGCGAGCTGCTGGAAACCTACCTCAGCCGCGCCGGTTTCCAGGTGCGCGCCGTCGCCAATGGCGCGGACTTCCGCCGTGCGCTGTGCGACGAGGAATCCGCCCTGGCGATCCTCGACGTGATGCTGCCCGACGAAGACGGTTTCAGCCTGTGCCGCTGGATCCGCTCGCACCAGCGCCACGCCTGCATGCCGGTGATCATGCTCACCGCCAGCTCCGACGAGGCCGACCGTGTGGTGGGCCTGGAGCTGGGCGCCGACGACTACCTCGGCAAGCCCTTCAGCCCCCGCGAGCTGCTGGCGCGGATCAAGGCGCTGCTGCGCCGCGCGCAGTTCACCCAGGTGCGCGGCGGCGAAGTCATCGCCTTCGACGACTGGCGGCTGGATACCATCAGCCACCGGCTGTTCCACGAGGACGGCGAGGAGCACTTCCTCAGTGGTGCCGACTTCGCCCTGCTCAAGCTGTTCCTCGACAACCCCCGGCAGATACTCGACCGCGACACCATCGCCAGCGCCACCCGTGGTCGCGAGGTGATGCCGCTGGAGCGCATCGTCGAC
Source organism: Pseudomonas nicosulfuronedens (assembly GCF_005877905.1). Taxonomy (GTDB): domain Bacteria; phylum Pseudomonadota; class Gammaproteobacteria; order Pseudomonadales; family Pseudomonadaceae; genus Pseudomonas; species Pseudomonas nicosulfuronedens. Next base: position 30,304 of record NZ_SWDV01000012.1, on the reverse strand, counting down.
ATGGCCGTGTCGCGCCTGCGCCAGCGCCTGCGTGACACTGGCAAGCCCGCTCGACTGATCCAGACCGTGCGCGGCAGTGGCTACCTGCTGGCCGCCCAGGTTCGCCCACACCTCGCCGGCCATGAGTGAACGCCGTCGCTGGGCCCTGGTGCCGCGCTCGCTGCTCGGTCGCATGCTGTTGCTCACCCTGCTGGCGGTGTTGATTGCCCAGGGTCTGTCGAGCCTGTTCTGGATTTCCCACCTGCGCACCAGCCAGCGCGACGGCCTGCTCACCAGCTCTCGCAGCCTGGCCTACTCCATGGCCGCCAGCGTCAGCTACTTCCGCTCGTTGCCCATCGGCTACCGTCCCTTGGTGCTCGACCAGTTGCGCAGCATGGGCGGCACGCGCTTCTTCGTCTCGCTCAACGAGCGCCCGCTGAACCTGCGCGCGTTGCCCGACACGACGAACAAACAGGCGGTGATCGACATCGTGCAGGACGTCCTGCACCAGAAGCTGGGCAAGGACGTCGAGCTGCAGGTGGAATTCGTCAGCCCCGATGACCTGCGGCTGTTCAACGGCGAGCTGAAGCTTGAGGAACTGCCGCGTTCCTGGGCGCACTATGCGCTGACCCTGGAGCCGGTGAACCCGCCGGTACTGGTCACGCAGATTCGTATCGGTGAAAGCGAGTGGCTGTACATCGCCAGCCTGATGCCGGCGCCGTACGTCACCCTGGAGCCGGAAGGCCTGCCGCCGCAGCAGGTGATTTCCATCGCTTTTACCAGCCTGCTGTTGCTGCTGTTCACCGGCCTGCTGGTGCACTGGCAGAGCCGCCCGCTCAAGCGCCTGGCCCGCGCGGCCCGTGACATCGCGGTCGGCAGCCCGGACCAACCGCTGGAGGAGAGCGGGGCGAGCGAGCTGGTGGAAGTTTCCCGAGCCTTCAATACCATGCGCGAGCGCATCGACCGTTATGTCAACGAGCGTGGCCAGTTGTTCAGCGGCATCTCCCACGACCTGCGTACACCCATCACCCGCCTGCGCCTGCGGGTCGAGCTGTTGGAGGATGAGCAGGCGCAGGAGAAATTCAGCCACGACCTCGACGAGCTGGAGCTGCTGGTGAAGGGCGCGCTGCAATGCGTGAAGGATACCGACATCCACGAGAACATCGAGCCGGTGGACCTCAACCAGTTGCTGCAATACGTCGCCGGCCCCTACATCGCCGATGGCCGCGTCGAGGTGCTTGGCGCCGCGCTGGAGGCCTATCCGGGCAAGCCGCTGGCGCTCAAGCGCTGCATCGGTAACCTGCTGGACAATGCGCTGAAGTACGGCGAGCGCGCGCAACTGAGCATCGAGGACGATGCCGATGCCGTGGTCCTGCACGTCGACGACCAGGGCCCCGGCGTGCCGGAACAGCGTCTGGAGAAAGTCTTCGAGCCGCGCTTCCGCCTCTCCGAGCGCGGCCAGGGGTACGGGCTTGGCCTGGGCATCGCGCGGAACATCGCGCACACGCACGGTGGCGAAGTCACCCTGCAGAACCGACGCGAGGGCGGGCTGCGGGTCACGTTGCGCTTGCCGCGCCTGGAGGTGGAGTAGGGCGCTCTGTTTCCGGCGGACACTTCGGAGTGCATGGATACCATTGCCCTCTCCCTAACCCTCTCCCTGAAGGGAGAGGGGACCGTTCGGAGCGGGCGCGGACAATGGGGTTCTCCCGAAGCAATTGCCTGTATGAGTGCAGCACCTACAGACCGCTCGGAAAGCTCCCTCTCCCTGAAGGAAGGGAGCTCTTCGGTATGATCCCGGACAATGGAGTTCGCCCGAAGCAATTGTATGTATGAGCGCAAACGCCCACAGCCTGTTCGGAAAGCTCCCTCTCCCTTCAGGGAGAGGGCTGGGGAGAGGGCGGTGGGTGGTGGCACTAGCCTCCAGCAGTACTCCCGCTGGAGCTCCGCCAATGTCATCCCACCTCACCCAATATTCAAAACAACTCCGCACAGACCAGACCGAAGCCGAACGCGCCCTCTGGCACCATATACGGGGCCACCGCTTCCTCGGCCTGAAATTCCGCAGGCAGAAAATCATCGGCCCCTACATCGTCGATTTCATTTGTCACGAACGCATGTTGATCATCGAACTGGATGGTGGGCAGCATCTGGATTCTTCCACCGACCGTGAGCGTGATGCTTGGCTCAAGAGCAGGGGTTTCACGGTGCTGCGTTTCTGGAATCATGATGTGCTGTTGAAGATGGATTCGGTGCTGGAGGCGATACGACTGATGCTCGAATCGGACTCCGTGCCCTCGCCCCAACCCTCTCCCTGAAGGGAGAGGGGGCCGCTCGGAGCGAGAGGCGAGGCCTCGGCGTCAGCCGGCTCCCCATAGATAGTTGGAAGCTGCGACGGCATCAGGCGAGCTGCATACCTGGCACGGCTGAGGACAGCTCCCTCTCCCTTCAGGGAGAGGGCGGGGGAGAGGGTGGTGGGGCGGAGTTCAGTACCCCAGGACACATTCGAAAACGCTCACCCAATACAGCGCTTCACAGCAAGCCCAAATGTCACCGAGCGGTGACAATCAAAGATCGCTTCGTTACCCGGAGACCGGAATGCCTTGGATAGACTCGGACCATCGCAAGCGCAGACTTGCCTCCAATAACAAGAACAAGGTGCTCCCCATGAATGCGATCCGTCGCCTGTCGGCCGCCATCTGTCTGTCCTCTTTCTGTCTCTCCCCCCTGCTGGCCCACGCCGGTGAAGTCGAAGTGCTGCACTGGTGGACGTCGCCCGGTGAAAAGCGCGCCGCCGAAACCCTGAAGAAACTCGTCGAAGCCAAGGGCCACACCTGGAAGGACTTCGCCGTTGCCGGTGGAGGTGGCGAGGCGGCCATGACCGTGCTGAAGACCCGCGCCGTGTCCGGTAATCCGCCGGCCGCCGCGCAGATCAAGGGGCCGGACATCCAGGAGTGGGGCGAGCTGGGCCTGCTCGCCGACCTCAACGACGTCGCTGCCGAGGGCAAGTGGGACCAACTGCTGCCGCCGCAGGTGGCGCAGATCATGAAGTACAAGGGCGACTATGTGGCCGTGCCGGTCAACGTGCACCGTGTCAACTGGCTGTACATCAACCCGGAAGTCTTCAAGAAGGCCGGCGCCACGCCGCCGACCACCCTGGATGAATTCTTCGCCGCCGCCGACAAGCTCAAGGCTGCCGGCTTCACGCCGCTGGCCCATGGCAGCCAGCCGTGGCAGGACGGCACCCTGTTCGAGAACCTGGTGCTCAGCAAGATGGGCCCTGAAGGCTACCGCAAGGCCTTCGTCGAGCTGGACAAGGAAACTCTCACCGGCGCGCCGATGGCCGATGTCTTCGCCGCGCTGAAGAAGCTGCACAGCTATGTCGACGCGGACGCTGCCGGTCGCGAGTGGAACGTCGCCACCGGCATGGTCATCAATGGCAAGGCCGGCATGCAGATCATGGGCGACTGGGCCAAGAGCGAGTTCACCGCTGCCGGCAAGGTGGCGGGCAAGGACTACCAGTGCCTGCCTTTCCCTGGCACGCAGAAGGCCTTCGACTACAACATCGACTCCCTGGTGATGTTCAAGCTGAGCAACGCGGAGAATCGCAAGGCACAGGAAGACCTGGCCCGCGCGGTACTCGACCCAGCCTTCCAGAAGGACTTCAGCCTGAACAAGGGTTCGATCCCGGTGCGACTGGACGTCGACATGACGCCCTTCGACAGCTGCGCCCAGCAGTCGATGAAGGACTTCAAGGCCGCCTCCGCCGACGGCAACCTGGTGCCGAGCATGGCCCACAGCATGGCTGCCTCCAGCTACGTGCAGGGCGCGATCTTCGACGTGGTCACCAACTTCTTCAACGACCCCGCCGCCGACCCGCTGAAGGCCGCGCAGCAACTGGGCGCCGCCATCCAGGCCGCCGCGCAGTAAGGCGCTCGCCGGCTCCGTGATGGAGCCGGCTTCCTGATTCCCCAGAGCGATTCCGGGCCGCCACGGCAGTCCGGGCGGGCTCACTCATCCTCGAGAAAGCAGATGGCGACCCAATCTCCGACTTTTCCACCCGCCGCCAGTCCGCGCGCTTCGCTGCTCGATGGCCTGCAGGCCTGGCTGCCGAAGCTGGTGCTGGCCCCGAGCATGCTCGTGGTGCTGGTCTGCGTGTACGGCTACATCGGCTGGACGCTGCTGCTGTCCTTCACCAATTCGCGCTTCATGCCGGCCTACACCTGGGCCGGCCTGAGCCAGTACCTGCGCCTGTGGGACAACGACCGCTGGTGGGTGGCGAGCAAGAACCTCCTGCTGTTCGGCGGCCTGTTCATCGGCGTCTGCCTGGTGCTGGGCGTGTTCCTCGCGGTCCTGCTGGACCAGCGCATTCGTCGCGAAGGCTTCATCCGCACCGTGTACCTGTACCCCATGGCGTTGTCGATGATCGTCACCGGCACCGCCTGGAAGTGGCTGCTCAACCCCGGCCTGGGCCTGGACAAGCTGCTGCGCGACTGGGGCTGGACGGGCTTTCGCTTCGACTGGCTGGTGGACCCGGAGCGGGTCGTCTATTGCCTGGTGATCGCCGCCGTTTGGCAGGCCTCGGGTTTCGTCATGGCGTTGTTCCTCGCCGGCCTGCGCGGGGTCGACCCGGCCATCGTACGTGCCGCCCAGGTCGACGGCGCGAGCCTGCCGACCATCTACCTGCGCATCGTCCTGCCGAGCCTGCGCCCGGTGTTCTTCAGCGCGCTGATGATCCTCGCGCACATCGCCATCAAGAGCTTCGACCTGGTGGCCGCGATGACCGCCGGCGGGCCCGGCTATTCCTCCGACCTGCCGGCGATGTTCATGTACGCCCACACCTTCACCCGCGGCCAGATGGGCCTGGGCGCGGCCAGCGCGATGCTGATGCTGGGCGCCGTGCTGGCCATCGTCGTGCCGTACCTGTACTCCGAACTGCGAGGCAAGCGCCATGACTGATGCGACCCTCAAACCCGCCTTCAGCTTCAGTCGCCTGGCGGTGTACGCGACCCTCTGGGGCGCCGTGGCGCTGTACGTGATCCCGCTGCTGGTGATGCTGCTGACCAGCTTCAAATCACCCGAGGACATCCGTAACAGCAATCTGCTGGCACTGCCGGAGGTGTTCACCGCGGTCGGTTGGTTGAAAGCTTGGGGCGCAGTGGGCGACTACTTCTGGAACTCGGTGAAGATCACCGTGCCGGGTGTACTGATCTCCACTTTCATTGGCGCCATGAACGGCTACGTGCTGTCGATGTGGCGCTTCCGCGGCTCGCAGCTGTTCTTCGGCGCGCTGCTGTTCGGCTGCTTCCTGCCGTTCCAGGTGATCCTCCTGCCGATGTCCTTCACCCTCGGCAAGCTGGGCCTGGCCAACACCACCACCGGCCTGGTGATGGTCCATTGCATCTATGGCCTGGCCTTCACCACGCTGTTCTTCCGCAACTACTTCGTGGCGATTCCCGATGCCCTGGTGAAGGCCGCGCGGCTGGACGGCGCCGGCTTCTTCACCATCTTCCTGCGCATCCTGATGCCCATGTCCACGCCCATCGTGATGGTCTGCCTGATCTGGCAGTTCACCCAGATCTGGAACGACTTCCTCTTCGGCGTGGTGTTCGCCAGCGGCGATGCCCAGCCGATCACCGTGGCGCTGAACAACCTGGTGAACATCAGCACCGGGGTGAAGGAATACAACGTCGACATGGCCGCCGCGATGATCGCTGCGCTGCCCACGCTGGTGGTCTATGTACTGGCCGGCAAGTACTTCGTGCGCGGGCTCACTGCCGGCGCCGTCAAAGGTTGAGGTAAGCACCGATGTCCACCCTTGAACTGCACAACCTGCACAAGTCCTACGGCGCCGGCCTGGCGGACACCCTGAAGTCGATCAACCTGTCGATCGATTCGGGTGAGTTCCTGATCCTGGTCGGCCCCTCCGGCTGCGGCAAATCCACCCTGATGAACTGCATCGCCGGGCTGGAGAACGTCACCGGCGGCGCGATCCTGGTGGATGGCCAGGACATCAGCGGCATGAGCCCGAAGGATCGCGACATCGCCATGGTGTTCCAGTCCTATGCGCTGTACCCGACCATGAGCGTGCGCGAGAACATCGCCTTCGGCCTGAAGATCCGCAAGCTGCCCAGGGCCGAGATCGATGCCGAAGTGGCGCGGGTCTCCAAGCTGCTGCAGATCGAGCACCTGCTCGAGCGCAAGCCTTCGCAGCTCTCCGGCGGCCAGCAGCAGCGCGTGGCCATGGGCCGGGCGCTGGCGCGGCGGCCGAAGATCTACCTGTTCGACGAACCGCTGTCGAACCTCGACGCCAAGCTGCGCGTGGAAATGCGCACCGAAATCAAGCTGATGCACCAGCGCCTGAAGACCACCACGGTGTACGTGACCCACGACCAGATCGAGGCCATGACCCTGGGTGACAAGGTGGCGGTGATGAAGGACGGCATCGTCCAGCAGTTCGGCACGCCGCAGCAGATCTACAACGCCCCGGCGAACCTGTTCGTCGCCAGCTTCATCGGCTCGCCGCCGATGAATTTCATTCCGCTCAAGGTGCAGCAGCAGGGCGGCCGGCTGGTCGGTCTGCTGGACAGCGGCCAGGACCGTTGCGAACTGCCGCTGCAACTGGATGCCGGGCTGATCGAGGGCCGCGAGCTGATCCTCGGCGTGCGCCCGGAACAGGTGCAGTTGGCCATCGATGGCGCCAACGGCCCGAGCGACCTGCGCGCCGAAGTCGAGGTGGTCGAGCCTACCGGCCCGGACACCCTGGCCTTCGTCACGCTCAACGGTGCCAAGGTCTGCTGCCGCCTCGCCCCGGACCAGGCGCCGCAGCCGGGCTCTTCGCTGCAACTGCGTTTCGATCCTTCCCGCGCTTTGCTGTTCGACGCGCAAAGCGGCGAGCGCCTGCGTGCCGAGCCCCGCGGCGACGGTGCGAACAAGGTGACGCCGTTGGCCCGACAGAAGCACTCCTGATCTGCATGACTACTGCTTGAAATTCACTGCCTGAAACTACGCTTCAAACCAAGACAACGAGGACGCTGGAGATGCACAAGAACAACAAGAACCGGCCCGCCGCACGAACCCTGGGCTGCCTGCTTGCACTGGGTTGTGTGGGCAACGTCGCCCATGCCGCCGATGCCTTCTCATCCGAGTCCAAGTGGGGCCTGGGTGACTGGGGCGGCAAGCGCACCGAACTGCTGGAGAAGGGCTACGACTTCAAGCTCGACTACGTCGGCGAGGTCGCCAGCAACCTGGGCGGCGGCTACGACCAGCACACCACCGCGCGCTACTCCGACCAGTTCGCCCTCGGCACCCACCTGGACCTGCAGAAGATCCTCGGCTGGGACGCCACCGAGTTTCAGCTGACGGTGACCGAGCGCAGCGGTCGCAACCTCTCCAACGACCGCATCAGCGACCCGCGCGCCGGGCAGTTCAGCTCCGTGCAGGAAGTCTGGGGCCGTGGCCAGACCTGGCGCCTGACGCAGATGTGGATCAAGCAGCAGTACTTCGACGGCGCGCTGGACGTGAAGGTCGGCCGCTTCGGCGAGGGCGAGGACTTCAACAGCTTCCCCTGCGACTTCCAGAACCTGGCCTTCTGCGGCTCGCAGGTGGGCAACTGGGTCGGCGGCATCTGGTACAACTGGCCGGTCAGCCAGTGGGCAGCGCGGGTGAAGTGGAACTTCAACGATGAGTGGTACGCGCAGGTCGGCGCCTACAACCAGAACCCGTCGAACCTGGAAACCGGCAACGGCTTCAAGCTCAACGGCAGCGGCACCAAGGGCACCATCCTGCCAGTGGAGCTGGTGTGGATGCCCAAGGTCGGCGCCCAGCAGCTGCCCGGCGAATACCGCCTGGGCTACTACTACAGTACCGCCGAGGCCGACGACGTGTACGACGACGTCAACGGCAATCCCCTGGCGCTCACCGGCGAGCCGGCCAAGACCCACAGCGGCAAGCACGGCTGGTGGGTGGTGGCACAGCAGCAGGTCACTGCGCACAACGGCGATGCTTCGCGCGGCCTGAGCCTGTTCGCCAACTTCACCGTGCACGACAAGGCCACCAACACCGTCGACAACTACCAGCAGCTCGGCGTCGTCTACAAAGGCCCGTTCGATGCGCGGCCCAAGGACGACATCGGCTTCGGCGTGGCGCGCATCCACGTCAACGACGATGTGCAGGACCGCCAGCGTCTGGTGAACCAGGTCAATGGCATCGACGACTACGACAACCCGCTGTACCAGCCCATCCAGGACACCGAGTACAACGCCGAGCTGTACTACGGAGTGCATGTGACCAATTGGCTCACCGTGCGGCCGAACCTGCAGTACATCCGTCATCCGGGCGGCGTGGACGAGGTCAACAACGCCGTGGTGGCCGGGCTGAAGATCCAGTCCAGCTTCTGATTGCTCCCTGGTGCGAACCTGGCCCGTCCTTGCGACGGGCTTTTTTTGCGCGTTCCCCGGTGCTTGAACGGGGCGGCTTTTCGTAGGAGCGAGCTTGCTCGCGAATGACCTGGCACCGATGTTCGTGTGGTTCGCGAGCAAGCTCGCTCCTGCAGAAGCCAGAGGCGGGCGTACCCGGAGCGGGCGAGGAACCCTTTTTCATTGGCGCGGGCGCTGCGCGTGACTAGGCTTTGCGGTTAGAATCGCCGCCTTTTCTGTAAGATGTAGTGAAACTACAGAGATCTTCACGCCCCGGAATGTCCGGGCAGGGATTGGATCAGGACATTCGGACCATGCTCGAGCATCCGCTTCAGCGCTTTTTTCATTCCATGCGGGGCAAGCGCCCCTTCGACTGGGTGCGCTTCCAGCGTCGCGACCTGCTGCTCATCGACCACCCTCAATGCCAGGCGGTCTTCAGCCGCCAGGGCGCGCAGCTGCTGCACTTCCAGCCGCGCGGCGCGCGCCCGCTGCTGTGGTGTTCCAGCCAGTGGCCGAGCCTGAGCACGGCGCCGATCCGTGGCGGCATCCCGGTCTGCTGGCCCTGGTTCGGCAGCCATCCCACCGAGGCCGACTGGCCCCAGCATGGCTGGGCGCGCCAGCGCGAATGGCGCATGCTCGATGCCTGGGCCGACGATCAGAAAGCAGTGGTCAGCTGGCAGCTGGATATCGAGGACTGGCATGTGCGTCTGGAAGCGCGCCTGGGTCAGGATCTGGATATCGAACTCTCCAGCTACCACGAGGATGATAGCGACTGCCTGTTCAGCTTCGCCCTGCAACCCTACTGGCGCGTGGGATCGCTGCGTCGCTCGGTGGTCCATGGCATGGAACTGGACGGCAAGGCCAGCGGCCTGCCCAATACCTGGGCGCCCCGTGGCGCGGTCAAGCAGGTGCTCTACAACACCGGTTCCCTGGTCCTGGAAGATGCCGGTTGGCAGCGCCGCCTGCGCATCGACAAGAACACCAGCGCCGGCAGCGTCATCTGGCACCCGGGCAGCCGCGCGGTCGAGCAGGTGGAGCCGGGTGAGGCGGAGCGCTTCCTGTGCATCGGCGCTGCCGGTTATCGCGCGGGTGGGCTGATCCTCGCCCAGGGCGAACGCATGCTGCTGAACCTGCGCGCCGGTCTGGTCTGACCGGCTGATTTCAACGGGTTGGCCAAGCTGTAGGAGCGAGCTTGCTCGCGAACCGCTTGGTGCTGTCGTGCCCCGGCGAGCTTGTTCGCGAGCAAGCTCGCTCCTACGAAAAGCAGGGAGGCGGACAGCCCCTCGGCGAGGCCATCCGCGATACGAGGGGTGAACCCTCAGGACGGTTGCTGCGGGGTACCCAGCAGCGACTTGCCGGTTTTCTTCTGCCGCTTGGCCATGCGCTTTTCATGCGCGGTTTTCAGCGGCTTCTTCTTCGCTTGTTTCTTCGCGTCGAGACCTTTCACGAGCCTGTCCTCCAGGGGACGCCCTCGGGCCGAGAGCTGACAGCTTCAGCATAGTCCCGTGGCAGGCGGCCGCTCAGCCGGCGGTCAGGCGTTCCAGTTCGCGCCGCACCATGTTGGCGTAGTGCGGCGGGCTCAGCCGGTAAAGCTCGCCGGCCACCCAGGGCAGCCAGCGGGCGCCGAGCGGGTCGCGTTCGGCCAGCAGGCGCCGGGCTTCGGCCTCGGCGCGCTGGGCGTTTTCCTGGTGGTAGTCGGCGCGGCTCATCGGTGGGGGATCAGGTCTTGGCGCAGCTCAGGGTCTGCGGGTCGATGGTGATGCTGGCCAGCGGCTTGGCGTCGCTGCCGGCGTACTCGTGGGTGACGCTCAGGTGGTGCTCGCGGAAGCGCTGCAGCAGGTCGGGCTGCTGGCAGGTGGTCTCCGAGAGCTGCTTCTTCAGGCCGTTCTCGAACTTGGCGCGGGCGCCCAGGTCCATGGCGTCCAGGCGCAGGTTGGAGATGGCGTAGCGGTAATACAGCATCTTCTTCGCCGGGTCGAGCTGCACGCTGTTGAGGGTGGTCACCTTGTCCACCTGGCGCGGCAGGTTGGACTTGGTCACCTGGTCGAAATAGTCCGCCGACTCCTTGAGGAATTTCGCTTCTTCAGGGGTGTCTTCGGCGTGGACGGCAAGGCTGGTGAGCAACAGGAAGGGCAGGGCGAGACGGGCAAACGGCATGGGAGATTCCTGTACGGCTGATGGGAGTGGAGCGAAGGTGCAGGCTCAACAGGTGCGACAGCCCGGGCATGGCCAGGTTCGCTGGAGTGTGCCGTGACGGCGCGCTCATGGACTGTGAGTGTAGAGCACCGCCAGCCGCTGGCCGCTCGCGGGGCGATTCTTTTGCGGGTAGGCTTGCCACCGGCCTTTCTCCCAGCGTTCCCCCCACCTTTTTCCGCAGGTCCGCAGCCCCGCCATGATCGAACTGACCCAACTCGACCTCCGCTCCGATCTTGCCGCGCAACGCGTGGTGAAGGACGAAACCGTCGCTGTCGAATTCGCCACTACGACAGGCGAATTGATGAGCCTCGAAGGCCCGAACCGTTACGCCGTCGGCGATGCGATCATCAGCGGCGCGACGGGCGAGCGCTGGGTGGTTTCCCGCCAGCGTTTCGATCCGAAATACCGGCCCGCCGACACCGCGCTCGCCCATGGCGAGCCCGGCGCCTACCGCAATATCCCCAGTCCGGTGCTCGCCCGGCGCATGGACGAACCCTTCACCTTATTGCGCTCCGCCGGTGGCGACCGCCTCAGCGGTTCCGCGGGGGACTGGGTCATGCAGTACGCCCCCGGCGACTATGGCGTGGTCAAGGCCGAGCGCTTTGCCAAGGTCTATCGCCTGGCCGACTGAAACCGCCCCCGCTCTGGCCTCCAGGCCTCGCCAGCGGCTATGGTCTGTACTGGCGGGCGCTCTGCGTCGCGCTTTTGTTGCAACTTTGCCGGCGTTGCGCGGGTCCACCCTGCAGCCGCCGGCAGGCGGGACGTTCATCGGGAGGATGGTGCGGGATGCGATTCATGGACATGCGTGGGCTCAGCCTGGGGCCCTGGAAACTGATCAGCCTGACGGTGAAGGAATTCCTCGACGACGAGATGCCTACTTACGCCGCCGCGCTGGCCTACCAGGGGTTGTTCTCGCTGTTTCCCTTCCTGCTGTTCCTCATCGCGCTACTGGGCTTCCTGCACCTGCCGGAGTTCTTCGACTTCCTCCGTCAGCAAGCCGACTACGTGCTGCCGACCCAGGCGCTGGACCAGGTCAATCCGGTGATCGACCAATTGCAGCAGCGCCAGGGCGGCCTGCTGTCCATCGGTATCGTGATCGCCCTGTGGTCGTCCTCGGCGGCGGTGCGCTCATTGATGACAGCGCTCAATGCAGCGTATGACGTGCGCGAGGCGCGCCCGGCGTGGAAGCGCATTCCGCTGTCGCTGTTCTACACCTTCGGCCTGGTGGCCATGTTGATGCTGATTGCCGCGCTGATGATCCTCGGGCCGCAGGTGATGGGCTGGATTGCCGCGAAGGTGGGCCTGGAGGATTTCGTGGTGATTCTCTGGAGCATCCTGCGCTGGCCGCTGATCGTGCTGCTGATGATGATGGCGGTGGCGATCATCTATTACGTCACGCCCAACGTGCAGCAGAAATTCCGCTTCATCACTCCCGGCTCGGTACTCGCCGTGGTGCTGTGGATTTCCGCGTCGCTGGGGTTCGGCTACTACGTGAAGAACTTTGCTGACTACAACGCCATGTACGGCAGTGTCGGCGCGATCATCGTGCTGCTGTTGTACTTCTACATCTCGTCGGCGGTGCTGTTGCTGGGGGCGGAGCTCAACGCGGTGATCGAGCACCATCTGCCTCACGGCAAGGACGAGGGCCAGCGCACCTTCGCCCAGGCCGAACCGACGCCGGACGAGAGTTAGGGCTGCATTGGCCGGTCAGCGACGGCGGGCGGTTCGCTGAGCAGGGAATTGACCAGCGCGGTGGCCTTCTCGAAGGAGGGGTAGCCGCTCTTGGCGACGTCCAGGTTGGCGTAGTCCTCCAGGTACTGTTTCGCCTTCTGCGGATCGGCCTGGTCCACCAGGAAGGGCTCGGACCAGATCTTGTAGAGCAGCGCCACGGCGTAGGGCTGGCCGGCATCGGCGGCCTTCTCCAGTAGCGGCAGCACTTCGTCTACCTGCGGGCCTTCCTTGATCTTCAGCAGCGCCATGTAGAAGCTCGCTTCGCCGCGTACGTCCTTCTCCAGGGAACGGGCGAGCAGGGCCTCGGCCAGCTCGTAGTTGGCCAGGTCACCGCTGGCGATCAGCAGCTTCGCCTGCAGCATGTCGTTCTGGTAGAGCAGGCGCTCCTGGCGGCAGGCCTCGCCGCTCAGCGGTTGGTCGCAGGGATTGCTGGCGGAGGTGGAACAGCCGGCCAGCAGCAGCGGCAGGGCCAGGGCGGCCAGCCGGTAAGGTACGTGTTGCTTGCCCATGCAAGTCCCTCGGGGGCGAATGTCAGGGTTCGACCGGTCGGTGGGCGCGCCGGTTCTGCTCATTGGCGAAAAGCATAGCCGCTGCGCTACACAAGGGTCGCGCGAGGGCTCACAGAGCCTCGAAACCGGGCAGACGCGGCAGGCGCTCGATGAGGAAGTCGATCAGCGCGCGGGTCCGGGCCGGCAGAAAACGGCGCGAAGGATACAGCAGACTGGCCTCCTGGGTAGGCCCGTGCCAATCCGGGAGGAGACGTTGCAGGGTGCCGTCGGCCAGCAGGTCGGCCACCAGCCAGGCCGGCGTCAGGCCGAAGCCGGCGCCCAGGCAGTAGCTCTCGCGGATCGCCAGGGAGCTGTTCACCGTGTAGCGGCTGCGGGTGGCGAGGTTCAGCTCGCGCCCGTCGGCGTGGCTCAGCAGCAGCTTCTGCCCGGCGTCGAGCCAGGCGAAACGCAGATAGTCGCAGAGCGGCAGGTCGGCGGGGCTGCCCAGCGTCGCCTGGCGCGAAATCCACGTCGGTGACGCGACCAGATAACGTGGCGAGCGGGCCAGGGGGCGGGCAATCAGTTGGTCCGGCAATTCGCCGCCCAGGCGCAGGGCGAGGTCGATACCTTCCTCGGCGAGGTCGACGAAGCGGTCGTTGAGCAGCAACTCGACCTCGACATCCGGGTGCCGTTGCATGAACTCCAGCAGCAGCGCATTCAGACGCAACACACCCAGGCTCACCGGTGCGCTGATACGCAGGCGGCCGCGCACCTGTTCGGTCTCGCCGCGGGCTTCGCTGACGCCCTCGGCATAGCTTTCCAGTGTCTGCCTGGCGTGCTCGTAGAAGCGTCGACCCTGTTCGGTGGGCTGCACGCGAGTGGTGCTGCGAATCAGCAATTGCGCGCCGACCTGTCTCTCCAGTGCCGCCATGGTCTTGCTCACCGTTGGCTGGCTGGTGCCGGACTCGCGAGCCACGGCGGAAAGACTGCCCAGCTCCACGGCGCGGACGAAACTGTGCAACGCCTTGAGAGTATCCATGTCCTATTCGTTTATCGAATGACGGATCTGCAAATATGCCGTCTACCGCCGTGAATGGGAATGGCTGAGTCTGTGGCCATCCCATCGCCGATATCGAGGAACGCCATGAAAAGATTGCTGCTCTCCGCCCTGATCAGCCTGACCCTGCCGCTGGCGCAGGCCGAGGAAGGACACTGGCAGGCGACCTGGAGCGCCAGCCCGCAGCGCACCTGGGGCAGGGAAGTACCGTTGCCGCTGGGCGTGCCGCCGGTGATCGGCAACCACACGCTACGGCAGAGCGTGAAGGTCAGCCTGGGTGGCCAGCGCGTGCGCATCGCGCTGTCCAACGCCTATGGCAGCCAGCCGGTGGCTATCGGTGGTGTCACCGTGGCACTCGCCGCGTCGGCCGGGCGGCTCGATGGGCCGAGCCGCCGCCTGAGCTTCGCCGGCCAGCCCACGGCGTATATCGCGCCGGGCGCCGAACTGCTCAGCGACCCGCTGGATCTTGCTGTCCCACCGCTGGGCGAATTGGCCGTGTCGATCTACCTGCCGCAGCCCACCGCCATCGAAAGCTTCCATTGGGACGGCAAGCAGCGCGTCTACGGCGGGCCGGGTGAGCAACTCGACGCTGCGCACCTGCCGGCGGACGGCAAGGTGGAAGCGCGGCTGTTCCTTGCCGACGTGCTGGTGGAGAACGCCGAAGCGCGCCCGGTGGTGGCGGTGCTCGGCGACTCGATCACCGACGGCCGCGGCGCCAGCCTGGACGGCAACCAGCGCTGGCCGGACGTGCTGGCGCAGCGGCTGGCGGCGCATGACGTGGGCGTGATCAATGCCGGCATCTCCGGCGCGCGCCTGCTCTCCGACGGCATGGGGCAGAGCGCCCTGGTGCGTTTCCAGCGCGATGTACTGGGCAAGCCGGGCGTGAAGGCGGCCATCGTCCTGCTGGGGATCAATGACATTTCCTGGCCCGGCAGCACTTTTGCGCCGAACAACCCGCTGGTGCAGTACGAGGATCTGGTCGCCGGCTACCGCCAGCTGATCGCCCAGGCCCATGTCCGCGGCGTGCGCCTCATGGGTGCGACCATCCTGCCGTTCGAGCACGCGCTCAGCGGGTCGCCCATCGAGAACTACCACGCGGCCAACAAGGAAGCGCTTCGCCAACGGCTGAACCAGTGGATTCGCGAGAGCGGCGAGTTCGATGCCGTGGTGGACCTGGATGCGCGACTGCGCGATCCCAGCCACCCGCTGCGCCTGCTGCCGGCCTACGACAGCGGCGACCACCTGCACCCCAGCGATGCGGGGAACCGGGTGATGGCGGAGAGCGTGGATATCGAACCATTGCTGTAGGAGCGAGCTTGCTCGCGAACCGCTTCAGGCCGTGCCCGCCGGCGAGCTGTGTTCGCGAGCAAGCTCGCTCCTACGGAAAGCAGCTCGGATAACCTCAACTGCCGAACGCAGGTCCGATGCTGTCGTCGTCCATGCCGCGCTCCAGCTTGATCTTCAGCGCGAGATCGGTGCGCGAGTCGGCGAACTTCAGCGCATCGCTCACGCTCACCCGGCCTTCCTCCAGGAGTTTATAGAGGCTCTGGTCGAAGCTCTGCATGCCGCTTTCCAGCGCGCGTTCCACCGCGCCCTTGAGCTCGGGCAGCTCGTCACGCTGGATGATGCCGCGGATGTGCGGCGTGCCCAGCACCAGCTCCACCGCCACGGCGCGGCGCTGATGGGTGCCGGGCACCAGGCGCTGGCCGACCAGCGCGAGGATGTTCTGTGACAGGTCGGCCAGTACCTGCGGGCGCGCCTCGTCAGGGAAGAAACGGGTGACGCGCTCGATGGCGTGGCGGCAGCTGGTGCCGTGCAGGGTGGCGACGCACAGGTGGCCGGTCTCGGCATAGTGCAGTGCGTGCTGCATGGTGGCGGCGTCACGGATCTCGCCGAGCATGATCACGTCCGGCGCTTCGCGCAGGACGTTGCGCAGGGCGTCCTCGTAGCTGTGGGTATCCAGGCCGACCTCGCGCTGGTCGATGATCGATTTCTTGTGCGTGTGGAGGAACTCGATGGGGTCCTCGATGCAGACGATGTGCCCGGAGCGGTGGCGATTGCGGAAGTCCAGCATGCTCGCCAGGGTGGTGGATTTGCCTGCGCCGGCCGCGCCGATCACCAGGATCAGCCCGCGGTCCTGCATGGCCAGCTTGTCGAGGATCGACGGCAGGCCGAGGGAGGTGACGTCGGGGATCACCTGCTTGATCAGGCGTACCACCATGGCCACTTCGCCACGCTGGAAGTAGATGTTCGCGCGGAAGCGCCCGACGTCCGGCACGCTCAGCGCCAGGTTCATTTCCAGATCGCGCTCGAAGTCCTGCGCCTGGGCCGGCGACATCAGTTGCCAGGCCAGGGTCTTCACTTCACCGTTCTGCAGCACGCGATCGTCTGCCGGCTGGCTGTGGCCTTCGGCTTTCAGGTGCGGCGGTGCGCCGACGCTGAAGAACATGTCCGAGCCGCCGCGCTCGGGTAGCAGGCGCAGGTACTGGATGACGTCGGGGAGGGGAGTGTTGCTCATGGGATCGTCCTTGGATGGCGAGAGTGCGCATCTGCATTGAGCCTAGCCGCAATGCCGGACGGGAGCCTAGGGGAGGCTGCGGCACGCCGTGTTGACGTGCCGCAGGGAAGCACCTCAGGTCGACAACTGGTTGGCGAACTGGCCCACGGCGTTGACCACGCGCTGGGCGCTGTCCTGGATCTCGATGATCACCGTACCAGCCTGCCCGGACAGCTCCAGGCCCAGCTCGGCCTGCTGCTTGCCGCGGTCGATCATGGCCACGGCCTGGCCGGCCAGGTGCTGGTTCTGTTCCACCACGCGAGTGATTTCCTCGGTGGCGGCGCTGGTACGCGAGGCGAGTTGGCGCACCTCGTCGGCGACCACAGCAAAGCCGCGTCCCTGGTCGCCCGCGCGGGCGGCTTCGATGGCGGCGTTGAGCGCCAGCAGGTTGGTCTGGTCGGCGATGCTGCGGATGCTTTGCACCAGCGCGCCGATGGCCTGGGACTGGCGGTCCAGGGCCTCGATGCCCTGGGCGGCCTCCTGCATGCGGTCGGCCAGTTCACGCATCACCTCGACCGTCTGCTGCACCACGGCGGCGCCCTTGGTGGCGCTGTCGTCGGTAGTCTGCGAGGTATCGAAGGCGATGGTCGCGGCCTGGGCGACGGCGTTCTCGCGGTGCACCTGCTCGGTGATCACGGTGGCGAACTTCACCACTTTGTAGAGGCGGTCGTGGGCGTCGATGATCGGGTTGTAGGAGGCCTCCAGCCAGACTTCATGGCCACGGCTGTCGATGCGCTTGAAGCGACCGGTGACGAACTCGCCGCGACGCAGCTTGGCCCAGAAGGCTTCGTACTGCGACGAGTTGTACTCGCTGGGCTCGCAGAACATCCGGTGATGCTTGCCCTGGATCTGCGACAGGCCATAGCCCATGGCGTTGAGGAAGCGGTCGTTGGCGGCGAGCACTTCGCCCTGCAGGTTGAATTCGATCACTGCGGTGGAGCGTTGCAGCGCCTCGATCAGGTTCTCGTGCTCGCGGGAGTTCTCGATGGTGCGGGTCAGGTCGCTGGCGTAGATCGAGAAACGCTGGATCGCACCGGTGCCGTCGTGCACCGGCTGCAGGATCGAGCGCAGCCAGGCTTCTTCGCCGTCACCACGAAGCAGTCGGATCACCCCGGCCAGGTGTTCGCCGCGCTCAATGGCGTGCTTTACCTTCAGATGGAAGTCCAGCCCGCGGACATGGTCGGGAATCAGGTCCAGCAGCGGACGGCCCTTGAGCTGTTCGCCGCGGTGGAGCATTTCCTTCTCGAAGTTGCTGTTCACCGACTCGATGCGGCCCCGAGGGTCGAGGAACAGCACGAGCATTTCCTCGTCGAGGCTGGCGCGGATCTCTTCGACGGAGGCGAGTTCTTCACGCAGGGCGGCCAGTTCCTGCTTCAGACGCGAGTTGAACATTCGTGGGCTTTCTCTAGTGGTGAGGCACGAAGGCTATTGCCGATTCGTTTCACCCATTGCATCGGCCGAACCAGCCGCGACTTTAGCCCCGGATGAGTCGGCGTAGCCCGCATGGTACAAGGCCTGGCGCCAGTTTTCAGGCGGAACTGGTCAGTTCCTGACTGCTGGCGATGGCGGCGCGCAGCTGATCGGTGTCCAGCGGCTTGTGCAACAGCTGGCTGCCGCTGGCGGCGGCTTCACGCAGGCGCTCGGGGGAGGTGTCCCCGGTGATGATCAGCGCGGGCACCTTGCGCGAGAGATAGCTGCGGATACGCCGGACGGCGTCTGCGCCGGTCTGGCCCTCACCCAGGCGGTAGTCGCTGAGGATCAGGTCGACGGGGGCGCGGCCGCAGCGGCTGGCTTCGATATGGCGCTGGCAGGCGAGGAGGGCGCTGGTGCCGGGGTATACGCGATGACCCCAGACCTCGAGCAGCTTGCACAGCCCCTGCAGCACGTCAAACTCATCCTCCACCACCATGATGCCCAGCTCGGGGCCGCGACAGGTTTCGGCCAGCGGCATCGAGGGGGCCTGTAGCGGAGCCTCGGTCAGCGGTACGCGCAGGCTGAAACAGGTTCCCCGGCCGGGTTGCGAGGTCAGCGCCAGGGGATGGCCGAGCAGGCGTGCGGTGTGGCGCACGATGGCCAGGCCCAGGCCGAGCCCCTGCTTGCGGTCGCGTTCGGCGTTATGCAGCTGGACGAACTCGTCGAAGATCACTTCCTGCTGACTGGAATGGATGCCGATGCCGGTGTCGAGCACCTGGATTTCCAGTTCCGCGCCACGTCGCCGACACCCCAGCAGTACGCCTCCGTCCTGGGTATAGCGGAAGGCATTGCTCAGCAGGTTGTCGAGTACGCGCTTGAGCAGCAGCGGGTCGCTGTCCACCCACTGCCGGCTGTCCTGCACGCGCCAGCGCAGTTCGCGTTCGCGGGCGGTGCCGGCGAACTCCTCCTGCAGGTCGGCGAACAGCTTGTGCAGCGAGATCGGCTCGCGCGCCACAGGCACTACGCCGGCGTCCAGACGCGAGATGTCCAGCAGGCCGTTGAGCAGGTCGCCCAGGTTGCCGAGCATGGCGCGCAGGCGCGTGGCGATATCGCGTGCCTGGCGAGAGTCCACCGGACCGCGCTCGGCGAGGGCGGAGAGCGCGCCAACGAATAGCCCGAGGGCATGAATGGGCTGGCGCAGGTCGTGGCTGGCGGCGGCAAGGAAGCGGGATTTTGCCTGGTCGGCAGAGCGCGCCCGATCGCGCTGTTCGCGCAGGCTCTGCACCAGCTCGGAGTTCTCCTGGCGCAGGCGGATGGTCTCGCACAGGCTGCGGTAGGTTACCCGGCTGTAGTAGAGGTTGACCCCGGCGAGGCAGACGATGAAGAAGCTGTAGGTGGTGTGCTGCTCGTCGGCGACGCTCAGGCACAGCACCAGCAGGGGCAGCAGCATGG
Source organism: Pseudomonas nicosulfuronedens (assembly GCF_005877905.1). Lineage (GTDB taxonomy): Bacteria > Pseudomonadota > Gammaproteobacteria > Pseudomonadales > Pseudomonadaceae > Pseudomonas > Pseudomonas nicosulfuronedens. The sequence continues at coordinate 11,017 of NZ_SWDV01000012.1, read as the reverse complement.
CCGTGAGTGAGCCGATGTAGGCCGGGGGATAGGCCGACAGGGACGGCACCGCACCGCACACCAGGCCCGTGAGCACGATGCAGGTGAAGGCGAACAGCTGCGGGTCGCCATGGGCGAACCCGGCCCAGCCCAGCCAGCCCCATAGCAGGCTGCTGGACCAGGACAGCAGCGTGTTGCCCCACAGCCAGTTTTTACCCAGCGTGTGCGCAGGGGCTTGCCGGAAGTACGCGCGTGCCAGGACAATCCGGCCCAGCGTGAGCGCGTAGAGCGCGGCCAACCAGCAGACCATCGCCGTCGGCGACAGGGCGTTGCGGAAGATGTACAGCACCGGCAGGGGAATCACCAGGTTGGCGAAGAGCACAGCGTACGATTGGCGGAACAAGAGATCGACCAGATCGCGCTGCTGCAGGTTGTTGTGCATGTCCGGAATGCCTCAGGGAGACGAAAGATGGAAGGGAAGCACGAACTGCGGGTGCTCATCGCCGATGACCACGGCATAGTCAGGGATGGACTGCGTCTGTTGCTGTCGACCCTGGTTGGGGTCGAGGTGGTCGGTGAGGCCGCTGACGGTCAGCGTCTGCAGGCGCTGCTGGAAGAACAACGGGCGGATCTTCTCCTGCTTGACCTGAACATGCCTGGTCTCAACCGGCTGCAGTTCATCCATGAGCTGCGCCAGCGTCACCCTCGGCTGAGAATACTGGTGCTCACCGCGAACACTGAACTGGCTACCGTACGTTCGGTGCTCGATGCCGGGGTGCACGGCTACCTGAGCAAGGGCGAGGACACCGGCGAACTGCTCGAGGCGATTGCCGCCCTGCGCAGCGGTCAGCACTACCTGGCGCGCAGCCTGCGCTTCCAGCTGGAAAGGCCTTCCAGGCGCCCGCAGGGCGAGGCCGACCTGCTCTGTGCGGTTGAGCTCACCAAGCGCGAACGGCAGATCCTTTCCCTGGCCGCCCAGGGCCGCAGCTCGCGGGAAATCGCCGAGCACTTCAGCATCAGCCCGCTGACCGTGCGCAAGCACCGCGAGAACCTCATGCGCAAGCTCGACCTGCACAGCACCGCGGAACTCGCGGCCTATGCCGTCCGCCTGGGCGTTCCCAGTGCCTGAGTCGAACCTGTGGTCTGCCTGCGTGCGCATGCCGCGCGTCCTGTCGGTGAGTCGTTCCGATAGAGACTAGCGCTGCGCACTACCGGAAAAAATACGGCAACTGTCGTATGTGCCCGACCTGCTGCACTCCCTAACCTTCCCGACACGGACCAGATGTTGCCTTGATGCGCATCGGCCGATACCCGATCAAGGGAAGGATCACACCATGACACTGCCTGCCTATTGGGCCTCGTTCGCCGTGGCGACGCTGGCCTTCGCCTGCATGCCCGGCCCGGCCATCCTCTACATGACCTCGCAGACTCTCGCCCACGGCCGCCGCGCCGGCCTGCACGCCGCACTGGGCATCCACCTGGGTTGCTACGCACACATCCTCGCCGCCAGCGCCGGCCTCGCCGCGCTGCTGCACCACGCCCCCCATCTGTACCTCACGCTGAAGCTGGCCGGGGCCGCCTACCTGATCTGGCTCGGCGGCACGATGATCTTCGGCCGGCACCGCCTGGGTGCCAGTGGTGAGGAAGTGGGCGAAGCACGACCGAAGGTGCTGCGCGACAGCATCATAGTGGAGGTGCTCAACCCCAAGACGGCGCTGTTCTTCCTGACCTTCCTGCCGCAGTTCGTCGACCCGTCCGCAAGCCTGCCGGTGAGCCTGCAGTTCTTCATCCTCGGGATGATCGTCAACCTGGTGTTCTCCACCGCTGACGTGCTGGCCGTGCTGTTCGCTGCGCTACTGCTCGGGGCGTTGGGCAAGGGGCGGGGGCAACGCCTGATGCCGCGGGTATGCGGCTCGATCCTGGTGGGGCTTGGCGTGATGCTGGTGGCCCGGGGCGGGCCGGTGTAACGCGGGGAGGGAGGGGATGCGCCGCCCCCCAAAATGGGCGCGGCGCGGGCGAAGCGGATCAGTCCTCGCGGCTGGTCACTTCCACCAGGTGGTAGCCGAACTGGGTCTTCACCGGACCCTGGACGACGTTCAGCGGGGCACTGAACACGACCTGGTCGAACTCGCGGACCATCTGGCCCGGGCGGAAGGTGCCCAGGTCGCCGCCGCTGCGGCCGGACGGGCAGGTGGAGTTGTCGCGTGCCACCTGGGCGAAGTCGGCGCCGCCTTCGATGGATGCTTTGAGTTCATTGCACTTGGCTTCGCTGGAAACCAGGATGTGACGGGCGGATGCACGGGCCATGGGATAACTCCTGAACAGGCAGTAGGAAAGGGCGAAGCCTAGCCGATTCCAGGCCTGAACCCAATGCCAGGCGCTGGGTGGCTTGCCCGATTTTGTAGGATGGCGTGGAGTGCAGCGATACCCATCGATTTCCGTGGAGGGATTGCTGATGGGTATCGCAAGCTCCACCCATCCTACGTTCTGCGATACGACCGGCATCTACGCTGCGAAACGTCACGCAGGACGAATGACGCACCGGGATGGGGGCGATCAGGCCTTGGTGCCGAACACTTCGCTCAGGTGCTGCTGGTAGCGCTGCACATCACCCTCGATGTTCGGGCGCTTCATCACGTCCACGCAGAGGAAGGTCGGCAACGGGCTCATGCCCAGGAACTGGTTGGCCTTGTGGAAGGGGAAGTACACCGCGTCCACGCCCTTGCCCTCGAAGAAATCGGTCGGGTCGTCGAAGGCCTGCTGCGGGGCGTTCCAGGTGGCCGAGATCATGTACTGCTTGCCATGCAGCAGGCCGCCGCTGCCGTACTTCTGCGAGGCGTCGGAGCGGGTGCGGCCGTCGTTGGCGTAGAGGCTGCCGTGGCCGGCGGTGAACACCTCGTCGAGGTACTGCTTGACGGTCCAGGGCGCGCCCATCCACCAGCCGGGCATCTGGTAGACGATGACGTCGGCCCAGAGCATTTTCTGCACTTCTTCCTGGATGTCGTAGCCGCCGTCGATGAAGGTCTCCTTCACGTCGAAACCGGCGTGGTCCAGGTGCGCGATGGCAGCTTCATGCAGGGTGGCGTTGTAGCGGCCGTCGGAGTGGGCGAACTGTTTGCCGCCATTGATCAGCAGGATCTTTTTCATGGGGTGGGCTCCCGAAATCTGAAGGGTGAGAAAATCGATGGACGCAGAATATCGGGCGACCAGGGATGGAAAAACCCGCTTCCGGACAAATGATCCGTGCGTGAGAATCAAAAATGGAGAAGATTGATTTGCGTCAGGATAAGGCAATCTTTCCTTAACGCAGGACTACCACCGATGTACGCCTTCATCCTTCAGGCCCACACCCTTCCGGAAAAATCCCAGGCCTTCGAGGACCTGTTCCGTACCTACCTGACGCCCAGTCGTGCCGAGGATGGCTGCATCCAGTACCACATGCTGCGCGACGTGAACGACCCGACGCTGTTCACCTTCTTCGAGGTCTGGCAGAGCCGCGAGCACCTGGCCATTCACACCGCGCTGCCGCACATGCGCGAGTTCCACGAGCGGCGCATGGAGTACCTGCGCCGCGATTTCGCCATCCAGGAAGTCGAGGTGATGGAGCCGCGTTGACCGGCGTTCAGGCCACCACCTTGTTGCGCCCGGCTTCCTTGGCCTTGTAGAGGTTGGCATCGGCCGCGGCGATCAGTGCCTCGACGCTGTCCGCCTCGGTATCCGAGGTGCTGGCCACGCCAACGCTGATGGTCACGATGCCGCGTGTGCTCTTCTCGTGGGGGAGTGCGGTTTCCTCCACAGAACGGCGGATGGATTCGGCCACCCGAGCGGCGGCAGCGGTGTCGCAGCCGGGCAGGATCGCCACGAATTCCTCGCCGCCGTAGCGTGCGGCGCCGTCGTCCTCGCGTTGGCAGCCCTGGCCGACCAGGTGCGCCACGTTGATCAGCGCCAGGTCGCCACGCGGATGGCCGTAGTGGTCGTTGTAGGCCTTGAACTGGTCGATATCCATCATCAGCACTGCCAGGGGTCCATCACCGCCGCGGCGGCGCTGCCACTCGCCCTTGGCCTTTTCGTCGAACCAGCGACGGTTGTGCAGACCGGTCAACGGGTCGGTGCCGGCTTCGGTACGCAGGCGATTCTCCTGGGCGTCGCGGCGGCGCAGGTGCCGGGTCAGGCGATAGGCGAAGAACAACGTTGCAGCGTTGATCGCCAGCAACAGGCCGCTGGTGACCCAGGTCCGCGCGGTCCAGGTCTGGAAGATCACCTCGCGGCACAACTCTACCGAGACCACCGCCGGGTAGTCGCCGATGCGTCGGTAGCCGCGCCAGTAAGCATCCGAGGTGGTGCCCTGCTGGCGGAAGTAGTCGTTGTGGCCGCTGGCGATGAACTCGCGGAAGGTGTCGATCTCTTCCTCGCTGGCGCGCGGCAGCTCCGGCGGCCATTGGGCGAGCACGGTGCCATCGAGTAGGCGGATGGAGACCACCCCGTGCTTGCCCAGGTCCAGCCCGCGCACGAACGACTCCAGGTGCTGCAGTTCCTTGATTGCGGCGACCACGCCGACGAACTGGCCGTCCTTGTTCGTCACCGCGCGGCTGAGTGCGGTGCTGGTCGAAGAGCCGGGATAGGACGGCATGAAGGGATGGCTGAGGAACAGGCGGCCGGGATTGTCGCGGGCGATCTTGAAATAGTCGCGCATGGACAGGTCCTGGCTGGACTCGCCGGCGTGGTTCAGGTCGGCCAGCAATTGGCCTTGGGCGTCGGTCACCACCAGGGTGCCCGCGTGCATCGAGCCGGCGGCGTGGCCTTCGACGAGCTCCTGCAGAACCTGTTGCGAGAGGTCCGGCGTCGCCGGGCCGGTGATGACATTGGAGAGTGTCAGCAGAGTCTGTGCGTGCACGTCGAGGTCACGGTGGAACTCGCGCTCCACCAGCAGCAGGGTGTTCTTGCCGCTGGCGTGGGCATAGGCCAGCGCATCCTGCTTCATCTGCAGCATGTGCCAGCCGGCCAGCAGCGAGGCAAGCACCGCCAGCAGGAAGGTAAAGCAGAACACGCGAATCGGTTTGAGCACTGCGCACCTCCCGCTGTGGCTCGGACTTTGTTCAGGTTCCTGAATTGTCCGATATGTCGGGTGGCATACAACGGTAGTTGGCAGGGCCCTTGCCTTATGTCAGGTGGCTGGGAAATTCTCCGAGGCGTGCAGCCGACAACCTTTACCGCAGGTTTCAGCAGAGCGCCCCAGCGAGGGAACCCATTCACGCCGGCCGCAGCCAAACGCCAAGAAATCCCGCATCATTGAGCTCTTTTCGACCATCGGAGCCGTCCATGCCCAGCCAGTCGTTCCTTCCGCGTAGCCTGCTGTTGTCGCTCGGCCTGCTGGCCGCTGCCTCTGCCAGCGCGGCCGACCAGGACCAACTGCTCGAAGCCATCAACGCCTACCGGGGCGATGTGCAGTCCTGCGGCGGCCAGGCTTCGCAGGTGCTGCCGCCGTTGTCACCGGACTCGCGCCTGGCGCTGCCGGCTTCGGCGGGGGAGTGGAAGGCCGCACTGAACCAGGCCGGCTACCCGATGAGCAGCGTGCGCATGCTCAGCCTGACCGGCCCGCGCGATGTCACGGCCGCCATGAAGGCGCTGCAGGAAAGCTTCTGCCAGGTGCTGCTGGACCCGCAGTTCGTCGATGTCGGCATCGTTCGTGAAGGCGATGACTGGCGCGTGCTGCTCGGTCGCCCTCTGCTGCAAGGCAAGCTGGGCACCTGGGAAGCCGAAGGCCAGCAAGTGCTGCAGGCGATCAACGCCGCGCGTGGCAAGGGTCGCCAGTGCGGCGGGCAGGCCTTCGGCCCGGCCGGCGCGTTGAGCTGGAACGCGACCCTGGGCGGCACCGCCGAGGCGCACAGCCGTGACATGGCCAATAACAACTACTTCGACCACAAGGGCCGTGACGGCAGTACCCCGGGTGACCGCGCGGAGTTGAACGGCTATGCCGGCCAGCGCATCGGCGAGAACATCGCTGCCGGACAGGGCAACGCGCAGAAGGTGGTGGACAGCTGGCTGGCCAGCCCTGGCCATTGCGCCAACCTGATGAACCCGCAGTACAGCGAACTGGGCGCGGCCTACGCGGCGGACCCGAAGAGCGACGCGGGCATCTACTGGACGGCGATGTTCGGCTCGCCCTGAGTCGTCATCGACCGCCGCTGACAGCGCCCGGCACGCCGGCCTGGCGCTTCAGCTTCGCTGCGAGAATGGCCGATTCGACCGCCGCCAGGGTGCCCGAGGCGGCCGGCCGCTCGAAGACACGACTTTCGGCGAGGGTGGAGACGCGCTCGCCGCTGTCCAGCGTGAACTCCACGAACGCCAGGTGCTCCGACCAGCTGCGGTAGCGCCGCACCATGAACAGGCTGTGGCGGCTGCGCACCGAGCTGATTTTCTCCAGCGCGATCTGCCGGTGGCTGTCCTGGCCGCAGAGCACCAACTCGCCCTTCTCGATGAAAGCCGGTTCGGCGCGCGCGACTCGCAGCCATTCCACGGCAAAGCGTACATCGAGCATCAGCAGGAACAGGGGCAGGAGCGAGAGCGGGGGGACGATGCCGCCGAACATCTTGATCAGCGTGAAGGCCGTCATCGCCAGCAGGATCAGCAAGGTGGCGGCGCGGTAGAAGAGGACGTTGTCGAACTCGGTTTGCGGCAAGAACCGGACTTCCATGTACCTGTTTCCTCGGCAACTGCGAAACGTTTTCCAGCCAGACGTTTTAGCAGACTGGGGCACGCTTGCCACGCGAGGTCGGTCACGGCACGGGCGACGCGGCAAAAGAAAAACCGGCGCCTGGGTGCCGGTTTTCAGGTGTCGCTGCGGGAGCCGGAGTCAGTTCCCGGCTGAACCGGCCACTCAGTGCGGCTGGTTCAGGGTCAGGCGCATATGGCGGTTCACATCCTTGTACAGCAGGTAGCGGAAGCGACCGGGGCCACCGGAGTAGCAGGCCTGCGGGCAGAAGGCGCGCAGCCACATGAAGTCGCCGGCTTCCACCTCGACCCAGTCCTGGTTCAGGCGGTACACCGCCTTGCCTTCCAGCACGTACAGGCCGTGCTCCATCACGTGGGTCTCGGCGAACGGAATCACGCCGCCCGGCTCGAAGTTCACGATGTTCACGTGCATGTCATGGCGCATGTCGGCCATGTCGACGAAGCGGGTGGTGCTCCAGCGGCCTTCGGTGTCCGGCATCACGCGCGGCTCGATGTCCTGCTCGTTGGTGACGAAGGCTTCGGGCAGCGGTACGCCGTCGACTTTCTGGTAGTGCTTGCGGATCCAGTGGAAGCGGGTGTGCTGACCGCTGGTGTTGCGCACCTTGTAGTCGGCGCCCGGCGGAATGAACGCGTAGCCGCCCGGCTTCATGGTGTGCACTTCGCCCTGCAGGGTCAGGCTCAGCTCGCCCTCGACGATGAACAGCACCGCCTCGGCGTTGACGTCCTGCTCGGGCTTGTCGCTGCCGCCCTGGGGCGCCAGTTCGACGATGTACTGCGAGAAGGTCTCGGCGAAGCCCGACAGCGGGCGGGCGATGACCCACATGCGCATGTTGTCCCAGAAGGGCAGGTGGCTGGTGACGATGTCACGCATCACGCCCTTGGGGATCACGGCATAGGCTTCGGTGAACATGGCGCGGTCGGTGAGCAGCTCGGTCTGTGCCGGGTGCCCGCCGTGCGGCGCGTAATAAGTGGATTTGGCCATGGGGTAATTCCTCATTGTTGTCTTGCTGCCCGGCGCGTAAGGCGCCGTGGTGAGCAATGCGTGCAGAGCGGCGCGCTTGTCGGTGCGCTGGCCGTCGCTGGAAACCACGATATCCAGCGGCGTGTTCATGCACAAATTAAATGTTGGAATCCGCTGTATTCGATTTACAAATGCGTGTCAGCCCTTCGTATCCTGCGCCAGGACCCGTGACAGTACGCGCGCCAGCTCCTTCACCATCGGGTCGACCGCCGGGCGGTGCAGCATGGCCACCTCGAAGACGTCCACCGAGGGTAGCCCGATATTCTTCGGTAGCACGGCGTGTTCCGCCGTCACCGCGCGCTGTGGCAGCAGACCGATGCCCATGCCGTCGGCGATGGCCGACTGGATGCCGGAGAGGCTCGAACTGGTGAAGCTGATATGCCAGCGCCGGCCGATGGACTCCAGCGCTGCGATCATCTCGTCGCGATACACCCCGCGCGGCGGAAAGGTGACGATGGGCAGCGGGTCCAGCTCGATGCAGGCGTTCTTTGCGCTATCCACCCAGCGCGTCTTTTCCGGCCAGCAGGCCACCGCTTCGCGGGCGTTCTGCCGCTGCTTGAGCAGCACCAGGTCCAGTTCGCCGCGGTCGTAGCTGGCGGACAGGTCACGGCTCAGCCCGCTGGTGACCTCCAGCTTCACCTGTGGGTAACGGCGGTTGAACGCGGCCAGTTGCTCGGTAGTGCGCCCGGTGGCGAAGTCATCCGGCACGCCGATGCGCACCGTCAGCGCCACGGTGGCGCCGGATAGCGCCTCGACCATTTCGTCATTCAGCGCCAGCAACCGCCGCGCATAGCCCAGCAGCGTATCGCCGGCATCGGTGGGCAGCACATCGCGATTACCGCGCTCGAGCAGGCGATGTCCGGCCATCTCCTCCAGCCGGCGGATCTTCTGGCTGACGGTGGACTGGGTCGAATGCAGGCGCGCGGCGGCCGTGGTGAAGCTGCCGCAATCGGCCACCGTGACGATGGCGCGCAGCAGGTCGAGGTCGAAGAGGCGGGTATTGGGTTTTTCACTGTCGCTCATGGCGGTATCGGAAATCTGAATGCGATACCGCTTTCTAGCAGCTCAGCCCGAGCCCCGGCAAATCACCCGGCGGTGTCGATGCTCAGAAGTCGACGGTCTTCGCCCAGGGATCGCCGACGCCGCTACCGCGCCGGTCGCCCTTGCGGCGGTCGTCTTCGAAGCGGATGGATTGACGTCGGTCGGCGCTGCAACGGCGCTCGGTGTGGCGGGTATCGATCTGGAACTTGGCCTTTGTCCTGGCCGGCGTCACCGCATCGGGCGTGGCGGCGGACTCCATGGGAACCAGGCTGAGTTCATCGATGGTCAGGTCATCGAAGTTGAAATCGCTGAGGTCGAAATCGTCGTCGAGATTCATCGCGCGTCGCTCCACTGCAATACCCTCAGTGGTGAGCCTAGAGGGATAGTGGCGTTGCGCCTTCGCAACCGACGAACTGCACGCCGGACGTTTCCTTCGGCGCGATCTAGACTCCAGAAGCTGACCATATCCGGGGGAACCACACGGAGAACGTCATCATGAAGCGTCTACCGATATCCCTGCCGGTGCTGGCTGCTGTCGCCGTGTTGTCCGGTTGCATGAGCAATGAAGAGTTCCTTGCCTCCAACCAGCAGGCGGCGATCAAGGCCACCGAGTCGCGGGCGAAGTTCGAGATGAACTGCGAGGCGGTGACCAGTAGCGTGCTGTCGAGCAAGGTCACCAGCGTGCGCCGGGCGATGGAGCGCACGGAGTACACCATCGGCGTGCGTGGCTGTAACAAGCAGGTGACCTACATCACCTACTGCCTGAATCCGGAAACCTGCAACGCCATCGCCGATACGGCGCGGATGGGGGCTCCGTAAGCCTCGCCGGGATGGGGTGTTTGTGGTCTGTCCTGGGTTTCTTCCCTACGCGACGGCATTTGCGAATCTATGTACGGGAGCCTTATTGGTTTCCCGACAGTTTCCGCAGAAACGGGCGAGGATCCATAGGCATCTGGCAGCCATGGTTTGCCGAGTCATCCAGCCAGGCTACTAGTCGCTTTGCTGTTTCGGTGTCTTCGGGCTGCTGGGCGCTACCCAGAATGTATTCGGCCTCGGCTCTGAATTGCGCCTGAGATAGTGCAACGGTCTCGGTAGAGCCTGCCCCGAAGCACTGGCTGGCATCTTGCGGAAAGGGGTAGTAAGCCTGCGCGGGATCGCCTCCGGCGAGGGATGATGACAGTGCTCCCAACGCCGCCTGATGTTCGGGACTGGCATCGTCAAACCGAAGATAGGAGCGGTCGCATTTTCTGAAGTTCATGACCGCGGCAGCCACAAAACCTTTCTCGGCCCAGGTCTCCAGCAGCGAGCACGCCTGGCTGCGTTTCTCGGTATCACTGCTTCGCATATTCAGAATGAGCTGCGCTTGGTAGAACGCGGCGGCCGGGTGCCCGAGTTCGGTAGCTTTCTGCAGTTCGGCGTTGGCGCTGTCTATCACCACCTCCAGCTTTCCCGCAGAGAAACCTTTGCTATCGGCGAGCATCTGCCGGGCTTGTTCCAGGCTTGAACGGGCCTGCTCATAGTGCTGCTCTGCAGCAGGAGAAGGACTACTGGCGAACACAGGGGAACAGTGGAATGCCAGGCCGAAGATGAAAGAAGAGACGTTCAGGGTACGCATGCTGTCCTTGTCATGGGCGGAGTTTTCTGGCGCTAGCTTGCCAGCTCTCGCCTCAATCCAGCCAGCTGTGCCAGGCCAGTCGGATGGCGCCGTCCTGCAGGGGCAGCAGCGTCAGGTTCGGCGCCTGGCGCAAGTCGGTGACCAGTTGGCTCCACGCGGCGGAATCATCGCTGGGCTCGCGGCGCAGGGTGATGCCCAGGCTCTTGAGCGTGGTCGGGTCAGCCAGCAGGGCGTTCACGCGGGCGGACAGTTGGTCGTAGGTTGCAGCATGCATGGGAGGCCTCCGGGGTTCGGTCGCGGGCTGGATGGAAAATACTGTATGTAAATACAGTATTTCTTGTAAAGACCTGTGTGACCATCGGTAGGTGGGTTTCTATAGGACCTGAAGTTGGGAGGCTCTGGGACGGGGCTCTGAGTGGTGGCAGTGCTCGCCTGGGAGCTCGGCCCTTGTGAGCCGCGGATCTGAGGGATGGTCTGCTGTAATCGTTCTGAAAATGGAACGCTAGAAGTGAATTTTGCCGTCTGGTGGAGCAAGGGTGTCGAATTTAATCTCTCTTCCCATGCAGTGACGCACTGCAGACGAGTCCAAAACCTTCCGGCCCAGCCGGCCCCACTGAAAGCAAATCGAG
>NZ_SWDV01000011.1 GCF_005877905.1 Pseudomonas nicosulfuronedens | reverse complement strand
TAGCTTTCGCTAACCCGTTGTTTTGTATGGTGGCTACACCGGGACTTGAACCTGGGACATCAGCATTATGAATGCTGCGCTCTAACCGACTGAGCTATGTAGCCGAGTGGCGCGCATTTTCCGCAGATCGAGGGGGGGTGTCAACCCCTTTTCTTGAATATTGTTCTGATCTATCAATCGTTTAGCCGGCTGGGCAAGATTTTCGCGATGAGCGGCAGGGCAGGGCGCCCCTATGAAAAAGCCCCGGCGGGTTGCCGGGGCTTTTTCGGGTCTGGCAGGTGCTTAGACGTTGAAGCGGAAGTGCATCACGTCGCCGTCCTTGACGATGTAGTCCTTGCCTTCCAGGCGCCATTTGCCGGCTTCTTTCGCGCCCTGTTCGCCCTTGAACTGGATGAAGTCGTCGTAGGCGACGACCTCGGCGCGGATAAAGCCTTTCTCGAAGTCGGTGTGGATCACGGCGGCGGCCTGGGGGGCGGTGGCGCCGACGCGGACGGTCCAGGCGCGAACTTCCTTCACACCGGCGGTGAAGTAGGTCTGCAGGTGCAGCAGTTCGTAGCCGGCACGGATCACGCGGTTCAGGCCGGGCTCTTCGAGGCCGAGGGATTCGAGGAACATGTCCTTCTCTTCGCCGTCGTCCAGTTCGGCGATCTCGGCTTCGATCTTGTTGCACACTGGCACGACCATTGCGCCTTCTTCTTCGGCGATGGCGCGCACGACGTCCAGGTGCGGGTTGTTCTCGAAGCCGTCTTCGGCGACGTTGGCGATGTACATGACCGGCTTGCTGGTCAGCAGGTGGAAGCCGCGTACGACGCGTTTCTCGTCATCGCCCATGTTCTTCATCAGCGAGCGGGCAGGTTTGCCTTCGGTGAAGTGGGGGATGAGCTTTTCCAGCAGGGCTTTCTGCACCAGGGCGTCCTTGTCGCCACCCTTGGCATTGCGCGCGACCTTCTGCAGTTGCTTCTCGCAGCTGTCGAGGTCGGCGAAGATCAGTTCGAGGTCGATGATCTCGATGTCGCGCTTGGGGTCAACGCTGTTGGAGACGTGGATGACGTTCTCGTCTTCGAAGCAGCGCACGACGTGGGCGATGGCGTCGGTCTCGCGGATGTTGGCGAGGAACTTGTTGCCCAGGCCTTCACCCTTGGAGGCGCCCGCTACCAGGCCGGCGATGTCGACGAACTCCATGGTGGTCGGGATCACGCGCTCGGGCTTGACGATCTCGGCCAGCGCATCGAGGCGGGCGTCGGGCATCGGAACGATGCCGCTGTTCGGCTCGATGGTGCAGAAGGGGAAGTTTTCCGCCGCGATGCCGGATTTGGTCAGGGCGTTGAACAGGGTGGACTTGCCGACGTTGGGCAGGCCGACGATGCCGCAATTGAATCCCATGCTAGGTCCCTCGCGCCAGGTGGCGGAAATAGAGGTGTGATCAGGCCTTCTGGCTGTGCAGCTTCTGCATCGCGCGGGTCCAGTCCCCGTCGAGCATTTCTGGCAGCACGCCGAGGGCGGAGTCGATGCTGGTGTCGAGCAGTTCCTGCTCGGAGCGCGGGGCGCGGCCGAGGACGAAGCCGGAGACCAGGCTGCTGTGCCCCGGATGGCCGATGCCAAGCCGCAGGCGATGGAAACCGTTCTGGTTGCCGAGTTGGGCGATGATGTCGCGCAGCCCGTTGTGCCCGCCGTGTCCGCCGCCCTTCTTGAGCTTGGCGACGCCGGGAGGCATGTCGAGTTCGTCGTGGGCCACCAGGATGGCTTCGACCGGAATGCGGAAGAATCCGGCGAGCGCCGCCACGGCCTGGCCGCTGCGGTTCATGTAGGTGGTGGGGATGAGCAGACGAACGTCGCGGCCCTTGTGGCTGAACTTGCCGACGAGGCCGAAGTACTTCTTGTCGAGAGACAGGTTCGCGCGTTGCGCGTCCGCCAGCCGCTCAACGAAAAGGGCCCCCGCGTTATGCCGGGTCTGGTCGTATTCAGGGCCTGGATTTCCCAGGCCAACGATCAGTTGTACGGCAGTCACGACGGGGGCCCCTTCCTTAAAGGCAATGGTGCGCGCGATTACTCGGCAGCAGCTTCGCCTTCACCTTCTTCTTTCACTACGCGGGAAGCGTGGATGTTGGCGACGGCCAGGTCGTTACCGTGGGCCAGTTGCACCAGCTCTACGCCTTTCGGCAGTTTCAGGTCGGACAGGTGAACGATCTGGCCCAGTTCTACCTTGGCCAGGTCGACTTCGATGAATTCCGGCAGGTCTTTCGGCAGGCACGAAACTTCGACTTCGGCGATCACGTGGGAGATCTCGCCGCCACCAACCTTGACGCCAACAGCGGTGGCTTCGTTGATGAAGTGCAGCGGTACGTGAGCGGTCAGTTTCTGGCCGGCAACGACGCGCTGGAAGTCAGCGTGCATGACGAAACCCTTGGACGGGTGACGCTGCAGGGCCTTGATCAGTACGGTTTCCTTGGCGGCACCGACGTTCAGGGTGATCACGTGGCTGAAGGCAGCCTCGTTTTCCAGCAGCTTGGAAATTTCACGCAGTTCCAGGGTCAGGGATTGCGGGGCTTTCTCGCCACCGTAGACCACAGCCGGGATCAGACCGGCATTACGACGCAGGCGGCGGCTCGCACCTTTCCCCAGGTCGGAACGCTCTTGAGCATTGAGTACAAAATCAACCATTTGAGTATCTCCAAAATGACAAGATCGCCCGGACGCTTGCGACCAGCGTTCGGGCGATTTTGCTAATGCCCCATCGACGTGACGGGGCGCTTTACGTCAGCGCTGTTCCGCCTTAGCGGAACATGGCGCTGATCGATTCTTCATTGCTGATGCGGCGCATGGCTTCAGCGACAACCGGAGCGATGTCCAGTTGGCGGATGCGGCCACAGGCTTGTGCAGCAGCAGACAGCGGGATGGTGTTGGTCACCACCAGCTCGTCCAGTACGGAATTCTCGATGTTCTCGATGGCGCGGCCGGACAGCACCGGGTGGGTGCAGTAGGCGATGACCTTGGCGGCGCCGTGCTCTTTCAGAGCTTTGGCGGCGTGGCCGAGGGTGCCAGCGGTATCGACCATGTCGTCGACCAGTACGCAGGTACGGCCTTCGACATCACCGATGATGTGCATGACTTCGGACTGGTTGGCCTTCGGACGACGCTTGTCGATGATGGCTAGGTCGACGCCTAGGGATTTGGCGACGGCGCGAGCGCGCACCACGCCGCCGATGTCCGGGGAGACGATCATCAGGTTCTCGAAGCGCTGGTCTTCGATGTCGTCGACCAGTACGGGCGAGCCGTAGATGTTGTCGACGGGGATATCGAAGAAGCCCTGGATCTGGTCGGCATGCAGGTCAACGGTGAGAACACGGTTGACGCCTACGACGGTCAGCATGTCGGCAACGACTTTGGCGCTGATCGCCACGCGAGCGGAACGCGGACGGCGATCCTGGCGGGCGTAACCGAAGTAGGGGATGACTGCCGTGATACGAGTCGCCGAGGAACGGCGGAAGGCATCGGCCATCACCACCAGTTCCATCAGGTTGTCGTTGGTCGGTGCGCAGGTCGGTTGAATCAGGAAGACGTCCTTACCACGAACGTTTTCGTTGATCTCAACGCTGATCTCGCCGTCGGAGAATTTACCGACAGAGACGTCACCGAGGGGGATGTGCAGCTGCCGTACGACACGGCGTGCCAGATCGGGGTTGGCGTTCCCCGTGAAAACCATCATTTTGGACACGCTGCGGTACCTGTGTCGGCTTGAGGGTAGGCCCGGTTGAGCCAGAAGAAAATGGCAGGGGCGGCTGGATTCGAACCAACGCATGGCAGGATCAAAACCTGCTGCCTTACCGCTTGGCGACGCCCCTGTAGCGTACAACCGATGACACTGCTGTCTTCTCAGTCCAGGCTTTGCAGCTTTCGGTGCAACATCGAGATGTTACGGCCCTGGGCAACAAAACTCGGCAGAGTGGCCGGAAGTTGGCGGCGAACTTTATCAGCATCGCCCTTGTTTGGGAAGCTCCCAAACACACAAGCTCCGGTGCCGGTCAATCTCGCTTGGGTAAATTTACCTAGCTGGATCAGTGCGTTACGTACATCCGGGTAACGCTTCTCGACGACCGGCTGGCAGTCGTTATGACCGTCCACCCCGAGAAGGCTGCGAACTTTAATGGGCGGAGTATCCCGTGTCAACTCGGGATCGGAGAAAACTTCTGCTGTGGAGACAAAGACTTGCGGCACGACGACGAGGAACCAGGGCTCTTCGAGTTCAACCGGCGTGAGCTGCTCGCCGACGCCTTCGGCAAATGCCGCGCGGCCGCGCACGAATACCGGGACGTCGGCGCCAAGGCTCAGGCCCAGTGCCGCGAGGCGGTCCTCGCTCCAGTTCAGCTGCCACAGGTGATTCAGCGCAAGCAGGGTGGTGGCTGCGTCGGAGCTGCCGCCGCCGATGCCTCCGCCCATGGGCAGGCGTTTGTCCAGCCAGATGTCGACGCCCAGCTGGCAGCCCGATTGTTCCTGCAGCCGGCGGGCGGCCTTGACGATCAAATTGCTGTCGTGCGGAACACCTTCGATCTCGGTGTTCAGGCAGATTTCGCCGTCCTCGCGCACGGCGAATTGCAATTCGTCGCCGTGGTCGAGGAACTGGAAGAGTGTCTGCAGCTCGTGGTAGCCGTCGGCGCGACGGCCGGTGATGTGCAGGAACAGGTTGAGCTTGGCCGGTGCCGGCAGGGTCAGTCGGTCCTGCATGTCACTGCTGGCCTGCGTTGCTCGATTGGGTGCCGAGCTGGCGTGGCTGCCAGGTCTTTACCACCAGGGTGACATCGAGGTCCTGGCCGTGCAGCTTCAGGCGCTCAGGCAACCAGTAACCGTTCTGCTCGCTGTAGCGGGTGTACTCCACGTCCCAGCCGTCCTGCTGCAGCTTGGCCAGGCGGCTGTCGCCGTCCAGGGTCAGGCGGCTCTTGCTGTCCGGCGCGGGCAGGCCGCGAATCCACCAGAGCAGGTGGGATACCGGCAGGCGCCAGCCCATCTGCTGTTCCAGCAATTCTTCGGGGGAGGCGGCTTCAAAGCGGCCTTGCCCTGCGACTTCGAGGGTTACTGCGCCTTCACGCCCGGTCAGGCGTGCGGCGCCGCGGCCCAGCGGGCCGGAGAGGCGGATGTCGTAGTAGTCCTGGCGCTGCAGCCAGAACAGGGTGCCGCTGCCGGAATCCTTGGGGGCGCGGATGCCGACCTTGCCGTCGATTTGCCAGCCGTCGAGAGTGGCGATGCGCGCCTTGTGGGCATTCCAGGCGGTGGCGTTGCCCTGGCCTTCCAGGGCTTCGTGGGTGCCGAAGCTGGAGCAGCCGGCGAGCAGGGCAAGCGCGGCGGCGCCGATCAGGTGACGTAAACGCATAAATCAGAGGGTTCCGGAGCCGGTCAGGCGCAGCATGGTGTCACGCAGGACGGCGCTGTCAGGCTGGCTTTGCAGGGCGGTGGCCCAGACCTTGCGGGCTTCGCTCTGCTTGCCCTGGGCCCAGAGTACTTCGCCCAGGTGCGCGGCCACTTCGTGGTCGGGGAAGCGTTCCAGCGCCTTGCGCAGGTAGGTTTCCGCTTCGCTGAGGTTGCCCAGGCGGTAATTCACCCAGCCCAGGCTGTCGAGGATCGCCGGGTCGTCCGGGTTCAGCGAGTGGGCCTTCTGGATCAGGTCGCGGGCTTCGCTGTAGCGGGTGGTGCGGTCGGCCAGGGTGTAGCCCAGCGCGTTGAGCGCCATGGCGTTGTCCGGTTCGCGCTGGATGATCAGCCGCAGGTCCTGCTCCATTTGCGCCAGGTCGTTGCGCTTCTCGGCGAGCATGGAGCGGGTGTAGAGCAGGTTGAGGTCATCCGGGAACTGCTTGAGGCCCTGCTGGATGACGCTCCAGGCGCGGTCTACCTGGTCGCGGTTGGACAGGCCTTCCGCCTCGATCAGATACAACTGGATGGCGTAGTCCGGCTGGCGGGCGCGGGTTTCGGCGAGGCGGCGCGAAGCGTCGTCATAGCGCTTCTGGTCCAGCAGGATTTCGGTCGAACGCAACTGGGCCGGGAGGAAGTCGTTGCCAGGACCGACGAGGGCGTATTCCTTGAGCGCGGTTTCCGGGTCCTTCTGCTCCTCGGCCAGGCGGCCCAGGTTGAAGTGGGCGGAGTCGACATGGCTGTCGCGCTCGACCAGTTCCTGCAAGTAGACCTTGGCCTCGTCCCAGGCCTGGGCTTCGAGGCAGACCAGCGCCAGGGAGAAACGCAGGTCGTCATCATCGGGGAATTGCTCGACCAGCGCGGAGAACTCGGCCTTGGCCTCTTCCAGGCGGTTCTGTTCGACCAGCAGGCGGGCGTAGGCGAGGTGGACGCGTTTGTCGTCCGGGTGTTCCTTGATGGCGTTCTTGAGCAGCGGCAGCGCTTCGTCGCTGCGTTTCATGCTCTGCAGTAGGCGGGCGCGCAGCAGCAGAGGGGCGACGTCATGCTTGCTGGCGGAATTGTCCTCCAGCAGGTGCAGGGCCTCCTGCGGACGACCGTCCTGCTGCAGCAGCAGGGCCTTGCCGAACAGCAACTGGCCGTTGTCGGGGTACTTCTTCAGCAGGCGGTCGAAGCTCTGCAGCAGGCCGGCGCGGGTGTCCGGGTCGGTCTCGGCGGCCGATAGCGCGAGGAAGTCGAAGTGGGTGTCACCCTGTCCATTGAGGACTTTCTCCATGTACACCATGGATTCGTCGTACTGGCCGGTGCGCGCCAGCTGGATCGCAGCGGCGCGCTGGGCATCGAGGTTGTCCGGCGCGGCCTTGGCCCAGATCAGCGAGGTGTCCAGGGCTTCCTGGTCGGCGCCCAGGTACTCGGCGATGCGGAAGGCGCGCTCGGCGACTCCCGGGTCCTGCGTTTCCTTGGCCTGCTCGACGTAGTTGGCGAGGGCGATATCGAAACGGTTGCGCTGTCCGGCGATCTCGGCGGTGAGCAGCGAGAACATCGTGTCCTCGCTGAAGGAGCCGTACTTCTGATTCTTCTGCGCAGCCGCGGTCTTGTCCTTCTCCGTGGAAGCACTGTCGGTGTTTTTCTGTGTAAGAGACTGGCAGCCGCCGAGCAGCAGCAGAGCAGTCAGCAGCGCAAGAGACTTGTTCATAGAGGAAGGACGAGGGCCTGACCTGCGAAATGGGACCATCATGACATAAGGAAAGTGCCAATCCCATGGGCAAGCGCCCGTTACGGGCCTCTATGCGATTTGCAGTGTGCGATACGTCGCGGGTGGTTGTCCTTCACAAGGCTAAGTAGGACAATTGCGGGCTTTCCGATCAGCATCAGCGATTCTGCATGGCCTTCATTGCCCTCGGCATCAACCACAAGACCGCGTCCGTGGCCGTCCGCGAGCGCGTGGCTTTTACTCCCGAGCAGATGGTCGAGGCCCTGCAGCTGCTGTGCAGGCTGACTTCCAGCCGCGAAGCCGCGATCCTCTCCACCTGCAACCGCAGCGAGCTCTACCTGGAGATCGAGCATCCGGACTCCGGCGACGTGCTGGCGTGGCTGGCCGATTACCACAACCTGGGGATCGACGACCTGCGCGCCTGTGCCTACGTCCATCAGGATGAGGAAGCTGTGCGCCACATGATGCGCGTCGCGGCGGGCCTGGATTCCATGGTGCTGGGCGAGCCGCAGATCCTCGGGCAGATGAAGTCCGCCTACGCGGTAGCGCGTGAGGCCGGCACCGTCGGGCCGATGCTGGGGCGCCTGTTCCAGGCCACCTTCAGCACCGCCAAGACCGTGCGTACCGACACCGCCATTGGTGAGAACCCGGTGTCCGTGGCTTTCGCCGCGGTCAGCCTGGCCCGGCAGATCTTCAGCGACCTGAGTCGCAGCCAGGCGTTGCTGATCGGCGCCGGCGAGACCATCACCCTGGTCGCCCGTCACCTGCACGAGCAGGGCGTGAAGCGCATCGTGGTCGCCAACCGCACCCTGGAGCGTGCCAGCCTGCTGGCCGAGCAGTTCGGCGCCCGCGCCATCCTGCTGGCGGACATGCCGGATGAGCTGGTCAACAGCGATATCGTCATCAGTTCCACTGCCAGCCAGTTGCCGATCCTCGGCAAGGGAGCGGTGGAGCGCGCGCTGAAACAGCGCCGTCACAAGCCGATGTTCATGGTCGATATCGCCGTCCCGCGTGACATCGAGCCGGAGGTTGGCGAGCTGGAAGACGTCTACCTCTATAGCGTCGATGACCTTCACGAAGTAGTCGCCGAAAACCTCAAGAGCCGCCAGGGCGCCGCCCAGGCCGCCGAGGAACTGGTCGGCGATGGCGTGCACGAGTTCATGCTGCGCCTGCGCGAGCTGGCCGCGGTGGATGTACTGCGCGCTTACCGCCAGCAGGCCGAGCGCCTGCGTGACGAGGAAACCCAGAAGGCCCAGCGCCTGCTGGCCAACGGCGCTGACCCGATGGAAGTCATCGCCCAGCTCAGCCGCGGCCTGACCAATAAATTGCTGCATGCCCCCAGCGTGCAGATGAAAAAACTCTCCGCCGAGGGCCGCATCGATGCGCTGGCCGTCGCGCAGGAACTGTTCGCCCTCGAGGAGGGCACTGACAAGCGATGAAAGCGTCCCTCCTGAAAAAGCTGGATATCCTCAGCGACCGCTACGAAGAGCTTACCGCTCTGCTGGGCGACGCCGAGGTGATCAGCGACCAGACCAAGTTCCGCGCCTACTCCCGTGAATACGCGGAAGTGGAGCCGGTCATCCTCGCTTTCCGCGAGTTCCGCAAGGTGCAGTCCGACCTGGAGGGCGCCCAGGCGCTGCTCAAGGACAGCGACCCGGACCTGCGTGAAATGGCCGAGGAAGAAGTCGCCGAGGCCAAGACCGCGCTGGTCGGCCTGGAGGATCGCCTGCAGCGCATGCTGCTGCCCAAGGACCCCAATGACGGCCGCAACGTCTTCCTGGAAATCCGCGCGGGCACCGGCGGCGACGAAGCGGCGATCTTCTCCGGCGACTTGTTCCGCATGTACTCGCGCTATGCCGAGAAGCAGGGCTGGCGCGTGGAGATCATGTCCGAAAATGAAGGCGAGCACGGCGGCTATAAAGAGGTGATTGCTCGCGTCGAGGGCGAGAGCGTCTACGCCAAGCTCAAGTTCGAATCCGGCGCCCACCGCGTACAGCGCGTGCCGGCCACCGAGTCCCAGGGGCGCATCCATACCTCCGCGTGCACCGTGGCGGTGCTGCCCGAGCCGGATGAGCAGGCGGCCATTGAGATCAACCCGGCCGATCTGCGCGTGGACACCTATCGCTCCTCCGGCGCCGGCGGCCAGCACGTGAACAAGACTGACTCGGCGGTGCGTATCACGCACATCCCGTCGGGCATCGTGGTCGAGTGCCAGGAGGAACGTTCGCAGCACAAGAACCGCGCCAAGGCCATGGCCTGGCTGGCGGCCAAGCTCAACGACCAGCAGCAGTCAGCGGCCCAGCAGGCGATCGCCAGCACGCGCAAGCTGCTGGTCGGTTCGGGCGATCGCTCCGAGCGTATCCGCACCTACAATTTCCCCCAGGGCCGGGTGACCGACCACCGCATCAACCTCACCCTCTATTCCCTGGGTGAAGTGATGGAAGGCGCGGTCGAGCAAGTCATCGAGCCGCTGCTGCAAGAGTTCCAGGCCGACCAGTTGGCCGCGCTCGGTGATTGAGAGAGCGACAGACCATGGCAACCATCATGACCCTGCTCAACGAGGCGCAACTGCCGGACTCGCCCAGTGCGCGCCTGGATGCCGAGCTGCTGCTCGCGGCCGCGCTGGGCAAGCCGCGCAGCTTCCTGCGGACGTGGCCCGAACGCGTGGTTAGCCGCGAGGCCCATGACCTCTACGACCGCTACCTGGCCCGCCGAGTGGCCGGTGAGCCCGTGGCCTACATCCTGGGCCGTCAGGGTTTCTGGAGCCTGGACCTGGAGGTCGCGCCGCACACCCTGATTCCCCGCCCCGATACCGAGCTGCTGGTGGAAACTGCGCTGGCGCTGCTGCCGGCCTCGCCATCGCGCGTACTGGACCTGGGCACCGGTACCGGCGCCATCGCCCTTGCGCTGGCGTGCGAACGCCTGAGCTGGCAGGTGCTGGGCGTCGACCGCATTCCCGAGGCCGTGGCCCTGGCCGAGCGCAACCGCGAACGCCTGCGCCTGGCCAACGTCGCCTTCCGCGCCAGTCACTGGTTCTCGGCGGTCGAGGGCGAGCGCTTCTCGCTG
Organism: Pseudomonas nicosulfuronedens; assembly: GCF_005877905.1. Lineage (GTDB taxonomy): Bacteria > Pseudomonadota > Gammaproteobacteria > Pseudomonadales > Pseudomonadaceae > Pseudomonas > Pseudomonas nicosulfuronedens. The sequence continues at coordinate 236,921 of NZ_SWDV01000011.1, read as the reverse complement.
ATCGTCAGCAACCCGCCCTACATTCCCAGTACCGACCCGCACCTCAAACAGGGCGACGTGCGCTTCGAGCCTTCGAGCGCACTGGTCTCCGGGCAGGATGGGCTGGACGACATCCGCCTGATCATCGACCAGGCGCCGGGCCATCTGGAAAACGGTGGTTGGCTGATGCTCGAACATGGCTTCGATCAGCCGGATGCCGTACGCGACCTGCTGCTCAGTCGTGGCTTTACTGCTGTGGAAAGCCGTCGCGACCTGGGCGGCCACGAACGCATCAGCCTGGGGCGCTGGACATGCTGACCGACAACGAACTCTTGCGTTACAGCCGGCAGATCCTCCTGCCGCAGATCGACGTCGAAGGCCAGCTGCGTCTGAAGGACAGCCGTGTGCTGATCGTCGGCCTCGGTGGCCTCGGCGCCCCGGTGGCGCTGTACCTGGCCGCTGCCGGCGTCGGCGAGCTGCACCTGGCGGACTTCGACACGGTCGACCTGACCAACCTGCAGCGGCAGATCATCCACGGTACCGACAGCGTCGGCGTGGGCAAGGTGGACTCCGCCATCGCCCGCCTGACCGCGCTGAACCCGGACGTGAAGCTGGTCGCCCATCGCCAGGCGCTGGACGCCGACTCCCTCGACGCCGCCGTGGCGGCCGTCGACCTGGTACTCGACTGCTGCGACAACTTCGGCACCCGTGAAGCGGTGAACGCCGCCTGCGTCGCTGCGAAGAAACCGCTGGTGAGCGGCGCGGCGATCCGCCTGGAAGGGCAGCTTTCGGTGTTCGACCCGCGCCGCGAGGAAAGCCCGTGCTACCACTGCCTCTATGGCCACGGCAGCGAAGCCGAACTGACCTGCAGCGAGGCCGGCGTGGTTGGCCCGCTGGTGGGGCTGGTGGGTAGCCTGCAGGCCTTGGAAGCGTTGAAGCTGCTGGCCGGCTTCGGCGATCCGCTGGTGGGCCGCCTGCTGCTGATCGATGCCCTCGGCACACGCTTCCGCGAGCTGCGGGTCAAGCGCGATCCGCAGTGCGCCGTGTGCGGAGCCACGAATGGCTGATGCCGCGCCGATCGGCGTGTTCGATTCCGGTGTGGGCGGCCTCAGCGTCCTCCACGAAATCCGGGCGCGGCTTCCCCGCGAATCCCTGATCTACCTCGCTGACTGCGGCCACGTGCCCTATGGCGAGAAGACCCCCGAGTACATCCGCGCGCGCTGCCGCGCCATCGCCGAGTTTCTCCTGGCCCGTGGCGCCAAGGCGCTGGTGGTGGCTTGCAATACGGCCACTGCTGCTGCCGCCGCGGACCTGCGTGAGCACTATCCACAGTTGCCCATCGTCGCCATGGAGCCGGCCGTGAAGCCGGCGGCCGAAGCGACCCGCAGTGGTGTGGTTGGTGTGCTGGCCACGACTGGCACGCTCAAGAGTGCACGCTTCGCAGCACTGCTGGACCGCTTCGCCAACGATGTGCGGGTCATTACCCAGCCTTGCCCAGGGCTGGTGGAGCGCATCGAACTGGGCGACCTGGACGGCCCGCAGACTCGCGAACTACTGCAAGGTTACGTTGCTCCGCTGCTGGCTGAAGGCTGCGACACGCTGATCCTCGGCTGCACGCATTACCCTTTCCTGCGCCCGTTGCTGCGCGAGCTTGTGCCTGCGGACGTCTCGCTGATCGATACCGGTGCCGCCGTGGCTCGCCAACTCGAGCGCCTGTTGCAGGTGCGGGGGATCTTGGCGGAAGGGCAGGCGAAAAAAACTGAGCTATGGACCAGCGGTGCAGTCGAAGGCTTTGAACGCGTACTGCCGGTGCTCTGGCGTGCCGGCGAAGCCGTCAGTTTCTTTCCTGACTGAAAAGAATAGCTAGCTACCTACTTTGGTCTGTCAGCGAATGCTGACAAATGGCCTTATAATTGCCAGCTATTCGCGGGGATTTTTCATTCAGCTTTCTAATAAAGGATGTTTCGATGAGGAAACTACTCTCGCTCGCTGCCTTGGCAGCTTTGACTCTGGGGCATCTGGTCCCCGCGCAGGCCGCTGGCCTGACCGGCGCCGTTGGCTTTACCGGACAGAACACCATGACCTACCGCCTGGGCCTGGGCTTCGACTGGGACAAGAGCTGGTGGGAAAGCTCCACGGGTCGTCTGACCGGCTACTGGGACGCTGGCTACACCTACTGGGAAGGTGGTGACGAGGCCAGCGGCCGCCACTCGCTGTCCTTCAGCCCGGTGTTCGTCTACGAGTTCTCCGGCGAGAAGGTCAAACCCTTCGTCGAGGCCGGTATCGGCGTGGCCGTGTTCAGTGGCTCCCGCGTGGGCGACCAGGACCTGGGCGGCGCCTTCAACTTCGAGGATCGCCTCGGCGTCGGCCTGCGCTTCGGCGAGGGTCAGGCCCTGGGCGTGCGTGCCATGCATTACTCCAATGCCGGCATCAGCCAGCCGAACGATGGCATCGAATCCTACAGCCTCTATTACACGCATCCGCTGTAACAGAACGCTGACAAAGAAAGCCGGGCCCTGGGCCCGGCTTTTTTGTGCGTGGTCGAAAGGTACGTGTAGGAGCGAGCTTGCTCGCAATCACGCCCGACCGGTTCGCGAGCGAGCTCGCTCCTACAGAAAAGCCGTTGCCTCAGACAGAGGCGGCCAGGCTCTTGAAGGCATCCAGCGCCCGCTCGCGGGTGGCGGAGAGGTCGCACATCGGCTGCGGATAGCCTTCCGCGCCGAACAGCCCGAGCTTCGACGGATCGTGCAGGGCCCGACCCTGCAGCCTGGCCAGCTCCGGCACCCAGTGTCGGATGAAGCGGCCGTCCGGGTCGAAGCGCTCGGACTGCGAGATCGGATTGAAGATACGGAAGTAAGGCGCCGCGTCGGTGCCGGTGGAGGCGCTCCATTGCCAGCCGCCGTTGTTCGCCGCAAGGTCGCCGTCGATCAGGTGGCGCATGAACCAGCGTTCACCCTCGCGCCAGTCGATCAGCAGGTTTTTGGTAAGGAACATCGCCACCACCATGCGCAGGCGGTTGTGCATCCAGCCGGTGGCGAGCAACTGGCGCATCGCGGCGTCGATGAGGGGGAAGCCGGTGCGGCCCTGCTGCCAGTCTTCCAGGTCTTTCTGGTCGTAGCGCCACTTCAGTTTTTCGGTGTCCTCGCGGAAGGCGCGGTGCCGGCTCACGCGTGGGAAGCCGACCAGGATGTGCTTGTAGAACTCGCGCCAGAGCAGCTCGTTGATCCAGCTGACCGCGCCACTGTTGCCGGTCTCGAACTCGCCATGGTTGTTCGCCAGCGCCGCATGCAGGCACTGCCGGGGCGACAGCACGCCGGCGGCCAGGTACGGCGAGAGGCGACTGGTGCCGTCGCGGGCCGGGAGGTCGCGGGTGTCCTGGTAGGTCTTGAGGATTTCGTCGGTGAACAGCTCCACGCGCTCGTGGGCGGCGTCCTCGCCGGCTGGCCACTCTTCGCTCAGCTCGGCCGGCGGCGTCTCGAAACCATCGACCCGCCCGGGCACCTCGTCGCTGGCGATATCCAGCTCCTGCTGCGCGCGGGGCGCCGGTACGAGGCGGGGCACGCCGAGGTTCAGGCGTTCGTAGCAGACCTTGCGGAACTGGCTGTAGACCTGGAAGTAGGTACCGCCCTTGGTGAGGATGCTGCCCGGCGTGAAGAACAACTGGTCGAGGTGGCTGCGCAGGCGGACACCGTCGTGCTCCAGCGCCTTCGCCACGGCGGCGTCGCGGGCGGCTTCGTTGACGCCGTATTCCTCGTTGACGTGCAGCGTCTCGATGTCCAGTTCGCGGCAGAGTTGCGCGATGACTTTCGGCGCATCGTCCCAGTTTTCCGCGGTGCGGATCAGCAGCGGGATGCGCAACTGGTCGAGGCTGGTGCGCAGCTCGCGCAGGTTGCGCAGCCAGAAGTCGACCTTGCACGGCGCGTCGTCGTGACGCTGCCATTGGCCGGGGCTGAGCAGGTAGAGGGCGATCACCGGGCCGCGCTCGGCGGCCGCGTGCAGGGCGCTGTTGTCGCGAAGGCGCAGGTCGGTGCGCAGCCAGACGAGTTGGCGTTTCATGCGGCCTCCCCGCTGAGCAGCTGCAGCTCGCGCAGGAGATTGAATGCGGCGACCGGGTCGCTGGCCAGGTGCAGCGGCGGTTCGGCGATGGCCAGTTCCTGCAGCGCATCGGGGTGGATGGCGGTGGCAGGTCCTGCCAGCAGGCGCGGGCAGTCGACGCCGGCCAGCAACCGGGGCAGCTGCAACAGGTTCAGCGTGCGGCTGGAGTAGAGCAGCACGGCGCGCGGCTGCAGGCGTTCCACCGCCAGCGCCAGTTCACCGGGCGGCAAGGGCCAGTCGAAGGTTTCCAGCGGGCAGCCTGCACTGCTGGCCAGCCAGGCGGTGAGCCACAGGCCCGGCTCCAGTGGCAGGCCGGACTGGTTCACCAGCAGCAGCGGGGCGCCGCGTTGCTGGCGATTGTGGTGGTAGAGGCGAGTGCCGAACTTGGTGCGCAGCCAGGTGTGGAAGAACACCCGTTCCAGCTGCGCGCCGAACTGGCCCTGCCAGCGCCGCTCCAGCTCTTCCAGCAGCGGTAGCATCAGTTGTTCGCAGAGGGTTTGCGCGGGGTAGATCGCCAGCGCGCCGTTGAACAGCTCGTCCAGCTGGCGCTCGTTGATCCGGCCGATGGCGGCGATGCACTGCTGGCGCAGGTCGTCCCAGGGTGAGGCGGTGGTTTCCGGCGGTGGCGGTGCGTCTTCGTCGAGCAACGCGCGGATCTTGCTCACCGCCACGCCACGGCCGAGCCAGGTGAGGATGGCCTGGATGCGTACGATCTGCGCTTCGGAGTAGAGGCGATGGCCCTTGGGCGTGCGCTGTGGCACGACCAGGCCGTAACGACGCTCCCAGGCGCGCAGGGTGACCGGATTGACGCCGGTGCGCCGGGAGACTTCGCGGATCGGCAGCCAGCCTTCGGCCAGGGCCTGACGGTAGTCGTCGTCCGATTCGCGGTGAGGGTGGTCGGGATTCATGGGCTTCCTTTCAGTACGTCTGATGGCTACGTCAGATGGCATTGCGCAGGCTCAGGTCTTCGGGATGGGGTTGCAGGTAGGCCTGGGCATCGATGTAGGGGTGGGGGTGCAGGCGGAAGTGGTGCTTGAGCAGCGTCAGCGGCACCACCAACGGGATCACGCCTTCGCGGTACTGGTCGATCAGCCGCTGCATCTCGGCCTTCTCGGTGGACGGCAGGTCGTGCTTGAGATAACCGGCCAGGTGCTGCAACACGTTGCTGTGGGTGCCACGGGTGGCACAGGTGCCCAGCGCTTGCATGAATTCGCGGAAGTAGCCTGGAGCGAAGTCTTCCAGCGGTTGCTCGCCGATTTTCGCCATGCGCTGGCCAAGGGCGCTGTACTGGCGCGGGTTGTGCGCCATCAGCTGGTACTTATAGCGGGAGTGGAAGCCGATCACCGCGTGGCGTGTCAGGCCGTTCTCGCAGAGCTTTTGCCAGGCGGCGTAGGCGAACACGCGGGTGAGGAAATTCTCGCGGATCACTGGGTCGTTCAGCCGGCCTTCCTCTTCCACCGGCAACTCCGGGCGTGCCGCGCAGAAGGCCTCCGCGTAGAGCCCGCGTACACCTGGCGGGCGCAGCTGGCCGTCGAAGCGATAGAGCTTCACGCGCTGCAGACCGCAGGAGGGTGACTGTTGCATGAAGATGTAGCCGCAGATGTCCTGCTGCAGTCCGGCCTGCTTTCGGCCGAATTCGCGCAGGGCTTCGCTGACATCGCGACCGCCTTCGCGCTGGATCAGGGCTCTCGGGTCATCGCGGTCGCCGACCAGGCGCAGGGTCGGCCGCGGCACGCCGAGGCCGATGGCGACTTCCGGGCACACCGGAACGAAGTCGAAATAGCGGCTGAGGACGTCCAGGCACAGGCGAGATGCCTTGTGTCCGCCGTTGTAGCGCACCGGCTCGCCCAGCAGGCAGGCGCTGATGGCGAGCTTGGGACGTGGCGAGGTGTTGGGCATGGCAGTGACCGATTTCTTGTACAGGTGAATTTATTTGTACAACTGCCGGCAAGGATAGGCGCAGGCTTGTACAAGTGCAAAGGCTTGTACAAGAAAGGCGCGGGCGCGGGGATTCGAGGGCCCTCTCCGCCGGGAGAGGGCCGTGGCCGATCAGAGGTGTTCGAGCAGCCGGCGGGCGGCTTCCAGGCCGCTCAGCCAGGCGCCTTCGACACGGCCGGAGAGGCACCAGTCGCCGCAGGCGTAGATGCCCAGGTCAGCATCGGCGAGGGCGCCGAACTGGTGGGCTTCCATCGGGCGGGCGTAGAGCCAGCGGTGAGCGAGGGCGAAGTCGGGGGCGTGGACGGCGCAGCCGATCAGCTCGGCGAAGGCGCCGCGCAGGTGCTCGATTACGCTTTCCTTGGGCAGGTCGATGTGCTGTTTGCTCCAGCCGCTGGCGGCGTGCAGTACCCAGGTATCCAGTTGTTCGTCGCGGCCCGGCTTGGAGTGGTTGCTGGCCAGCCAGGACAGCGGTCCCTCGTGCACGAAACAGCCCTGCACGGGCGTATCCAGCGGTTCGCGGAAGGCCAGGGCGACGGCCCAGGTCGGTTCCATGGGAATGCTTGCAGCGGCGGCGGCCAACTTCGGCGCGCTGGCCAGCAACGCCGCAGCCTGGGGCGCGGGCGTTGCGACCAGTACACGGCTGAAGGGACCGTGGGTCTGGCCTTCGGAGTCCTGCAGGTGCCAGTGCTCCTCGCCGCGGTACACCTCGGTAATGCGGCAGGTGAAGGTGACGACCTGGTCCTGCAGCAGCGCACGGGTGATCGCACTCATGCGCGGGGTGCCGACCCAGCGCGGTTGCTCGTCGGGGGAAGGGCTCAGTTCACCGTCGCGGTATTGGTAGAGCGCTGGGTCCCATTCGGCGACCCAGCCGTGCTCGCGCCACTTCTGTACCGCGTCGAGAAAGCGCCGGTCGCGGGCGGTGAAGTATTGCGCACCGAGATCCAGGGCACCGGCTTCGCTGCGCTTGCTGGCCATCCGGCCGCCGCTGCCGTGGCCCTTGTCGAACAGCTGGACGACTTGTCCGGCATCGCGCAAGGCGTGGGCGGCCGAGAGTCCGGCGATACCGGTGCCAATGATGGCAATGGGGGCGCTCATGACATGCCTCGTAATCTGTTTGCTTTCAGCGTAACGAGCGGAGGGTTCTTGTACAAACGAATCTATCTGTACAATTACGTTTCAGTTGCTCGCGCTCGTCAACGATAGGAGTCCGATCATCGGAACCTTCGGCGCCGCATCGGTTCATTCAGGAATGAGCCCGGCTTCGGTTCCGGCACTTACAGCGTAGACCTCGCCGTAGAGGGAGTGTCAATGCAATCGCCTCCCTCTCGTCCAGACTGATGGAAGGTGGAACAACGCAACAAGGAGTTCGCCATGCATATTCTCTTGACCGGCGGTACCGGTCTGATCGGCCGCCGCCTCTGCCGCCAGTGGAGCGCCCAAGGGCACCAGCTCACCGTGCTGAGCCGCCAGCCGCAGCGCGTCACCTCGCTTTGCGGTGAGACGGTGCGCGGCATCGCCGACTTCGAGGCCTACGGAGACGGGCCGTTGGATGCGGTGGTCAACCTGGCCGGCGAACCCATCGCCGACAAGCCCTGGAGCGCACGGCGCAAGGCCCTGCTGTGGGACAGTCGGGTGCGCCTGACTGAACGCCTGGTGAGCTGGCTGGAGGGGCGCAGCCAGCGCCCGGCGGTACTGATCAACGGCTCGGCGGTTGGCTGGTACGGCGATGCTGGTGAGCGTCCATTGGAAGAGAACAGCGCGGCGGCCGGCGAGGACTTCGCCAGCGAGTTGTGCCTGGCCTGGGAGCAGATCGCCCGCGAGGCCGAGGCACTGGGTATCCGCGTGGTCCTGGTGCGCACCGGTCTGGTGCTGGCGCCCGAGGGCGGCTTCCTCAAGCGCCTGCTGCCGCCGTTCCGCCTGGGCGCCGGTGGGCGGCTGGGGGATGGTCGACAGTGGATGTCGTGGATCCATATAGAAGACCAGATCGCCCTGATCGATTTTCTTTTGCGCAAGGAGGATGCGGCCGGTCCTTATAATGCGTGCGCGCCGCAGCCGGTGCGCAACCGCGACTTCACCCAGGAACTGGGCCAGGCGCTGCACCGGCCGACGCTGATGCCCGTACCGGGTTTTGCCTTGCGTCTGCTGCTGGGCGAGCTGTCGACCCTGCTGCTGGGCGGCCAGCGCATCGTGCCGCGCCGCCTGCTGGATGCCGGCTTCGAGTTCCGCTTCCCGGAATTCAAGCAGGCGCTGGCCGATGTGTTGCAGGAAAAGCGCTGAGCCCCTGCGACATCGGCGACAACCCTGAAACAGCCTCGGGCTGCTCTGGATAGCGCGGGCTGCGTGTAAACTGCGCAGCCCGCACGACGACCTCCTACCGTACCGGTTTAAGGACATTGCATGACCCAAAACGCCCTCCTGCTGGTCAACCTGGGTTCGCCGGCCTCCACCCAGGTCGAGGACGTGCGCCGCTACCTCGATCAGTTCCTCATGGACCCTTACGTGATCGACCTGCCGTGGCCGATCCGCCGGCTGTTGGTGTCGCTGGTGCTGCGCAAGCGCCCGGAGGAATCCGCCCACGCCTACGCGTCGATCTGGTGGGAGGAGGGCTCGCCGCTGATCGTGCTGAGCCGCCGTTTGCAGGAGGCCGTCAGGCCGTTCTGGCCACACGGCCCGGTGGAACTGGGCATGCGCTATGGCGAGCCGTCGATTGAAAAGGCGCTGCTGCGCCTGAGCCAGCAGGGCATCACCCAGGTGACCTTTGCACCGCTCTACCCGCAGTTCGCCGACAGCACCACTACCACCGCCATCGAGGAAGCCCGCCGGGTAATGCGTGAGCACAACCTCAAGCTGGAGCTGAAGGTGCTGCCGCCGTTCTACGCCGAGCCCGAGTACCGCCAGGCGCTGGTGGACAGCGTCAAGCCGTACCTGGAGCAACCCTACGATCACCTGCTGCTGAGCTTCCACGGCCTGCCCGAGTCGCACATCCGCAAGTTGGTGAAGGACAAGAGCCACGACCTTACCGCCAGCTCCAGCCGGGGTGTACACGAGGACGTCATGGCCGTCTGTTACCGCAGCCAGTGCCTGCGCACGGCCGAAGACTTCGCCGCTGGCGCCGGCCTGCAGGACGGACGCTGGTCGGTATCCTTCCAGTCGCGCCTGGGCCGCAACAAGTGGATCGAACCCTACACCGAGGCGCAACTGGACAAGCTCGGCAAGCAGGGTGTGAAGCGCCTGCTGGTGATGTGCCCGGCCTTCGTCGCCGACTGCATCGAGACGCTGGAAGAGATCGGCCAGCGCGGCAACGAGCAGTTCCGCGCGGCGGGTGGGGACGAGCTGGTGCTGGTGCCGTGCCTGAATGACCAGGAGCTGTGGGCGCGGGCGCTGGCGAAGCTGTGCGAGCGGACGCCTGCTGCGGTTTGAACCCGTCATGCAGGGCGAACAACGCGCTCCGTTCTAGCCGCCCTGCACGGAAGTCCGTCTTTTCGTAGGAGCGAGCTTGCTCGCGAACCCGCCCTGCACTGGAGCTGCCGGCAAGTTGTTCGCGAGCAAGCTCGCTCCTACAACTGACCCCGGTGAAACCCGTGGGCCAACCTCTGACCACCCGTTCATCAGTCAACGGCCGACGCGCGCATTCAGAGATTTGATAGTGCGCGCGCGACGCGTTCGCAATGCCTACTCTGCGGGTTCTCCCCTTCGCCTTCGCCGCGATTGGCGGCGTTTCAGGAGCCCGGCATGAACAACAACAATAACGGCTACCCCTCCAGTGCCGTGGCCTGGTCCACGGTTGCGATCCTCATGGTCGCGTACGTGCTTTCCTTCATCGACCGACAGATTCTCAACCTGCTGGTCGGTCCCATCCGTCGCGATCTGGAAATCAGCGACACGCAGATGAGCCTGCTGATGGGCCTATCGTTCGCGCTGTTCTATACCCTGTGCGGCATCCCGCTCGGGCGCATGGCCGACAGCCGCAGCCGCCGCGGGCTGATCACCGTCGGCGTGCTGATCTGGAGCGCCATGACCGCTGCCTGCGGCCTGGCCCGCCAGTACTGGCACTTCCTGCTGTTCCGCGTCGGTGTCGGCGTGGGCGAGGCGGCCTTGTCGCCGGCGGCCTATTCGCTGATCGCCGACAGCTTCCCGGCCAACCGCCGCGCCACTGCCATCAGCGTCTATTCCATGGGTATCTACCTTGGCTCGGGGCTGGCCTTCCTGCTCGGCGGGCTGGTGATCAAGTTCGCCTCTGCCCAGGGCGACGTGCACCTGCCGGTCCTCGGTGAAGTGCGCCCCTGGCAGCTGATCTTCCTGATTCTCGGCGCGGCCGGCGTGCTCTTCACCCTGCTGATGCTCGCGGTGAAAGAGCCGACACGCCGTGGCGTGGGCGCTGGCGTGGTGGTGCCGATGAGCGAAGTGGGTGCCTACCTGCGTGCCAACCGCAAGACCGTGCTCTGTCACAACTTCGGCTTCGCCTGCATCTCCTTCGCCAGCTACGGCAGCGGCGCCTGGGTGCCGACCTTCTTCGTCCGCACTTACGGCTGGGACGCCGGCCACGTGGGGGTGGTGTATGGCAGCATCGTCGCGGTGTTCGGCTGCCTGGGCATCGTCTGCGGTGGCCGCCTGGCCGACTACTGGGCCAAGCGCGGGCGTACCGATGCCAACATGCGCGTGGGCCTGCTCGCCGCCTGCCTGGCGATTCCGCTGAGCCTGGTCTATCCGCTGCTGGACAGCGGCAACGCGGCAGCGGCAATGATGGCGCCCATCGTGTTCTTCCTCAGCATGCCCTTCGGCGTCGCCCCGGCGGCGATCCAGGAAATCATGCCCAACTCCATGCGCGGCCAGGCCTCGGCCATCTACCTGTTCGTGGTCACGCTGCTGGGCCTGGGCATCGGCCCGACCGCTATCGCCCTGGTGACCGACTACGTGTTCGGCGACGACATGGCGCTGCGCTACTCGCTGCTGATCGTCAGCGTCGTGGCGCTGGTCGCCGGTGCATTGCTGCTGGCCAATGGTCTGAAGCCCTACCGCGCGAGCCTCGAACACCTCAAGAGCTGGAGCGTGAAAGGCGAGACCGACAGCGGCGCGATGCAACGCCAGCCGGCCTGATCGCTCTTTCGCAAGATCGAGCCCCCGCGCAGTGATGCGCGGGGGCTTTTCTTTGCGCGTGGCACAATGCGGCGGAACGCGGATTCGTGGAGAGGTTTCCAGCATGGAAGGAAAGGGCATTGGGACGTGGCTGGCCGCCCTTGGGGCGCTGGTGCTGAGCGCTTCTGCAGGGGCGGACGAACCCTGGGTGGCCTTCACGCAGAATGACCTCATCGGCTTCAAGGATGCACGGGGCGGTGTGAAGGTCCCGCCGAAGCTCAGCCCGATGTTCACCCTGGCCCGGCGCTTCGAGCACATCATCGCCACCGGTGAGGACACCGCCAACGGTTACCGCAGCTACTACCTGCTGCGCGATGGCCGCCAGGTGGCCCCGGATTCGCTGTACTTCTTCGATAACGCACCGATCTGCGAGAGCGAAAACAGCATCCGCTTCCGCGACCGCGTGCGTGACAAGGTTGGCTTCCTCGATGGCGATGGCCAGGTGCTGATCCCCGCCGAGCTGAGCGACGCGACGGCCATGCGCAATGGCATGGTTGTGGCGTTGAAGGGCGCTACGCGGAGCTGCGTCGATCCGGGCGCGAGCCTGGAACACTGCGAGCACAAGGGGTGGAGCGGTGGCACCGAAGTGCTGCTCGACCGCCACGGCACGACGCTGGTGGCGAACTTCGACAGTTCCCGTGCCAGCACGCTGGATTGGTTTTCCCGGCAGGTGAGCGAGCAACCTTCCAGCGATCCACGCCGCGTTTCCTTCAGGGGAGTCGACGGTCGTTACCTCAGCTTCGTCGACGTCGAGAAGGACTTCGCCATCTGGTTCAAGGACGAATTCCTCGCGCACGTCGATGACGCTTCGCTGAAGGCACACAGCTACAAGCAGATTTGGAGCGGGCAGGGTAGCGAGCCACTGGATGACTGGAGGTCCGTTTCGACGGACGAAGCGCTGCGCCAATACGGCCCGGTACTGCGCAAGCGGCTGGAGGTCCTGCGAAGCTCCGCTGGCTACGGCGTGCGCCAGGACGACATGGGTTGGCCCTTCGACCCCGAGCGTGATCCGCAGTACTTCGACGGTTGCGGCGAGTTTACCCAGTGGCGGACGCCCAAGGTATTGGCCATGGAACATTGGGAGCAGGGCTCGTTCGAGCCGGCCAGGCACGCCAGCTTCGACTTCATCCGCACCGCCGAGGGCTATCGGTTGGTGGCGTTTTCCATCCCCACGCCGTAATCGCTTTATGTAGGAGCGAGCTTGCTCGCGAACAGAGGTTCGCTTGGCACTACGGCGTCAGGCAGTTCGCGAGCAAGCTCGCTCCTACATCGACGCATCACACAGTTCTGGGGCCAACGAGTGCTCCGACTGAGCACTCAGCGCCAGCAATCGCTCACGCTGCCCGTGCCGCTGCTGCCCTTCTGGCCCTGGGCGGTCAGGGTCAGGTGTGTGCACTTGCTGTCGGTGAAGGTCGGGTTGGCGGTCAGCGTGTAGCCGCCGTCGCTGCTGCCGCCTCCCACCGTCAGCGTATAAAGACCGGTGGGAGAGGTGACGGTGCTGCCGCTGGTGCCGGAGAGCTTCAGGTTCGCCACCGAAGCCTGGTCGGTGACGTAGCCGGATACCGAGTTGAGCGCATACCAGCGCTCCTCCTGCGAGGCCGCCTGGTTGAGCAGAGCCTGGCCTTCCGCGCGTTTGCCACGCAGCACGTATTCCTGGTAGCTGGGGTAGGCGACGGCAGCGAGGATCGCCACGATCGCCACCACCACCATCAGCTCCATCAGGGTGAAGCCTGCTTGTCGGTACTGCCTGTTCATTCCTGTTCCTTGATGTTCAGCCAGTTCTGCCGTCCGGAACTGGAACCACTGGTGGCTACGCTCACGCAGCCATCGCTGCCGCAGGCGTTGACGTTGCTGCTGCTGGCGCTGGTGCTGCCGACAGTGAAGCCGCCCTTCAGACCGGACATCTGCAGGGCGGAGACGACACCGCCGTTGTAGAGATCGTTGTCGTCCACCACCCCGTCGTTGTTCAGGTCCAGGGTGGCGAAGTCGGTGGCGCCGCCGGTGTACGGGTCGAGCGACATCAGCCAGGTGGTGACGCCGTCGGCGCAGGGATCTTCGTTGGGCGTCAGGGTGCTGGCGAGCAGCACGCCGGAGGTGGCATAGGGGTTGTTGACCACCATTTCGCCGGTGGCCGGAAGGTCCAGGTACCAGCCGTACTGCGAGACGTTGCCGCTGCTGTCGTACCAGGTGACGGCGTTGTCGCTGACGGTGCGGATGGTCTGGGTGACTGCCGTGCCGCTGTTGTCGAACGAGGTGGTGACTTCGCTCTGGGTGATGGTCTGCTGCTGCAGCTTGCTGCGGCTGAGCGTGGGCGTACTGCCGGCGGCCTCGCCTGCGGTCTGCCGGTCCCAGATGCCGTAGAGGCCCATCACCTGGGTGGTATTGGGGTCGGCGTCGTCGGACTCGATGTACTTGCCGGTGCCGAAGATCACCAGGTAGCCGGTGCCGGAGCTGTGCTTGACCAGGTAGGGGGCGCTGGTGATGGGCTGCACTTGCCCGGCGGTGGTGGTCGCGCTGTACAGCGGCGACCCGCCGAAGCCGACGCGGAAGCTGCTGGCGGTGGTACTGGCGGTGAGGCTGCCGGAGCTGGTCAGGTCGAAGCGCCAGAGGTTGCCGTGGAGATCGCCGGCGTAGACGTAGTCGGTGATCAGGTCTCCGTTGATGTCAGCGGCGCGCGGGGTGGCCAGGCCATTGGCGGTGGTCTTGCCGTCGCTGGCGGTCAGAGCCTTGATCAGGCTGCCGTCCTTGACGTCCATCAGGTAGAGCACGGCCTTGTCGTTGGTGCCGTTGTAGCCGTTGCCCAGGATCACCGCCCAGGTGCCGTTGTGCAGCAGGCTGATGGTCGGCCGCGAGTAGGTGAAGCCCAGCTCGCTGTAATCGCTGTCGCTGTAACTCTTTTCCCAGAGCAGCTTGATATTGGCCGGGTCGGTGATGTCCAGGGCGAACAGCGCGCGGCCGCCGCCGCGCAGGGTACCGACCAGTACGGTGTGCCAGGCGTTGTCGTAGTAGACGTCGGCGGTCACCGGCGAGCCGTCCACGTAGTACTGGTGGGTGGCGCTGGTGTAGTCGCTGTCGCTCAGCTTGTAGAGGTTGCTGATCACCGCACTGGGCACGTAGGCGAAGACTTCCTTGCCGTCGGCATTGAAGGCGTGAAGCATGCCGTCGTTGGCGCCGACATAGAGACGCGTGGGACGTGCGCTCCAGGTGCTCTTGAAGGTGGTGTAGGAGGTGTCGGTGCTGCTGACGGTGGCGTTCATCAGCGAGGCCAGGCGATTGGGCGGGCCGACCAGCACTGGCGAGGAGTCGATGATGTCGCCCAGCACGGTGCTGCGGGTGCGGAACAGTGTGCCTTCGTTGCTGCGGTCACCGCGCAGGTAGGCCACGCGCTTCTCGCCATTGCTGTCGGTGACGCTGGCGAGGGTCTTGTTGAGGGTGGTCTGCTGGGCGCTGCTGAGGTTGCTCCAGGTGAAATCCTTCAGCGTGCCGGCGGTGCTGCCGGCCATCTTCACCGTGCGCGTGGACCAGGCGCTGTTGCCGCTGCCGTAGGTGCTGTCCATCACGTCCTGGGCGCTCCACACCGAGGTCTGGCTGCCGTTGGCGGTGTTCTGCAGGTACTTGATGAGGTCACCGCTCCAGTCGGTGCTGGCGAACTTCGGGGTGTAGCTGTACAGCTCGCTGTCGGCGGTGCTGCTGTCGGCGTTGAGCAGCGGCGAACTCACCAGCGCCGGCGCGGCACCGGAGTCCTCGCGCTGGGAGATGCGGTTGACCACGTTCTGCAGGGCCGAAACCAGGTCGTCGGGCGAGTCGACGCTGAAGAATTCGCCACGGGAATCGATCGCCGCGTGCCACAGGTCGTAGACGTTGTTGGCGCTGCCCGACGAAGCCGCAGGCCAGCTCAGGGTGCCGGCGGCGAGCTTGCTGTAGTCGCCCGAATAGGTGTCGCCGCCCCAGGCCGGGTTGGTCAGGCTGGTGGTCAGGCCCAGGCCGACGAAGTAGCTGACCATGTGCTGCCAGGTGGCCGGGTCGTTCTTCGGGTTCCAGTACTGGGTGGTGGCGTTGCTGTTGCTCTCGGCGATGTAGGTGCTGACGTTGTTGGCGATGTTCGGCTGGGCGTCGGTCGCCCAGTACTTGAACGCCAGGTCGGCGAGGGTATTGGAGGCGCTGTCCTTGTAGGGCGCGCGTGCGCTGTAGGCCTGGCCGTCGGGCAGGGTGCGGCTGGTGCTGTCCCAGTCGCCATGACTGCCAGCGGTGTTCCAGATGCCGTCGGTCAGCGTGATGCTGTAGCTCGCCCGGCAGCTGTACAGCGGCGTTTCACTGCTGCCGATGGAGTAGGCGTAGGGGCTGTACTTGCCGGTGACGCTGAGCAGCGAACCAACGCGGTCGACGGCGTCCAGCAGCGGGGTGCCCTGGTTGAAGTAGATGTCCCCCAGCCATTCGAAGAACTTGGCCCGGTGCGCGCCGGAGAAGGTGCCGAGGCGGTTGTCGTAGTAGCTGGTGCTGGTGTTGCTCAGCCCACGACAGTTGTAGCTCGACAGGTACGAGCTGCTGGTGATGCAGGTATCGCTGGTGCCCAGGGCCTGCCAGCTCAGCCGGGTGTTCTCCGGCAGCGTGACGAAGGCGAGGTTGGCGCCCGATTGAGTCGCCAGCTCGCGGTTGCGATAGAAGCTGTACCAGTTGGCGAAGTTCTGTCGCTCGTCGCCGCCGTTGGCGCCGGAGGTGGAGGACACCGTCACCAGCTTGTAGCAGTTGTCGTCGTTGATGCTGCTGGTGCAACCGCTGAGTGCGGTGTTGTAGACGTAGTAGTACGCCGGCACTGCCGTCTTGGTGCGATCCGGGTAAGTGGTGGTGGTCGTCAGGGTGGTCGTCGCGGTCGACGTCACCGTGTAGGTGGTGGTCTTGCCACTGGTGGTGTAGGAGCAGCTGGCGGTGGAGTAGCTGACGGCGGTGGTGGTACTGGAGGTGCTGCCGTCACTGTTGGTGGTGGTCGAACCGGTGCTGGATTTCGGGTTGGTGATGGTCGCGGTGCAGCTGTTGCTCTTGGCGGTGACGGTATAGGTGCCGCCGCCGGTGAGCGAGGCCGATTTGCCGGTGGAGGTCGTCGAGCCGCTGACGCTGCTCGTGCTGCTGGTGCTGGACGAGGTGCTGCTCGAACTGAAGTCCGAGGAGGGGTTCGCCGCCAGGTAATAGACCTTGTCGGGACTGCTGTAGGAGCTGTAGCCGGTGTAGGTCCAGTAGGTGCTGTCGGTGGTCGCCCGCGCGGTGTCGTATTCCCAGGAAACCTTGTAAGCCGAGCTCAGGTCCAGGCTGCCCTTGGCGCTCTTGAAGCCGTTCACGTAGGCCGCGGTGAAGCTGGTGGTCAGCGGCGTGTAGGTGGTGACGGCATTGCTGTAGAGGACGTTGTAGGGCGCCTGGTAGGTGACGTTGGGGTTGTAGTACAGCGGGTTGAAGGTCGACGACTTGGCGCGCCGGCTGGTGCGGATCTGGTCCGCCGTATAGCCGTTGTAGGTGGCGTTGGTCGTGGGGTTGAGGCCGTCCGGCGCGAAGCTCCAGCGCATGCTGTTGGAGTTGTCGATGGTCACCATGATGTTCGGCGCCACGCCCTCGGTGAGGAACAGTGGTTGCTGGCTCAGGGTCAGTGTCGCGGCATCGGTGGGCAGCGCGGTGGCCAGCAGCAGGCCGCCGAACAGGAACAGCAGGAAGGGCTGGGCGGGACGTCGGCTCACGTCAGGCTCCTCAGTAGTAACGGCGGATGGTGACGGTCTGCAGCACGCTCATCAGGCGCTGCCCGTCGGCGCGGGCGGCGGCGCTCACCCGGTAGTAGTGCGGCCCGCGGCCCTGGGAGCGCTCGTCGGGGTCGGTGATCTGCACGTTGCCGTTGGAGTCAGCCGGGTCGAAGGCGATGTAGGCGGCGTTCCAGCGTGGCACCGGGTCGAAGGTGGAACTGCCGTCCATGCCCAGGTAGGCGATGGAGGTGGCGTCGCTGCTCCACCAGTCGGCACTGGCCTTGGCGTTGGAGGAATACTTGTCGCTGACCAGGATGCACAGGTTGGCGTGCTGCGCGACGCTGGAGGTGCAGTTCGCCGAACCCTGGTCCAGGCTGGTCTGCGCTGCCAGCCGGCGTTCGCCTTCGCGTAGCGCCGACTCGGCAGCGGCCCGCGAATGCTGCTGTTCACTGAGGTTGCCGATGATGCGAGTCTCGGTGGTGGTGCTGCGCATGCTGCTCAGGGCGATCAGGGTACCGAGCAGCAGCATTACCAGGGCGATGACCAGCGTGGCGCCGCGTTGGGTGCGCCGATTGTGATTGGGCTTCATGGCATCAGGTTCCGCAGCATCACGCTGCCTTGGGCGATCTGGTAGACGTAGGCGGTGTTCTCGCTGAGGGTCGCGCCGCTGAGGGTTTTCCAGCGGCTGGCGACGTCGCTGCTCATGCCGCCACGGGTCGACGCGCCCGTGGCAAGCAAGGCCGCGTAGCTGATCGCCTGGCTGTCATCGGTGCTGGTGGGCAAGGTGAACAGGGCAAAGCCCGCCACGCCCTTGATCAGGGCCTGCTCGCTGGCGCCCTGCGCGGTGCAGGTGAGGGTACCGTCGCCCGGCGTGCTGCCCGCGACATAGCTGATGCGCGTGAGCACGCGTGTGCCGCGCGGGACGAAGGCGCCCAGGCAGTCGTACTGGTTGCCATTGGAACCGGCGACTTCCGTGGTGCTGTCGCTGGCGCCCTGGTAGCGCAGGCAGACACCCTTTCCGTCGCTGCTGGCCTGGTAGGTCTGGCCAGCCTTGAATGACGGGCAACCGTTGCTGCTGGCGAGTGCCGGGAAGGCCACCTCCAGGCCGTCCTGGGGCAGGTAACGGTACCCGGTGCGAGCCAGTTGCTGGTCCAGCAGCAGGAGCGTGTAGCGAGCATTTTCCTGGTTGCCCAATTGCCCCTGCTGGAACTGGAAGTGCGCCTTGTTGTTGATGTACAGCTCGGTGGCGCCGAGGATCAGCAGGCTGCCGATGGCCAGGGCGACCATCAGCTCGACCAGGGACAGGCCCGCCTGGCGCGGGGGGAGTCCTTGTGCGGGGAACGTTCGTGCAGACATGCCGGACCTCAGAGTTCGCCGCGCAGGCGGTAGATGCACAGGTTGTTGTCGCATTGCCCGCTGGGGTCCTTCCAGGCCAGCTGGATCAGCACGGCGGAGCTGGCGTCGTTGCTGCACGCGCCGTCGGACTGGCTGGGGCAGATGGTGAAGTTGGCGCTGAGGATCGAACTGGTCACCGGCAGTGTTGCCTGCACCGCTTGCAGCCAGCAGGCAAGATCGGCCTTCGCCACGTCGGAGCCGCCATTGCCGCGCTCGCGGGTGGCGCAATCGCTGCGCGAGGAGGAGCCGAAGGCGCTACCGGCGACCTTGTAATAGGCCGAGCTGCTGCTGAATTTGTGGGTGCTGCTGAGGGCGTCCTTGGGGTTGCTGCGCATCTGCTCCAGCAGTTGCTGGGCGAGCATGATCGCTTCGTTGCGCTGCACCGCATCCTGGGTGTAGCGCAGGCTCTTGCCCTGCAAGGCCGCCATGCCCAGGGCGCCGACGCTGACCAGCAACAGGCTGATCAGCACTTCCAGGAGGCTGAACCCGCCTTGCTGGTGATTCATGAGGAGCACTCCGTGGTGGTGCTGGTGATCTGTCCGCTGCTGGAAATGCTCAACAGACGGCCGCTGCTGCTGCCGCTGCCAGGGCACAAGCGGATAGTCTGCGCGGCGCCACTGAGCGTGCCGGCGGCGCGGAAGGTCAGGCTGTTGGCGCTGCCAGTCGCGGTCACCGCGCTGCCGCCGTTGATGCCCTCGCTGCCATAGCTGCGCAGGGTTTCGCTGCTGGTCGCGACGCTCAGTGCGCCGACCCAGTTACCGTCGCTGGCGCTGACCGTCACGGCGCTGGCACGGGTGATGGCTTCGCTGCGGGCGTACTGCAGCAAGTGGGTCAGCTCCCCGCTGGCGGCATCGACCTTGTTGCGCTGGATCAGGTCGCCGAACATTGGCGCGGCCAGGGTCGAGAGGATGGCCAGGACGGCCAGGGTGACCATCAGTTCGACCAGAGTGAAGCCTGGGCTGGGGGCGTTTGCCGGCATGGCAGGTTCCGACGTTGAGCCGGAAATCCCCGGCGAATGCCGCGCAGGGATACGCGATGCGTGTATGGGGAATTTAGAGGTTGTGTATCAACGCTGAGATAAAGGAGCAGGCGGTCGAAATGCGTGTATGAATGGTCTGTCAGGTGACGACAGGTGCCCCCCCGCACTGGCGTCCGGCAACGGCCGTTTTTGTAGGATCGAGCTTGCTCGCGAGCACGGGTTTGCCTGATGCATGGGCATCAGGCGGTTCGCGAGCAAGCTTGCTCCTACAGAGGGGTATGGGCTCTAGCACTCCCTGGCAGAAAAAAGCCCCGCTGATGCGGGGCTTTTTCGTTCAGTGCGCCGGGACAGGCGCGCCAGCTTCGGCGGGCTTCTTGTCCGGCTTGGCCAGCAAGGTATACACGCAGGGCAGCACGAACAGGGTGAAGAGCGTGCCGACGCTCATGCCGGTAGCGATCACCACGCCGATGTCGAAACGGCTCACCGCGCCGGCGCCGGTGGCGAACAGTAGCGGAGTGACGCCCAGCACCATCGCCGCGGTGGTCATCAGCACCGGGCGCAGGCGGATCGCCGCGGCTTCCTCCACCGCCTCGCGCACCGACAACCCGCGCTCCTGACGCAACTGATTGGCGAACTCGACGATGAGGATGCCGTGCTTGCTGATCAGCCCGATCAGCGTCACCAGTCCCACCTGGGTATAGATGTTCAGGCTCGACAGGCCGAGGAACAGCGGGATCAGCGCCCCGCAGATCGACAGCGGCACGGTGACCATGATCACCAGCGGATCGCGGAAGCTCTCGAACTGCGCCGCCAATACCAGGAAGATCACCGCCAGTGCCAGGGCGAAGGTGATCATCAGCGCGCTGCCTTCCTGCACGAACTGCCGCGAGGCGCCGGCGTAGTCGAAGGAGAAGCCGCGCGGCGATTCTTCCGCGGCGATGCCGCGCACCGTTTCGATGGCCTCGCCCATGCTGACCATCGGCACGCCGGAGATGATTGCCGAGTTGAGCTGCTGGAACTGGTTGAGTTGGCGCGGGCGCGCTCGCTCGTGGAAGGTCACCAGGGTCGACAGCGAGATCAGCTGGCCACTCTGGCTCTTCACGTAGTAGTTGTTCAGCCAGCTAGGGTTGTCACGGTAGGCGCGCTCGACCTGCGCAATCACCTTGTAGCTGCGCCCGTCGATGGTGAAGCGGTTGATCTCGCCTTCACCCAGCAACGCGCCCAGGGACACACCCAGGTCCTGCATGCTGACGCCCATCTGCGCGGCCTTGGCGCGGTCGATATCGACCACCAGTTCGGGCTTGTCGAAGGCCAGGTCGAGGTCGAGGAAGGCGAACTTGCCCGACTCTTCCGCACGCTTCTTCACTCGCTCGGCCACCTGCAGCAGCGATTGGTAGTCGCTGGCGGTGTTGATCACGAACTGGAACGGCAGGCCCTCGCCGGTACCCGGCAGCGACGGCAGGTTGAAGCCGAAGATCTGCAGGCCGGGAATCTTGTCCAGCTCGCCCTGTACCGCGTGCAGCAGCTCCATCTGGCTGCGCTCGCGCTCATCCCAGGGCTTGAGCAGCATGCCGCCGATGCCGGTCTGCACGCCGTTGTAGCCGTTGATCTGGAACGCCGAATAATACTCGGGGAACTTGCGGAAGATGCCCTCGAACTCGGCGGTGTACTTCGACAGGTAGTCGAGGTTCGCCGTCTGCGGCGCGTTGGCCATGATGAAGACGATGCCCTGGTCTTCCTCCGGCGCCAGTTCCTTGTGGGTGAACATCATCAGCAACGGGATGATCGCCAGGACCAGCAGGGCAAAGACGATCACCACCGGCCGGCTGTTCAGCGTGCCGTGCAGGGCGCGCTGGTAGCGCCCTTTGAGGCCTTCGAAGATCAGGTCCAGGCGATGGGCCAGGCCGCTGGGATTCTCGTCGTGGCGCAGCAGGCGCGAGCACATCATCGGTGACAGGGTCAGCGCGACGATGCCGGAAATGATCACCGCGCCGGCCAGGGTGAAGGCGAACTCCTTGAACAGCGCGCCGGTGAGGCCGCTGAGGAAACCGATGGGCGCGTACACGGCGGCCAGGGTGATGGTCATGGTCACCACCGGCACGGCGATCTCCCGCGCGCCCTCGATGGCGCCCTGGAACGGCGACTTGCCCTCCTCGATGTGGCGGTGGATGTTCTCCACCACCACGATGGCGTCGTCCACCACCAGGCCGATGGCGAGCACCATGGCCAGCAGCGTCAGCAGGTTGATCGAGTAGCCCATCATCTGCATGAAGAACAGCACGCCGATCATCGACAGCGGGATGGTCACCACCGGGATGATCACTGAGCGGAACGCGCCGAGGAACAGGAACACCACCACGATGACGATCAGGATCGCCTCGCCCAGGGTCTTCACCACTTCGTCGATGGAGGCCTGGATGAAGCGCGTGGCGTCGTAGGCGATGGACACTTGCAGGCCGGGCGGCAGCTGCTCTTCCAGCTCCGGCATCTTGGCGCGGACTTCCTTGATCACGTCCAGCGGGTTGGAGCTGGGCGTGCCCTTGATGCCGATGTACACCGAGGGGATACCGTTGAACGAGCTGACCGCGTCGTAGCTCGCTGCGCCCAGTTCGATGCGCGCCACGTCACCCATCAGCACGCGTCGATCACCCGCCGTCTTTAGCGGGATGGCGGCGAAGGCTTCCGGGGATTTCAGGTCGGTGGTGGCGTTCACCGAGGTGACCACCAGCTCGCCCTTCACCTCGCCGGCGGCGGAGAGGAAGTTGTATTCGCGCACCGCGCTGGCCACGTCCCCGGCAGTGACACCGTAGGCCGCCATCTTCACCGGGTCCAGCCACAGGCGCATGGCGAACACCTGGTTGCCGAGGATCTCGGCCTCGGAGATGCCCGGCAGGGTGGCGAGCTTGGGCTGGATCACCCGCGACAGGTAGTCAGTGATCTGCGGGTTGTTCATCTGCTCGCTGAAGAAGCTGATGTACATCAGCGCCGAGGCGTCGGCGGCTTCCTTGTCGAGGACCGGGTCCTCGGCATCCGGCGGCAGTTGGGTCTTCACTTCGCCGATCTTCGACAGCAGCTCGGTCACCAGGCGATCGGTGTTGGCGCCGATGTGCGCGTAGATCGAGATCACCGAGTAATTCTGCCGGCTCACCGAGGTCATGTAGTCGATGCCTTCGGCGCTGGCGAGACTCTGTTGCAGCGGCTGGGTGATGTAGCCCTGGATGGTTTCGGCGTTGGCGCCGGCATAGAAGGTGGTGACGGTGATCAGCGCGTTTTCCATCTGCGGGTATTCGCGGATCACCAGCTTGCTGAAGGCCTGCATGCCGAGCAGGACGATCAGCAGACTGACCACGGTCGCCAGCACGGGGCGACGGATAAAGGGATCGGTGAAGCCCATAAGCTCAATCCTTTGTGTTCGGATTTGCTGCGCGTCGGCCATGCGGCGTTGGAGTGGTACGTCGAAATGCTCATTGGCTGAAGCATTCGCCGTCTCTTCGCCTTGCCTGGCTCCAGCTCGCTAAATCCGGGGTAGAGCAGTTGTATCTGGTTACCCTCGGCCAAAGGCGAGGGTACTGTTATGCGATTACTGCGGGTCCTTGACGATGGCGACGGCGGTGCCGTTGTCCAGCTTGAGCTGGCCGGAGGTCACGACCTCTTCGCCGGCCTTCAGGCCCTCAAGGATCACCACGCTGCCTTCGCGGCGCTCGCCGGTCTTCACGAAGCGGCGTTCGACTTCCAGCTTCCTCTGCGACGATTCCGTGACCTGGGTCTGGCTGGTGCTCGCCACGTCGGCGTCCTTGTCATCCGCTTTCTTCTTCTGCGGCACCACCACGTACACCGAGTTGCCGTACAGGGTGAAGGCCACCGCGGTCTCCGGGACGATCACGCGCGGCGCGCTGTCGGGTAGCTGCACTTCCAGGTTGGCGAACATGCCCGGCAGCAGCTTGCCGTCGGGGTTGGCCATGCTGGCGCGGACCAGCAGGTTGCGCGTCTGGTTGTCCACGCGCGGGCTGATGGCGTCGATCTGCGCGTCGAAGCTCTGGCCCGGATAGGCCGCCACGCGCACCACCACTTTTTGCCCGCGCTTGAGCAATGGGAAGTCCTGTTCGGGCAGGAAGAAGTCCACCTGCAGGGTCGAGAGGTCCTGCAGGGTGACGATCTCGGTGCCGGGGGACACGTAGTCGCCGACGTCCACCTGGCGGATGCCGATGGTGCCGGAGAAGGGCGCGAGGATGCGCTTCTTGTCCAGGCTCGCCTTGAGCTGGGCGACGGTGGCGGTGGAGCGGTTCAGCTGGGCGGCGAGGCGATCGTACTCGCTCTTGGAGATCGCCTGGCGTCCCACCAGGCTCTTGCCGCGTTCGTATTCGACCTGGGCCAGCCCGAGGTCGGCCTCGGCGGTGCGCAGGGTGGCCTGCTCGACGTCGGATTCGAGCTGCACCACCGGCTGGCCGATCTTGACCTTTTCGCCGGAGACGAACTGCACCGCGCTCACCGTGCCGGAGACTTCGGCGGTCAGGGTCACACCCTGGATGGCGCGCAAGGTGCCGATGGCTGCCAGGCGGCTCTGCCAGTCGCGTTGTTCGGCCAAGGTTGCGTTCACGCTCACCGGCGGGCGCGGTGCCGAGAACATGGCGATCTGTTTCTTGATGGAGAGGTATTTCGAGCCGGCGAGCACCGCGACGATGACGGCAACTACGCCCAGCATGATCAGCATGCGGCGCAACATCTTCCTGTTCCTTGGTACGTGCCTGGCAGCAATCGGGCGCGATCGCTCGCCCACAATTTACCGGGCGGCCTTCCGTTCGCGCAGATATCGATCAGGCTTTGAAGCCGATACGTGGGACGCCCCATTGCGGGGCGGAATTGCGCACCTTATTCCTAGTTCATGGGAGAGTCAAAGGGCTGCGTTTACAAGACGTTTCCCGCAAAAGTGAAGGGTTTACGAGCAATACGCGCTGAATCGGTGCAGCAAGGATCATGGAGGGAGTCGCCACATCCCTGTGGCGGAAGAGGATCAGGCGCTGAGCTTGCGGGTGACGTCGGCGATCTCGCCGGAAAGACCGTGCAGGTGGCGACTGGCGCCCTGGGTACGCACCACGTTTTCCTCGTTGGTGGCGCCGATAGTGGTGATCTCGGTGAGGTTGCGCGAGATGTCCTCGGCGACCGAGGTCTGTTCCTCGGCGGCGGTGGCGATCTGGCGGTTCATGTCGCGGATCGCTTCCACTGCCAGGGTGATGCTGCGCAGCACTTCGCCGGCCTGGGTGACGCGCTCCACGCCCTGTTCGCTGCGGGTCTGGCCGTTCTCGATGGCGCGCAGGGCGTTCACCGAGCCGGTCTGTACGGTGTCGATGATCTGATGGATCTCGGCGGTGGACTCGGCGGTACGCTGGGCCAGGGTGCGGACCTCATCGGCGACCACGGCGAAACCACGGCCTGCCTCACCGGCGCGGGCGGCCTCGATGGCGGCGTTCAGGGCCAGCAGGTTGGTCTGGTCGGCGATGCCACGGATCACTTCCAGGACCTTGCCGATGCGGCCGCTGTCGCTTTCCAGGCGTCGGATGACTTCGGCAGTGTTGGCGATCTCGTTGCTCATCTCGGTGATGGTGACGATGGTGGTCTTCATCACCTCGCCGCCTTCCTGGGCGTGCTGGTCGGCATCGTCGGCGGCACGCGCGGCGTCGGAAGCGTGGCGCGCGACTTCCTGGGCGGTGGCGGACATCTCGTGCATCGCCGTGGCCACCTGGTCGGTGCGCGAGAACTGCTCGCGGGTACCCTCGGCCATCAGGGTGGCGATGGCGTTCAGCTCGCCGCTCGCGGTGTCCAGTTCGGTGGTGCTGTGCTTGAGGCGGGTGAAGGTTTCGGCGAGGAAATCGCGCAGGGTGTTGGCGGCGCGGGCCAGGCGGCCCAGTTCATCGCGGCGGCTGGCGTCGACGCGCTCGCCGAAGTTGCCTTCGCTGAGCTGGGCGATGTGCTCGATCAGGCGGGCGATCGGACCGATCAGGTTGCGGTTGACCAGCCACAGGCTGAGCAGGCCCAGAACCAGGCCGGAGATCAGCAGGATCAGGCTGCCGCCGATGACGGTGCCGTGGGCGCTGGCAGAAATGTTCTTGGCTTCGTCCTGGGCGTCGCGGTGCAGGCTGTCCACCAGGGCGGCCATCTGGTCGCTGGCGGCACGGTCGATGCCTTTCACGGCGGCGTCACCGGCGCGCGGGTCGCTGCCGGCGGCGAGGTAGGCGTCGCGGCCCTTGCGGTAGGCCTGCCCGAGCTGGCGGTGCTCATCGCGCAGGCGCGTTACCTGGGCCTTGAGCTGCGGGTCGTCGCTGGCGTTCTGTTCCAGGCGGCCGAGCACGTCCTGCACGGCGCGCTCCTGGTCCTCGAACTGGCCCCAGTATTTGTTGAGGTCAGCTGGTTGCTGGCCGCGCAGGAGCACGTTCTTCCATTCCTGAACCTGGACTTTGAAGGCCAGGTTGGCCTGGTCGACCAGTTGCGAGGATTGCAGCGGGCCGTCCAGCAGGCGTTGGTAGGCACCCACGCTGCCGGACAGGAAGTGGAAGCAGGCGAGGGCGATCAGCAGCACAAGCAGCAGGCTGCCGCCCAGCAGCGAAAGGATCTGGGTACGCAAGGAAGTGTTGGGGGACATCGTGGGTACGCCTCTAAGACGCAAGGTGGGAATCGGTCAGTCTTTGCATCGGCCGCGCCCGCACCTTCCGTAGTGCCGGCAGACGAGTGGTAGGGTTGTGCGGCCGCTCTGGTACGGGCGTTCAGGCCAGGTGCAGGTGGTTGTCCCAGAAGGCCGGCGGCAGGTCCAGCGGTGTGCCGGCGATGCGTTCCTGGCGGCAGTCGTAGACACGGCAGCGGCCCTGGCCGGAGGTGACGACGAAGCCGTCCTTCACTGCGCCGACACCGGCGCAGTCGGGCAGGGGCGCGTCCAGGCGCACGGCACCGGAGTCCAGGTCCCAGATGAAGAAGCGGTTGCCGCGCGGAGCGGTCAAGGCGACCAGTCGCAGCTCGTTGTGCACGGCGACGCTGGCGGTGTACTGGGTCATTGCCAGGCGTTGCTCGTCGGCCAGCGGGAACGGCTGGAACGGCTGGCCGGGGCGCTTGATGGCGAGCAGGTCGGCGCGGTCGTGGGCATCGCCCATGTACTGCTGGCCGGCGACGATGGTGCCGTCCTCGGCGATGGCGAGGTGGCGCACGCTGTTCATCTGCTGCGGCAGGGTTTCCTTGGAGATCAGCGAGCCGTCGCGGCGCATCAGCACCAGGCTCGGTTCCATGGCGTCGAGGTTCATCTCCACGCGGCTTTCGGCTTCGGTACGAATGCCGCCGTTGGCCACCACCAGAGTCTCGCCGTCGGGCATCCAGGACACCTGGTGCGGGCCGAGACCGTGGGTGGAGACCTCGCTGGTGTGGCTCAGGCGCTCGCCGTCGAAGCGGTACACGCCGAGCAGGCCGCGCCCGGGATCGGTGGTGTCGTTCTCGGTGGCATAGAGCCACTCGCCGTCCTTGTGCCATACGCCATGGCCGTAGAAATGCCGGTCGGTTTGCGAGTCGAGGGTCTGCAGCAGACGGCCGTCGTTCAGGTCGATCAGGTAGCTCTGCCGGCCCGGCCGACGGGCGACGAACAACACCAGCGGCAGGCTGGGGTGCTGCACCACATCGTGGCAGCGCAGGCCGACTTCGGTGGCGAAAGCGCAGCTGCCGTCCAGCCGATAGCCCACGGCGTAGTGCTTGCCATCCGCGTCGTCACGGGCGGACAGCACCAGGGGCTCCTTGCCCTTGCGTGACAGCGTCCAGCCGCCGAAGGTCAGGGCGCCGAGCAGCAGGCTGCCCAGGCCGATCACGTGACGTCGCAACATGGCGTTCACCTCGTTGGTTCTCGATCAGTCGCCGTCGTTGGCGTTGAAGCCGAGTTGTACGCCCAACGCCTTCGCCAGGTCACCTTCGTGCAGGCGATGGACGACGTTGAGGCTGTCGTACAGGTCGTTCAGCTGCTTGATGCCGGCTTCGTTCTTGAGCAGTTCGCTCAGCGGCTGGTTGATGGCTTTCAGCTTGCCGTGAACGTCGGCGTAGGCGGCGTCGATCTTGCCGGCCAGTTCTTTCTGCTCGGCCGGCAGCAGGGCGCGCAGGCCCTTCTTGTCGGTGCCGTCCCACAGCGCCTGGGCGCCGGTCAGGCTGGAGTCCAGGCTCGCCAGCGACATGTCGCTGCGCCAGCCTTCGGCCTGGAACGGCTGGGGGATGCCCTTGCTCTGGCGACCCAGCGGGGTGCCGAGCTTCTTCTTCAGCATGTCCAGCGCGGTGACCTGCACGCGCAGCAGTTCGGCGATGGCCTCGTGGGCATCGGCGTAGCGGTCGTTGGGGAACTTGGAGAGCTGGGCGAGCATACCGCCGTCCTGCTTCCACTGCGCCAGGATGTTCTCCGCCAAGGCCTGCTGGTGGCTGCCGATGGCTTCCAGCAGCGGGCAGTAGCGCGCCTTGGTCTCGGCGTTGGCCAGGTCGATCTTGGCGTCGTAGAGGATGTATTCGTAGGCGGTCAGACCCTGGACCACGACGCTGGACTTATCCAGGGTCGCCGGGGAAATCGCGTTGCCGCTGCTCAGCAGTTGCTCGACCTGGCGTGCCACGAGGTTCTTCTTGTCCGGCCAGAACTGCACCTGCCAGGAGCGGTTGCCCTCGGCCAGCGGGCCGACCAGCAGCGGCTGCAGTTCGGCCCAGGCTTTCTGCGCGGCCATGAAGTCGGCGCGCGCCTTGCTCAGGTCTTCCTTGCCCTGGCAGTAGGCCAGGGCGCTGGCGGCCAGCGCGCGGTCGGCGTCGACCCAGCGGCTGTAGGTCGGCAGGATCACCTGCTGGGCCAGCGTGGCGCTGGTGGTGGCCTGCGGATCGGTGGGCGAGCAGGCGCCCAGGGCGATGGCGAGGCTGGTGATCAGAAGTCGGGGGCGGAACATGGTGGGCTCGGCTCCTTAGAGTGAGTTCAGGAACGCCAGCAGGGCATCGCGCTGCCCGGCGTCGAAATTCAGTACGCGTTGTTTGGCCGCTTCGGCTTCGCCGCCGTGCCAGAGCACGGCTTCGAGCAGGTTGCGGGCGCGGCCGTCATGCAGGAACTGGGTATGGCCGTTGACCGTTTCGGTCAGGCCGATGCCCCACAGCGGCGCCGTGCGCCAGTCGCGGCCGCTGGCCAGAAATTCCGGGCGATTGTCCGCTAGTCCCTCGCCCATGTCATGCAGCAGCAGGTCGCTGTAGGGGCGGATGAGCTGGTTGGCCAGTTCCGGCTCGGCGGCGTTCGGCCCGGTGGTGAATTTGGGGGTATGGCAGCTGGCGCAACCGGTATCAAAGAACAGGCCCTTGCCGGTGAGCACCTGTGGGTCGTCCACCTTGCGCCGCGCCGGCACCGCGAGGTTGCGGGCGTAGAAGGCGACCTGGTTGAAGATGTGCTGGCTGACTTCCGGCTTGCCGCCGTCGATGGCGTTCAGGCAGTCGGTCTGCGCCTTCGTGCAGTCGTCGCTGGGCAGCAGATCGCTGGTCAGGCCCATGTCACCGGAGAAAGCGTGGGCGTTCTGCTGGGCGACGTTGGGTTGCCCGGCCTTCCAGCCGAAGCGGCCGAGGACGGTCTGCTGCGTGGCATCGTCCCAGACGCGGTTCGGTCGGCCATGCACGCCGTCGCCACCTTTGGCCTGGAGTTCGGCGTTGGCGAGGATGTCCGCCTCGCTGATGGATTCCAGCAGCCCCAGGCCGATCATCGGCGGGGCGATGCGGGCGGAGAACATCGTGTCCTTGTGCATCGGGCCGTAGCCCAGGTCGCTGATGCGCAGTTTCGGCTTGCGCAACTCGACCACAGTGCCGTCCTTGAAGGTCACCGGCACTGCGTCGTACTCGAAGCGCACCTTGCCTTCGGGCGCCACGCCGGGGATCGCCGAGTCCTGGAACTGGCCGCCGTAGACCGGCTCGGGCACCACGCCTAGGCGCTTGATGGTCTCGACGTCGGCGGAACCGGCGGGAATCGACAGGCGCACCAGCATCGACACGGCGTTGACGTCGTTGATCTCTGGTGGATGGCCGCGGCCGTCCTTGATGTGGCAGTTCTGGCAGGCGTTGGTGTTGAACAGCGGGCCGAGGCCGTCGCGCGCGGTGGTGGTGGTCGGCGCGATGACCCAGGGGTTGCGGAAGAAACTGTTGCCCACGGCGAAGTCCAGGCGGCGGCTCGGCGTGAGGTTGGCCGAGGGCATGGAATAGGCGTTGCGGTCGCTCTGTTTCACCGTGGTGGCGCCGCCGGACAGTGCTTCGCCGGGCTCGGCCACGGCGTGCTGGGAGGTCTCCGGCTTGCACGCGGCAAGGGCGAGGGCAGACAGCAGCGGCACGAGGTGCAGGGCGGTACGGCGGTGGAGCATTGGCGGGGTTCCGAAAGCGGCGATATGGCAGCGGGCCATGGTATCAGGGGTGTCAAATGCAAATATGAAAAATTTGTATTTGAGAACGACATCGTTTGCCGTCCGGAAACGACAAAGCCCCGCAGAGCGGGGCTTTGTCTGGGTTTCAAGGTCGCTGCGGCGTGGAGCCGCAGCGCCTTCAACCTATCAGGACAGGTCGATCAGAACTGGTGATCGGCGTTGTCCGGCTTCAGGTCCTGTACGCCGACCGCGGTGGCGGCCTTCTCGATGGCGCCGGTCTGCTTGACCAGCGAAGCGATGGCGTCACGGATCTTCTGCTGATCGTCCTTGTCGTCCGGAGCGATCATCTGGTCGAAGTGCACACCGTCCTTCTCGGCACGGTCGACGATGACCTGCATCTTGGCTTCGGTGTTGGCCAGGTCATTCTTCAGGTCGGTGTCGGCGGCGGCGTCAGCCTTGGCGACCAGGTCGGACAGGCTCGGGCCCTTCACGACGCTGCCGTCGGTGCGCTTGTACTCGCCCAGGTAGATGTTGCGGATCGACTTGGCGTTGAAGAACAGGGTGTTGTGGGTGTTGTCGCTGAAGCAGTCGTGCTCGTCTTCGGTGGAGTTGGCTTCCAGCGCGACCTTCATGCGCTCGCCGGCCAGCTCGCCCAGGGACAGGGAGCCCATGCCGAAGAACATCTTGCGCAGGTTGTTCTCGGCAGTGTCGGCCTCGACCTTGGCGCGGTAGTTGTCGGCGACGCCGGACTTGAAGTTGCCGACCATTTCTTCCAGGTCAGCCACCAGCAGGTCGGTGGCGGCCTTCAGGTAGGCGGCACGGCGGTCGCAATGACCGTTGGTGCAATCCTTGCCCTGGGCGTAGTCGGTGTATTTGCGGTCGCCAGCGCCCGGCTTGGTGCCGTTCAGGTCCTGGCCCCACAGCAGGAACTCGATGGCGTGGTAGCCGGTGGCGACGTTGGCTTCGGAACCGCCCAGTTCGTTCAGGCCCTTGAGCTTCTCGCCGGTGATTTCCTTGACGTCGATCTTGTCTTCGCCGACCTGGATCTCGGTGTTGGCGATGATGTTGGCGGTGGCGCCGGCGTTGCCTTCGGCGTGCTGGTAGTCCTTGGCGACGTAGTCGATCAGGCCTTCGTCCAGCGGCCAGGCGTTAACCGCGCCTTCCCAGTCGTCGATGATCGAGTTGCCGAAGCGGAAGGCTTCGCTCTGCGAGTAGGACGGGCGGGAAGCGATCCAGGCTTCGCGAGCGGCCTTGAGGGTGGCTTCGCTGGGCTTGGCGATCAGTGCGTCGACGGCGGTCTGCAGCGCCTTGGCGGTGGTCAGGGCGTCGCCGTAGGTGGCTTCGGCGATGTCCAGGTAGTTCTTCACCACGGCCTTGACCGCGGCCTCGTCGACCTTGGCGGTCGCTGCCGGGGCGGTGCTCTGGGTGCTGGCGGCCGGAGCAGCAGCGGCGGGGGCTTCGGCTTTCTTGTCATCGCCGCAGCCGGCGAGGGAGATGGCAATGGCGAGCAGGCTGGCAGTGGCCCAGGGCATACGAGTCATGACGGGTTCCTTTGCATGGAAAAGAGGCGCACGAAAAAGGACTGCGCAAGAAAATCCGCAACATAATGCGAAAGATTTTCATTTTTGAAAAGAGAGATCGGTGGCGCTGTTCTGTCGCGGGGCCAGCAGGTTGCTATCAGGGAGGCTTTGGTAGGAGCGAGCTTGCTCGCGAACAGCCCCAGCATCGGCGCCAAGCGGTTCGCGAGCAAGCTCGCTCCTACAAGGTGGGCAACGCGTGGAATCAATGGCGCTCGACGGACCCGCCGGGATTGCCGCCGGCCGCTTCGGCCAGGCGCCGCGCCTGCTTGAGGTAGAGGGTCAACTCGCGCGCCGGCAGCGGCTTGCTGTAGAGGTAGCCCTGACCTTCGTGGCAGCCCTGGGCGATGATGTAGGCCTCCTGCTCGACCGTCTCCACGCCCTCGGCGATCACCTGCATCCCCAAGCTCTTGCCCAACTGGATGATGGCGCGAACGATGGTGGCGTCGTCGTCGTCCAGCAGCAGGTCCTGGACGAAGCTCTTGTCGATCTTGATCTTGTCCAGCGGCAGGCTCTTCAGGTAGCTCAGCGAGGAGTAGCCGGTGCCGAAGTCGTCGATGGCGATCAGCGCACCGGCGCGACGCAGGCTCAGCAGGTGCTGGGCGGCAGTGGAGATATCCTCCATCAGGCCGGTCTCGGTGACTTCCAGTTCCAGCGAGCGCGGCGGCAGGCGGTGCATCTGCAACAGGTTGCTGACCACCCGCGGCAGGGCGTTGTGGCGCAGTTGTACGGTGGACAGGTTGACCGCCAGGCGCAGGTCGTCGAAACCCTGGTCGTGCCATTCGCGCAACTGACGGCAGGACTGGTCCAGTACCCATTCGCCGATGCTGAAGATGCTGCCGTTCTGTTCCGCCAGCGGGATGAACAGGTCCGGCGCGACCCAGCCCTGGGTCGGGTGCTGCCAGCGCAGCAGCGCCTCGACGCCGACCACGCGGTGATCGCGGTAGTCCACTTGCGGTTGATAGACCAGGTGCAGTTCGTTGCGCGCCAGGGCTTCGCGCAGGTCCTTCTCCAGTTCGCGGCGGCGGCGCATCTCGCTGTCGACGCTGGCGATGTAGAACTGGTAGCGGTTGCGCGAGCGGCTCTTGGCCAGGGTCATGGTCTGCTCGGCTTTCTGCAGCAGCTTCTCGGTGGTCTCGCCGTCCTCGGGGAACAGGGTGATGCCGATGGTGGCGCGCAGGTGCACCAGGTGCTGGTCGAGCTCGAAGGGCGCTTCCAGGTCGTCGAGAATCTGCTGGGCCAGCTCCGCTGCTTCGTAGGGCTGCTCGATGTCGGCCTGGACCAGGGCGAACTGATCACCGCCCAGCCGCGCCAGGGCGCCCAGGTGCGCACTGCGGGTGCGCAGACGGTCGGCGAGGGCGATCAGCAACTGGTCGCCGAACTGGTAGCTGTACTGCTCGTTGATGCCCTTGAAGTCATCCAGGCCCAGGCAAAGCACGGCGACGCGGCGTTGCAAGCGCGAGGCGCCCTCGAGGATCTGGTCCAGACGCTGTTGCAGCAGCTTGCGGTTGGGCAGGCCGGTGAGAAAGTCGTACTGGGAGATGCGCAGCAGGCTGTCTTCGGCTTCCCGGCGCAAATGGCCGTTGCGCTCGATGGAGGCCAGCAGCTGGTTGGCGGTATTCACCCACAGGCCCAGTTCGTCTTTCTCGTGGCCGTCGGGCATCGGCAGCTTGTGCTGGCTGGGGCGGTCCGGGTTGATCGAGGCAAGGTGCTCGATGATCTTCGACAGCGGCTTGGTCAGCAGCCAGTGGTAGACCATGAACAGCACCAGGCTCAGGGCCATGGCGCGCAGGATGCCGGAAATGAAGATGATCACCGAGGTGGCGACGAAATCGTCACCGTAGGGCGCGGTGTCGAGGGTGATCTTCAGGTCGCCGTAGTACTCGTTGGAGCCGCCACGGCCGGCGAGGCGAATGGAGTAGTTCTGCTCGGCGCCGAGGATCGGGTCGGTCAGCCAGCGGGTATTGGAGTCCAGCAGCGGGCGGGATTTCTCCGCCAGCATGGGTTCGTCGGGATGGCCGATGGCGGCATAGCGCACGGCTTCATGCTGGAACAGCCCTTCGAGGACCTGCATCGCCATGTCGCGGTCGAGGCTGTAGACGGCCTGGGTAGAGGGATCGCGGACCATCGCCAGGATGCGCTGGGCATCGTTGTGCACGTTCTGGCGCGCCTTGTGGGCGTCATAGACGATCTGGGCACAGCTGAGTACCACCCCGACCACGAGGGCCGCGAGCAATACCATTCGCAGCAGCTTGAGGGAGAGGCTGTGCCGGGGATCCAGTTTCAAGGGCGTTCCTTGTTTCTCGCCAGGGGCGAACGACTGGGGCTGAGTATTGGCAATTGGCGCAATGACGTCAAAGGGCCATCGTTGTGTTTCGTGACTGTACCGGCCTTTCAGGTTAGCTGACACGAAGGTGTTACGCGCCCATTACGAAAAAACCCGGCGCGGGGCCGGGTTTTTCGTATCAAGCTGGGTACATTCAGGCAGCGAACTGCTCAGCCACGAAGTCCCAGTTGACCAGGTTCCAGAACGCCTCGACATACTTCGGACGCAGGTTGCGGTAGTCGATGTAGTAGGCGTGTTCCCAGACGTCGCAGGTCAGCAGCGGGGTGTCACCGCTGGTCAGCGGGCAGCCGGCGCCGATGGTGCTGGCCAGGGCCAGGGAGCCGTCGGCCTTCTTCACCAGCCAGCCCCAGCCGGAGCCGAAGGTGCCGATGGAGGTCTTGCTGAACTCTTCCTTGAACTTGTCGAAGGAACCGAAGGCAGCGTTGATGGCGTCCGCCAGGGCGCCGGTGGGCTGGCCACCGCCGTTGGGGCTCAGGCAGTTCCAGTAGAAGGTGTGGTTCCACACCTGGGCGGCGTTGTTGAAGATGCCGCCGGAAGAGGTCTTGACGATGTCTTCCAGGCTCTTGCCTTCGAACTCGGTACCCGGAACCAGGTTGTTCAGGTTCACGACGTAGGTGTTGTGGTGCTTGTCGTGGTGGAATTCCAGGGTTTCCGCGGAAATGTGCGGCTCAAGGGCGTTCTTCGCGTAAGGCAGCGGCGGCAATTCGAAAGCCATGGTCTCTCTCCTATCTCACTCAGTCTGGGCTAGCGCGACGTGCGCGCGACCGGTACACGGGGCCGGTTCGATGTTTGTCGCGGCATCCGGGCGTAGCTGCAATGCGCCCCATCAAGGGACAGGCAGCGCGCCAGTTGCGTCCGGAAGGCTCAGAGCCCGCCGGCGCCGCGAAGGTCCGATCATAGCACCCGACCTGCGGCATATCCACGCAGCAACTGTAGGGGCAAAGGCCCTGCACAGCCGTCTGCGCCGGAGCACGACGCTTCACTATGCACAGACCGGGATGACGCAATGTCGTTCGGATTTGTTCCGCAGCGGGTCGGCGATCAGCCGGCGAACACCAGCTGTGCGGCCATGCCCAGCATCATGACCGCGACCATCAGGTCCACCAGGCGCCAGGTCGTCGGCCGTGCCAGCCAGGGCGCAAGCCACGCGGCGCCCAGGGCCAGGGTGAAGAACCACAGCAGCGAGGCACTGGCGGCCCCCATGGCGTAGGCGCCGGGCGCGGCCTGCTGGGCGCCGAGGGAGCCGATCAGCAGCACGGTGTCGAGGTACACGTGGGGGTTGAGCAGGGTCACCGCCAGCGCTGCCATCAGCACGGTGCGGCGCGAACGCGGCCCGGTTTCCCGGGCGTCGGCCATGGCTTGGGGTGCGACTGCACGACGCAGCGCCTTGAGGCCGTACCAGACCAGGAAGGTCACGCCGCCCCAGCGGGCGATGGCCAGCAGCGTCGGGTTCTCGGCGAGGATCTTCGCCAGGCCGAACACCCCCGCGCTGACCAGGATGGCGTCGCACAGCACGCACAGCGCAGCGACCGACAGGTGATGCTCGCGGCGCAGGCTCTGGGCGAGGACGAAGGCGTTCTGCGCGCCGATGGCGATGATCAGGCCGGCGGCGACCAGCACCCCATTGAGGTAGCTCTGCCACATGGTTCAGGCCTCCGGATTCAGGGAAAGAGGGTCCGCGGCGAGGGCGCGCAGCGCGTCGAGTGCGCGCGGGCCGTCGGCGTGGGCGACGAACAGGTGGTCGTGGTACCAGGCGGCGATCACGTTGCAGCTGATCCCGGCCTTGGCCAGGGCCGTCGCCACGGCGGCGGTGAGGCCGACTGCCTGCAGTGCCGAGTGCACTTCCAGGGTCAGCCAGGCGGCGACGTAGTCGAATGCCAGCCCGGCCTGCTCCGCCTCGGATCGCGAAAGGATCAGCGTCAGCCCCTCGCTTTCACGGAAGCTGCCCAGCGGCTGCAGGCCGGCCGGGAGCTGGCCGTCGGGGAGGGTGCAGAACACGTACTCGCCGTCGTTGAGTACTGGGGTCATGTCGCGCAGCAGCGCGGCCAGGGACGTTTCGCCAGCCATGGTGGGCAATCCGTAAAGAGTGGGGATGCTGGCGATTGTCCGGCTTTGGCCTGTATAAGAAAAACCAATACTGCTGATATCTCATTAGGGAAATTGATCATGTTCGACTACAAGCTGCTTGCCGCCCTGGCCGCCGTGGTGGAGCAGGGCGGTTTCGAGCGCGGCGCCCAGGTGCTGGGCTTGTCGCAATCGGCGATTTCCCAGCGCATCAAGCTGCTCGAAGCGCGGGTTGGCCAGCCGGTACTGGTGCGCGCGGCACGGCCGCAGCCGACCGATCTCGGCCAGCGCCTGCTCAACCATGTGCAGCAGGTGCGCCTGCTGGAGGGCGATCTGCAGCAATGGGTGCCCGCGCTGGATGACGGCGCGGCGCCCGAGCGTTTGCGCCTGGCGCTGAACGCCGACAGCCTGGCGACCTGGTGGGCCCACGCGGTCGGTGATTTCTGCGGCGAGCGCCACGTGCTGCTGGACCTGGTCGTGGAGGACCAGGAAGTCGGCCTCAAACGGATGCGTGCCGGCGAGGTGGCCGGCTGTGTCTGCGCCAGTCCGCGCCCGGTGGCCGGCGGCCGCTGCGAGCCGCTGGGCGCCATGCGCTATCGCGGGCTGGCCAGCCCGGCGTTCATCGCCCGGCACTTTCCCAGGGGCGTGACGCCCGCGGGTCTCGTCCGGGCACCGGCCATCGTCTACGGCCCGGATGATCAACTGCAGCACCGCTATCTGAAGGACCTGGGTGTCGACGGTCACTTCAGCTACCACCTGTGCCCGTCCTCCGAAGGCTTCGTGCGCATGACCAGCGGCGGGCTCGGGTGGGGCCTGGTGCCTGAGCAGCAGGTGCGCGGCGAACTGGAGCGTGGTGAGTTGGTGGACATGCTGCCGGGGCGGGCGATCGACGTGCCGCTGTATTGGCACCATTGGCGCAACGGCGGCGAATTGCTCGCCGCGCTGACCCGGCACCTGCTGGCGAAGGCGCCGGACCAGTTGGTGCCGATCAGCCGCGAATGACGATGCTGCCGCTGCCCGGTAACTGCTCGATGCAGCGCGCGCCGAAGAGTTTCGACGGGGTGAAGTAGCCGACCGTGTTCGGATTGGCCAGCAGATGGCGCACCGCGAAGAGCACGCCATGGATAGTCACGTCATAGCCGTTGGCAGTTTCCAGCCTTGCGGTGCGGCGTTCGCCACGGGCGTTGCGCACTTCGCCCCAGACCCAGGTGCGCAGCTTGCTGCGGGCCAGTTCGTCGGGGCCGTGGACGCGCTTGTCCACCTGCTCCTTGAGCCAGTCCTGTACGCGGTCGCGGCCCAGCAGCGGGCGAAAGCTGTCCATCACCCGCATGCCGATGGCGGCGGCCGGTGGCACCGGCAGGTAGACCTCGATATCGCCGATGCCGGTGGAGTAATAGGCCGTCGCCACGTCGCCCCAGGGGATGGTCACAGCGTGCTTGAGACCACGGCCGAAGTCGATGTCGCGGCGCTTGTAACCCAGCGGCACATCGCGCAGACGCCCGGCTTCACGGACCTTGCCGCCCAGTTTGAGGCCTTCCACGGTGGTCTTGGCGGTACCGGGTGAGAGGCCGCTGCCGCTATCGAAACCCAAGGCCAGCTGGGTTGCTTCCGGCATTGCCTCCTTCAGGCAGGCCGCGACGCAGTCGGTCGGGATCACGTCGAAGCCGACGCCGGGGCAGATCACTACGCCCGCCGTGCGCGCCACTTCGTCGAGACCGTGGGCGTATTCGAAGACGGAAATCTCTCCGGTGATGTCTACGTAGTGCGCACCGCTGGCGATGCACGCTTCGATCATCGGCGCGGCAGTGGCGGAGAAGGGCCCGGCGCAGTTGGCGACCACGCCGACATCCTCCAGCGCGGCCAGGGCGGCGGCGCTGTCGTTCAGGCCGAAGACCCGGCATTCCAGCCCCAGCGAACTGCCCAGCGCATGCAGGCTGGCCGGGTTGCGGCCGGCGAGAATCGGTTTCAGGCCCTCGCGCTGCGCCTGCTCGGCGATCAGCCGGCCGGTGTAGCCGTTGGCGCCGTAGATCATCCAGTGCGTCTTGCTCATCATGCGGCCTCGAGAGAAAGCGAAGAGTGCTTCAAGGGTAGTCGCAACCACCCCGGACATGTCGCCGATCGCAAGTCGTGCAACCCTGGTGTGGCGCTGCGGTCTGCAAGGATTCGTTTCTGGCGTGCAATGCCAGGGTAGTGCGGTGCGGCGGCTGGTAGAGTCGCCGCATTACAAGAACAGGAGTGGCGTGCATGAAGATTCTGGTCACCGGGGCCAGTGGGTTCATTGGCGGGCGTTTCGCCCGTTTTGCCCTGGAGCAGGGGCTGGCGGTGCGGGTGAACGGACGTCGCGAGGAGGCGCTGCAACCGTTGGTGGCGCGCGGGGCCGAGTTCATGGCCGGCGACCTGTCGGACCCGGCGCTGGTGCGCGCGCTGTGCAGCGATGTCGATGCGGTGGTGCACTGCGCCGGAGCGGTGGGCGTATGGGGCAGCCACGAGTACTTCCACCAGGCCAACGTGGTGATGACCGAGTCCATCGTCGAGGCGTGCCTGAAGCAGAAGGTACGGCGGTTGGTGCACCTGTCGTCGCCGTCGATCTACTTCGATGGCCAGTCCCACGTCGGCATCACCGAGCAGCAGGTGCCCAAGCGTTTCGCCAATCACTACGGCTCGACCAAGTACCAGTCCGAACTGGTCGCCCTCGGCGCCCAGGAGTTCGGCCTGGAAGTGCTGGCGCTACGCCCGCGTTTCGTCACCGGCGCCGGCGACACCAGTATCTTCCCGCGGATGATCGCCGCGCACCGCAAGGGCCGCCTGCGCATCATCGGCCAGGGTCTGAACAAGGTCGATTTCACCAGTATCCAGAACCTCAACGACGCCCTGTTCACCAGCCTGATGGCAGGCGAGGAGGCGCTCGGCCAGGCCTACAACATCAGCAACGGCCAGCCGCTGCCGCTGTGGGACGTGGTGAACTATGTATTGCGCCGGCTGGACATGCAGCCGGTGGAGCAGCACATGCCGTACGGGCTGGCCTACAACGTGGCGTTGCTCAACGAGGGTGTGTGCAAGATCCTGCCCGGCCGCCCGGAACCCACCCTGCATCGCCTGGGGATGGCGGTGATGGCCAAGGACTTCTCCCTGGACATTTCCCGCGCCCGCCAGTACCTCGATTACGACCCGCAGGCGAGCCTGTGGGATGCGCTGGACGAGTTCTGCGACTGGTGGCGGGTGCGCGGCGCGTAAAGGCTCTTCGTAGGATCGAGGGGGACGCCTAGTCCTTGCTCGCGAACAGCCCGAGCTCCGCTGCCATGCGGTTCGCGAGCAAGCTCGCTCCTACAAGGGAAAATGTCTAGCGCGGTGCGCGAGCACCGCCACGCAGCGGGCCGGAGTACTGCTGATCGCCGCCGCCCTGCATTGGCAGGAAGCTCGGCTCCTGCACCACGCGGGGCAGCTTCACACCGCTGAGCTCGCTCAGCCGTTCGCCCAGCTGACGGGTCTCGTCCCGCGCGGAATCGGCGCAGGCGCGCAACATCCGCTCGATGGCGTCGCTTTGCTGGTACTGGATATCCAGCGCCTGTTCTTCACGCAGCCGACGGCGCAGTTCGCGCATGCAATCCAGGATGGCCTTGTTGAGTTCGATCACCCGACTTCCTCCCCCGCGAAGGGCGCCAGAGCGGCGCCAAGTACTGGGAGCCGGAGCAAGGGGCGTGCCACGATGTCGCAAAGCCACTATTGGCGGGTCGCCTGGGGAACTGCGACCTCCGTCACGGGTCTTCTGTGCGCCGACGAGGTGCGTGACGCCCTGTGATGGCACGCTGCTCCCAGGCTGCTCTCAGAGTCATGCGAACGGATATACTGCGCCCTGCGCAGGCAACACGCCGCTTTATCCCCACAGGTTCATTCCATGCGTAACGACACGTTCGACGAATTCGATGATGTGCCCCACCTGTCCACCGACGCTGCCGACCGCGACGAGTTCGGTCATCACCCGCGCCGCGTGGTCGAGCCCAACGGCCGCCCGCAGCCCCAGCCGGTGAAGCGTGGTGGCGGTACCGGAGCGCTGTGGGCGCTGGTCGCGGCCATGGCCATCGCCCTGGCCGGCGTGGGCTGGTGGAGCCACCAGCAACTGCTGCTGATGGAGCAGCAACTGATCGCCACCCAGGAAAGCTTCGCCAAGATCAGCGAGGAAGCCGCCGGTCGCCTGGATGACATTCGCGGCAAGTTCGTCGCCAACGAATCCAACGGCATGACCGATCGCGAGGCGCTGAAGTTGCAGGTCAAGCAACTGCAAGGGCGTCTCGCCGAACAGGCCAAGGCGCAGCAGACCTCCCTGTCGGAGTTCGACGGCGCCCAGGGCAAGCGCCTGGCGCAGGTCAGCGCCGACCTCAAGGCCCAGCAGGAAAGCGCCGCGCTGCTGATGTCGCAACTCGACGTCAAGCTCAAGTCCATCACCGACGAGCAGGCCAAGTACAAGAACCTGCAGGCCGACCTGGCCGCCGCCAACCAGCAGATCCAGGCCCTCAACACGGAAATCGCCAACCTGAAGAAGGACGGCAGCCAGGCCAAGGCGATCAAGAGCATCCAGGACGATCTGTTCGTGCTGCGCTCCGAGGTCGACGGCCGCCAGGGCCAGGCCAGCAGCGACACCAAGGAGTTCGATGTCTTCCGCATCCAGGTGATGCGCAACATCAACACCCTGCAGCAGCAGATGCAGAACCTCCAGCAGCAGATCAGCACCCGCTGATTGCCCTGCCGATGAAAAGCCCCCGCGCCGAAAGGTCCGGGGGCTTTTTTCTGGCCATCCCTCTTTGGGGGTAGTGAGGGCAATTCTTGTCTTGAATCAGTTTCAGGTACGGCTTCGAGGCGAATAATCGCTAACAAATGAGAGTCATTCTGATTCTCCTCTTGTTCGATCATTCGCCCGGAGGCTTCCCATGCACGATCTTCAAGCGCAACGCCGGTACCGCATTGCCGGTTACCGGCCCGGGATCGGCGCCGCCTTCCGCCAGCGGCTGTTCTCCATGGGGCTACTGCCTGGCGCCGAGTTGAAGGTGCGCCGCGTGGCGCCGCTGGGCGATCCGGTGCAGGTCGATACGCGCCAGTGCAGCCTGGTGCTGCGCCGCCGCGACCTGGCTTTCCTCCAGCTCGAAGCGCAGGACTGATCCACCATGGACGAACTGCGCATCGGCCTGATCGGCAACCCCAACGCGGGCAAGACCACCCTGTTCAACCAGCTCACCGGCTCGCGCCAGCGCGTCGGCAACTGGGCTGGCGTCACCGTGGAGCGCAAGGAAGGCAGCTTCCGCACTGCGCGGCACAACGTGCGCCTGGTAGACCTGCCCGGCACCTATTCGCTGACCACGCTGTCGACCCAAGCCTCGCTGGACGAGCAGATCGCCCGGCGCTGCATCGTCGATGGTGAGGTGGACGTGCTGGTCAACGTGGTGGATGCCACCAACCTGGAGCGCAACCTCTACCTTACCGTGCAGTTGCGCGAGATGGGGCTGCCCTGCGTAGTGGCGCTGAACATGCTCGACATCGCCCGTACCCAGGGCCTTAACATCGACCGCGAGGCGCTGGCGCGGGAGCTGGGTTGCCCGGTGGTGCCGCTGGTCTCGACCCGTGGCGAAGGCATCGACACGCTGAAGGAAGCCATCGATGGCGTGACGGCACAGCCGCCGCTGCAAGTGCCGTATCCCGCCGCGCTGCGTAATGCCGTCACCCAACTGCTGCCTGTTGACGCGCCGCCGACCCAGGCCTGGATGGCCTTGCTGGCGCTGGAAGGCGACCTGCACAGTGCCCGCCAGCTCAAGCTCGACCCGGCGAGCCTGCTGGCCGCACGTGACGCGATCCGCTGCGCCTGCGGCGAAGACCCGGAACTGCTGCTGGTGGACGCGCGCTACCGGCTGATCGGCGAGCTCTGCGAGCGCGCCAGCAACCACCGCGAGGCCGCACCCCATCGCCTGACCCAGATGCTCGACAGCATTGCGCTGAACCGCTGGCTGGGTATTCCGGTGTTCCTCTTCGTGATGTACCTGATGTTCTTCTTCGCCATCACCCTGGGCGGGGCGCTGCAGCCGATCTTCGACCAGGGCTCCTCGGCACTCTTCATCGATGGCATCCAGTGGCTGGGTGCCCGTACCGGCTCGCCGGACTGGCTGACTGCGCTGCTGGCCCAGGGCCTGGGCGGTGGCATCAATGCGGTGCTGCCGCTGATTCCGCAGATCGGCCTGATGTACCTGTTCCTCGCCCTGCTGGAAGACTCCGGCTACATGGCCCGCGCGGCCTTCGTCATGGACCGCCTGATGCAGGCCCTCGGCCTGCCGGGCAAATCCTTCGTGCCGCTGATCGTCGGCTTCGGCTGCAACGTGCCGTCGATCATGGGTACCCGCACCCTGGACAATCCGCGCGAGCGGCTGATGACGTCGATGATGGCGCCGTTCATGTCCTGCGGTGCGCGGCTGGCGATCTTCGCGGTATTCGCCGCGGCCTTCTTCGGCCAGAACGGCGCGCTGGCGATCTTCTCGCTGTACCTGCTGGGCATTGTCGTTGCGGTGCTGACCGGGCTGCTGCTCAAGCACACGCTGATGCGCGGCGAGGCTTCGCCCTTCGTCATGGAACTGCCGCTGTACCACGTGCCGCACCTGCGCAGCCTGCTGCTGCAGACCTGGATGCGCCTGCGCGCCTTCATCGTCCGCGCCGGCACCGTGATCATCCTGGTCAGCCTGGTGATCGGTGGCCTCAACAGCGTCACCCTCGACGGCCGTCCGGTGCAGGGCGACATCGCCGACTCGGCGCTTTCCAGCCTCAGTCACAAGGTCACGCCGCTGCTCAAACCCATGGGCGTGCACGAGGACAACTGGCAGGCCACGGTCGGCCTGGTCACCGGTGCACTGGCCAAGGAAGTGGTGGTCGGCACCCTGAACACCCTGTACACCGCCGAGCATATCCAGGGAGAGGCCTTCGATGCCGACGCCTATGACCTCTGGGGGCAACTGAAACAGGCTGGTGCGGATACGCTGGATGGCCTGCGCGATGCGTTCAGCCTCAGCGTGCTGGCCAACCCGGTCGCCGCGAGCATGGCCGATGGCGAGATGGAGGAGGGCTCCATGGGCACCTTCGCCGCCAAGTTCGGCAGCCCGTTGGCCGCCTACAGCTACCTGGTGTTCGTGCTGCTCTACGTGCCCTGCGTGGCAACCCTCGGCGCGCTGACCCGCGAGAGCGGTCGCGGCTGGATGACCTTCGCGGTGCTCTGGGGTCTCAACGTGGCGTATTCGTTGGCGACCCTCTGCTACCAGGTCTTCAGCTTCGCCGAGCATCCGCAGTACAGCACGGTGGCCATCGGCCTGGTGCTGGCGTTCAACCTGGTGCTGTTCCTGATTCTGCGCTGGGTCGGCCGGCGCGGCCTGGAGCTGGATGGCGAGCGCGAGTTGCGCGCTGCACCGGCGGGGAGCTGCCACTGATGGCCACGGCAATCGCGGTGCGCAACCTGCTGGGGGAGATGGGCGAGGCGGATGTGCCCACCCTGGCCCAACGCCTCGGCGCTTCGAAGGCCCTGCTCGAAGCGCTGCTGGAGAGGCTGCTGGCGATGGGCGTGGTGGAAAAGGTCGCCGCGGAGCCCGCAGCCTGTGGGTGCTGCAAGGGCTGTGCGGAGGCGACGCGGTGCGCGACGACGGGGTATCGCCTTTCCCGTCATGATAGAGCCACCCCTTTGCGCTGGATCAGCTCTTCGTAGGAGCGAGCTTGCTCGCGAACCGCCGCTCCGGGTGGACCAATGTAGGAGCGGACTCTGCCCGCGATGGGCTTCCGGTCAACTCGGAGCGGTCAGCAATCGATCGCGGACGGAGTCCGCTCCTACGCAGGGTTGCTGACCTGTGCAGAAATGAAAAGGGCGCCTTCAAATGAAGGCGCCCTTTTCGTTGGCGCTGGACCCGGCCCTTACAGGCGCGGGTAATCCAGGTAGCCGACCGGGCCCTTGGCGTAGAAGGTCTCCGGGTGCGGCTCGTTCCAGGCGGCGCCTTTCTGCAGGCGGGTCACCAGGTCCGGGTTGGCGATGAACGGAATGCCGAAGGCAACCGCGTCGGCCTTGCCGCTTTCCAGCCACTCGGTCGCGGATTCCTTGGTGAAGCGCTCGTTGGCGATGTACACGCCACCGAAGATTTCCTTCAGTTTCGGGCCGATGCTGTCGTCAGCGGCTTTCTCGCGGGTGCAGATGAACGCCACGCCACGCTTGCCCAGCTCGCGAGCCACGTAGCCGAAGGTGGCCAGCGGATCGGCGTCGCCCATGTCGTGGGAGTCCATGCGCGGAGCCAGGTGCACGCCGACACGGCCGGCGCCCCAGACGCCGATCACGGCATCGGTGACTTCCAGCAGCAGGCGCGCGCGGTTCTCCACCGAACCGCCGTACTGGTCGGTGCGCTGGTTGGTGCTGCTCTGCAGGAACTGGTCGAGCAGGTAGCCGTTGGCACCGTGTACTTCCACGCCGTCGAAGCCGGCGGCCTTGGCGTTCTCGGCACCGATGCGGTA
Organism: Pseudomonas nicosulfuronedens; assembly: GCF_005877905.1. Classification (GTDB taxonomy): domain Bacteria; phylum Pseudomonadota; class Gammaproteobacteria; order Pseudomonadales; family Pseudomonadaceae; genus Pseudomonas; species Pseudomonas nicosulfuronedens. The sequence continues at coordinate 192,792 of NZ_SWDV01000011.1, read as the reverse complement.
GGCCTCGACGATGTCGGCGATCTCTTCGGTCTCCAGGGCGCGCGGGGTGACGAATTCCTTGATCGGGCGCACCAGGCTGACGTGGCCGGCCGGCTTGAGGGCGCTCGGCGCCACCGGGGTTTCACCGTTCAGGTACAGCGGATCGGAGATGCGGCCCACGTGCCACAGCTGCAGCATGATGCGACCGCCATTGGCGTGCACGGCCTTGGTGATGTTGGTCCAGCCGCGCACCTGATCGTCCGACCAGATGCCGGGAGTGTCCGGGTAACCGACGCCCATCGGGGTGACCGAGGTGGCTTCGCTGAGGATCAGGCCGGCGTCGGCGCGCTGGGTGTAGTACTCGGCCATCAGCGCATTGGGCACGCGGCCTTCGTCGGCGCGGCAGCGGGTCAGCGGGGCCATGACGATGCGGTTGGGCAGTTCCAGGTCACCGATGACGATGGGATCGAAAAGCGTGGTCATTGCGTTACTCCAATACGGGGTGAGGGTGGAGGATCAGTCGAGGACGGGTTGCGTCTGGTTGGGCTTGCCGCTGAAGGCGATCATCACCGCGATCAGCGCGAGTACGGAGAGCACGGCGCCGGCCAGGGGCACGCGGGTCAGGCCAAGGCCGTGGTTGATGACACTGCCACCGACCCAGGCGCCGATGGCGTTGCCGACGTTGAAGGCGCCGATGTTCAGGGTTGCGACGAGGTTCGGTGCGGCACCGCCGACACGCACCACGTTGACCTGCAGGGCCGGCACCGCGGCGAAGGCGGCGGCGGCCCAGATAAAGAGGGTGATCTCGGCCGGGATCAGCGAGGCGCTGGTCCAGCTCAGCACGGTGGAGACCACCGCCATGGTGGCGAACACGCCGGCCAGGGTGGTGCCCAGGCGCCAGTCGGCGAGGCGGCCGCCGAGGATGTTGCCCAGGGTCAGGCCGAGGCCGATCAGCACCAGGCTCCAGGTGATGCCGCGCGGCGAGACCTGGGTGACTTCGCCCAGCAGCGGTGCGACATAGGTGAACAGCGCGAAGACGGCGGCGGAGAACAGCACGGTGGTAGCCAGCGCCAGCCACAGTGGGCCGTTGCGCAGCGCGGCGACTTCCTTGCGCATGTCCACGGCTTCTTCGTCGTGCTTCCTGGGCAGCACGCTCCACAGGCCGATGAGTGCTAACACGCCGATCAAGGTCACTGCCCAGAAGGGCGAGCGCCAGCCGGCGATCTGGCCCAGCGCAGTGCCGGCTGGTACGCCGAGCACGTTGGCCAGGGTCAGGCCGGTGAACATCAGGGCCACGGCGGAGGCCTTGCGGTTGGCCGGCACCAGGCTGGCGGCGACCACCGAGCCGATGCCGAAGAAGGCGCCGTGGCACAGGGCGGTGATGATCCGCGCCAGCATCAGCAGGCCGTAATTGGCAGCCACCGCGCAGAGCAGGTTGCCGAGGATGAAGATGCCCATGAGCATCAGCAGCGCAGTCTTGCGCGGCAGGCGGGCGGTGAGCAGGGCCATGATCGGCGCGCCGATGGCGACGCTGAAGGCATAGCCGCTGACCAGCCAGCCGGCGGCGGGAATGGTCACCGAGAGGTCGCCCGCGACCTCGGGCAACAGGCCCATGATCACGAATTCCGTGGTGCCGATGGCAAACGCGGACAAAGCGAGGACGAGAAGCGAAGTGGGCATGTGCCTGCTCCTGGAGAGTGGGATTGTCTTGGCTGGCAGTAGCCGGTTACAGCGCTTCGCTCAGGTGGCGAACAAAGGCCTGGATGGTGTCTTCATTGCGTTTGAAGAAATTCCACTGGCCGACTTTTCGACTGGTCACCAGACCCGCGCGCTGGAGGGTGGCCAGATGCGCGGAAACGGTGGATTGCGACAGACCGGTGCGCTGGTCGAACTTGCCGGCGCAGACGCCGATCTCGAAGGATTGGTGCTCCTGCTCGACGAAGAACTGCTCCGGGTCCTTGAGCCAGTGCAGCATGTCGCGCCGCACCGGGTGGGCCAGGGCCTTGAAGATTTCGTCGAGGTCGATGCCAGGATCGAGAGGGGTTTGTTCAGTCATGGGGCACATCGGTATATCGCGTTGAGACGAACTATATATCGGTCAAAAACGATATGAATTCGTTTGGGGCGATAGTAATGATCGACACCCGTGATAGTAGCCGTTGACCACCCGCGCTACTCTCTGCCCATGAACTACCTCGCGCACCTTCACCTGGGCGGCGACCAGCCCGCCCAATTGCTCGGCAGCCTCTATGGCGACTTCGTCAAGGGGCCGCTGGCCGGCCAGTGGCCCGCCGAGATCGAGGCGGGCATCCGCCTGCACCGGCGCATCGACGCCTTCACCGACAGTCACGCCCTGATACACAGTGCCAAGACGCGTTTCCCCAGCGAGCGCCGGCGCATGGCTGGCGTGCTGCTGGACGTGTTCTTCGACCATTGCCTGGCCCGCGATTGGGGGCGTTTCTCCGGCGAACCGCTGGAGCACTTCACGCAACGGGTCTACGGTGTACTGGGCCGTACGCCCGGCTTGCCGGAGCGTCTGGCGCGTATTGCACCGCGCATGGCGGCGCAGGACTGGCTTGGCAGCTACAGAGATTTCGAGGTACTGCAGGACGTGGTCGCCGGAATGTCCCGGCGCCTGTCCAGGCCGTCCCTGCTGGACGGCGCCTGGGAGGAGCTGGAGCGGTTGTACGAGCCCTTGAGCGACGACTTCCGTGAGTTCTATCCCGAGTTGCAGGACTTCGCCAGAAATCCGCCGAAATCGATGGACGGTCCGGCCTGACTTGATATGCGTCAACCGTCCGGCGGCCCATAGCGTGTGCAATAGACACATCTGAAGGACGACGAGAGGAGCAGCATGATGAAGTCGCTAATGATCGCAACGGATCTGTCCGGCCGTTCCGAAAAGGCTCTGCACCGTGCGGCAGCGCTCGCCAAGCGCTACGCCTGCCCCTGGACCGTGCTCTACGTGGTCGATGAGGACCAACCGGCGGCGCTGGTCGAACAGGAAGTTACCCAGGTGCGCATGATGCTCGAAGCGCGTCTGGTCGAACTCACCGAAATGGGCGGTACCTGCCCGAAACTGCTGGTGGAGCGCGGTGACCCGAATCAGCAGATTCTCGCTGCGGCGAAGAAGCTGGATTGCGAGATGCTGGTGATGGGCGCGCACCGCAAGAGCGTGCTGCGCGACATTTTTGTTGGCACCACCGTGGAACGAGTGCTACGTGCCGGACAGCTGCCGGTACTGGTGGTCAACCAGCCAGCGGGTGGCCAGTACCGCGATCTGCTGATCGCCCTGGATACGTCGCCAGCGTCGGCCCACGCAGTGGAAGTGGCCAACAACCTGGGCATGCTCGAGGGTGCCGTGCGCCGCGGCGTCTACGCCTTCAGCCCGCTGGCGAAGGGCATGATGCAGTACTCCGGGGTGAGCGAGGAGCGAATCGACGAATTCGTCAGCAGCGAATCGCGCCAGGCAGTGGATGAACTGAAGAAGTTCCTCCACGACGAGCACCTGGAAGATCGCATCGATGAACAACTGGTGGCCGTCGGGCTGCCGGGCAACGTGTTGCAGCGGATGGTCGACAAGCATCGGCCGGATCTGCTGGTCATGGGTACTCGGGGTATGGGTGGAGTCAAGCGTGCCCTGATCGGCAGTGTTGCCGACTACGCTCTGCGCGAACTGGATTGTGACATCCTGGTCGTGCCGCCGGAGGCTTGAGCCTGCGACGTCAGGAGACTGTTTTCAGGCTTCACCGGGCGGCTCGAGGGTGCCGCCCGGCGCAGTTTGAAAGCCGTTTCGTCAGAGTGGGAACCCGCCGGCCGTAGGTTACGGCGGGCTCCAATCCTTTCTTTTCGTCAGGCCGCAATGGCCGGCGCTTCCTGAACTTCACACACCACTGCGTGGATTGCCGCGTGCGCTTGCCTGGCCAACAGATTGCGGTCCTGGTGGGCACTGGACAGCACCGGCAGCAGGTGGATTTCCACGATTCCCCGATCATGGGCGAACAGACGCTTGAGGTGGCTGACCAGATCATCGTCACCGATGAAGGGTGCCAGTTCGCACGCTTGGCCGTTGCGGCGGTAGCGCAGCGCCACCGGCTGCACCGGCACACCGGCCTCGATGGCGCTGGCCATCAGGCGCCCATGGAAAGTGCGCAGTCCCTGGCCATCAGTGGTGGTGCCTTCGGGAAACACCAGCAACGAGCGGCCGCGCGACAGGTGCGTGGCGAGCTGTGCATTGATCATCCGGGAGTCGCCAGAACCCCGGCGGATGAACAGCGTGCCGGCCTTTTCCGCCAGCCAGCCGGCGACGGGCCATTGGCGTACCTCGGCCTTGGACAGGAAGGTCAGCGGCAGCAAGCCGCCCAGTAGCGGGATATCGACCCAGGACACGTGATTCGACACCCACAGCATCGGCTGGCCGGGTAGCTCGCCGTGCACCCGCAATTCGAAAGGCAGGGCACCGGACAGGCGCGCCAGGTACCAGCGCGTCAGGCGCTGGCGCAGTGGCATCCGGTCGCCAGGCAGACGTTCCAGCAGGCTGACGAAGCTGGCCAGCGCAAGGCCCACCAGCAGCAGTGCCAGCAGGCGGGCGACGCGCAGCCAGGCGCGCAGGCTGCGCATCAGACCGCGGCCTTGAAGTGGCGGGCGTAGCGCGGGCAGAGTTCGTCGCGCTTGAGCAGGATGAACACGTCGGCGACGCCGAAATCCGGGTCCCAGCAGGGCTCGCCGCAGATCTTCGCGCCCAGGCGCATGTAGGCCTTGAGCAGCGGCGGCAGCTCGGCGGTGAGATTGTCCGGCACTTCCATCGGCGGCAGCGGGGTCTTGGGCTCGGCGCGCAGGTTTTCCTGGCACAGATAGCGGTCACGCAGACGCTGCATCACGGCGCGGGCCTGGATGCCGCCATCGCGCATGGGGATGCTGGCGCAGCCCATGAGGTAGCGGTAGCCGCCTTCGTTGAGCACTTCGGCCAGCTCGCTCCAGAGCACGGCGATGGTGCCGCCGTTGCGGTAGTCCGGGTCGACGCAGGTGCGGCCGATTTCCAGCACCGGGCCCTGCAGGTTGTCCAGGCCGTCGAGGGCGAATTCCTCTTCGCTGTAGAAGCGGCCCAGGCGCTGGGCGGCGCGGTGGTCCAGCAGGCGAGTGGTGGCCACCAGCGCGCCGGTGTTGAGATCGCGCACGCCGATGTGGGCGCAGTGGCGGTCGTAGTCATCCATGTCCAGGCCTTGGTCCGCGCCGTTGAGCTGGGCGTCGAACTCGCTGCTGAATACTCGGTAACGCAGGGCCTGGGCTTCGCGCAGGGCGCGGGCGCCGCGCAGACGCACGGCCTTGAGGCGGCGTTCTGCCGGGGTGTCACAGGAGAGGGCGATCTGACTCATGCGAGTGCCTCCGTGAACCGGCCATGCGGGTTGCGGCCGGTCGGCTTTGTTGTGCAAGCTCAGGCTAGAAATGACCGGTGTCACGCCCATGACGGTGCGGTGATGCTTGTATGACAAGAACAACGACCTCGAAGGAAGGAGCGCCGCGATGCCCTGGAAATGCCTGCTCGGCCCGCAGGACCGGCTGACACCCGGACTGCCACTGGACGACTGGTACGCCGAACTGCTCACTCGCGCAGGCTGCGCCGGGAGCTTCGAGCTGGCGGCGCTCGGCGGGCGCCTGGCGACCTCACCGGGGCTGGCCTTTCTCGCCGGCTACCAGGCGGCGTTGCGCGCGCTCTGGCCGGCTGCCCCGCTCAGCCTCGGCGCGCTCTGTGTGACCGAGAAGAAAAGCGTGCGCCCTGCCGACCTGCAGACCCGTCTCGAAGGCCTGGTGCTGCATGGACGCAAGGACTTCGCCACGGCCGCCGACAGCGCCGCCTGGTGGCTGGTCGCTGCGCGTGACGAGGAGGAGGGCGAGCCCCCGCGCATCGCCATGACCGTGGTGCAGGCCGGCGCACCCGGCGCGAAGCTGGAGGCGCTGCCAGCCCTGCCGCTGATGCCTGACATTCCTCACGCGCGCCTGCTGCTCGACGGAGCCCACTGTGAACGCCTGCCCGGCGATGGCTGGGAGGCCTACAGCAAACCCTTCCGCACCCTGGAAGACACCCATGTGCTGGCGGCGGTGTGCGCCTGGCTGTATGGCCTGGCTGTGGAGCATCAGTGGCCGGCGGAGCTGAGCCTGCGCCTCACCGGTGTGCTCGCCGGTTGTGCGGAGGTCAGTCGGCAACCCGCTTCGCTGGCGGAAACGCACCTGCTGCTGGCCGGCGTGTTCAGCCTGTTCGAAGGCCTTGCCGCTGCACTGGACGCCGCTTTTGCGTCTGGTGATCCGGAGCTGGCAGCGGTGTGGAAACGGGACAAGGGCGTGCTCGCCATCGCCGGTGCCGCACGGGCCAGGCGACTGGAGAAAGCGAGGGTGGCAATAGGCCTTGACCCACGTCAGTGAGGGCTCGGGGAGGGGACGTTAGCCTTACAGAAGTTTCTGAGATACCAAGAAATTTCCGCAGGGCTACCCACTGTTTTCCCTCCCACTGCTTTAGGAAATCCCCTCATGCGACGCGAACCCATCGTGCTGTTCGACGACGGTAAACACCAATGCCTGTGTTTCGACGATCTGGTCAGCGGCGATGGTGTGCAATCCAACCAGTTCCTCATCGTCGACCACGACAAGCGTCTGCTGCTCGATCCGGGCGGCGACCTGACCTACACCCCGCTGTCCCTGGAGCTCTCCAAGCTGTTCCCGCTGCAGGACCTGGACTACATCTTCGCCTCGCACCAGGACCCGGACATCATCGCCGCGCTGGACAAATGGCTGCTGCACACCCGCGCCAAGGTCATCTGCTCCAAGCTCTGGGCGCGCTTCCTGCCGCACCTCACGGCGAGCTACCTGGCAGTCAGCCACGGCATCTCCACCTATGACCGCGTGATCCCGTTGCCGGACCGTGGCGAGTCGGTGCAATTGGGCCGCTGCCAGCTGAAGATGATCCCCGCGCACTTCCTCCACTCGGTGGGCAACTTCCAGGTCTACGACCCGATCAGCAAGATCCTCTTCTCCGGTGACATGGGCGCCTCGCTGGTGGACGACGCCAGCCCGGTGCAGGACTTCGCCGCCCACGTGCCGCACATGGAAGGCTTCCACCGCCGCTACATGGCCTCGAACAAGGTCGGCCGCCTGTGGGCCAACATGGTTCGTCGCCTGGACATCGAGATGATCGTCCCGCAGCACGGTCGGCCTTTCGTGGGCAAGCCCATGATCGGTGCCTTCCTCGACTGGATCTCCGACCTGCAATGCGGCATGGACCTGATGGGGCCGGACGACTATCAGGTGCCACGCTGACAGGCTCCGTGCTGACCGATTGCGCCAATCGTCCTTGATTACGGCACGATCGGCGCTTAATCCGTTATCTTCACCGTGCTAGGGTGCGGGCCGACCTGATAACAAGAGGCCCGCCGATGCCCTTTGCCCCCTTCCGCCCAGCGCTGCGCGCGCTGGCGCTGGCCACCTGCCTGCTCAGCAGCCACGCCCACGGTACTGAAACCTGGCCCGAAGCCGATTGGCCCCACGGCGCCACGCCCAGCGGCGCCGCCGTGCAGGCGTTCGAGAACTACACCTTCCCTACCCGCGATGACGGCACCCGCAAGGGAGTGCGCACCGACGCCGTGGTGGTCATCCGTGACGGCCAGCTGATCTACGAGCGCTACGCCGGCCCGACCCGTGCCGAAACTCCGCACCTGGCCTGGTCGATGAGCAAGAGCGTGATGGCCAGCGTGCTTGGCGTGGCCTTCGGCGAGGGCAAGTTCCAGCTCGACGACCCAGTCGCCCAGCATTACCCGGCCTTCGCCGACCACCCTGACATCAAGATGCGCGACCTGCTGCACTGGGCGTCGGGCCTGGCCTGGCAGGAAGAGTACGAGTACGCACCGGTGCGTTCCTCGGTGGTGGCGATGCTCTACACCCGTGGCCGCGATGACATGGCCAAGTTCACCGCCGGCTTTCCCGCCGACGCTGAGCCGGGCAAGCGCTTCCGCTACTCCAGCGGCGACAGCAACGTGCTCTCCGCCACGCTCAAGCAAATGGTCGGCAAGGACTACGCGAACTACCCCTGGACCGCGCTGTTCGAGCCGCTGGGCATCCAGTCCGCGGTCTGGGAACGTGACGCCAGCGGCACCTTCGTCGGCTCCTCCTACGCTTACATGACCGCTCGCGACCTGGCTCGCATCGGCCTGCTGATGGAACGCGGCGGACGCTGGAAGGACCGCCAGCTACTGCCACAGGACTGGCTGAAGTTCGTCCTCGCGCCGTTCCCGGAGTACCAGCCTGATCCGAAGAAGCCCAACGAAGCGGTGCCCGGCGGGCAGTGGTGGCTCAACCGCCCGGTGGCCGGCGCACCCGCGCCCTGGCCGGATGCGCCCGAGGACACCTTCGCCGCCCTCGGCCACTGGGGCCAGGCGCTGTATGTGATTCCCGAACAGAAGCTGGTGATCGTCCGCTACGCCGACGACCGCGACGGCAGCTACCAGCACGACGCCTTCCTCAAGCTTGCCCAGGCGGCCTTCGCCCACGGGGAGGTGCAGCCATGATCCGCCGTCATCCGATCCTCACCGCCCTGGTCCTGCTGTTGCTTGCCCTGGTGACCACGGCCTGGCAGAACCGCCTCCACCTCGCGGCCTTCCCCGGCATCATCGGCGCCTACACCGCCAAGGAGTACTGCTCCTGCCGCTACGTTATGGGGAACTCGGCGGACTATTGCCGGGCCTATACCAAGCAGTACGTGCCGACCAGCGCCTTCCTCGACGACGAAGCGCGCAAGCGGGTGACCGCCCGCGGCCTCGGCAGTACCCAGACAGCCGCCTGGCTCGGTGCGCGCGAGGGATGCCAACTGATGCCCCAGGCGGACGATTTGCCCGAATCGGGCAGCCACTGACGGGCGCGTTCCACGGAGCGGGGCGACCCGCTTCGGAGGAACGATGCATTCTTTTGTAACAGGAGCTGTGTGCGCGTTGCTGGTGCTGGCCAGCCCCCTGGCGCTGGCCGAATGGCAGCTGGACGGAGACACCTCGCGGATCAGCTTCGTCTCGGTCAAGCGCGGCAAGATGGCGGAGGTGCAGCGCTTCGACCGCCTCTCCGGGCAGATCGACGACCAGGGCGCGGTGCGCGTGGTGGTTCCGCTGGAGTCCATCGACAGCGGCCTGGCGCTGCGCGACGAGCGCATGCGCAATTCCTTCTTCGAGATCGAACGTTTTCCCGAGGCCATCATCAGCAGCCAGCTGGACCTGAGTCGTTACGAGGACCTGCAGGCCGGCCAGTCGCGCCAGGAAACCGTGGACTTCAACCTCGACCTGCACGGCCAGCAGCGCCGACTCAAATCCGAGGTACTGGTCAGCCGCCCCAGCGAGACCCGCATCGAAGTGACGACCCTGGAGCCGCTGGTGCTCAAGCTGATCGACTTCGATCTGGAAGAGAAGCTGGAGCCGCTCAAGGCAGTCGCCAACGTCCCCTCCATCACCCCCGAAGTGCCGGTGTTCGCGGTGCTGGGGTTCAGCCAGGTGATCAAGCAGGCGCCGTGATACCTGGCGGCGCAGCCCGCGATTCGCCGGGGCGCCAGCTCTGGGCAGGTTCGCGAGCAAGCTCGCTCCTACAGGGCGGATGCTCTTCGTAGGAGCGAGCTTGCTCGCGAATCGCACGGCACGAAATCAACCACGAGAGATGCCCGCTCTAGGCTCGCGCTGCGTTGGCCGGGAGATCGGAGTGGAAGCGAAAGCCGGAGCCCACGCTGCAACTGGAAGCGCCGATGACCACGAAGGTGAGCAGCAGGATGGTTTTCATGGGGACTCTCCTGTCATTCAGGATTGGACAGCCTCCAGTCTAGGCCGCACCGGCCGATGCGCACCGAAGGTGAGGAAGCTGCCCGCCGCGAACAGCCAGGCGCTGATCCCGCCGTAGCCGAGCACCCAGCCGAAGCCCTGAACCAGCGCCGCGCGGGCACCGTCCGGATCGTCCGTGCCCAATCGGCCGCTGGCAATGCTCGCCGCCAGTTGCAGCTTCTCACCACCCTCCGTGCCGTGGAGTGCGGCGGCGACGCCCCAGAGCAGGATCAGCCCCATCACCGCAATGTTGATCGCCAGGGAAATCATCCGTGCGCTCATGTCGATGCCCGAGGCCATGCCGGCGCGAGTGGCGGGAACCGCGGCGGTGGAGGTGTTGGTCACCGTGGTATTGGTCAGCCCCAGCCCGATGCCGGCCAGCATGCAGCCGGGCAGCAGGGTCAGCCAACTGGCGTGGTCCACGGCGCTGCCCCAGAGCATCAGGAAGAAGCCGGCGCCGATCACGAACATCCCGCCCGGGATCACCCAGCCGGGCTGGAAGCGATGCGCCAGGCGCTCGGCGATCGGCGGCACCACCAGTGTCGGCAGGGTATAGGCGAGCAGCGACCAGCCGGCCTTCACATCGTCGTAGCCGAGCACCCCGTGGTAGTACACCGGCAGGTAGATCATCAGCGGCCAGAAGCTCACGTTCATGCCCGCCGAGGCAAACATCGCGCCGGAGAAGGCGCGGATGCGCAGTACCGAGAAGTCGAACATCGGGTGGGCGACACGGCGCTCGATGAGGACGAAGGCGATCAGGCTGGCGAAGCTGAGCAGCAGGATCGCCAGCGCGGCAGGGCTGACGAAGCCCAGGTCGGCGCCCTGGGTGATGTAGAACACCGTGCCGAGTACGGCCAGCGACAGCGTCAGCATGCCGCCGATGTCCAATCGCTCGGCTTGCGGATCACGCGATTCCACCGCGCCGTACTGCGCCAGCGCCAGCGCCAGGGTCAGCAGGGCAAGTGGGCCGTGGACCAGGAACACCCACTGCCAGCTGGCCAGGGCGACGATGGCGCTGCCGACGATTGGCCCGAAGCCCAGGCCGATGCCAAACACCACGCCCCAGGCGGCGAAGGCTCGCACGCGCTCGGCCGGGTCGCTGAACTGGCTGGTGAGCACGGCCACCTGGCAGATCAGCATGACCCCGCCGGCCGCGCCTTGCAGGAAGCGCCCGGTGATCATGGTCGGCATGTCGCTGGCCAATCCGCAGAGCAGTGAGGTGACGCCAAACAGCGCCAGGCTGATGACGAACAGACGCTTGCGGCCGAAGCGATCGGCCAGCGTACCGGCGGCCATCAGCACGCTGGTGACGGCGATGGTGTAGGCGTTCATCACCCATTGCAGGTCCTGGAAGTCGCCGTGCAGCATGCGCTCCAGCGCCGGCAGGCTGGCCGGCACGCTGGAGATTTCCAGGCCGAACATCATCGAGGACAGACACACCGCCGCCAGGGCGATGAGGTTTCGGGGATTGCTGTTTCGGGGATTGCGCAGGGCAGTCATGGGGTGGGCTCCATAGAACGAACCACCATTGTCGAAAAGAACAGGGTTCCCCATTGGCTCCATTTCGTCCCATCATTGAGTCTTCTCAGGATTCAAAGAGCAGGCCGATGGATGACCGACTCGATGGCATCGCCACCTTCGTCCAGGTGGTCGATGCCGGCAGCTTTGCCCTCGCGGCGGAGCGCCTGAACCTCACGCGCTCGGCAGTAGGCAAGGCCATCGCCCGGCTGGAGGCGCGCCTTGGCGTACGTCTGCTGCAACGCACCACGCGCAGCCAGAACCTCACCGATGACGGCCAGGTGTTCTACGACAGTTGCGTACGCGCGCTGGCCGAGTTGGACGCTGCGCACACCGCGCTGGAAGGCGGGCGGATGGAGCCGCGTGGGCGCTTGCGGGTCAGCGTGCCGATCTCCTTTGGCCACCTTTGCGTGGTGCCGCTGATGCTGGCGCTGGCGCGGCAGCACCCGTCGCTGAAGATCGACCTGTCGTTCACCGACCGCCGTGTCGACCTGGTGGAAGAGGGCTTCGACCTCGCCGTGCGCATCGGCCCGCTGGGGGACAGCGCCACGCTCGCGGCGCGCAAATTGGGCGTGCAGTACACCAGCATCGGCGCGGCACCTTCCTATATCGCCGAACATGGCATGCCCGAGGCGCTGGACGATCTCGCCGGTCACTCGGCCATCAGCTATTCGGTCGCTGGCGTCACCTCGCCCTGGGACCTGCGCGACGACGACGGCCAGGCGAAGCGCATCGACATCGACCCGCAACTGAGCATGGACGACCTCCAGGCCATCACCGCCGCCGCTGTGGCCGGTTTCGGCCTGGCGCGCCTGCCGTCCTGGCTGCTGGCGCGGCACGTGAAGCTGGGCGAGCTGATGGTGGTGAAGGGCCGCTGCAATCTGCCGCCGCTGGAGATCCACGCGGTGTGGCCGAAGACCCGCTACATGCCGTCGAAGATTCGTTGCGCCATCGATGCGCTGGTCGCCGGGATACCCGCGCTGCTGGCCGACTGAACCATTGGCGCCGCTACCTGCCCAATGGGCTCGCTGGTCGGCCGGTTTGCAAGCCGACGGCGGGCCGCTATCGTTGGCCGTTGATCCATCCGTTTCTCATGTAAGGGATTTCATGCGCTCGCTGTTTGCCTTCCTCTTCGCGGCCTGCTTCGCCGCTTCCGCCCAGGCTGCCTGGTACCTCGATTACGAGTCCTCGCGGCTGACCTTCGTCACCACCAAGAACGCCGATATCGCCGAGGTGAACCGCTTCCTGGTGATGCACGGCAAGGTGGAGGAGCAGGGGCAGGTGGAGCTGCGCATCGAGATGGATTCGGTCAGCACCGGTATCCCTCTGCGCGATGAGCGTCTGCGCGACAAGCTGTTCGACACCGAGAAATTCCCCGAGGCGCGCATCACCTCGCGCATCGACCTGCGCCCCATCACCGATCTCGCCAGCGGCGTGCAACTGGAGACGCGCCTGCCGCTGCGTCTGGAGCTCAATGGCCAGGCGAAGGACTACCGCACCGACGTGCTGATCACCCGCCTGGACGAGCACCGCTTCCAGGTGGTGACCCTCTCGCCGCTGGTGATCAACGCCGCCGACTTCGGCCTCGCGCCGGGTGTGGCACAGCTGCGCAAACTGGCCGGGCTGAAGAGCATCGGCCTGTCGGTGCCGGTGGGCGCCGTGCTGATCTTCGCCTCGCGGTGAGCGGCCCGATCTTCCCCTGGCGGACGGGCAACCGTTTCGCCCTGCTCTGCGATGGCGAGCGCTTCTTCCCGCGCATGTTCGCCGCCATCGACAGCGCCGAGCGGCAGATCGAACTGGAGCTTTACCTGGTGGAAAGCGGCAGCTGCGCCGAGGCGTTGCTCGACAGGCTGCTGGCTGCCCTGGGGCGCGGCGTGAAGGTGCGCTGCCTGTTCGACGCCTTCGGCAGCCTGAAACTCTCCAGCGCCTGGACGCGCCAGTTGCTGGAGGCAGGCGGCGAGCTGCGCCACTACAACCCGCTGAACTGGAAGGCCGGCATCCGCAACCTGTACCGCGACCACCGCAAGCTGCTGCTGGTGGACGAGCGCATCGCCTATGTCGGCGGCACTGGCGCCACCGACGAGTTCTGGTCCGCGCGGGAGAACCGCAGCGACTGGCACGAAGTGATGGTGGAGTTGACCGGCAATATCGTCGCCGACTGGCAGCGCCTGTTCGAGCGCCAGTGGAATGCCTGCCTCGGCGTGCGCGCCTGGAAGCCCCGTGAGGAAGTCCTGCTGACCCGCCTGCCGCCGATCCCCAACTACGGTGAAGGCCTGGCGCGGGTCGCTTATGCGGACGCCGGCCAGCACCGCGACATTCTTCAGGCGCTGGTGCGCTCGCTGCGTGGCGCGCACCAGCGCGTGTGGCTGGCAACGCCGTATTTCCTGCCCACCTGGAAGGTCCGCCGCGCGCTGCGCAAGGCGGCCCAGCGCGGCGTCGATGTGCGCCTGCTGCTCACCGGCCGCCTCACCGACCATGCGCCGGTGCGCTACGCTGGTCAGCGCTATTACCCAGGGCTGCTGCGCGCCGGCGTGAAGATCTTCGAGTACCAGCCGCGTTTCCTTCATCTGAAGATGGTACTGGTCGATGACTGGGTCAGCGTCGGCTCCTGCAACTTCGATCATTGGAACCTTCGGTTCAATCTGGAGGCCAATGTAGAAGCGTTCGATCCGCAATTTACCGCGGCGGTGGCCGACTGCCTGGCCGCCGACTTCGCGCAGAGCCGCGAGATCGACCTGGGTTTCTGGCGCGCTCGCCCCTGGTGGAAACGCCTGCGCGAACGGCTGTGGGGCTCGCTGGACCGACTGGTGGTGAACTTCCTCGACCGCCGCCGATGATGTCGCAGGGTTGTCTGTCGAGTAGGAGAGCGGTGTGGAGAAGATTCAGAAGGAACGTTTCATCGGGCTGGAATGGCTGCGCTTCCTGATGGGCCTTTATGTGGTGATCTACCACACGCTGCACAGTTACCCGGCGGAGCAGAAATTCGCCGGCCTCGATGACCTCACCGCCCTCGGCTTTTTCGCCACCAGTACCTTCTTCGTGCTCTCCGGTTTCCTGCTCTGCCACGTCTACGTCACCGACGGGCACCTGCGCGAGAGCCCGCGCAGCTTCTTCACCAAGCGCCTGTCCAACCTCTACCCGCTGCACATCTTCTCGATCCTGCTGACTATCGCCGTGCTGCTGGTGGTGAGCGGGCAGGGCATCGGCCCGGACCTGGACCAGGCGACGCCGCGCTTTGTCATCTACGACACCAACGAGGCCATCGGCCGTCTGCAACCGGAGCTGTTCCACCACTGGATGAGCGACCGCGAGCTGCTGTTCAACAGCATCCTCCAGCTGACCATGCTGCAGGCCTGGAACCCCTATTACCTGACCTTCAACGCGCCGCTCTGGTCGCTGTCGACGCTGTTCTTCTTCTACCTCTGCTTCCCCTTCGTCGCGCCACGCCTGGCGCGGGCGAAGAACAAGTGGCGCTGGTTGCTGGCGCTGTGGGTGTTCTACCTGATCCCGCCGATCCTGGTGGTCGCCAGCGAGCAGTACGGCATGCCCTGGACCGGCCTGCTGCACCGCAACCCGCTGCTGCGCTTGCCGGAGTTCCTCAGCGGCATCCTCGCCTACGGGCTGTTCCGCGAGTACAAGGACGCCGGCCGCCTGCCGGGACGAGGGACGCTGGTGGCGATGGGCGCCTTCGTGCTGGGCAACTTCCTGGTCGCCGATTACCTCTACACCCACGGCGCCAAGTTCTGGTACTTCCTGCTGCACAACGGTCTGCTGCTGCCGGCACAGCTGATGCTGGTATACATGAGTGCGTTGCCGCACGATCCACGGAGCAGTCTGATCCGCCACTGGTCGCCGCGATTGGGGGCCGCCTCGTTGTCACTGTTCGCCCTGCACGTACCACTGTTTACCCTGTTCTCGCGCACCGAGAAGCTGATCCGCGCCCCGGGCGATTGCCTGGCCGACTGGGCGTTCTGCGTCGAGTCGGCGACCCATCAGCAGTTGTCGATCTGGCTGTACCCGCTGTTCCTGCTGTTCATGGTCACCAGCTGCGTGCTGGTGCAGGAGCGCTGCGTGGTGCCGGTACGCAAATGGCTGGTACGCCACCTGCTGCCGGCGCCGCCCGCACCGCCAGCCGCGCGGCGACGGGCGGTGACGGAGTCCTGAGGCGTGTCCGGCGGCCTCGCCCGTGAGCTGCCTTGAAACCTGGCGCGTAGGGATATGCTTCTGTCGCCGCTGGAGCTTCGGCTGGCTTCGCGACCCATGCTAGGTTTCAGCATCGCTGCCACCTTGCCGGTGGCGGCACCTGCGGACTGCCACCATGCCTCTGGATATCCGTCTGCTCAGTGGCGAAGCCCTTCGCCCGTTCATCGATGACCTGGCGCGACTGCGCATCACCGTGTTCCGCGAGTATCCGTACCTCTACGACGGCAGCCCGGACTACGAAGCCGGGTACCTCGACAGCCATGTGCGCTCAGCCTGGAGCCTGTGCGTGCTGGTGATCGACGAGGGCCGGGTCGTAGGGGCTTCGACCGGACTGCCGCTGCTGGACGAGGCGGAGGCTTTCCAGCAACCGTTCCTGGCGCAAGGCTGGAACCCGGAGCGAATCTTCTACTTTGGCGAGTCGGTGGTTCTGCCGGAGTACCGCAACACCGATCTCGACCGGCGCTTCTTCGAGGAACGCGAGCGCTTTGTGCGTGGGCTGGATCGCTTCGACTGGTGTGCCTTCTGCGCCCTTCGGCGGCCGCCGGAGCATTCCGCGCGACCTGCCGGCTACCGCTCGCCGGACGCCTTCTGGCTGCAGCGCGGTTTCACTCCGCAGCCCTCCCTGCAGACGGAGTACCACTGGCGCGATATCGGCGAGCAACGGGAGACTGCCAAGTCGATGATGTTCTGGCTCAAGGAACTGACCTGATGGATATCGCTGTTCAGAACAGTGGATCAGCGATCGGTATGCGCCGGTGACTCGGCCTGGCCGAGAAGTGATCGACCCGGACTTTCGACGGGTGGCAAGGCGTGAAGCGCTGGTTATGCTCCGGGGATAACCATAAGAGGGACTTTCCATGCTCCGAATGGCCCTGTGCGCCTTTCTCCTGATGCTCGCTGGTTGCAGCTCGCCCGGTGCGTTCTTCGGCGCGGTGGACGGGCCACCGTTCGGCGCGCTGCCTGCCGATGCGCAGCAGGCCACGGTGTACCTCTACCGGCCACAGAACCAGTGGTCTGACGAAGAGCTGGAAGCGCCCGGACTGTTCATCAACAACGAGCTGATCGGCAGCTTGCCGAGCAACGGCTACTTCGCCCTGAGCTTCGCCCCCGGCAGTTATCCACTGCAGATGCGTCGCCCGCTGCTGGGCAGCTTCTGGACCTTCTTTGCCGGTGGCAGCCTGGACTTTACCCTGATCGCCGGCTTCACCCTGGAAGCCCGCGCCGGTGAGGTCTACTACCTGCGCTACGACGAGACCCATACGCCGCCCAAGTACGAGCACACCGCTGGTCAGGGCGCCGGCCCGCTGCAACTGGTGGGCAAGGAGCTGGGCTCGCGGGAAATCCCCGCCACGCGGCAGGTGCAGGAGCCGGTGAGCATCGCCGCCAGCGGCAAGGAAGTCGAAGGGCCGGGCTTCTTCGAGCGCATCGGGCTCTGAGGTCAAGCGGTTGTCGGGACGCCCGCGGTAGCCGGATTCTACTCTTGCCTGGCTAAGGAATATTCGGCCTCCGCTTTGGGAATCCGTGCGATTTCGGGGTTCTGTCGACGGCAGAAGAATCGTGACTCCACTTTCAGGGAGTCACGCGATGGAACAAGCCGACAGCAACAAGATCGGGGTGGTGGCAGCCACCCTGATGGTGGCGGGAAACATGATGGGCTCGGGCGTGTTCATGCTCCCGGCCAACCTTGCTACCACCGGAGGTATCGTCCTCTATGGCTGGTTCATCACCATTGTCGGCGCCGTGTCGCTGGCGCTCGTGTTCGCCAAGCTATCGGCCATCGACCCCGCCGCCGGAGGGCCGTACGCCTACACCAAGAAGTCCTTCGGCAACTACATGGGCTACCAGACCAACCTGATCTACTGGTTGGCCAACGTGGTGGGCAACGTCGGCCTGGCTGTCGCCGGGCTGGGCTACCTGTCTCACTTCTTCCCCAGCCTGAAGGACCCGCTGGTGTCGGCGATGGCCCAGATCGCGGTGATCTGGTTCTTCACCTACGCCAACATCCTCGGCCCTTCGGTGGTGGGCAAGCTCCAGTCTTTCACCACGGTCTTTGCCCTGTTCCCCATCATCGGCATGGCCTTGCTGGGATGGTTCTGGTTCAGCGGTGACATCTACGAAGCGGGCTGGAACGTCTCCGGCAAGAGCGGCTTCGAGGCGGTGGGTTCGACGCTCAACTACACGTTATGGGCGTTTATCGGCGTTGAAAGCGCCTCGGTGTCTGCGGGCGTAGTGCGGGATCCGGCGCGCAACGTGCCTATCGCGACGGTTGGCGGCGTGCTGATCGCGGCTGTCTGCTACGTGCTCAGCTCCACGGCGATCATGGGCATGATCCCGAACAAGGATCTGCTCGCTTCCAGCGCGCCATTCGCCGATGCCGCGCGCTTGGCGCTGGGGGATACCGCCGCCAACGTCGTGGCGCTCTGCGCGGCGATCGGCTGCCTCGGGTCGCTGGCCGGCTGGACGCTGCTGGTCGGACAGACGGCCAAGGCAGCGGCGGATGACGGCCTGTTCGGCAAGGTCTTCGCCAAGGTCAACGCCAAGGGGGTGCCGTCGGCGGGTTTGGCCATCGTTGCGGCGATCATGAGCATCCAGGTGCTGGCGACCATGTCGCCCACCGCCAGTGAACAGTTCGGCAAGATCGCTTCCATCGCGGTGATCATGACCTTGCTGCCGTACATCTACTCGGCCATCGCCATCAAGGTGATGGGCTACAAGAAGATGCCCGCCAGGCAGTACGGCTTCTACACCTTCGTCGGCATCATCGCGGCCATCTACAGCCTGTGGGCGATGGTCGGCTCCGATGGCGAGCAGACGCGCTGGTCGCTGATCTTCGTGGTCTCCACGATCATCTTCTACGAGCTGTCGATCAACAGCATGCGCGCCGTCGAGGAGACCGGCATCCATCCGGGTGGCGTCTCGCCGGGCTGGATCCGCTTCGGCACCCTGGCATTGACCATCATCGCGCTGGTGGCGATGTTCTGGGTCTCGGTCGGCCGCCACGACAACCTCAACCTGCGCCCGCGGGTGCCGCAACCGGTGGCTGGCGTTCCTGCCGTCGCTGCCGCACCGGCCGCCACTGTACTCCCCTCCCATTGATCCCTTCGCCTGCACGCGCCTTCTCCGATGGCGCTGAAGGCGGGGCAGGCGCCTGCCTGGCTGGCGGCGCGGGAGCCGCCAGCCGATTCTAGGAGTTCCCATGTCTGAGTCCGTTACCAAGAACACGCTGGATATCGTGGTCCTGATGGCCCATGAGTCGCTGGAACAGGCCACTTCAGCAGGGCGAGCCGTGCGCGCGCTGGTCCAGGACCTCGAGCGGCGCGGAGTGGTTGTTCTGATTGCCGCGAGTGCCGACGATGCTCGTGCCGTCATCGATTCGAATCCCGCGCTGCAATGTGTGCTGCTGAACTGGGAGCTGCCTGGTGGTGCGCTGCCGGTGCTGGATACGCTGCGCCAGCGGCATGCCCAGTTGCCGGTCTTCCTCATGGCGTCGCGCGGTGACGCCGCTTCCATCGACCTCAAGGCGCTGCGCCAGTCGGACGACTTCATCTGGCTGCTGGAAGACACCACTGACTTCATTGGCGGTCGCATTACCGCCGCCGTCGAACGCTATCGCGAGGCGGTGCTGCCACCGATGTTCAAGGCGCTGATGAAGTTCTCCCGTGTCTACGAATACTCCTGGCACACGCCGGGCCATACCGGCGGCACGGGGTTCCTCAAGGCACCGGCTGGGCGCGCCTTCTTCGACTTCTTCGGCGAGGAGCTGCTGCGCTCGGACCTGTCGATCTCTGTCGGCGACCTGGGCTCGCTGCTCGACCACAGCGGTCCCATCGGTGAGAGCGAGCGCTATGCCGCACGGGTGTTCGGCGCCCACCGCAGCTACCACGTTACCAATGGTTCCTCGACCTCCAATCGGGTCATCCTCATGGCCAGCGTCACCCGCGACCAGATCGCCCTGTGCGATCGCAATTGCCACAAGTCGGCGGAGCATGCGATGACCATGTCGGGGGCGATCCCGACTTACCTGGTGCCGTCGCGCAATCACCTCGGCCTGATCGGCCCGATCCTGCCGGAACGCCTGACCGCGGTGGCGGTAAAGCGCCAGGTTGCCGATAACGCATTGGCACATCCGGGCATCGATCCCACGCCGCGCCACGCGATCATCACCAACTCCACCTACGACGGTCTCTGCTACAACGTGGCGCGGGTAGAGGAACTGCTCGGGCAGAGTGTCGACCGCCTGCACTTCGACGAAGCCTGGTACGGCTATGCGCGCTTCAACCCGATCTACCACAAGCGGCATGCCATGCACGGTGATCCCGCCGAGCACACGGCAGACCGTCCCACGGTGTTCGCCACCCAGTCCACCCACAAGCTGCTGGCGGCCTTGTCCCAGGCCTCGTTCATTCATGTGCGCGACGGGCGCAATCCGGTGGAGCACGCGCGGTTCAACGAGTCGTTCATGATGCATGCTTCCACCTCGCCGCAGTACGCGATCATCGCCTCCAACGATGTGTCGGCGGCGATGATGGACGGGCAGGGTGGGGTGGCGCTGACCACTGATGCTATCCGCGAGGCGGTAGCGTTTCGCCGCTTGCTGGCGCGCCTGAGCAATGACTTTGCCGAGCAGGGCGACTGGTTCTTCGACGCCTGGCAGCCCGATGAGGTACGCGATCCGAAAACGGGCCGCAAGGTGCCGTTCTTCGAGGCGGACGAGGAGCTGCTGGTCCGCGATCCGCAGTGCTGGACCCTGGCGCCGGGAGCGCAATGGCATGGTTTCGGCGAGATCGAGGACGGCTACTGCATGCTTGATCCGATCAAGGTCTCGGTGGTGGCGCCCGGTGTTGCACCGGGCGGTGGGCTGATGCCCGTAGGCATACCTGCCGCAGTCCTCACGGCTTACCTGGCGCAGCAAGGTATCGTGGTCGAGAAGACCACCGATTTCACCCTGCTGTTCCTCTTCTCCATCGGCGTCACCAAGGGCAAGTGGGGCACGCTGGTGAATGCGCTGCTGGGATTCAAGCGTGACTACGACGCGAATCTTCCGTTGTCGCGCGCGCTGCCGCAGCTGGTCGCGAGTTGGCCGGGACGCTACGGCGACATGGGGCTCAAGGACCTCTGTGACCGGATGTTCGAATCCATGGCGGAGCTGCAGACCACCACGCTGATGGGCCAGGCTTTCTCATTGCTACCCGAGCCACGGCTGACGCCAACCGCCGCCTACGAGCAACTGGTGAGGAACAACATCGAACGGCTGACCCTGGAGGAAATGAGCGGTCGCACCGTCGCAACGGGTGTGGTGCCCTATCCGCCGGGTATTCCGCTGTTGATGCCGGGAGAGAATGCCGGCCCAGGCAGCGGCCCGGTACTGGGTTACCTGAAGGCGCTGGAAGCCTTCGACCGGCGCTTCCCGGGCTTCGCCCACGATACCCATGGCGTCGAGGTCGAGGACGGTCTGTACCGTATCGCTTGCCTCAAGGACTGACGGGCAAAGGTAGCCAGCCGACGGCGGAATGTGCTCCCTCGTCGGCTTTTTCCTGTCTGGGTGTCCATTAACTGGGGTATGAGATGAACTCATAGCTCCTTGAGTTTTTATGGTTACCGGGCCGATTTGGCCTGGTGCTAAAAATCATCGCACCAGCTCATCGACAACAACAAAGAGCGATGCGACATGATCACTTTCCTGCTTTCCCCGTCCTCGATCCGTCCTCCGTATTCCGGCCTGTCCGGTGCCTTCGTGCATCCCTCCGACTTGCCCGTCGATTCCTGATTCCCCAGCGACTTTCTCCCGGCACTCTCCGCCGGTTTTGCCATGGGCCGCGCATGCAGGCCCAGGCTTTCTTACACCCCCACGGTTCCATGAGGTACCCCATGAAAAAGCTCGACCTGTACATCGGTGAAGGTTTCGAAGGCCCCGGCGTCAACGCCGCGCACATCAACATCCTGCTCGGCCCGCGCAACGGCCCGGCCGGCCAGGCCTTCGCCGGCAGCCTCGCTTCGCCCAGCCAGGGGCACTGCCCGTTCATGGTGATCGCCCAGCCGAATATCCCGGTCAAACCCATGACCCTTTACGTGAACAAGGCCGAGATCAACGGTGACCTGCACGCCAACGCCACCTGGGGCGCGTCCCAGGCCGGCATCGCCAAGGCTGTCACCGAGGCCCTGCTGGACGGCACCCTGCCGCCGGAAGCCGAGGACGAGTGGGCCATCGTCACCGCCAACTGGGTCAACCCGAGCTGCGACGACCTCGATGCCGTCTACCTGAACAACTACAACGCCTGTCGCACCGCGATCCGCGCGGCGCTGAGCTGCAGGCCCGAGCGCGCGCAGTTGGCCGACGTGGTCAATGCCATTGCCAATCCCTTCTACACCCCCAAGGCCTGAGGTCCGCATCATGGAATACATCCGTCTCGGCCACTCCGGCCTGCAGGTTTCCAAGCTGTGCCTGGGTACCATGAACATGGGCACCCCCGACTGGAAGCCGTGGATCTTCGACGAGCAGAAAAGCGAGCCAATCGTGAAGCACGCGCTGGATGCCGGGGTGAACTTCATCGACCTCGCCGACTTCTACTCGGCCGGCGTCGGCGAGGAAGTGGTCTGCCGCATCCTCAAGCGCCTGGTGCGCCGCGAGGACGTGGTGATCACCACCAAGGTCGGCTACGGAACTCGTCCCGGCATCAACGCCAGTGGCCACTCGCGCAAGCACATCATGGATGGCATCGACGCCTCCCTGAAGCGCATGGGCATGGATTACGTCGATATCTACATGCTGCACTTCTACGACGTGAACACCCCGGTGGAAGAAGTGATGGGCGCGCTGAACGATATCGTTCGCGCCGGCAAGGCCCGCTACATCGGCGTCTCCACCATGCTCACCGGCCAGCTGGCGAAGATCCTCATGGCCTGCGAGCGCAACGGCTGGGTCAAGCCGATCAACATGCAGCTGCAGCTCAACTGCGCCTACCGCGAGGAAGAGCGCGAGATGATCCCGTTCTGCCGCGATCAGGGCCTCGGCGTCTCGGTGTTCAGCCCGCTGGCGCGGGGCCTGCTGACCGGCGACGCGAACTCCACGCGCAACCAGACCGACTTCTTCACCCAGCAGATGTATGCCGACGAGGCCTCCTTCGAGATCGCCCGCTCCGTGCAGCGGGTGGCCCAGCGCCGCGGGGTGTCCAACGCGCAGATCGCCCAGGCCTGGGTCCTGCAGCATTCGGGCGTGGATTGCATGCTGGTCGGCGCCGACACCACCGCGCAATTCGACAGTGCCCTGGCTGCGCTGGAGACCCGCCTGGACGACGAGGAGATCTACGAACTGGAACGCAACTACACGCCCTGCGACGTGATCAACGACTACACCGCCGGTAAACGCATCCTGCGTGTTGCTCGCCCCATGCATGAAGCTTTCTCGCTGACGGAGGCGGTGGCATGAGCGCGCTGCTGAAAACCGGCCACTACATCGACGGTCAATGGGTGAATGGCGGTACGACCTACCCGGTACGCAACCCGGCCACAGGCGCGCTGATTGTCGACGTGGCCCGTGGTGGTGCCGAGGAAACCAATGCCGCCATCGCCGCCGCCGAACGCGCGTTGCCGGCCTGGCGCGTGTTGACTGCCAAGGAACGCAGCGCGCGCATCCGCCGCTGGGGCGAACTGATGCTGCAGCGCCAGGACGATCTGGCGCGCCTGCTCAGCACCGAGCAGGGCAAGCCACTGGCCGAGGCCAAGGGCGAAGTCGTCTACGCGGCAAGCTTCCTCGAGTGGTTCGCCGAGGAGGCCAAGCGCGTGTATGGCGACGTGATCCCCTCGCACAAGAGCGATGCGCGCATCGTGGTGATCAAGCAGGCGATCGGTGTGGTCGCTGCGATCACACCGTGGAACTTCCCGCTGGCGATGGTCACCCGCAAGGTCGGACCGGCGCTGGCGGCCGGTTGCACGATGATTCTCAAACCGTCGGAAGAAACGCCACTGTCGGCCTTCGCCCTCGCGGTGCTGGCGGAAGAGGCGGGTATTCCGGCGGGTGTATTCAACATCGTTTCCGGCGATGCGCCGGCCATCGGTGGCGCGATCCAGGCGTCCGGTGCGGTGCGCAAGCTGTCCTTCACCGGCTCGACCCGCACCGGCAAGCTGCTGATGCGCCAGGCAGCGGAGACACTGAAAAAGGTCTCGCTGGAGCTGGGCGGCAACGCCCCCTTCATCGTTTTCGACGACGCCGATATCGATGCCGCCGTGCGCGGCGCCATGGCCTCGAAGTTTCGCAACACCGGGCAAACCTGTGTTTGCGTGAACCGCTTCTATATCCAGGACGGGGTGTACGACGCGTTCGTTTCTCGCCTCACCGATGCTGTACGCGCCATGCGCGTGGGCAATGCGCTGGAAGGCGAGACCGAGCAGGGCCCGCTGATCAACGAAGCGGCGCTGGCCAAGGTTGAGCAGCACGTCGGCGATGCCCTGGAGAAGGGCGCGAAGCTGCTGTGCGGCGGCCGTCGTCATTCGTTGGGCGGCACGTTCTACGAGCCAACGGTACTGGCCGAGGCGAGTCCGAGAATGCTGATTGCCAGCGAGGAAACCTTTGGCCCTGTCGCTGCCTGTTTCCGATTCCGCGACGAGCCTGAAGTCCTGGGTCTGGCGAACGATACGCCCTACGGTCTTTCCGCCTATTTCTACAGCCGTGACATTGGCCGCGTCTGGCGCATGGCCGAAGGCCTGGAAGCCGGCATGGTCGGCATCAACGAAGGAATCATCTCCACCGAGGTGGCGCCCTTTGGCGGCATCAAGGAATCGGGCCTGGGCCGTGAGGGTTCCAGGTACGGCATTGAGGACTACGTGGAGATCAAGTACCTGCTCATGGGCGGCCTGTCCGCCTGACGCCCCACCCAAGGAGTTCTGCCTCATCCGCCGCGCCGTTCAGGGCGCGGCGGCTCAACCTCGCTGTGTTTCCAATAACAAAAAATCGGAGACGATCATGTCGGGTCAACCAGTCAAAATCGATGACCTGCCCATCGGCAGGTTCCACATCAAGATCGCCGGCCTCACCTTCGGCGCCCACTTCACCGATGGCTACATCCTTGGCCTCATCGGTATTGCCTTCACCCTGATCAACCCGCAGATGGCGCTGACGCCTTTCTGGCAGGGCCTGATCGGCAGCTCCGCGCTGCTCGGGCTGTTCTTCGGCAGCCTGTTCTTCGGCTGGATCTCCGACCACCTCGGCCGGCAGAAAATCTTCCTCATCAGCTTCGTGCTGATCACCATCGCCTCGGTGATGCAGTTCTACGTTGAGTCCGCGATGCAGCTGTTCCTCTGCCGGGTGCTGATCGGTATCGGCCTGGGCGGTGACTTCAGCGTCGGCCACGCCATGCTCGCCGAGTTCTCCCCGCGCAAGCACCGAGGCGTGTTGCTGGGCTCGTTCAGCGTGATCTGGACCTTCGGCTATGTTGCCGCCACCTTTGTCGGTACCGCGCTGCTGCCGCTGGGCGATGATGCGTGGCGCTGGATGCTGGCCTCCTCGGCGATCCCCGCCGCGATGATCCTGATCGCCCGCATCGGCACGCCCGAGTCGCCGCGCTGGTTGATCCACAAGGGCCGCGTCGAGGAAGCCCGTGCCATCGTGCACAAGCACCTGGGCGCCAACGTGGAAATCGACGAGGAGGTCGTCACCCGCAAGCACGCCGGCTACAGCGCGCTGTTCAGTCGCGAGTACCGCAAGCGCACCGCATTCAACTGTCTGTTCTTCATCTGCATCGTCATGCCGTACTTCGCCATCTACACCTTCCTGCCGTCGATCCTGCAGAAGATGGGGCTGGCCGAAGGCTTCGGCACCGAGATGATGCTCAACGCGCTGCTGGTGGTCGGGGCCCTGCTGGGCATCTGGTGCACCATCAAGTTCACGCGCCGCGGTTTCCTCATCAACTCTTTCCTGATCCTAGCCGCTTCGCTGTTCCTGCTGGTGTTGCTACCGGGCAGCATGGCTTGGCTGATGGTGGCGTGCTTCGGCCTGTTCACCCTGGTGCTGTCGGCGGTGAGCAACCTGGTCGGCGTCTACCCGGCGGAAAGCTTCCCCACCGAAGTGCGAGCCGGCGGCATCGGCCTGGCCACGGCGGCCAGCCGTCTGGGTTCGGCGCTGAGCACTTTCCTGCTGCCGGTCAGTGTGGCGGGTATCGGCCTCAACCCGACCATGGCGATTCTCGCCGGCATCCTGCTGCTGGGCGCGATCATCTCCATCGCCTGGGCACCGGAGACCAAGTACCTCACCCTCACCGATGCCTGTCGTAGCGACGCCGGTGAAGTGGTGAGCAAAGAATCGGCCAAGGGCACAAGCCTGGCCTGACCCGCGAGCAGGGAAGCTCCGAAGGGCGTACCGGAAAACCGGTACGCCCTTTTTTGTTGCCAGCAGGCTTTGGGCGGCCGGCTGTTCCTCAGTCTTTGGGCTTGTTCCCGTAGGAAATTGGCGCAACTGACTGAAGGTCTGTCCGTATCGTTTTTTCCGCGATTTCAGCGTGCCGGATGCCGATTAAGGTAACCACTCCTGCCTCGAATGGCTTGTCGCGCAAGGCTTCAAAAGCCAAGCGCCCCAGGCGATCTGTCCTCAATAAGGAGTTGTTATGCACTTTCGTCCAGCAGTTGCTGCCCTGGCATTCGGTTGCCTGCCGTTTTTCGCATTCGCCGACGAAGTCAGTGAGAAGACCCGCGATGAAATGAAACGGCATCAGGAGGAGATCAAGACCCAGCTCTCTGACGTGGAATACAACCGTCGCCGTGTTGTCGAGCGCAACATTCAACTGGCGCCGGCAGAGGCTGAGGCCTTCTGGGGCATCTACAACATCTATCGCGCGGAAGCGGACAAGGTCGATACCGATGCCTTGGCACTGAGTCTGGATTTCGTTCGCAGCCTGGAACGGGGCTCAGTGGGTGAAGAGCAGGCGCGGGATCTGCAGAAACGGGTCTTTGATCTGGAAGATCGCCGTCAGCAGCTCAAGGAGACCTATGTCACGAGAGTGGCGAAGGAGGTCTCTCCGGTGCGCGCCCTGCGATTCCTGCAGATCGAGAGCCAGCTCGATGCCCTGGCTTTGATCCAGACCAATCGCTCTCTGCCATTGGCGGAGTAATTCCGCTGACTTCAGGCTCACCGCTTGTTGGGCCGCTCTTCCGCATTCCGAGGTCGCCTTCATGAAGATATTTTCCCCAGTGGCCGCGTTGATGGTTTCTGCCCTGCTGGGCGGCTGCATGACCGATCAACAATTTCTCGCCCAGAACCAGAGCGCGGCGATCAATGCCACCGTCTCGCGCGCGAAGTTCGAACTCAACTGCCCTGATGTCACGGCATCCGTCCTCTCAAGCAAGGTCACCCAGGTTCAGTTCGCCTACGCGAACAACCGCACCGAATACACCATCGGTGCCCGTGGCTGCGGCCGTCAGGCGGTGTACATCACTTACTGCCTGGACCCGGATACCTGCAACGCCATTAGCGATACCGCACGGGTCAGCGAGTGACACAGCCGGATTTTGACTCCTTTCACCACGACGAG
Organism: Pseudomonas nicosulfuronedens; assembly: GCF_005877905.1. Taxonomy (GTDB): domain Bacteria; phylum Pseudomonadota; class Gammaproteobacteria; order Pseudomonadales; family Pseudomonadaceae; genus Pseudomonas; species Pseudomonas nicosulfuronedens. The sequence continues at coordinate 165,734 of NZ_SWDV01000011.1, read as the reverse complement.
CCCAAGGAGGGTTCAACCATGCATATGCTCAAATCCCTGCCGATGATCAGCGCACTGGCGCTGGCGTTCGCCACTCCCGTGATGGCTGCCGATATTCCTCTGGGCGGTGCCGTCGAGGCTGACGAAGTCGTGACCAAGGTGATTTCCGTCGACGCCAAGGACCGCCGTGTCGTGGTCGCGGACGCAGCGGGCAAGCCGGTCACCGTTCAGGTCACCGATGCCGCCCAGGACCTGGATCATCTGAAACCCGGTGATGCCATCGGGGCTCTGGTCATCCACTCCACCGCCTTCGACCTCGATACCCAGGTGCAAACTCAGGCTCCAGGCGGTTTCGAGGCTGACGGCGCCGCCATTGCCACGCCGAGCAACCCCCATCCGGGCGGCGACGCTTTCCGCATGGCCCGCGTGCAGCTGAAGATTCTTGGCGTCAACCTGAAGAAGCATCAGATCACCTTCGAAGGCCCCGATGGCAGCAACAAGACCGTCTCCGTCGACGATCCGAAACTGCGCAGCAAGATGGGCGAGCTGAAGGCAGGCCAGATGCTCAACGTGACCTACGAGGACACCCTGCAGATCGTTACCGCTCATCCGGCAACTGCCGCAGCGGCGACCAAGTCGGCTCAGTGATCTGATCACGGAGCCTCCGGACGCCGACGGGGGCTCCGTTCCAGACGCGGCGACGATCACGGGATCTGCTATGCGCTTGACTGATATTCGTTACCCAGCAGCGGCATTGTTCGTTGCGTTATCTCTGACGGCATGTGGTCCGGAGAACAAGGCGCCTGCCAGTGCCATTCCGATCGACGTCACCACGGTAGTCACTAAGCCCACATCCTTACCGGCGAGCTTCACCTTCGTTGGTCAAACGCAGAGCCCCCAAGCGGTAGACATTCGTGCACGGGTCAGTGGATTCCTGATCAAACGCAACTACACCGAAGGCTCGATAGTAACGGCCGGTCAGTTGCTGTTCGAGATCGATCATGCGCCTTTCCTCGCAGACCTGGCGTCGGCGAAGGCGGAATTCCTGGCACAGAAGGCGCGCTACGAGCGCGCAAAGGCCAACCTGGATCGTGTACTGCCGTTGGCGGCCGAGAATGCATTGAGCCCGAAGGATCGCGACGATGCCATCGGCAGCGCCAAGGCAGCCGAGGCATCGATGCAGGCGGCGCAGGCCCAGGTGCAAACACAGGAGCTGAACCTCTCCTACACCTATGTTCGCTCGCCGGTGGATGGCGTCAGCGATTACGCACGAGTCAACGATGGGTCCTATGTCAACACCGAGAACAGCCTGCTGACTACTGTATCGACGCTGAACCCTATGCGTGTGGTGCTCAGCGTCAGTGAAGATCAGTTCCTGGCCATTCGTGCGTTGCATGATAGCGGTCGTATGAGCATGCCTCAGGATGGCCGTATGCAAGCCAGTCTATTGATGGCTGATGGCACCACATACCCTCAGGCAGGGGTCGTGACCTTTGCTTCCACCACCTTCAGCCAGCAGACCGGCACCTTCATGGTTCGCGCGGATTTTGCCAACGCAGAGAGCGCGCTACGACCCGGACAGTTCGTGCGGGTCACGTTGACCGGCGCCAATTACCTCAATGCGATTCAACTGCCGCAGCGAGCGGTCATGCACGGCCCGAAAGGGGATTTCGTGTTCGTTGTTGGGAAAGACAACAAGGCCGAAGTGCGTCCGGTCCAGGTGGCTGACCCGAGCGGCGAGTTCTGGCGAGTCGAGTCGGGTCTCAAGGGTGGTGAGCAGGTGGTTGTCGATGGTGCAGGCAAGACAACTTCCGGAGCGCCGTTGAAAGTGACCGGCGATGCGCCGATCGGAAGCTTTGGTGCTGTCAAAGCCACGGCAGAGTGAGGGGGGCGTCATGCTTTCGCGTTTCTGCATTACCCGTCCGATCTTCGCAATGGTGCTCTCACTGATCATCATCATCGCCGGCGGCGTCTCTATCTTTTCGCTACCGGTGGCGCAATACCCCGATATCACGCCGATCCAGATTACGGTGACCGCAACCTACCCGGGTGCGGATTCCCAGACCATCGCTTCCACCGTTGCTGCCCCCATCGAAACCCAGGTAAACGGGGTCGACAACATGCTGTACATGCAGTCGGTCAGTTCGCCCACCGGGCAGATGACCCTGAACGTGTACTTCGATATCGGTACCGATCCGGACATCGCGCAGGTCCAGGTACAGAACCGGGTCAGCCAGGCACTGGCGCAGTTGCCTCAGTCCGTTCAGCAGAATGGCGTGGATGTTGAGAAACGGTCCAGCAGCTTCCTCATGCTCATCGGCGTCTACTCGCCGGACGACAGCTTTGACCAGAGTTATGTCGGCAACTACGCGAACTTGTATGTGCTCGATACGATCAAGCGCATCCAGGGCGCCAACCAGGCGGAAATCCTGGGCGACGCGGACCTGGCGTTGCGAATCTGGTTGCAGCCGGACCGGATGGCCGAGCTCAAGATCACGGCGGCAGATGTGCAGAATGCCGTCAGCCAACAGAACCAACAATTCGGTGCGGGCAACATCGGCCAGGCACCCTCGGCCGGCAAGATGGAGCTGACCTATCCGTTGGTGACGCCGGGACGGATGAAGACTGCCAAGGAGTTCGAGGACATCATTCTGCGTGCCGACTCCAACGGCACCGCCATCGTTCGCCTGGGCGACGTGGCGAAGGCCGAGATCGGCCTGAACCAGTACAGCATGAGGTCAGCGCTCAATGGCAAGACCGCGACGATGATCGCGGTCTATCAACAGTCAGGCTCGAATGCGCTGCAGGTTTCGACCAACGTACGCGCGGCCCTGGAGGACATGTCGAAGACATTCCCCGATGGCATTGCCTATGCGGTTTCACTGGATACCACAGAGTTCGTTCGTTCCTCGATCCATGAGGTGGTGATGACCCTGCTGATCGCCATTGTACTGGTGGTGCTGGTGGTCTTTGTTTTCCTGCAGAACGTGCGCAGTACGCTGATCCCGGTCGCGGCGGTGATGGTGGCGGTGATAGGTACGTTTGGTGCACTGCTCGCTCTGGGGTTCTCGATCAACCTGCTGACCTTGTTCGCCTTGGTGCTGGCCATCGGCATTGTGGTGGACGATGCGATCGTAGTCGTGGAAAACGTCGAACGGAACATGGAGCAGTTCAAGCTGAACGCTCGTGACGCCACGCTGCGAGCAATGGAGGAGGTCACAGGTCCGGTCATTGCCATCGTACTGGTCCTGTGCGCGGTGTTCATACCGGTGGCATTCGTTAGCGGAACCACGGGGCTGCTGTATCGCCAGTTTGCCCTGACCATTGCCTGCTCAGTGACCATCTCCGGTTTTGTCGCCTTGAGCTTGTCGCCGGCCTTGGCATCTTTGATTCTCAAGCCGGGTCGGCATACCCGTTGGAAGGGCTTCCAGTGGTTCAACCAGGCATTCGACAAGCTGACCAAGGGGTACGTGAAAGTCGTGTCGGTTGTCGTGCGTCGGAGCTTGGTCGCACTGACATTGTTTGCCGTCATGCTGGTGTGCATCGGGGTGCTGTTCTCGCGTATTCCAACCAGTTTCGTGCCGGAGGAAGACCAGGGGTATCTGCTGGTGGCTGTCATCATGCCCGACTCGTCGAGCCTGGATCGAACCGAAGCAACGACCGAGCAGGTCGCCAAGCTGTTCCGTGAGCATCCTGCTGTGCATGACGCGACCGCGGTGGCAGGTTACAGCTTCATCGATAGCCAGCAGGAAACCAACATGGGGACGGTGTTCGTCAACCTGAATCCATCCGAACAGCGTTCGGGTGAGGCTCTTTCGGCAGAGGGGGTGGTTAAGGCGCTGTACCCGAAGCTGGCGCTGATTCCCGAGGCTCGGATCATCCCGATCAACCCGCCCTCCATACCTGGCCTGGGCACCCAGGGCGGCTTCGAGTTCTGGGTTGAGAATCGCGGTGACGGTGACGCCAAGGAACTCCAGGCGGCAATTTGGAAGCTTATTGGTGCCAGCGCAAAGTATCCGGAGCTTTCGGGGTTGATCAGTACTTTCCAGGCGTCGACCCGACAAATGCTCGTGAAAGTCGATAATGCCAAGGCGGAAACGCTCGGGGTGCCTATGGCTGATGTCTACGGGGCACTGCAAACCCAGTTCGGCTCGTCTTATGTAAGTCAGTACGTGCTTGGTAGTCGTGTATGGCAGGTGATTCTTCAGGGGGCTCCTCAGTATCGCAGTGCTCCGACTGACCTGGGGTATCTCTACGTCAAGCAGAAGAATGACCAGATGATCCCGCTCTCCGCACTGGTGAAAACCGAGTTCACTTCAGGGCCGAGCCTGGTGACTCGCTTCAACAACTTCCCCGCCGCCAAGATCAATGGCAACGCGGCCCCGGGCTATAGCTCCGGCGATGCTATCGCCGCCATGCAAAAGCTTGCCGCGGAAGAGCTTCCGGCAGGCTACAGCTACGCCTGGAGTGGTGAGGCATTCCAGCAGAACAAGTCGGGCAACACCACCGTGCTGGTCTTTGTCTTCGGCATCATCATGGTGTTCCTGATCCTGGCGGCGCAGTACGAGTCCTGGGCGCTGCCGCTGACCGTTCTTAGCGCGGTGCCGTTCGGCATCTTCGGAGCGCTGGTGGCGATCTGGGCGCGTGGCATCCCCAACGACGTGTACTTCCAGATCGGGCTGGTCACCCTGGTGGGGTTGGCAGCGAAGAACGCGATCCTGATCGTCGAGTTCGTCATCCTTCAGCGTCAAGCGGGGCTCTCGCCCCTGGACGCGGTACTCAAGGCCGTCGAATTACGTCTACGTCCAATCATCATGACCTCCCTGGCCTTCATCTTTGGCGCAGTGCCACTGGCCATCGCCACGGGTGCCGGGTCCAATTCCCGTCACTCCATCGGCACCGGCATCATTGGTGGAATGCTCGCGGCCACCAGCCTGGCCCTGCTGTTCGTCCCACTGTTCTCCTTCCTCGTCGAGCGTGCCGGTGAACGGCGGGCGAAGAAGAGAGGAGCCTCCCAATTGCCTGCTGATGTAAACGGTACAGCCAGCGACTCTGCCGCGGAGGCCCACTGATGATCACCCGGAAACTCTTGTTGGCATTGGTCGTGAGCAGTATGTCGGGCTGCATGGTAGGGCCTGACTATCAAAGACCCGAGGTTGGCCTGCCGGCATCGTATAGGACCCACCTGGCGGAGCCCTTCTCGGAGGTCGCCGGTCCCTGGTGGGGGCAATTCGGTTCCCCGACCCTGACTTCGTTGGTGAACGAGGGCTTGAGGGGGAACCTCGACCTGCAGCGCGCCACCGCGCGCATCGATCAGTTCCGTGGCCAGTTGCGCACGGTGCGAGCGGGTCTGTTCCCGCAGTTGGGGCTAGGTGGCGGAGCCAAGCGCGCGCTGAGTGATCAGTTTGTCGACACGCCGCTTGCCGGGTTCGATGGAGTGGGCAATCAGTACCAGGCGGGCCTGAATGCCAGCTGGGAGATCGACCTCTGGGGCAAGCTGCGTCGTCAGAGCGAGGCTGCCACTGCGCAACTGCTCGGTGCGCAGTATGCGCAGCGTGGCGTGGCGCTGAGCCTGGCCAGTTCGATCAGCGAGGGCTACCTCAACTTGCTGGCACTGGATGAGCAACTGTCCATTGCGGAGCAGACGGCGCAGGCGCGCAAGGAGGCCCTGGATATCTTCCAGAAGCGCTATGACCGAGGGGTGATTCGCCAGATCGAACTCAGCCAGGCGCAGAACGATTACTGGTCGACCCAGGCGACGATTCCGCCCTTGAGAGCGAAGATCAGTTCGGCGGAGAACTCGCTGTCGGTGCTGCTGGGCCGAAATCCAGGACCCATCGTGCGCAGCGAGCGCCTGTCCGCTCTGCGTCCCCCGACGGCTCCGGATGTCCTGCCGGCTACCTTGCTATCGCGTCGCCCCGACCTGCTGCAAGCCGAACAGGCCGTCGTCGCCAGCAATGCCATGGTCGGCGCGGCACAGGCGCTGTACCTGCCGGACCTGAACCTGTCAGGAATGATCGGCTTCAGCCGGGGCGAGAGCGGGCAATTGTTCGAGAGTGCATCGAAGGTCTGGAACCTGGCCCTGGGGCTGAATCAGACCGTATTCGATGCTGGCGCCATTTCCGGGCAGGTGCTCCAGGCGAAGTCCGAATATCAGCAGTCGGTTCTCGCCTACAAGGGCGCGGTGCAATCGGCGCTGGCGGACGTGAACGATGCGCTGGTGGGCACTCGGGAGTCCGCGGCGCAGTTGGCTGCGGTCGAGCAGCAGGTCACCGCGCTGCAAACATACTCGCTGCAGGCGCGTCGCTTGTACGAGGGAGGATATTCGACCTACCTGGATGTCACTACGTCGGAAGAAAAGCTTTTCGATGGGCAGTTACAGGAAGTGAACAGCCGGTTGGCCGCGCTGAACGCCTTCAACACGTTGTACCTGGCTGTGGGGGGCGAAGTGGGCCCTGATGCGTCGCTGCTTTTCGGGCCGATTGTGAATCGTTGATACGATACGGGAGACAGGTCAGTGGCCTTGGCATTATCACGTCGCCCAGGGGAGGAGCTTCGGATCTTCTGTGGCGACGATGTGAGCGATGAGGAAATCCTTGCAGCAGTGCGGGGCGAGGGGTTGGCGGTACGGGTCGATGGCGTTTACACGTCGCTTTCCCGGACGCCGATGAAGGGTGTGATGGTGCGTCTTTCGATTCGCGCTCCTCGCTGCATCGAGGTGTTGCGCAACGAGTTGATCGACAAGCCGAAACTTCCCAGCGCCTGATGACTTGGCAGCAGAGGCGCCTCTCGGAAGAAAGGCGCCTCTGGTTATCAGCTCTGGGGCACTACACGCGCGCCGTTGCCACTCCCCTCGATGTACACCGCCATACCCTGACCGAGGCTGGGGTTGACCGGCTGGGTCACCGAAACCAGCACTCCGCTACGCATGCGTACGATGATCTGCTGGGCTTCCCTGGGTTGGTCGTAGTGTTTCTTTTCCTCGTAGTTGCCACTCAACGCCCCGCCCAGAGCGCCGGCAACCATCGCCACATCCCGGCCCGTGCCGCGGCCAACCAGGCTGCCCAGCGCGGCGCCGCCGACGCCGCCGAGCACGGCACCCACGCCGCTGTCGTGGTTGGTCTGCATCTGCGTCAGGGTAATTTGCTCGATGCGGCCGGTACGGATTTCCACCTCGCCGGGCCCGCCGTCGTTGGCATCCACCGTTGCACAAGCGCTGAGGGAGAGGGCGAGCAGGGCACCGGCGAGCCAGGATGTTGCTGGTTTCATTGATCTGTACCTCGAAGATGGGGATCTATGGCAGGCGCGCCTTCATTGGCACGCCGGGTTTCCGAGGTTAAGGGGAAGTTTCCGAGGCTGCTGCGGGGGGCGATGAGTACAGGAAATGTCGCGGCAGACTCTAGGACGCTTCTGGTAGTCCGGGTCCTGTCGCCGCGTCAAGAATGGGGCGCACGCCGATCGGGGTATGCGGCAGAGGCTGATCGAGGGGCTCCGTACTCCTGCCTCTGCCTTGAGCCAGGTCCTGGTTATTCCGTGAGTCAGGACCTGGCTTTTTTATTCTGGCGAAAGATATCTCATGGGTTACGTTCCACATTCAGCCAGTGCTGAAATCGCTCCACCTTCGACAGTCCCATCTTGTCAGTGGCGATATCCAGCCAGTAGCCGTAGGGGCCGACCACCTCGACCGGAGTGATGGGCAGGAGGCTGCCATTGGCCAATTCTCTTTCGATCATCTGACGGTCGATCACTGCAAGACCGCCCCCGGCCAGAGCTGTGTGGATGACCTGGTCGAGGGTGCTGAACTCGATTCCGCTGGCGGCATCGACGTCGTTGCGGCCAACTGCTTCGAGCCAGTTTTCCCAGACCCGCAGGCGCTTGCCCTCGTGCAGGATGTGCAGCAGCGGATGGTCATGCAGTTCTGGCGGTCGTTCGCCGTCGAACAGCTCCGGGCTCGCCACGGCGATGTGGCGCTCCATCACCAGCAGCTCGCTATGGCAGTGGGTGGCCTGCTCCAGACCGAAGCGGATGCGGCAATCCAGTTCGCCGGCGCTGTCGTCGCCCTGCTGGTTGGTGATGCTCAGGCTGATGTCCGGATAGCGCTTGAGGAAGCTGCGCAGCCGCGGCGATAGCCAGCGGGTACCCCAGGTCGGTGGTGCGAGGATGCGCAGGCGTTGGCGCAGGTTCGGTACGCGCACGGCCTGCAGGGCGCGCTCCATCTGGTCGAAGGCCTCGCCAAGGTGCGGGGCGAGGGCGCTACCGGCTTCGGTCAGGGTCAGGCCACGGGGGGTGCGTAGGAAAAGGCTGATTCCGAGGTATTCCTCCAGTTGCTTGATCTGCCGGCTGACGGCTCCCTGGGTGACGTTCAAGGCCTCGGCCGCACGATTGAAACTGCGGTGGTGGGCCACTTCTTCGAAAACGCGGAGCATGGTCAAGGGCGGCAGATTACGCATGGCGGGGCCATCCGGAGGGGCGCGTGAGGCGCGGATTTTTTGCCGATTCTAGCTGTGCTGCCGGTAGCGGAACATGTGTTTGTCTGGCGCTTCCTGAGTTGTGTCGGGACACTTTGACTTGCAATGGTGCAGGGCCCTGGGTGGAGTCGCCGGCTTTCGAGCGCGTGGCCGTGTAGTAGCGGCGTAATACCCGCTGCCCGCGCGACTGACTAAGCTCTCCCGCATGCCCGGCCACCTTGGCCGGGCCCTGCCGGGAGGATGCCCAGATGGCCGCGAAGAAGATCCTGATGCTGGTCGGCGACTACGCCGAAGACTACGAAACCATGGTGCCGTTCCAGGCCCTGCTGATGGTCGGACACACCGTCCATGCGGTCTGCCCGGACAAGAAGGCCGGCCAGAGCATCCGCACCGCCATCCACGATTTCGAAGGCGACCAGACCTACAGCGAGAAGCCGGGTCACAACTTCGCCCTCAACGCCAACTTCGCCGATGTGCGCGCCGAAGACTACGACGCACTGCTGATTCCCGGCGGCCGAGCTCCGGAATACTTGCGCCTGAATACGAAAGTGATCGAGCTGGTGAAAGCCTTCGACGCGGCGAAGAAGCCCATCGCCGCCGTTTGCCACGGTGCCCAGCTGCTGGCTGCTGCCGGCGTGCTCAAGGGCCGCTCCTGCAGCGCCTATCCGGCCTGCGGCCCGGAAGTGACCCTGGCCGGTGGCGAGTACGTGGACATCCCCGTGGACGCGGCCCATGTCGATGGCAACCTGGTTACCGCCCCGGCCTGGCCGGCGCACCCGGCGTGGCTGGCGAAGTTCCTCGAGGTACTGGGTACGAAGATCAGCCTGTAGACTGGCCCGACATCGAAGCTGGAGAAGCCGTTCATGTGCGAACTCTACGTCAAGGCCGACCCGATTCTCTACGAGTCGCGCTCCCGCTCGCTGCGTATCCGTGGCGTGGTCACCACGCTGCGCCTGGAGAACCAGTTCTGGGACATCCTGCGCGAGATTGCCGAGGTGGACGGCATGACCACCAACCAGCTGATCACCAAGCTCTACGACGAGGTGATGGATTACCGCGGGGAGGTGGTGAACTTCGCTTCCTTCCTGCGGGTGAGCTGCACGCGCTTCCTGGCGCAGCGCCGTGACAAGGTGACGGAGCTGAGTCTGGTGACGCGCAGCGCGTCCTGATTCAGCTTCCTCGCACGGTGATTGCCGAATAGTCCGATCCCGGAAGCTGGCGCGGTCTTCCTAGACTGCTGCGTTGCCAGTTTCCGGGAGTTTCCCATGTCATCCAGTATCCGCTCATTGCTCCTCTCAGCTCTGCTGGCGGGAGGCATTGTCGGGCTATCGATCGCTGAGCCCAACTCCGCGGAGCGTGAGGCCATCGTGGCCTATCAGCAGAATGCCTTCATCGAGCAGTTGCGCGACATCCATGAGTCCGCCGGTTTTGCCGTCCCCGTCGAAGTGGACTGGGAGAGTATCGCCCTGCCGGGGCAGGCCGCTCATTACGCAGCCGAGGATTATTGGACCAACGTGTACTTCGTACCGTTGGCCGAGGCACTGGAAATGCTGACTTCCTATGACCAGGGGCGGCAGGCAGTGCAGGGCAAGCTGAAGCGAGTCGTTGTCCGCTATGACGCCAGCCAGGCTTCGACGAGCGATTACCACAGCAAAGTGGCACTGGAGTCGGGTGTGCTGAACATCAACTTCAAGCCGGCATCAGCGGCCGAGCAGATCGAAGAACGTACCGAGGCCATCCAGTCGAGCCTGGAAACCTTGCTCTGAGTCTAGCGAGCATGAAAAAGCCCGGCACAGGGCCGGGCTTTTTCAGGGAGCGGTCACGCAGTGATTACTGCACTTCCACCGCCAGGTTCTCGGCGATCTTCTTCTGCCAGATGGCCGGACCGGTGATGTGCACCGACTCGCCGTTGGTGTCGACCGCAACGGTCACCGGCATGTCTTTGACTTCGAACTCGTAGATCGCTTCCATGCCCAGTTCGGCGAAGGCCAGGACCTTGGACTTCTTGATCGCCTGGGCGACCAGGTAGGCGGCGCCGCCCACGGCCATCAGGTAGACGGCCTTGTTGTCCTTGATCGCTTCGATGGCGATGGGGCCGCGCTCGGACTTGCCGATCATGCCCAGCAGACCGGTCTGCTCGAGGATCTGGCGGGTGAACTTGTCCATGCGGGTCGCGGTGGTCGGGCCAGCCGGGCCAACCACTTCGTCACCGACCGGATCGACCGGGCCGACGTAGTAGATGAAGCGACCCTTGAGGTCCACCGGCAGCTCTTCGCCCTTGTTCAGCATGTCGACCATGCGCTTGTGCGCGGCGTCGCGGCCGGTGAGCATCTTGCCGTTGAGCAGGATGGTCTCGCCCGGCTTCCAGCTCTGCACTTCTTCCGGGGTGATGCTGTCGAGGTTGACGCGGCGCGCGGACGGGCCGGCTTCCCAGACGATTTCCGGGTAGGCGTCCAGGGACGGCGCTTCCAGTTCGGCCGGGCCGGAACCGTCGAGCACGAAGTGCGCGTGGCGGGTGGCGGCGCAGTTGGGGATCATGCAGACCGGCAGCGAGGCGGCGTGGGTCGGGTAGTCCATGATCTTCACGTCGAGCACGGTGGTCAGGCCGCCCAGGCCCTGGGCGCCGATGCCCAGCTGGTTGACCTTCTCGAACAGCTCGAGGCGCATTTCCTCGATCTTGTTCTGCGGGCCGCGGGCCTTCAGTTCGTGGATGTCGATTTCGTCCATCAGGACTTCCTTCGCCATCACCGCGGCTTTCTCGGCGGTACCGCCGATGCCGATGCCGAGCATGCCCGGCGGGCACCAGCCGGCACCCATGGTCGGAACGGTCTTCAGCACCCAGTCGACGATGGAGTCGGACGGGTTGAGCATGGCCATCTTCGACTTGTTCTCGGAGCCGCCGCCCTTGGCCGCGACGTCCACTTCCACGGTGTTGCCGGGGACGATGGAGTAGTGGATCACCGCCGGGGTGTTGTCCTTGGTGTTCTTACGCGCGCCGGCCGGGTCGGCCAGGATGGAGGCGCGCAGGACGTTTTCCGGCAGGTTGTAGGCGCGACGTACGCCTTCGTTGATCATGTCGTCGACGCTCATGGTGGCGCCGGCCCAGCTCACGTCCATGCCGACGCGGACGAACACGGTGACGATACCGGTGTCCTGGCAGATCGGGCGGTGGCCGGTGGCGCACATGCGCGAGTTGATCAGGATCTGCGCCATCGAGTCCCGGGCAGCCGGCGATTCTTCGCGCAGGTAGGCCTCATGCATGGCCTGGATGAAATCAACCGGGTGGTAGTAGGAGATGAACTGCAGGGCATCGGCGACGCTCTGGATCAGGTCGTCTTGCTTGATCACGGCCATGGAGCACGGTCCTCTTCAGGCGGGGTAAGACAGGCTTCTAGCCTGTTACATCAGGGGTTCGCCGACACGGCTGCGGCGAAAAAAGGCGCCATAGTATAGCGCTGAGGTCGCTTGCCGCGCACTTGCCAGTGATCCGACCTTGGTCCCAGATGGGCTCTGCTCCTGGTAACGGCTGCCCACATTCCGATCGGCTAGGCACTGAGGCGCTTTGATAGTAGAGTGAAGGCCAGGTGCCATTACGGGACGGAGCCCCATGAGCACGCTGAAACCACCTCTGAAGCAGCACGCCTTACAAAAACTACTCATCAGGCGATTCGGCATGGCCCTCGGGACCTATGCGCTGGCGCTTCTGTTGTTGTGGTTGGCCGTGTTCGGCGAGTTCTACCGCGCCCCCGTCAGCTTTGCCCTGACGTGCACGCTGCTGGTCGCCGGCAGTCAGCTGGTGTTCGCCTGGCTGTTCTTCAGCGGGCGCAACCAGCGTTTCACCGACCCGAGCATGACCGAGCCGCAGGTGCTGGTGGCAGTGGTCTGGAATACCCTGTTCCTGGCCAACGTCGATACTGCACGCGGCACGCTGATGGTGCTCTACGTGCTGATCCTGCTGTTCGGCGTGTTCCAGTTGCAGCCACGGGTATTTGCCCGTTGCGCCGCACTGGCGTTCATTGCCTTTGCCGGCCTGAACCTCCACGAAGCCTTCCAGCAGCGCCTGCAACTGCCGGCCCAGGCCGTGCTGCAGTTGCTGGTGCTGTTCATCGTGCTCACCTGGCTGAGCCTGTTTGCCGGCTACGTGCAGTCGCTGCGCCAACGCATGCGCCAGCGCCGGTATGCGCTGCAGGCTCACCAGGACACCCTGCGCGGCATGATGCGCCAGCTGGAGGACCTGGTGGCGACCGACGAACTCACCGGGCTGTTCAATCGCCGGCACTTCATTCGTCTGGCCGGCCGTGCGCTGGAAGAAATGCGTGATGGCCAGCGCCACGGCCTGGCGCTGATCGACCTGGATCACTTCAAGCGGATCAACGACGTTCACGGCCACGCCGCCGGTGACCGTGTACTGCAGACCTTCGCGGCTGTGGCTCGGGCCTGCCTGCGCGAAGGCGACGTGCTGGCGCGTTATGGCGGCGAGGAGTTCGTCCTGCTGCTGCCCAACGCCGATGCCGATCGCCTGACCACCTGCTGTGAACGCCTGCGGCTGGCCTATTCGGCGGCGGAGCCGGTGGGGGTGAACATTGAAGTGCTCAGCCTCTCGGCGGGTATGACGCTGCTCGACGCCGACGATGATCTCGACGAGGCCTTGCAACGGGCCGACCAGGCGCTCTACCGTGCGAAACGCAGCGGACGCAACCGCTGCGATGCCGCATGGGAGTGGACGCGTGCCTGAAATACAGGCCGGATCGCAACGCTTTTCGGTAAGCCCCGGAGTCAACCTGCTCGATGCCTTGCGCGGGGCCGGCATTGCCGTGCCCTACAGCTGCCGGGCCGGCAGTTGTCATGCCTGCCTGGTGCGCTGCATCCGCGGCGAAGTGCTGGATGCCTTGCCTGAGGCACTGGATAGCGCCCGGCACGAAGCAGGCTGGCGACTATCCTGCCAGTGCCGGGTGATCGAGGACCTTTCGGTGGAGGCTTTCGATCCCCTGCGCGATGGTCTGCCCGCTACGGTCACTGAGCTGGATTGGCTGGCGCCGGACGTGCTGCGCCTGCGCCTCACCCCGCAGCGCCCGCTGCGCTACGGCCCCGGACAGCACCTGATTCTCTGGAGTGGCGAAGGCGTCGCGCGGCCCTATTCCCTGGCCAGCGTACCGGGGCTCGATCCCTGGCTGGAGTTTCACATCGACTGCCGTGAGCGCGGCGCCTTCGCTGATTTCGCCCGTGGCCTGAAGGTCGGCGATGGGCTGCGCCTGGGCGAACTGCGTGGCGGCGCGCTGCACTACGACCCGGAATGGCATGGGCGGCCGCTGCTGCTGATGGCTTCTGGCACTGGCCTGGCGCCGCTCTGGGGGGTGCTGCGCGAAGCGCTGCGGCAGCATCACAGCGGGCCGATCCGCGTCATTCACCAGGCCCATGACCACGCTGGCCACTATCTGGCCGAGCCCCTGCAATCCCTGGCCGCCAGCCATCCGGAGCTGGACGTGACGCTGATGACCACGGCCGAGTCGGCCGAGGTTTTGGCGCAACTCCGGCTTGTTTCGCGGCGAACCCTCGCCTTACTCTGCGGCCATCCCGCCAGCGTCGATGCTTTCGCCCGCCGCCTTTATCTCTGCGGCGTGCCCCGTGGCCAGACGCTGGCCGACCGGTTCCTGCCTCACGCCTGAACCGGTCCCCACCCCTCAATAAGAACAAGGAATTGCCATGAGCGAACAGATTCTCATCGAGCGCGAAGAGGGCCTGCTGACCCTGCGCCTGAACCGTCCGGATAAGATGAACGCGCTGACCCGCACCATGTACGCGGGCCTCGCCGATGCCCTGGAAGCGGCGCAGGAGGATCGTTCGGTGCGCGTGGTGCTGATCACCGGCAACGCCGAGTGCTTCACCAGCGGCAATGACATCGTCGACTTCCTCCAGGAGCCGCCGAGCGGCCCGGACAGCGCGGTGTTCCGTTTCATGCGCGCGCTGATGGAGTTCACCAAGCCGGTGGTCGCCGCCGTCGCCGGCCCGGCCGTGGGTATCGGCACCACGCTGCTGCTGCATTGCGACCAGGTATTCATCGCCAAGGGCGCCAAACTGAAGATGCCTTTTGTCAACCTGGGCCTGTGCCCGGAGTTCGGCTCCAGCTTCCTGGTGCCGCGTCTGGTCGGCCCGGTGAAGGCTTCCAGCCTGTTGCTGCGCGGCGAAGGTTTCACCGGCGTGCAGGCCGTGGCCTACGGCATCGCCAATGAGGCGCTGGAAGACGGTGCGGCTGCGCTGGAGCGTGCCCGTGAGGTTTGCCAGGCCTTCCAGCAGTTGCCGCCGGCCGCGGTGGCGTTGAGCAAGCGCCTGCTGAAAGCGCCCTTCATCGAGGAACTGCGCCGCGTCGTAGCGGAAGAGGGACAGCACTTTGTGCAGCGGCTGCATTCGCCGGAAGCCCATGAAGCGCTGAGCGCCTTCACCCAGCGCCGTCAGCCGGACTTCTCGAAATTCCTCTGAGGCAGGTTGCTCACACAATCTGTGGAACGCGCTGTGGATAAGCTCTGGGGCAACCCGGCTACCTCCCGCCAGCCGTGGCCTGCAAGAGATTGAGCGGTATTTGAACGATGTTCCGCAGGTTGCCCACATAAGGTGTGGAAGGTGCTGTGGATAAGCTCTGGTGCAATCGCTGTAGGCCAGACGCCACGTGGCTTGAAGAGTCTTGAGCAAGAATTGAGCTACCAGCTGGAATCTGGCGAAGGGGCTCTTGGTAGGAGCGAGCTTGCTCGCGAACCGCTTGACGCCGTTGCTGCCGGGGCATGGTTCGCGAGCAAGCTCGCTCCTACAGGTACGGCTCTGCATTTGCGCCAGAAATGAAAAGGCCGCCTGAGGGCGGCCTTTTCTTTTTCATTTACAGCAGGATCAGGCCAGCAGGTCGCCCACGTGCAGCACCTTCATGGTGTTGGTGCCGCCCTGGGTGGTGTAGCTGTCGCCCTTGGTCAGGATCACCCAGTCGCCTTTGGTCACCACGCCACGTTGCAGCAGCGCGTCGACTGCTTCCTGGCTGACCCGCTCCGGCGGCAGGGCAGCCGGGTCGAAGGGGATGGTCTCCACGCCACGGAACAGCGCCACGCGGGCCTGGGTCTCGCGGTGCGGGGAGTAGGCGAAGATCGGCACCGAGGAACGGATGCGCGACATGATCAACGGGGTGTAACCGCTTTCGGTCAGGCAGATGATCGCCTTGACGCCCGGGAAGTGGTTGGCGGTGTACATGGTGGCCAGGGCGATGCTCTCGTCGCAGCGCTCGAAGGTCTGGCCGATACGGTGGCTGGACTTCTTGGTGGTCGGGTGCTTCTCGGCGCCGGCGCAGATGCGCGCCATGGCCTTCACCGCTTCCACCGGGTATTCGCCGGCGGCGGACTCTGCCGAGAGCATCACGGCGTCGGTGTAGTCGAGCACGGCGTTGGCCACGTCGGAGACTTCCGCACGGGTCGGCATCGGGTTGTGGATCATCGACTCCATCATCTGGGTCGCAGTGATCACGGCCTTGTTGTAGCGGCGCGCGTGCAGAATGATCTTCTTCTGGATGCCTACCAGCTCGGCATCGCCGATTTCCACGCCGAGGTCGCCACGGGCCACCATCACGGCGTCGCTGGCGCGGATCAGGCCGTCCAGGGCTTCGTCGTCGGCCACGGCTTC
Organism: Pseudomonas nicosulfuronedens; assembly: GCF_005877905.1. GTDB lineage: Bacteria > Pseudomonadota > Gammaproteobacteria > Pseudomonadales > Pseudomonadaceae > Pseudomonas > Pseudomonas nicosulfuronedens. The sequence goes on along the minus strand of NZ_SWDV01000011.1, from coordinate 149,631 downwards.
GGCGCGCTCGATCTTGGCTACCAGCCAGGCGGTGCCGCCGGCTTCGGTGAGCAGGCTGCGGGCGTATTCCATGTCCTTGGCGTCACGCGGGAAGGACACGGCGACGTAGTCCAGGTCCATGCTCGCGGCCAGCTTGATGTCGGCCTTGTCCTTTTCGGTCAGGGCCGGCGCGGTGAGGCCGCCGCCACGGCGGTTGATGCCTTTATGGTCGGACAGCGGGCCGCCGATGATCACTTCGCAGACCAGTTCGTCCGCCTTCACTTCCTTCACCGCCATGACCACGCGACCGTCGTCCAGCAGCAGTTCGTCGCCCACGCCGCAGTCCTTCACCAGGTCCGGGTAGTCGATGCCGACCACTTGCTGGTTGCCTTCGGTACGCGGGTGGCTGGTGGAAAAGCGGAAGGTGTCGCCGACTGCCAGTTCGATGCGCTTGTTGGTGAACTTGGCGATACGGATCTTCGGACCCTGCAGGTCGCCCAGCAGCGCCACGAAGCGGCCGTGCTTGGCGGCGATGTCGCGCACCAGCTGGGCGCGCGCGCGGTGTTCGTCGGGAGTGCCGTGGGAGAAGTTCAGACGGGCGACGTCGAGCCCGGCGAGGATCAGCTGTTCCAGGACTTCGGGGGAATTGCTGGCTGGGCCGAGGGTGGCGACGATCTTGGTGCGGCGAAGGGACATGCGGGACTCCTAGGGGAAAGCAGCGGTCAGGCCGCCGCCGAAGCGGGTCCGGAGCGGCCAGGGTGCCATCTTACTCTCTTTCAGGTGACTCTTTCAGGTCGCTGTCTCAGGCGGCCTGATCACCAGCAGGTCACATTCGACTTCCTCGAAGACCCGCTCGGCGGTCTGGCCGATCAGCGCATTGTCGAGCTGGCCACGGGCGACGGCGCCCATCAGCAACAGGTCGATGGCGTGATCCTTCACATAAGCCGGGATCACTTCCTCGGCAAAGCCCTGGCCCAATAGCGTGCGTTGGCGGTCTATCTGCGGGTAATGCGCGAGAAGGGCGTCGAAGGCTTCGCGATGATGGGCTTCGGTGCGCAGTACGTAGTTATCGTAGTTGGCCAGCAGTTCCGCATTGAAGGCCAGGGTATGCGGCAGGGCCATGTACGCGTGCAGATAGTGGGCGTCCAGTTGCAGTCGCTGCTCCAGTTCTCGGGCCACCGTGATCAGCTGGTGGTCCAGTGCGGCAGGGGCATCGCCGGCATGCAGTGGATCGACGGCGGCACACAGGTTTTTCCCGGCCCATTCGCCGTGCTGCACCAGCCACAGCGGCTGCGGGCAATGGCGGATCAGCTGCCAGTCGTTATTGGTGAGGAACAGGCGCTTGAGCAGGTTGTGGTGGTGCGCGGACTTGAGTACCAGGTCCGGTGTGCTCTGCTCGCAGTGGAGTAAGACCTGGTGGTGCAGGGATTTGCCCCAGCGCACCTGGCAATGCACATCGAGGCCGGCCCCGCGCAGTGGCGCGGCCAGCTGTTGCAGCCAGGCCAGGCGCTCGTCCAGCAGGTTGCGCTGGGCGGTATCGAGGTCGCCACGTTCCAGCAGCAAGGCGTTGTCCAGCGCCGGGTTGTACTCGCAGGCCAGCAGTTCCAGGCGCGCGCCGCAACGCTGGGCGATCCAGCGGGCGCGGGTGAGCGCGGGCTGGTCCTCGCGGCTCGGGTCGATGATGACGAGCAGGTGCTGCAGCTTCATGGCGGAGTCCTCGCTTGCTCTGCGCTCATTGCAGAGCAAGCGTAGACACTGCCGCCGGCTACGCGCCTTGACGTGGCTCAGCGGCGCGCGGGTCTTGCGATCAGTTGCGTGAGGAGGTCTGGTTCAGTGCGCGGTCCAGGTGGCGGGCGCCCTTGTCGGCCAGTTCGCCGTCGGGGAACTCGGCGAGCTGGCGGCGCAGATAGGCGATGGCCTTCTCGCGGTCCGGGTGCGGGTTGTCTGGCGCCATGTACATCAGGCCCAGTTGGTAAAGCGCCTTCTCGCGGATATCCGCCGGGATGGCCGGATCGTTGGCGCCCAGCAGGTAGAGCTGCGCGGCTTCGTCCACCCGGCCCTTGAGCACGGCGCGGCGCGACAGAAGGGTCATGTCCGGATCGAGGGTCGGCTTGTTCAGGTCGAGGTTGTATTGCGGCTGCCAGTCGGCCAGCAGCTGCCTGGCGGTCTTCTGCACTGGGTCCTTGGCGCGCTGGCCGATGATCAGTTCGCGGGCGTCGGCGTGTTCGGCAGCCTGGGTACCGGGGAACTCACGGTCGATGCGCTGGAAATACTCCAGCGCCTTCTGGTCGTTGCGCTGGTCGTTGTAGCGGCTCATGTAGATCAGGCCGATCTGGTACAGCGCGATGGCGCGCACTTCCGGGCCATAGCGGGTGTTGTCGTAGCCGGTGAGGTAGAGCTTCTCGGCATCCGCGCTCTTGCCATCGCGGATGGCCTGGGCGCTGTAGGTGAGCAGGTCGCCTTCTTCCTCCACGGCGGCGGTCATGCGCTTGTTCTTGAGTTGCTTGTACTCGGCCACTTCGCCGGTGGTGATCTGGGCGACGAACAGCGGCGTGGTGGGAGCGCAGGCGGCGAGCCAGGGCAGCAGCACGGCAAGCGGCAGGGCAGTCGACAGGGCGTGGGCGAAACGCATGGCAGCTCCTTTGCGCCAGGGCGAGGTCCACGTGAGTCTAGTGGCGGGCTACAGTACGGCCAAGACGGGCCGATACACTTCCCAACGGAGGATATGCCCATGCGAACCCTTTTCCTCGCGCTGCTGGCGCTGAGTGTTACCGGCTGCACCAGCTGGTCGATGAACTATCACCTGAACAACGCCTACCGTGCCTACAAGAGTGGCGACTGCCAACGCGTACAGCTGGAACTCTCGGAAACCGAGCGCAAGGCCCGCGCGCGGCCGTGGATCCAGCCGGAAATCTCCATGTTGCGCGGGCAGTGCCTGGAGCGCGAGAAGTTCTACGTTGATGCGGCGCAGACCTACCAGTTCATCATCGCCCGCTATCCCACCAGCGAGTATGCTTACCGGGCCAAGGCGCGGCTGGAAACGCTACGGCTCAACGGCCGCCTGCCCGGCGACTCGCGCACCTACCCGGCGACGCCCTGACCGGCGGTCGTGGGCTGACTTGAGGCGGGCCGATAGCTGGCTAATCTCATGGATGCTTCACGCAAGGAGGTAGCAATGCGCGCCCTGTGGCTTTGTGCCTGGTGTTTCCCCCTGCTGGCTTCGGCGGATATCTACCGCTGGACCGACGCTCAGGGAAAGGTGCACTTCAGCGAAACACCACCGCCGGGGGCGCAACGCGTCGAGGTCAAGCCGCAGGTCGTCGAACGTGATGCGGCGACCCGCGAGCGCGAAGAGCGTACCCGCCGCTTCTACGACGCGCGTCGAGATGAAAGCGCCGCCGCCCAGAACCAGGCAGCGGAGCAGCAGGCCAAGCTGGACCAGCAGTGCGCGAAGTGGCGCCATGACCTGGATTCGCTCAGTCATGGCGGGCGGTACTTCTCGCAGGCCAGCAGTGGTGAAAGGACTTACTACAGCGATGCACAGATCGACGCCGCTCGTCAGGCGCTTAGCGCACGACTGGCGGAAGGTTGTCGTTAGGACTGGCCCTGCCGGGGCAGCATCGTCATACTGGACGATATCTCATAGCGAAACGCCATTATGCGTCATCAACGACATATCGAGCGCCATCAGCTGCCCTACTACCTGAAGGTGTTCAACAGCATCACCGACAAACCGATGGGTTACCTGGGCAACGTGTCGCTGGATGGGCTGCTCCTGATCAGCCAGCTGCCGATGCTGGTGGGTGGCCGCTTCGAAATGCGCCTGAAGATCCCCGGGCACGACGGCAAGCTGCAACTGATCGAGTTCGCCGCCACCTGCCAGTGGTGCCGCGAGGACGTCAATCCGGGCAACTACGATTCCGGTTTCAGCCTGGTATCACCGCCGATGGAGTACGTCGAGCTGGTCGATGCGCTGCGCCGTTATTTCAGTTTTCGCCGGCAGGTGGAGTCGGTCTGAAGCGCAGGACGCGTTGACCGATCTGCACGGTGTGGGACGCCAGGGAGCCGGCGTCCGGTTATGGCGTACGGTTACAGCGCGCCAGCCTTCTTCCAGCCCAGGTAGCGGCTGATCAGCTCCGGCCCCAGCTGGCTCGGCCGCGCGTCGAGTACCGGCACGCCATGGGCCGCCAGTTTCTCGTGCAGGCCCGCCCGGGCGTTCAGGTAATCCACCGCGCCGCAGTAGGCCAGGGCCTCCTCGAAACCTTCTACCGGCGCCTGGCGCAGACGGTCCAGCACTTCTTCGCGCAGGCTCGCGACCAGCACGCGGTGCTGGCGCCCGAGGCGTTTCACCGCGGCCACCAGTTCCTCGTCATCCTCGTCGCGCAGGTTGGTCACGATCACCACCAGCGCACGGCGGCGCTGGCGTGTGAGCACGGCCTGCACGGCAGCGGGGAAGTCCGCCGGGCGCTGGCTGCTGCGCAGGTCGTAGACGCTGTTGAGCAGGGCGGTGAGCTGGGCGCTGCCCTTGGCTGGCGGCAGGTGGCGTGGCTGGTCGCCGGCGAAGGTCATCAGCCCCACCGCGTCACCCTGGCGCAATGCGACGTAGGCGAGCAGCAGGCTGGCGTTGAGCGAGTGGTCGAAGTGCGAGAGGTCGCCGTCGTGGCTGCGCATGCGCCGGCCGCAGTCGAGCAGGAAGAGAATCTGCTGGTCGCGCTCGTCCTGGTATTCGCGGGCGATGGGCGTGCGCTTGCGCGCGGTGGCCTTCCAGTCGATCTGTCGCAGCGTGTCGCCGTCGCGGAATTCGCGCAGCTGATGGAAGTCCAGGCCCAGGCCGCGACGCTGGCCGGAGCGCACGCCGATGCGATTCAGCCAGTGGTCCACGGCCATCAGTTCCGCGCCATAAAGGCGGGCGAAGTCGGGATAGACGCGGGTTTCGTCGCGCTGCTCCAGGTAGCGCCGGCCCTTCCACAGGCGCAGCGGGCTGGACAGTTCGATCTCGCAGCGCTGGAAGACGAAATGCCCACGGGACAGTGGGCGCACGCGATAACCCAGTTCGGTCTGCTCGCCGGGATGCAGCTCCACGGTCTGCGGCAGGTATTCGAAGTCCATGCCGGCGGGCAGGTGGTCGAACACCGTGATGCGTTGCGGCTGGGCGTAGCGGTGATGGAATTGCAGGCGCACCTCGCTCCAGCGGCCCAGCGGCAGGTTGCCGCTCAGCTGGCGGCGCAACTCGGGCGAGGGTGTGCGGCGCAGCCAGAGGGCATCAGCCAGCGCCAGCAGGACCAGCGCGCAAAGCGCACCCCACCAGAGGCGACCGAGCAGCGCCGAGCCCGAGTCCAGAGCCTCGGCCGCGCCCAGGGCGATGGCGATTGCCAGCAGGACGCCGAGCAGCGCGAGGAGCGCGCGCGATGGCTTCATACGCGCGGCGCCGGTACCTGGTCGAGCAGCTGTTGCAGCACCTGGTCCACCGACAGGCCTTCGATCTCCAGTTCCGGCGACAGGCGCACGCGGTGGCGCAACACGGCCAGGGCGCTGCCTTTCACATCGTCCGGAATCACGAAGTCGCCGCTGCGCAGCAGGGCACGGGCGCGGGCGCAGCGCACCAGGGCGATGGACGCACGTGGCCCGGCGCCCAGTGCCAGGCCCGGCCAGTTGCGGGTGGTGCGGGCGATTCGCACGGCGTAGTCGAGCACCTGGTCGTCGATGGGCAGGTCGGCGGCGATCTTCTGCAGGGCGAGCACGTCCTTGTCCTTGAGCAGGGCGCGCATCGGCGCCACGTCCAGCATGTCGCTGCGCGCGGAGCGGGTGACCTGGCGCACCAGGGTCTGCTCCTCGGCCTCCAGCGGGTAGTCGATGCGCAGCTTGAGCATGAAGCGGTCGAGCTCGGCCTCGGGCAGCGGGTAGGTGCCTTCCTGCTCGATGGGGTTCTGCGTGGCCAGCACCATGAATGGCTGCGGTACTGCCAGGGCGCGGCCTTCAAGGGTGACCTGGCGCTCCTGCATCACTTCCAGCAGGGCGGCCTGGGTCTTGGCCGGGGCGCGGTTGATCTCGTCGGCAAGCAGCAGGTGGGTGAATACCGGGCCCTTGCGCAGCTTGAACTGCTCGGTGGCCAGGTCGTACACGGCATGGCCGGTGACGTCGCTGGGCATCAGGTCAGGGGTGAACTGGATGCGCGCGAAGCCACCGTCGAAGCAGCGGGCGAGGGCGCGCACCAGCAGGGTCTTGCCCAGACCGGGAACGCCTTCGATGAGCACGTGGCCGCCGGCGAGCAGGGCGGTCAGCACGTCGTCGATCACGGACTGTTGGCCGATCAGGGCTTTCTGCAGTTCGTGGCGCAGCGCCTGGGCCAGCTGGCTGGCGCGCTGGCGCTGGGCAGCGGCATTGGGGGCGGTGGTGCTGGACGGTTCAGGCGTCTGTTCGCTCATAGGGCATTCCTGAGGCTTTGCAGGTGCGCGACCTGGCGGGTGAATTCGGCGACGGCCATGCGCTGTTGCGGATAGGGGCGCATGGCCTGGCTGATGGCGCTGACCGACATGCGCGTCATGCGGCCCAGAGCTTGCCATTGTTCGGCGACCGGCAGGCGGTCGAAGCCGGGCTGGCGTTGCCGCGCCCGGCGCATCACGTCACGTTGCAGACCCTGCAGCAGGGCGAGCTGGCCGCGCTGGCGGAGGATGAAGTCGGCGCTGGCGCGCAGATGTTCCTCCAGTTGCCGGCGGCTGCGATCCGGGTTGGGCTGCAGCGGGCCCTGGCGCAGGCCATTGCGCCAGAGCACCAGAACGAGCAGCAGGGCGGCGGCCAGCAGTGCCTGCGGGAAGTAGCGCGTCAGCAGGGTCATCAGGCTGGTCCCGTCGGCGCGATAGACCAGCGTGACGGCGCTGTCCTGGGTCAGGTACCAGAGCAGCCAGGCGTTGTCGTAGGAGTCGAGTTCGCCGTTCTGCCAGATCCAGTTGTCGGTCAGCACGGTGATCAGCCCCTGGCCCTGTTGCAGTTGCAGCAGGTGGGTGGAGTCGCCGCTGTTGGCCCAGGCGTAGGCAAGGTTCTTCGAATCGAACAGGTGATAGTCGGTGTCGAAGTCGATGTAGGCCGGGGCTTTCTCATTCTCCAGGTAGAGCTTGGTCAGGCTCGGGTAGGGATCCGCGTCTGCCGAATCGCTGTCGTGGGCGGCGGAAGGCTGGTCCGGATGCTCTTCTTCGTCCTGCTTGGCGGCGTTGTCCTGCGGTGGCTCTTCGGACGCATCTGCCGATTTCTCGTCGGAGGGAGCGACCTTTTCCTCATCCTTGTCTTTCAGGTCGGCGGTGAGGAACTGCTGCACGCCCAGCTGATCCAGCAACAGGTCGCCGCTCTTGCCTTCGTCTTCGTCCCACAGGCTTTCGGCGGTGACGATAAGGTGGCCCCCTCGATTGGCCCAGTCGAGCAGCCGTGCGTTCTGCGCCGGCGTGACGTTCTCGCGGGTGCCCAGCAGGATCAGGGTCTGGCCCTTGCTCGGCAGCTGGTCCAGCACTTCCATGCCGCGGGCGGTGGTGACGCGGATGCCGCGACCGCGCAGGTACATTTCTGCAGCGAGATAGGGGGTGGCGCGAGCTTCCGGGGAGGCGCCGTGTTCGACGGTCTCGGTGTAGGGCTCGAGGTTTCGGTACAGGTAGTAGCCGATGCCGCCGAGCACGAGCAGGGCGAGCAGCACCAGCAGGGCGAGGTTGCCGCGCTTCATGCCTGAACCTCGTTGCCGAACAGGTGGCGCCATTCGCTGCACAGCTGCTGCTTGAGCTCGGCCTGCGGCGCGCGGTGACCGTAGGCGAGCGCCTGCCACTGCTGGGTCAAGCTGCGGGCGAAGTTATCCAGTGGCGGATCATTGAGGTCGGCCACGCGTACCAGCACCTCGCCCTCGGTGGTCGATTCGCGCAGCGGTATGCGGAAATCGTGCAGCAGGCGGCTGAGCAGGGCGCGGTAGAGCAGTCCCAGCGCAGCGCGGGGTTGTTCGTCCCAGAGGCGCTCGGCTTCACTGGCCACGTCGCTGGGGAGGGTTTCCGGCGCCAGATCCAGCCCGAACAGCACGCTGGGGGCTTCGCGGCGCGGTTTCTGCGGCAGGCCGATGCGCCTGACGAACAGCCGCAGCCATTCGCGATAGCGCCAGATCACCAGGGCGATGACAGTGAATAGAAGTCCCCAGAGCAGCACTTCGATGCCTTGCGCGGCGAACTTGAAGGCCTTCCAGTTTCCCAGTGCCTCAAAGAAGCTCTTCAGGCGTTTGGCCTCGTCCGGGTCGGCCGGCTTCTGGTCTTTCTTGTCTTCGTGCAGGCGCCAGCTGGTGACCTTCTCGCTGTTCTTGAAGGGGGGCGCGGTGAGGATCTTTTCCGCCGCGCTGCGCGAGTCCTCGCTGTTGAGCTTCTGCTGGGTCAGCCTCGCACCCTGCGGGCCGTCGGGGTTCTGGTCAGGCAACGGACAGCTTTGGCTGGCCTTGCTGGCGGTTTCCGAGCCTGCGGCCAGCGCGTCGTCGGCCGGCAGCAGGGAGCAGGCGCCGGCCACCACCAGCAGCAGGGCATAGGCGCTGCCGATCAGACGCTGGCGCAGCCGGCGGAACACCAGTTCGATGTCCCAGGCTTCCAGCTCGGTCCGGCGGTTGAGGTAGAGGGTGAAGCCGCAAGCGACGTACACCGGTTCCCAGACGATCAGCAGCAGCGCGTAGATCAGGTTGCTGATGTGCTCCAGCCAGGCCCAGTCGCCCTCGGCGGCGCTGATCAGCGATTTCCACTCCCAGTCTTCGACCCATTGGTTGGGCAGCATCAGGTACATCAGCGTGGTCAGGCCCAGCCACAGCGCCAGTTCGAAATGCATGCCGACGATGGTCAGCCAGGTGGCGCCGCCGGCGTTGCGCTGGCCGAGTACCACCAGGCGCTGGCTGCGCGCCTGGCCCTTGAGGCCTTCGAGCTGCAGCACCGGCAGGTCGAAGCTGCGCGTCGGGCTCAGCCGGCGCCAGAGCAGACTGGGCAGCAACTGCGACTTGAGCAGGCTGGGGAAGGCCCGCAGCGCTTCCTTGAGTGTCGGCGTATCGCCGAACAGCGAGCGCGACAGGATGTACAGCGGCAGGCGCTCGAAGGCGGGCTTGAGCCACCAGAAGATCAGCACCGCCCAGCTGGAATAGTTCCACAGCAGCACGGAGAGCAGTACGAACACCGGCAGGGTGACGATCGCCCAGCTGGCCATCAACAGGCCGGCGTGCCGGCGTGCGAGCAGGATGCCGAGGTCGAGAGCCTCCCAGGCGCTGCGTGGACGGATGGCGACGCTGGCGTCAGTCAGGCGCATGACGACCCCGTCCGGCAAAGAGGAAATAACTGCCCACCAGCAACCACAGGCAGGCGCCGACGATGTACTTCACCGTCGCCGAGAACTGCGTGACGGAGGACCAGTAGCCCTCGACGAAGGCGGCGATCAGCAGCATCAGGATCACCCCGCCGATCAGTTGCACGGCGCGGGCGGCTGCCTGGCGCAGGGCTTCCAGGCGGCTCAGGCGGCCGGGAGACAGCAATGCCCAGCCGAGCTTGAGGCCGGCGGCACCGGCGAAGGTGATCGCCGTCAGTTCGAAGGCACCGTGGCCGATGACGAAGGACCAGAAGGTTTCGATGTAGCCGACCTGGGTCAGGTGGCCGGCGACCGTGCCGATCACCACGCCGTTGAACAGCAGGAAGAACAGGGTGCCGACGCAGAACAGCAGGCCGCTGGCGAAGGTCTGAAAGGCGATGCCGATGTTGTTCATGATGTAGTGGCCGAACATCTTCCAGTCATCGCCCGCATCGCGCGTGCTCATCGGGCCCAGCCGCGTGGTGTCCGGCGAGTACATCGACTCCATCTCGGACACCCGCTCCGGCGCCATGACGCTGTAGACCAGGTCGGGGAAGTGGTAGACCAGCACGCCCATCAGCAGCAGGCTGCCGTAGAACAGCAGGCTGGCGATGGCGACGCAGCGCCACTCCTCGCGTACCAGACGCGGGAAACCGGCAACCAGGAAGCCGAGGATGCGCGCACCCAGGTGGCTGCGGTGGCGGTAGAACTGCTGGTGCCCGCGCATGGCGAGCTGCTGCAGCTGGTCGATCAGGTGGCTGCTGTAGCCGCGCTCCTGGGCCAGGGCGAGCTGCTGGCAGATGCGCCGGTAGTCGGCGGCAAACTCTTCGGGCTTCTCGCTCGCTTCCTGGCGCTTGCCGCTTTCCAGTTGCTCCAGGCGCTTGGCGAAGCGCTTCCAGCCGCCCTGGTGACGCTGTTCGAAGAAAGCCTGTTTCATGGGTGACCCGTCCCGTTGCCGAGCAGGCCGCTGGCGATACGGTTCAGCCGTGCCTCCGCCTGCTCGGGCGCGATGCCCAGGGGTTGCGCGAGGATGCCGGCCAGCTCCTCACGGCGAGCAGCCGAAAGCTGCGTGCCGCGCTCGGCGAAGCTCATCAGGGCGCGCTGCTCTTCCAGGTTCAGCGGCCAGGGTGCGAGTTCGGGGGTGGTTTCCGGCACCTGCGGACGGCTTGGTGGCGGATCGCGGTAGATCACCAGGGTGCCGGCGGCGAGGTCGCCCAGGCGCTTGAACGCGGAGTTCGACAGGCAGCTGAGCAGCCCGAGTGTGTAGGCGAATGGCAGGATGTCGGCGAAGCGCAGCAGGTTGCGCAGCAGCGAGGCGGACCAGCCGATCGGTGTGCCGTCGTCGTGCACCACGCGCAGGCCCATCATCTGCTTGCCGGGCGAGCGGCCCTGGTTGAGCACTTCGAAGAGCACCATGTACCACCAGGTCATGATGAAGGTGAGGATCAGCCCAAGGCCCGTGCCCAGTTCGCCGAGGAAGGCCAGCAGCATGAACAGCGCCACCATCAGCAGAACGCGAATTCCCAGGTCGATCAGGTAGGCGAGGGCGCGGGGGACGACACCGGCAGGGCGCAGCAGCAGGTCGATGCCTTCCGGGGTCTCCACGTGGTAGCGGGTATCCAGGATGGGCGCGTGGGAAGACGCTTGGGATGAAAGGTCTGCTGGGCTCAAGGGAAACCGCTGTCGATGACGTAGGTGCCAGATGCTAGCCAGCGCGGTGCGGCGAGGCAACCGCGCTGGCAGGCTCAGGCCGATTTGATCACTTGGCCGGCGGCAGCACGCCGAAGATGGTGCGGTAGAGCACGCCGATGGCGACGATCAGCCACGGCATCACCCAGATCAGCGCGATGCCCAGGGTCAGGGTGCTGAGCATGAACAGCAGGCCGAACACCAGCAGCAGGCCGAAGACCTTGAACCAGTGCTGGGTAATGGCCTTGCGCGAGGCTTCCAGGGCAGCCCAGGGCGACAGGCCGCGCTCGACCACCAGCGGGATGGCCAGCATGTAAGCGATGCTCAGGTAGATGCCGGGCAGCACGAAGAGGAAGTAGCCGATGCAGATCAGCAGGGTGCTCAGCAGCACGCAGACCACTACCTGGAAGGTACGGCCGAAGTGGCTGAAGACTTCGTTGAAGCGCAGTGGCTGGTCGGCGGCGCGACGGATGCCGAGCATGTTCACGCCCGCCAGCAGGGGGTAGCACACGGCGGTGGCGACGAAGCTCAGGACGATGGAGCCGACGAAGAACGCGACCAGCGCGCCGACCGCCATGCCGCCGGCGGCTTCGCTGTCACCCAGCAGGCCCATGCCGGCGATCCCGGCGACGCCGACCACGGTGAGGAACAGGCTGAGCACGTTGACCAGGGCGAAGATCGCCGCATAGAAGACCACGAAACCGCCGATGATCAGGCCCTTGGTGCCCTTCGTGCGGCGCCAGGACTCGCCCAGCAATTCGTTGATGCTGAAGTTGTAGCCGCGGCTCAGCGCTTCGCTGACGGAGGGCACGGCGCCCTGGCCTGCGCCCGGTTCGAGGTTGCTCAGTGGAGCGCTATAGGGATTTTGTGCAGCGATGTCTTGCATGAGGAAAGTCCTTTCCAGTGGGTGTCCTTGCGACGCCCATCATAAAGGCGGGGGCTGGCTAGGTGCCAGCGAGGCGTTTTGGAAGTGTGGTCGGCCGCACTGTTAGACTGCGACGCACTCGCTTGCAGGCAAGGAAAAACGATGAACGCCAGCATCTTCTGGTACGACTACGAAACCACCGGTATCGACCCGCGCCGTGACCGTCCGCTGCAGGTGGCCGGCATCCGCACGGACGAGGATCTCAACGAGATCGGTGAATCGCTGAACCTCTATTGCCGGCCCAGCGACGACATCCTCCCGCACCCGGCCGCTTGCCTGGTCACCGGTATCACGCCGGATCGCCTGGAAGAGCGCGGTCTGCGCGAAGCCGAATTCATGACCCGGCTGCACGCTGAACTGGCGCAGCCGGGGACTTGTGTGGCGGGCTACAACAGCTTGCGTTTCGATGACGAGGTAACGCGCTACAGCCTGTACCGCAACTTCTTCGATCCCTACGCCCGCGAGTGGCAGGGCGGCAACAGTCGCTGGGACCTGATCGACATGGTGCGTACCGCTTACGCCCTGCGGCCGGAAGGTATCGTCTGGCCCGAGCAGGACGGTGTCGTCAGCCTCAAGCTCGAACGCCTCACCGCGGCCAACGGCATCGACCATGGGCAGGCGCACGATGCACTGTCCGACGTGCGCGCCACCATTGCTCTGGCGCGACTGGTGCGCGAACGCCAACCCAAGCTTTACGACTACCTCTATCGCCTGCGCGGCAAGCAGGGTGTGCTGGATCAGGTGCGTGTACTGCAGCCGATGGTCCATATCTCGGGCATGTTCTCCGGTGCACGGCACTATCTGTCCGTGGTGTTGCCGCTGGGCTGGCATCCTCGCAACCGCAACGCATTGATCGTCTGCGACCTGGGCGCCGACGTTTCGCCCTTGCTGGAGCTGGATGCGGAAACCCTGCGCAAGCGCCTCTACACGCGTCGTGACGAGCTGGCCGAGGGCGAGCTGCCGGTGCCGCTGAAGCTGCTGCACATCAACAAATGCCCGGTGGTGGCGCCGCTCTCCGTGTTGCGCCCGCAGGATCGTGAACGCATCGGCCTGGACCTCGACGCCTGCCTGGCGGCGGCGCGGACGCTGACCGAGGCGAAAGCGAACTGGCAGGACAAACTAGCGCCCTTGTATGCCGAGGAAAGTTTCGCCGGCAGTGAAGATCCCGAGCAGCAGTTGTATGACGGATTTATCGGCGACCGTGATCGCCGATTGTGCGAGCAGGTGCGCCAGGCCGATCCCGTGCGGTTGGCGAAAGAACAATGGCCGTTCGACGATGCGCGACTTCCCGAACTTCTCTTCCGTTATCGGGCACGCAATTTCCCGGAAACTTTGAGTGCCACGGAACAGCAACAATGGCAGGACTTCTGCCGTGCGCGCCTGAATCAGACCGAGTGGGGCGCGCCCAATACTCTGGATAACTTTGCCGCGGCAATGAGCGAGCAACTGGTCAATGCCACGCCGGCTGGCCGTCTGGTGCTGCAAGAGTGGGATAAGTATGCGCAGGTGCTGCGCGCGCGCTATAGCCTGTAGCGCCGCGCACTTTTCTGCGGCCAATAAAAAACGCCAGCGCGAAGCTGGCGTTTTTCATGTCCGCAAGGCTTAGCCCAGCAGCGTGGCCCAGCCTTCTACGGCCTCGGCGCCCCACTTGGCCTTCCACTCCTTGAGGGTCTTGTGGTTGCCGCCCTTGGTTTCGATGACTTCACCGTTGTGCGGATTCTTGTACTGCTTGACCTTGCGAGCGCGCTTGCTCACGGTGGCTTTTGCGGCACGCGGCGATTTGCTCAGCTTCGCGTCCGGATCAAGCAGGGCGATGACGTCACGCAGGGACTTGCCATAGCTGGCCATCAGCGCACGAAGTTTCTCTTCGAACTCAAGCTCTTTCTTCAGCTTGTCGTCCTGCTCCAGGGATTTCAGGCGCTCCTGAAGTTCCTTGATGGCTTCTTCGGTAGCGCGGTACTCGTTGATCAGCGACATGTTGGGTACCTTGTTCTGGGTCCAGCGGTGGCGGAAAGTTTGTAGCAGACATAATAGTCAGCGAAGTTGTTCAAGTAAATGCTTGGGAAAAGTTTTGTCGGTAATTGTCGACTTATTTAACTAGTTCATTCGCCGGTAATTAATCGATGCACTCGCAATGCACCGAACTGGCTCTCGTCGGCGCGCCGCGGCAATGGCTGATCTTTTCCCCCGCAGCCGCTAGAATGGCGGCCTTCGCGATGTATCTGGAGTACACCCATGCGCACTTTCCGACTGGTGATCGCCTGCCCCGACGGGGTCGGCATCGTCGCCAAGGTGAGTAATTTCCTGGCCACTTACAACGGCTGGATCACCGAGGCCAGTCACCATTCCGACAACGACAACGGCTGGTTCTTCATGCGGCATGAGATTCGTGCCGATTCCCTGCCGTTCGATATCGACGGTTTCCGCCAGGCCTTCGCACCGATTGCCCGCGAGTTCTCCATGGAGTGGCGCATTACCGACTCCTCGGTGAAGAAGCGCGTCGTGCTGATGGCCAGCCGCGAATCGCACTGCCTGGCCGACCTGCTGCACCGCTGGCACAGCGGCGAACTGGACTGCGAGATTCCCTGCGTGATCGCCAACCACGATGACCTGCGCAGCATGGTGGAGTGGCACGGTATTCCGTACTTCCACGTCCCGGTGGATCCGAAGAACAAGCAGCCGGCCTTCGAACAGGTCTCGCGCCTGATCGATGAACACCAGGCCGACAACGTGGTGCTGGCGCGCTACATGCAGATCCTGCCGCCGGACCTGTGCCAGAAATACCGCCACCAGGTGATCAACATCCACCACAGCTTCCTGCCGTCCTTTGTTGGCGCCAAGCCGTACCACCAGGCTTCGTTGCGGGGCGTGAAGCTGATCGGCGCGACCTGCCACTACGTGACCGAGGAACTGGACGCCGGCCCGATCATCGAGCAGGACGTGGTGCGCATCAGCCACCGCGACAACATCGAGGACCTGGTGCGCCTGGGCAAGGATGTGGAAAAGCTGGTGCTGGCCCGCGGCCTGCGCTACCACCTGGAAGACCGCGTGCTGGTACACGACAACAAGACCGTGGTGTTCGACTGATCCACCCGGTCTCGTTCTACACTGGGTACTCCGCATGCTCCCGCCGTCGCTCGGCGGCGGGCGCTGCGCTCATTGGAGATGGTCAGCATGAGTGACCCGAAGAACCCCGGCACCGCCACCCCGCCGCCCACCCTGGGCGAAGGCTGTACCAGCCGCTACGACCCCGAAGCCTTGAGCGACGAGGATGGCACCGAGTTTCCCGGCGCCGCCGAACTCTGGGATTCGCTCAAGCCCGAGGCGCCGTCCGAAGACGACAAGCCTTCCGGCGACTGATCCTCAGGCGCTTTCCCGCATCCCCATCAGCTTGCGCAGCAACGGCCGGCCGGCCATCAGGGCGAATACCGGCGCCCCCATCACCAGGTAGAAGTAATAGGTCACCACGCGCCAGATCAGGATGGCCGCGGCCGCCGTGGACTTGCCCACCAGTGGGGCGAGCAGCGCCGCGCTGGTCAGCTCCGTCCCCCCCGCGCCGCCGGGCAGCAGCGTGGCGAGGCCCGCCGCCAGTGACAGCAACTGGATCAGGAAGGCCCAGGCCCAGTGCAGGTCCACACCCAGCGCCTTGAGGGTGATGTAGAGCACCGAGAAGCGCAGGATCCAGTGGCAGCAGGTGAAGAAGAAGATCAGCAGCAGCCGGCGCTTGGGCTGGCGCAGGCAGCTCACCAGGGTGTCGCGGAAGTGCAGGCATTTGCGCGCCCAGTGCAGGCGTGTGCGCGGCTTCATCCCCAGTCGCTCGAACAACCGGCCGTTGGCCTTGATCACCCGGCGCTGGAAGCGCGCGAGCAATACCACGCCGAAGAAGATTCCACCCAGTAGCACGCCGCTGGTGATCAGCGAGGTCTCCAGGTTCGGGCTGACGCTGTGCGACAGCGCCCACACCAGCACCGCGGCCAGTGCGCAGAGGAAGAACAGCAGGTCGCTCAGTTGGTCCACGGCGAAGATTGCGCTGCTGTGCGCCGGGCGCATGCCGTGGCGGGCAAGCAGGGCCATCAGGGTCAGCGGGCCGCCGGTGCCGCCGGGGGTGGCGTAGAAGGCGAATTCCGAGGCCATGATGATGCCCACCGAGCGCACCTTGCCGATCTCGCCGGCGCGGCCGTTGAGCAGCACGCGCAGCTTCTGCGCGTTGATCAGCCAGCACAGGCAGATCATGCCGAACATCATCAGCAGCTGGTCGAGGGGGAAGGCGAGGACGTGGTCGAGCATCTCCTGGCCGCCCAGGGCGAGCGGGATCAGCGAGGCGCCGATGAGGCCGAGCAGCAGCCACGCGGCGCGGCTCACGGGCGCACCTGCGACGGGCAAAACGGGGCGGGCGAGGCGAAGCGAATGGGGATTGCCTCCTGTCGGGTTCGAACTGTCATGCTGAGTGGACCCTGTTCGGCATGCTGCGTTCGCCTGACTTTGTGTGGGCAGGGCGCCGCCGTGAGGCGGCGCCCAGGGCTCACTCGGCGGGCTTGTCGGCCGATGAGTCGCCGGCGCCTTGTTCCAGCGCCTTGTTTTCCCAGCCTTCCTCGCCGGGCAGGATCAGGTTCAGCAGGATGGCGACGATGGCGCACAGGGCGATGCCCTTCAGGCCGAAGTCGTCCGGGCCGGTGCCGGTGCCGATCAGCACGCCGCCGATACCGAACACCAGGGTGACCGAGACGATGCACAGGTTGCGCGCCTGGGACAGGTCCACCTTGTGGCGGATCAGGGTGTTCATGCCCACCGAGGCGATGGTGCCGAACAGCAGGCAGAGAATGCCGCCCATCACCGGTACCGGAATGCTCTGCAGGATGGCGCCGAACTTGCCGACGAAGGCAAGGCTGATGGCGAACACCGCCGCCCAGGTCATGATCTTTGGGTTGTAGTTCTTGGTCAGCATCACCGCGCCGGTCACTTCTGCGTAGGTCGTGTTCGGCGGACCGCCGAACAGGCCGGCGGTGGAAGTGGCGATGCCGTCGCCCAGCAGGGTGCGGTGCAGGCCCGGGGTCTTCAGGTAGTTCTTGCCGGTCACGCCGCCCACGGCGATGACGCCGCCGATGTGCTCGATGGCCGGGGCCAGCGCCACCGGGACGATGAACAGGATGGCCTGCCAGTTGAATTCCGGCGCGGTGAACTTCGGCAGCTCCAACCACGGGGCGGCGACGATTTTCGCCACATCGACCACGCCGAAGGCGAAGGACAGGCCGTAACCCACCAGCACGCCGGCGATGATCGGCACCAGGCGCAGCATACCCTTGCCGAACACCGCGACGATCAGCGTGGTCAGCAGCGCCGGCATGGAGATGAACATGGCGGTCTTGTAGGGGATCAGCTCGGTGCCGTCACCGGCCTTGCCCATGGCCATGTTGGCGGCGATCGGCGCCATGGCCAGGCCGATGGAGATGATCACCGGGCCGATGACTACCGGTGGCAGCAGGCGGTCGATGAATCCGGTGCCCTTGATCTTCACCGCCAGGCCCAGGAAGGTGTAGACGAAGCCCGCCGCCACCACGCCGCCCATGGTCGCCGCGAGGCCGAACTGGCCCTTGGCGAGGATGATCGGGGTGATGAAGGCGAAGCTCGAGGCCAGGAATACCGGCACCTGACGGCCGGTGACGATCTGGAACATCAAGGTGCCGAAGCCGGCGGTGAACAGCGCGACGTTCGGGTCCAGGCCGGTGATCAGCGGCATCAGTACCAGCGCGCCGAAGGCCACGAAGAGCATCTGGGCGCCAGAAATGATCTGGCGCCACAGCGGTTCGTTGAATTCATCGGCCATCGATCAGGTGTCCTTCTGCTTGGTGCCGAAGATCTTGTCACCGGCGTCGCCCAGGCCCGGCATGATGTAACCGTGCTCGTTCAGGCACTGGTCGATGGAGGCGGTGAGGATGAGCACGTCCGGATGCGCATCGTTGACCGCCTTGATCCCTTCGGGAGCAGCCACGAGCACCATGGCGCGGATGTCCTTGCTGCCGGCTTTCTTGAGCAGGTCGATGGTAGCGACCATGGAACCGCCGGTGGCCAGCATCGGGTCGATGATCAGCGAACGGCGCTCAGCGATGTCCGGTGCGAGCTTTTCCAGGTAGGTGTGCGCTTCGAGGGTTTCTTCGTTGCGCGCCACGCCCACGGCGCTGACCTTGGCCCCCGGAATCAGGCTGAGCACCCCGTCGAGCATGCCGATGCCGGCGCGCAGGATCGGCACCACGGTGATCTTCTTGCCGGCGATCTTCTCGACCTGCACGGGGCCGGCCCAGCCTTCGATCTCGTAGTTCTCCAGAGGCAGGTCCTTGGTCGCCTCGTAGGTCAGCAGGGCGCCTACTTCCTGGGCCAGCTCGCGGAAATTCTTGGTACTGATATCGTGACGACGCATCAGTCCGATCTTGTGGCGGATCAGGGGATGGCGGATCTCGAGGACGGGCATGGATGGGTTCTCCGGACGGGCTGGCAAAAAAATTGCGGTAGCGTAATGCATCCTAGCTACCTTGGGCCACGATTGTCGGCGACATTCGTCCGCTGACCCTTGCTCCGTGGCACGCCGATAGGTACCTTTGCGCACTTTTTCACGGGAGAACCCCCATGTCCGTCGATCTCGCGCACATCCGCCAAGTCATGGCCGAAGCCGACTGCCTGTACACCAACGCCGAGGTAGAGGCCGCCATCGCCCGTGTGGCCGAGGCCATCAATGGCTCGCTGGCCGACACCAACCCGGTGGTGTTCTGCGTGATGAACGGTGGCCTGATCTTCTCCGGCAAGCTGCTCCCGCTGCTGAATTTCCCGCTGGAAGCCTCCTACCTGCATGCGACCCGTTACCGCAACGAGACCACCGGTGGCGAGCTGTTCTGGAAGGCCAAGCCGGAGATCTCCTTCATCGATCGCGAAGTGCTGATCATCGACGACATCCTCGACGAAGGGCACACCCTCTCGGCGATCATGGATTTCTGCAAGCACGCCGGCGCCAAGCGCGTGCACACCGCCGTGCTGATCGACAAGGACCACGACCGCAAGGCCCGTCCGGACCTGAAGGCCGACTACGTTGGACTGTCCTGCATCGACCGCTATATCTTCGGCTATGGCATGGACTACAAGGGCTACTGGCGTAACGCCGCCGGCATCTTTGCCGTAAAAGGTCTCTGAGGATGAGCGGACCGCGTTTTCTCGACAGTGCGCTGTTCGATGAGGTCGCGGCCCGTGCCGCCGCCAGCCCCCGGCGCCGGCAGAACCACAATTTCCATGAGCAGACCGAGCCCTGCCATCGCCTGCTCAATGCGCTGCAGCCCGACAGCTACATCCCGCCGCATTGCCACCGTCACCCGGACAAGGCCGAGAGCCTGCTGGTCGTGAAGGGCGCGCTGGGCCTGCTGGTCTTCTCCGACAGTGGCGAACTGCTGACTACCCGCGTACTGCGCGCGGGCGGCGAGTGCGTCGGTGCAGACCTGCCGCCGGGCACTTTCCACGCCATCGTGGCGCTGGAGCCGGACAGCGTGATGTTCGAAGCCAAGGCTGGCCCCTTCGTGCCATTGGGCGAAGACGAGCGTGGGCAGTGGGCGCCGCGCGAGGGCGAGCCGGGCGCTGCTGACTATCTGGCGTGGATGCGCTCCCAATTCGCCTGAGGCGCCTGCTCGCTCCTACCGATCCCTGATGCATCTGTTCACATCGATGTATGCATGGGTAAGAACGCATTTTTGCCGATGCATGCCCCGCCTATCCTGCGCCCCTCACCAGACAACCGTCCGAGGTTCGCATGTCCCGTCTCCTTTATATCGATGGCCAATGGCAGGCCGCCGACAGCGGCGCCGTCCTGCGCCCGATCGCTCCCGCCTCCCGTGAGGCGCTGCCGGAAGTTGCCTGCGCCGGTGTATCCGACGTGGAGCGCGCCGTCGCTGCTGCCAAGCGCGCCTTCACCGACTGGAAACTGACCAGTGCCGCCCAACGCGCCGGTTACCTGCGGGCTTTCGCCGAGCAGCTCGAAGCCCGCAGTGAAACGCTGATCACCCTGCAGATGCAGGCCAGCGGCAAGCCGCGTCTGGAAGCCGAAATCGACATCAGTGACGCCATTGCCACCTTCGCCTACTACGCCGAACTGGCCGACCAGCTGGACGCCCGGCAGAACGCCGAAGTGGCCCTGCCGGACGCCGGTTACCGCTCGCAGACCCGCTTCGAGCCCATCGGCGTGGTCGGCCTGATCGTGCCGTGGAACTTCCCGCTGGTGACCAGCGCCTGGAAAGTCGCGCCGGCCCTGGCGGCGGGCTGCACCGTGGTGCTCAAACCCTCGGAAATCACCCCGCTGATCGAACTGGTGCTGGGCGAGATCGCCGACGCCATCGGTCTGCCGGCCGGCGTGCTGAACCTGGTGCCGGGCCTGGCCGATGCCGGTGCTGCCCTATGCAGCCATCCGGGCATCGCCAAGCTGTCCTTCACCGGCAGCAACGTTGTCGGCCGCAAGGTCATGGAAGCTGCCGCCGCTCGCACCCTGCCGGTCGGCCTGGAGCTGGGTGGCAAGTCGCCGATCCTGGTGTTCGAGGACTGCGGCCTGGACGAAGCCGTGCAGTGGATCATCGCCGGCGTCTACTGGAACGCCGGACAGATGTGCTCCGCCACCTCGCGCCTGCTGGTGCAGAAATCCATCGCCCAGCCGCTGCTGGCGAAGCTGAAAGTCGCGGTGGAAGGCCTGCGTGTGGGGGATTCGCTACAGGGTGAGACCGACATGGGCCCGATGACCAGCGAAGCGCAGTACCGCAAGGTGCTCGACTATTTCGCGGTGGCTCGTGACGAAGGCCTGGCCTGTCTGACTGGCGGCGAAGCGGCCGAGGGTTGGTTCATCCAGCCGACCGTCTACACCGACGTACCGGCGGACAGCCGCCTGTGGCGCGAGGAAATCTTCGGCCCGGTACTGTGCGTGCGCACCTTCAGTGATGAAGCGGATGCCCTGCGTCAGGCCAACGACAGCGACTTCGCCCTGGCCGCCACCGTGTGCAGCGCCGATCTTGAGCGCGCCCAGCGCGTTGCCGAGAGCCTGGAGGCTGGCAACGTCTGGCTGAACTCGCCGCAGGTGGTGTTCCCGCAGACCTCCTGGGGCGGCGGCAAGCGCAGCGGCATCGGCCGCGAGCTAGGCCCTTGGGGGTTGTCCGCGTTCTTCGACATCAAGCACATCACCGCGCCGCGCTGATCGGCGCCACCCCGTGCTCCAGGCGCAGGTCCTCGACCAGCGCCTGGAGCGCTTCGTTATGCCCCGGCTCGTCGCGTACCACCAGGCTGTGGGTGATGCCGTAGCCGAGGCTGTCCGGCAGCAGCGCGCGCATCTCGCCCTGTTCCACCCAGCGCTCGGCATAGTGCGTGGGCAGGTAGCCCAGGTGAGTGCCCGCGCGCACGGCGTGGAGCACTGCCTCCATGTGCTGGGCGAAGGCCGTGCTGCGTTGCGGGTCGGCCGGCAACTGCACGTCGGCCACTGCATAGCCGTGCTGAATCCAGTCGCAGCTCTCCAGCTCTCCCGCGTTCCTCACTGGCTTGTCGAACAACGGATGCTCGCGCCCGCAGAACACCGCGACTCGCTCGTGGTACAGCGGCTCGTAGCGCAGGTTCGGCAGGCGCCGGCTGAAGCAGGCAATGGCCAGGTGCAGGCGGCCGCTGAGTACCAGGCGCTCCAGTTCGCTGGAGGATTCGATGAGGAAATGCAGGCGCACGTCCTGGTCGCGGCGGTTGAAGCGCGCCAGGGTCTGGTGGATGCGTGCATCGGGCAGGGTGGCGATATTGTCGGCCAGGCCCAGGTGCAACTCGCCGACCAGGCGCCCGGCGAGGGACTGCACCTGGTCGCGGAAGTCGCCCAGCGCGGCGAACAGGTTCTGCGCGTAGTCCAGCACCCGCTCGCCTTTCTCGGTCAGGCGAAAACCGCTCTTGCCACGTTCGCACAGGCGGTAGCCCAGGCGCGTTTCCAGGCTGGCGATGTGCGTGCTGATGGTCGACTGGCCCATGCCCAACTCGCCCTGTGCGGCGGAGAAGCCGCCACAGCGCACCACGCAGGCGAAGATGCGCAGCAGGCGCAGGTCGAGGTCGGAGACGTTGTGCAGCATGGCGGTTTTCGATTCGTGAGTGGCGATGTATTGGGGGTGTTGCTTTGAAGGCTATCAATGTATCGCCGGGCTTGCCATGAGCGCCTGTCTTGGCGCTTCGGGCGCGTGCTAGAGTGCTCGGCCCTGTCCCGCGGAGGTGATGATGTCCGTTCGCATGCCGGGCGCCGTGCTGGCGCTGCTGTTCTGCCTACCTCTCGGTTTTGCCGTCGGGGCCGTTGCCGCGCCGATGCACAGCCAGTTCCTGCCACCGGACGACGCCGGCCTGCGCCAGGGTGAGCCGGAGCAACAGCAACTGCTGCAGGTCACCGAGTACAGTGTGGTGCTGGGCAACCAGCGCCAGTCCAACCAGCAGCCGATTCCGATCACCACGCCGTCGCTGCTGCGCCTCAAGGGCAAGCCTCTGAGCAAGGGCGCGCAGATCAGCCAGGTGGTCATCAGCTTCGACGCCGAGGGCAAGAGCCTGAAGAAACCGGCCTACGACGAGAAGACCCGGGTGCTCAGCCTGTATTACCCGCAGGCCGCTTATCCACAACTGCTCGACCTGCTGCGCAACGGCACCGTCTACGTGCAGTTCCTCACCTACGGCAACGGCCATATCTGGGCCGACCTGCATACCGGCGCGGTGCGTGCGCGTTGAGCCGCGCCCTGCGCAGGGTTAAACTGCCCGACCCGTGGTGCCCGGCCTGAGCCGATGCGGGCCGCGATCCCCGAGACAGCCGTAGAGAGAAGCGAGCGATGCGTAAAGACAAGAAGCAGGTGATTGGCGAAGAAATCGACGACGCCGAGATCAAGCTGTTCCTCGACGTGGAGCCGGCCGACGACACCCCGGCGTCCCTGCACAAGCTGGTCAAGGCCTACCGTGGCCTGCGCATCGACGACTTCGAGCGCTTTGTTGGCTTCTTCGTCGAAGCCGGTTACGACCTGTCTGCCAAGGATGCACAAGGCAAGGACTTCGTTGCCCTGATCCAGGACCAGCGCCAGGCCGAGCCCTACATCGAGGTGATCAAGGCTGCTCGCGGCTGATCCTTTCGATTCGCCGAAAAGCCCGCCTTGTGCGGGCTTTTTTGTTCGGGAACTCAGCGGGAAAACTCCATGTAGGATGGCGTGGAGCGAAGCGATACCCATCACTTCCGAGCTGCGAACGGCATGGGTATCGCTGCGCTCCCCCCATCCTACGAACAGACTCGCCGGACCCTCGTCGAATCCCCGCCTAGACTTTCCCTCAGAACGATAACGACAAGGCGAGGATGAAGCCGTGCAAGTACAGCCCTATCTGTTTTTCCATGGTCGTGCCGATGAGGCTATTGCCTTCTACCAGCATGCGGTGGGTGCCCAGCTCGGCGCAATGATGCGCTTCGAGGAGGCGCCGGGCCCGTCGCCAGTACCCGATGGCTGGCTGGACAAGGTGATGCACGCCAGCCTGCAGATCGGCGAGACGGAGGTTTTCCTGTCCGACGGTCGTGGCGAGCATAACGCCGCTTTCAATGGCTTCTCCCTGCACCTGACGCTGCGCAGCGTCGTGGCGGCGGAAAAGGCGTTTGCCGCGTTGGCGGATGAGGGGCGAGTCGAGATGCCGTTGGAAAAGACCTTCTGGGCCCAACGTTTCGGCATGCTCACCGACCGCTTCGGCGTCGGCTGGATGGTGAGCTGTCATTGAATCGGCAGAAACGAAAAAGCCCGCCGGATGGCGGGCTTTTTCAGGAGTGCAGCACTCAGGACGCGGCGACGATCTGCAGACGGTCGGCGGTCATCTGGTTGACTTCGCGGTATACCGCGGCGTCGGTTTCCAGCTGCTTCTCGCGGGCCGGGAAGATCTCCTTGAGCTTCGCGGTCCACTCGGCCGACTTGTAGCGCTCGGGGAAGCAGCGCTCCAGCAGGCCCAGCATGATCGAGACGGTGACCGAAGCACCCGGGGAGGCGCCGAGCAGGGCGGCGATGCTACCGTCCTGGGCCGCCACCAGTTCGGTACCGAACTGCAGGATGCCGCCTTTCTTCGGGTCCTTCTTGATGATCTGCACGCGCTGGCCAGCGGTTTCGAGGCGCCAGTCGGCCGGGTTCAGTTCCGGGTAGAACTTGCGCAGGGCTTCGATGCGCTGGTCCATGGACTGCATGACTTCCTTCACCAGGTAGCGGGTGAGGTCCATGTTGTCGCGAGCTACGGCGAGCATCGGCAGCAGGTTGCTGGTGCGCACCGAGAGCGGCAGGTCGAGGAACGAACCGTGACGCAGGAACTTGGTGGAGAAGCCGGCGTAGGGGCCGAACAGCAGGGAGGTCTTGCCCTCGACCACGCGGGTGTCCAGGTGCGGCACGGACATCGGCGGGGCGCCCACTTCGGCCTGGCTGTAGACCTTGGCCTGGTGGTGCTTGACCACTTCCGGGTTGTCGCAACGCAGCCACTGGCCGCTCACCGGGAAGCCGCCGAAGCCCTTGCTTTCCGGAATGCCGGACATCTGCAGCAGCGGCAGAGCGCCGCCACCGGCGCCGAGGAAGACGAACTTCGCCTTGACCTTGCGCGCTTCGCCGGTCTGGGTGTTCTTGATGTCCACCAGCCAGCCGTCGCCGGAGCGTTCGAGGCCCACGACCTTCTGGAAGTAGCGGACTTCGCTGCCTTCGCGGCTGGAAAGGTAGCCCAGCAGCTGGTTGGTCAGGGCGCCGAAGTTGACGTCGGTGCCGCTTTCCACGCGGGTCATCGCGACCTGCTCGTCGGCCGGTCGGCCAGGGATGGTCAGCGGGGCCCAGTCGGCGATCTTCGCGCGGTCCTCGGTGTATTCCATCGAGGTGAAGGCATGGTGCTGGCTGAGCAGCTCATGGCGCTTCTTCAGGAACGGAATGTCCTTGCCACGCACGAAGCTCATGTGCGGAACGGGGTTGATGAAGTTGCGCGGTGCGCCGAAGGCGTCCTTCCCGGTCAGGTAGGCCCAGAACTGCTTGGACACCTCGAACTGGGCGTTGATGTTCACCGCCTTCTTGATGTCGATCGAGCCGTCGGCCGCCTGCGGGGTGTAGTTCAGCTCGCAGAGGCCGGCGTGACCGGTACCGGCGTTGTTCCACGGGTTGGAACTCTCGATGGCTCCGGATTCCTGCAGTTCGACGATCTCGAGCTTCACGCCCGGATCGACTTCCTTGAGCAGGACAGCCAGGGTTGCGCTCATGATGCCGGCGCCGACCAGCAGCACGTCCATCGATTCGATTTCGTTCTGCGCCATTAACGCGTCTCCAAAACTATCAGCAGCCAGTTGTGACAGAGGTTTCGCGCCCACTGCGCAAAACAATTGTCCGAATTCTTCTCAGGTCAAAAGACCTTTCGCGAATGTCTCGGGCCGGGATCGGAGGAGGGGAATGCGCACCTTCTCGGCAATCCACGGACGGACAAGTCATCCGCAAGTGCATCGGGGAGTGGCGCTTATGCGCGGCTTCCGGTGCCGAAAAAGCGATTCAGTGCTGCGGGGTCAGACGTCAATGGTGCTACCAACGCAAAACTCTTCATTGCTCGCCACACTCTCGTGAAGTAGTGAAAAACCTTCGATCACGCTCTTTTGGAGGCGTGAAGCTCAAAGGGGATCGTCGTCGCGGGCCGGTCCGGTCTCCGTGCGGAGGGGGCGGCTGCATCCTTGCCAAGTTCTGCGCAACGAACGTACAAAGCGCGACGGCCAGTGACCGAGGCGAGTGGCGACTCTCTTTGAGGGGTGGCAGAGGCGAGACACGGTGTGTCGGCATCGTGCGGGGCCCGACCAGGAGGCGTCCTTATAATCGGGGGGCGATTATAACGGCGAAACACAAAAAAAAGCTCTGCACCTTAGACTTTTTTCCTAGTGTGTACCCCTTGATTCCCCATTTGTGCCCCCTCCCGGTGCGTCTTGCCTCCAGCTGGGTCAAGGCGGCCTATCGACGCGCGGCGAGGGAACCCTGAGAACGGGTTCCGCGTCCAATGGCCAAGCGCTATCTGACCGCGCTGCCCGCCGGTATACTGCCGGCCATCGCTTACCCCATGGAGAGATGAGCATGCTGCCTCGCCTGTTGCTCGGCTTTATCGCTGCCGCCAGCCTGACCTTGACCGGCTGCGCCCTCAGCCCGCAACAACTCAACCCGACCCCCGAGTTCAAGGGGCCTGTCGCCGCCGTTGGCCAGGGCCAGCCGGTAGTGGTGAAAGTCGTCGACGGTCGCCCGAGCACCGCGCTGGGTACCCGTGGTGGCCTGTATTCGGAAACCAGCCAGCTGACCGTGCGCAGCGAAGACGTGATCCCCAAGCTGCAGCTGCAGGCTGAGACCGCCGTGCGCCTGCTGGGCTTCACCCCGTCGGCCAACGCCTACAACGCGCCGCAATTGACCCTGACCCTGGCCGAGCTGAAGTACCAGTCGCCCAAGGAAGGCATGTACGTCACCGAGGCCGACATCGGCGCTACCTTCCGCGCTGACGTGCAGAGCGGTACCCGCCGTTACAGCGGCCGCTACGGAGCCTCGACCAACCAGCGTTTCGGCATGGCGCCCAACCAGGCGACCAACACCAAGCTGGTGAGCGAAGTGCTCAGCGACGCGCTGACTCGCGTGTTCAAGGACCCGACCATTGGCCAGACGCTGAACCAGCGCTGATCGATCTGTTCGGACAGAAAAAAGCCCGGTCAATGCCGGGCTTTTTCATGGGCGTCTGAAGCGCAGCGATCAGGCGGCCTGGCGGTACGGGTCGACCTCGACCAGGCGCATGCGCTCGTCGGCTTCCGGCAGGTCCAGGTGCTCGTGGCCGCAGGCCTGGGTGTAGACCAGCCAGTGGTCGTCCTGGACGTTGAACGAGAGTTCGACGACCACGGCCTCGATTTCTTCGAGGTGTTCGATCAGGTAGGCATTTTCGTGGGGGACGATGTCGAGCATGGCGAATCTCCTTGGCGAAAGACCGGGTTTGCAGAATTCGTTCAAGCCAGCAACGTGCCAGGGCGCGGGAGAGGTCTTAGACCATTTCTCGATAACTCTTACGCTCGTCGTAAATAAGCGTTGCGCGCTGGCTGCGAGGGTGGGCCAGCGGATAAAATGCGCGTCGATTGTTTCTCATCCATGACGGGCCATGCCCGTTCGTCCAGACTGACCCCCGCTTTGCTTCGAAGTCGATGGTGTGCAGTTCTGAAGCGGAGGTTGTGATGTCGCTGCAGGCGCTCTGGAGTCTTTTCCAGGCCCATCCTGGTCGTATCGTGAATGACCTGGCCCTGTTCTTCGCCCTGGCCGGAGGCTGGCTGCTGCTGGCGACCCGCCGCCGCGAACGCCTCGCCCTGGCACGCCTGGCGGCTGAGAGTGAAGTCGCGCCGGTGCCGCTGGACAGCGTCGAGCCGACCGCGCGGATGAACCGCTTCTTCTACCGTTTCGGTTTCGCCTGCATGGCCCTGGCCATGGCGGTGAGCTGGTACAGCACGCAGCTCGGCCAATAACCGACGAGAAGAAAAAAGGCGCCCGAGGGCGCCTTTTTTCATGCCGGCTGCTTGAGCCGGTACTGGTTCAACACCGGGTTGGCGTACTGCAGGATCAGGTGGCCGCGCTGCTCGGCGGGGCATTCGCCCAGGCGACGCTCCCATTCGGTGCGCGCACGCTGCAGTTCCTCGGCCTTGAACAGGGTCTGGGCGCGCGGCACGTTCAGTGCGGCGTCGCGCAGCTCGGAGGCCTCGTAGGCGAGGTAGTGCACCGGGAACAAGCGGTAATTGCCGAGGATCTGCCGGTCCAGTTCGGCGGCGAGCTGCTTGGCGTCGGCGAAGTCGCCGGTGATCTCTTCGCCGAAGTTGATGTGCACCCGGCCCTTGTAGCCGGTGATGCCCTGCACGATGCTGCGGTCGTCCTCGCCTGGCGCCTTCTTGTACTCGCCGGTGGTGGCGCGGGTGAACAGCTCGCGGGCCTTGGCGGCGTCGCAGGGGTCGTATTCGTAGCTGATGGACACCGGGATCAGGTGCAGCTCGCGGATCACCTCGGCGAACGGCTCGTCCTTGCGGCTCATGTGGAACATCTTGAGGATCGCCGAGTCGGTGCGATCGTTACCGTCCTTGGCGCGGCCCTCGGCCTGGGCGATCCAGATCGACTGGACGTCCTGGCAGATCGAATGATTGATGTAGGCCGAGAGGTTCTGGTACGCCGCCAGCTTCTCGCGGCGACCGCTGATGGAGCGGTGCACGATGAAGCTCTTGTTCAGGCGCATCAGGTCGCTGACGAAGGGCTTCTGCAGTAGGTTGTCGCCGATGGCGATGCGCGGCGTCGGCAGCTTGGCGTGGAAGATCGCGTAGTTGCAGAAGGCCGGGTCCATCACGATGTCGCGGTGGTTGGCGATGAACAGGTAGGCGCGGCCGGACTTCAGGCGTTCGACGCCCGAATAGGTAACACCGTCGGTGGCGTGCTCGATGGTCCGGTCGACGTACGGCTCGAACTTGTCCTGCAGCGCGACGACACTGCGGATGCCAGTGACTTCGCGGGCCAGCCGATGGGCTATAAGAGGTCTGAGCAGCCAGCCGAACGGGCCGGATAGACGCGGGAAACGGTAACGCGCCAGCGCGCCGAGGAAGGCGTCATCGCTCAGCAGGCGCTGCAGGACAGCCGGGACTTCGGCGTCGTTGTACGGTCGGATGGCTTCGAACTCGCCCATCATGCTCTCTATGAATTCTGGGGGTATCACGGGTCGGAACCGCGAAGTAGACGGTCCGGAAGGGTATGCCGCCGACTCACCGGCCTGGCGGGCACCCAAAAAGACCGCGCGATTATAAACGGAAGTCACGGGGGAACCAGCGATGCTCGAAAGTCAGGCCTATTCCTGTCCCTATTGCGGCGAGCCGGCCGAGGCCGTGCTCGACCTTTCCGGGGGCGACCAGAGCTACTATGAAGATTGCCCGGTTTGTTGCCGGCCGATCCTGTTCCAGCTCCACACCGATGGGGTGGAATGGACCCTGGACGTTCAGCGCGAGGACGATTGATGCAGCGAATCTACGCACCCGCCGACCTGATCGAAGCCGAACTGCTGAGCGGCATGCTGGCCAACGAGGGCATTTCGTCGCACCTGGGCGGACGCCACCTTGTCGGCGGTATCGGCGAGCTGCCGGGCATGGGCCTGCTGCACCTGTGGGTGGAGGATGACGTGGCCGAGCGGGCGCGGGAGCTGATCGCCGCGTACAATGCCGCGCAACCCCTGCCGGGGCCCGCTCACGATCACGAAGGCGGCCCTGGCGTCCTGCTTTGCTGAATTCCATCAACGAGTCCCGATGACCAGCCGCTATGCCCTGTTCCGCTGGAACCGCGAGCTGGCCGACAGCGCCGGCTTCCCCGCCGACCTGCAGCCGCAGTGGAGTATTGCGCCCGGCGCCCGCGTGTTGATGCTGCGCGAAGAGAGCAGCGCGCGCCATGCCGACCTCGCACGCTGGGGCCTGACGCCGGCCTGGCTGAAGGACCTGTCGCGAACCCCGGCCCATGCCCGCACGGAGACCATCGCCGAACAGCCGATGTTCCGTGACGCCTTTGCCCTGCGCCGCTGCCTGCTGCCGGCCAACGGCTTCTACGAGTGGCGCGGCGTGCGCAAGCGGCCGCACTGGATTTCCGGTGGCGGGCTGATCTGCTTTGCGGGGGTGTGGGAGGCGTATCCGGTGGAGGGCCACACCTATTACAGCGTGGCGATGCTCACCCAGGACGCGGGCGGCATGCGTCGCCCACTGATCCTCGATGCTGCCGAGCAGGCGCAATGGCTGTCGAACGAGACGCCCTCGGCGCGGTTGCTCGAACTGCTGCAATTGCCCCAGGCGCGGCTGCGCGAGCAGGCGCTGGCGAACTTCATCAATGATCCGACCTGCAACGGGCCGGAGTGTCTCACCCCCGCCTGACGTCGCCCCCCACAAGATCAAGAGCCCCTCACCCTAGCCCTCTCCCGCAAGCGGGAGAGGGGATCGTTCGGTGCAGGATGAAGCCATGGCATCAGCCGGCGCGATCTGCCCCCTCTCCCTCCGAGAGAGGGATGGGGTGAGGAGGCGCCCTGGCACGGCCTTTCAGACGAAGACAGTTGCTCCGACGGGAACAGTACGCGGCGCTGGACCTACACCTTGAACTGATTCACCAGCCGGCGCTGCTGCTCCGCCAGCTTGGTCAGCTCGGCGCTGGCCTGGGAGGCTTCGTCGGCGCCGCCGGCCACCTGGTTGGCAACCATGCCGATGTTGCTGACGTTGCGGTTGATGTCCTCGGCCACTGCGCTCTGCTCCTCGGCGGCGCTGGCGATCTGGGTGTTCATGTCGTTGATCACCGACACCGCCTGGGTGATCGACTCCAGCGCCTGGGCTGCTTCGCTGGCGTGGCGCACGCTGTCCTCGGTCTTGTCCTGGCTCTGCTGCATCACGTGCACCACTTCGCGGGTGCCGTTCTGCAGCTGCTGGATCATCGACTGGATTTCCTCGGTGGCCTGCTGGGTCTTCTGCGCCAGGTTGCGTACTTCGTCGGCGACCACTGCGAAGCCGCGGCCCTGCTCACCGGCACGGGCGGCCTCGATGGCGGCGTTGAGCGCCAGCAGGTTGGTCTGCTCGGCGATGCCGCGGATGGCCACCAGGATCGCGTTGATGTTCTCGCTGTCGCGGGCCAGCGACTGCACCACGCCCACGGCGCGGCCGATCTCGCTGGCCAGCGCCTGGATCGCCGTGGAGCTGCTCTCAACGATGCGCTTGCCGTGGTGCGCGGCCTGGTCGGCGTGGTTGGCGGCTTCGGCGGCATGGGTGGCGTTGCGCGCCACGTCCTGGGCGGTGGCGGTCATCTCGTGGACCGCGGTGGCCACCAATTCGATTTCCGCCAGCTGTTTCTGCACGCCCTGGTTGGTGCGGATGGCGATGTCGGCCGTGTGCTCGGAGGAGTCGCTGACGTGCTGCACCGAGGTTACCACCTGGCCGATCATCCCCTGCAGCTTGACCAGGAAGGTGTTGAAGCCCTTGGCGATGGAGCCCAGTTCGTCGGCGCGGTCGCTGGTCAGACGGCGGGTCAGGTCGCCTTCGCCCTGGGCGATGTCGTCGAGCATGCCGACCAGCTGGCGCAGCGGGCGGGCGATGCCGTGGCCGACCAGCCAGATGACGGCGAGGCCGATGCCGGCGATCAGCAGGCCCACCAGGGTCATGCCGAGGGTATCGCTGTCGCGCTGGGATTTCAGGTCGCTCTGCAGCTGGTTCAGGTCGCCCAGCACGGCTTCCTGCGGCAGTTGCAGCATCAGCGTCCAGCGCGCGCCGGAGTCGGCGATGGTGAAGGGCAGGAACAGCTCGATGTGGCCGTGCTCCTTGTCCACCGAGGTCAGCGGCTGGTCGAGGGTGAGCTTGGCCAGGTTGGCCACTTCATTGGCGTCCAGCACGCTGCTGGCGGATTCGCCGAGCTTGGCCGGGTCCTTGGTGTAGGCCACCAGGCGGCCGTTGGTGGAGATCAGCGCCATCTCGCCGGCGCCGTCGTAGAGCTGGCTGTCGGCGGTCTTGAGCAGGTCCTGGATGAAGTCCAGCGACAGGTCCACGCCGACGGTGCCCTTGAACTGGCCCTTGACCATGATCGGCGCGTTGAACGAGGACATCAGCACCATCTTGCCGCCCATTTCATAGGGCGCCGGGTCGATGATGCAGGGCTGGTGCTTTTCTTTCGGGCACAGGTAGTACTCACCTTCACGCACGCCGGTGGGCTGCATCTTCTGGCTTTCCAGGGTGTCGCCCATGGCTTCCACGGTCAGGCCACCATCCTTGCGGTACCACCAGGGCATGAAGCGGCCGCTGGCGTCGTAGCCGGGCAGGCCCGAGTACTGGCTGTCGTTGCCGGCGAAGGCGTTGGGCTCCCAGCCGGCGAAGGCGTCGAGCAGCTTGGGGTTCTGCGCCACGGTCTGGCGCAGCAGGTTGGACATGCCGGCTCGGCCGATCCCCAGCACGGGCTGGCCGTTGGCGTCCGTCTCGTCGAGCAGGGCGTTGGTATTGGCCAGGTCGCGGGCGACGGTGAGGGGATATTCCAGTTCACGCTGGATCTGCGCGACCTGGCCGCGGGCCATGGCCACCAGGCGTTCGTTGATCACCTGCTCGAGCAAGGCCTGGGTGCGCTCCTGCACCAGCGCCTGGGTCCGCGAACCGGCGAACAGCGCGTAGAGCACCAGCGCTGCGACCACTGCCAGAACGCTGGCACCGGCCAGCGCCACCACGGAAAACTGGATCGACTTGAATTTCATACGGGTACCCGGAATGCGCCAGAGGCCTGCGTGTCTATCTGTATCGGCAGGACCGTGGAAATTCCTTAGGCGGTCGTTGTAAAGGCTTGTAACGCGGCTGTGTGCCGCTTGTCGCAGGATTGTCGGCGCTGACCGGGAGGTCTAGCATGTGATGTCAAAATGAAATTATTCGGTTGCAGCGAGCGCCTCGATATCCCTCTCCGGGAGTGAAATCAGCCGCCGGCTGCGGCTACCTCGCGGGTGTGGATCACAGGCGTGATGCCGCGCACCGTGTACGCCGCGACAGGCGCCCCATGGCACCTCCCGATGCGTCGGTGCGGTTTCGTAAGTTACTGCTGCGCCGGCTGTTTCCTGCCAGTTGCCGGGCATCGGGGGTGGGCCTACCATGCGCGCTGTCCGTGGGAGATTGCATTGTTTCGGGAGAGCAACATGCCCAGAGTTTTCCGTATTGCCGGCCTTGCCGCCGCGCTGATGCTGACCGCTTGCCAGCAGGTGAATACCACCAGCGGCGGCGTTGTCGGCGTTGAGCGCAAACAGACCATGTTCAGCATGCTGTCCAGCGCGCAGGTCGACCAGATGTATGCGCAGTCCTACCAGCAGACCCTCAGCGAGGCCTCCCAGGCCGGCAAGCTGGATGCCAGCAGCAGTGATGCCAAGCGTGTGAAGGCCATCGCCGACCGCCTGATTCCGCAGACCGGCGCCTTCCGCCAGGATGCGCCCTCGTGGAAGTGGGAAGTCAACGTGATCCAGAGCGATGAGCTCAATGCCAACTGCGGTCCGGGCGGCAAGATCATCGTCTACACCGGGCTGATCGATAAGCTGAAGCTGACCGACGACGAACTCGCCGCGGTGATGGGCCACGAGATCGCCCATGCCCTGCGCGAGCACGGCCGCGAGGCGATGTCCCGCGCCTATGCCGAACAGGTCGGCCTTGGCCTGGGCGGCCAGTTGCTGGGCCTGGGCCAGACCAGCGTGGACCTTGCCCACCAGGTCGTCGAATACAGCATGACCCTGCCCAACAGCCGGCAGAATGAGAACGAAGCCGATCTGATAGGTCTGGAATTGGCGGCGCGAGCCGGCTATAACCCCAACGCCGCCATTACCTTGTGGCAGAAGATGGGCCAGGCCGGAGGCGACGCTCCGCCGGAAATCCTCAGCACCCACCCGGCGGACAGCACGCGGATGGCCAACCTGCAGGCCGCCATCCCGAAGGTCATGCCGCTCTACGAGCAGGCCAAGACCCGCTGAGCAATGGTTTTTCAGCAGTGGTTCGTGATTCTCTCGAACGGCCAGGAGCGGCGTAAGGTTGCGCCGCTTTATCCAGTGAACAGGGAGCACCCGTGAAAATCGCTGTACTCGGAGCCACCGGGCTCCTGGGCCACCACGCCGCCCGCGCGATCAAGGCGGCCGGCCACCAGCTGGTGCTGATCCACCGACCCTCGTCGCAGATCCAGCGCCTGGCCTACCTCGAGCCTGAGTGCCGGGTAGCCGAACTCTTCGATCATCAGGGCATGGCCCGCGCGCTCAGCGGGCTGGACGCGGTGATCTTCAGCGCCGGCTACTACCCGGTGCGCCCGCGTCGCTGGCAGGAGGAGGTGGCCAGCGCACTGGACCTGACCAATCATTTCTACGCCGCCTGCCTGCAGGCCAGGGTGCCGCGCATCCTCTACGTCGGCTCGGCTTTCGCCATGCCCTCGCACCCGCAGGGGCTGCCGGGGCATGAGGGGCTGTTCTACGAAGGGCTGCCCACCGGCAAGAGCGCCTACGTGATGTGCAAGTGGGCGCTGGACGAACAGGCGCGCGAGCAGGCTCGTGGCGGCCTGCCGGTGGTCATCGGGATTCCCGGCATGGTGCTGGGCGAGCTGGACATCGGCCCGACCACCGGGCGCCTGATCACCGCCATCGGCCGCGACGAGATGCTGCACTACGTGCCGGGCCGGCGGAACGTCATCGATGCTTCCGAGGCCGGACGCGGACTGCTCACGGCACTTGAGCGCGGTCGAGTCGGCGAGCGCTACCTGCTTACCGGGCACAACATCGAGATGGGCGAGCTGACCGCCACCATCGCCAAGCTGCTGGGCAAGCCGGCGCCGACTCCGATGCCGCTACATCGCGCCCGCGCGCTGGCGACACTGGGCCGCTGGCGCTACCGCCTGACCGGCAAGATGCCGCTGCTGGACGACACCGCCATCGAGGTCATGGCCGGTGGGCAGTTCCTCGACGGCCGCAAGGCGCGCGAGGAGCTGGGCTTCGAGTCCCATGTGCCGCTGGAGGACACGCTGGAGCGGGCCATTTCCTGGTTCCACGCCAACGATTACCTCTGATTGGCAACTCGTAGGATGGGTGGAGCGCAGCGATACCCATCAATGTTGTGCATGGACAGCATGGGTATCGCTTCGCTCCACCCATCCTACAAAGCTCAACGTGTAGGACGGCCAT
This sequence comes from Pseudomonas nicosulfuronedens, assembly GCF_005877905.1. Taxonomy (GTDB): domain Bacteria; phylum Pseudomonadota; class Gammaproteobacteria; order Pseudomonadales; family Pseudomonadaceae; genus Pseudomonas; species Pseudomonas nicosulfuronedens. The sequence continues at coordinate 114,977 of NZ_SWDV01000011.1, read as the reverse complement.
GCCCGCGATCGCGCGCATGGCGCGCTCCTACAGAAAGCAGAAAGCCCGGCGGAGTCCGGGCTTTTTGCTGGGTCAGGTTTTCTGTCAGGGCAATGCTTTCTCGGCGAAGGGCCGGTTGGGCAATCCCATTTGCGCGCGGAAACTTTCCATGTCGAACAAGGTGCACAGTTCCTGCACCTGATCCTGGCTGTTGAATACCCAGAAGCCCATGGCCGAGATGCTGACGATACGATCGCTGACCGGATAACCCAGCACCGGGCGGGCGATGCTGCCCATCAGGGTGCTCCAGGTGAAGACCTTGTTGCCCTCGCGGATGCATTCCTCCACGGCCACTTCCAGGTCCTCCATGCCACTGCGGATCTCCTCCACCAGCGCCCGGTAGCCGGCATTGTCCAGCGGCTGGGCGGTGAAGGCGCTCTTGTAGATGAAGTCCGGGCTGTGCAATTGCTCGACCAGTGCCAGGTGTCCCTTGTTCCAGGCGAGGTCGATGTGATGGCGGGCGACTTTCTTCAGGTCTTTTTCCGGCATGGCGACATCCTTTGTCGTGGGAGGCGGAAACACCACTGTGTATCGCCATCGATACACAGGCATTGGCCGGCGCGCCAGCCTCCCAACGAAAAGCGGCCGGTCAGAACACCCCGGAGAGCTTCAGCGCATGGTAGATCGCGGCCAGGCCGAGGATGGCGAAGGCGGCGGCGGCCAGGCGGCGGATCAGGTTCAGCGGCAGGCGCTCGGCGGCGAAGTTGCCGGCCAGCACTACCGGCACGTTGGCGATCAGCATGCCCAGGGTGGTGCCGATGACTACCAGCCAGAAATGCGGGTACTGCGCGGCCAGCATCACGGTGGCGACCTGGGTCTTGTCGCCCATCTCGGCGAGGAAGAAGGCGATCAGGGTGGTGAGGAAGGGGCCGAACTTCTTCAGCGAGCCCTCTTCGTCGTCATCCAGCTTGTCCGGAATCAGGGTCCAGCCAGCGACCGCCAGGAAGCACACGGCCAGTACCCAGCTCAGCGTGCTTTCCGAGAAGAACGAGGCGACCCAGCTGCCAACGGCGCCGGCGGCGAAGTGGTTGGCCAGGGTGGCGGCGATGATCCCGGCGATGATCGGCCAGGGCTTGCGGAAGCGCGCGGCGAGGACGAGGGCGAGCAGTTGCGTCTTGTCGCCGATTTCCGCGAGGGCAACGATCAGGGTTGGGACGAAGAGGGATTCCATCAGACTTCCTAAGGGGGCGGGTCGACTAATCACCATGACACGCGCCACCTGCCCGCCCCGGGTCAGGTTGCTCGTGTCATAGGTCTTGTCAAACCCCGGCCTGAACGCTGCAGGCCTGGATCGTACGCGCCATGGTCTGCGGACCAAGTGTGTTGACGCGTACCGGGCGAGCAGGGCGCTCGCGGGAGACTACTCCCCTAGGACGGGGCGCATTCTGCCCAAGTCCTGGGACTTGGGCAAGCCTGCGCGTCGGATCAGTCGCGGGTGGGGCGAATGTCCATGTCTTCGTAGCGGATGAAGCGGGTCTTGTTCTTGAAGCGATACCCCAGCCAGATGGCGAGGAACAGCGGGATGGTGATGTAGGTGGCGATCAGGCCAGCCCAGTCCACGTGCTCGCCGACAAAGGCCTGGTAGTTCTGCCCCAGGGTGATGATCAGGCAGAGGACGAAGGCGAACAGCGGGCCGAAGGGGAACCACTTGGCGCGGTAGGGCAGGTCGTTGAGGTTGCCGCCCTGCAACACGAAGCCCTTGCGGAAACGGTAGTGCGACACGGCGATGCCCAGCCAGACGATGAAGCCGCACATGCCCGAGGCGTTGAGCAGCCAGGTGTAGACGGTCTTGTCGCCGATGAAGCTGGTGAGGAAGCACAGCGCGCCGATCAGCGTGGTGGCGTAGAGGGCATAGCGCGGCACGCCGCTTTCGGACACCTGGGTGAACAGGCGCGGCGCCTTGCCCTGGGTGGCCATGGTGTAGAGCATCCGGGTCGAGGCGTACATGCCCGAGTTGCCCGCGGAGAGGATCGCCGAGAGGATCACCGCGTTCATCACGCCCGCCGCGGCAGCAAGGCCCGCGCGCTCGAACAGCAGGGTGAAGGGCGAGGTGCTGATGTCGCTGCTGTCGGTCTTGAGCAGGTTCGGATCGGTGTAGGGAATCAGCATGCCGATGACGAAGATCGACAGAATGTAGAACATGAGGATTCGCCAGAACACCTGGCGGATTGCGATGGGAATGGACTTCTGCGGGTTCTCCGACTCGCCTGCAGCGACGCCGATCAGCTCGGTACCCTGGAACGAGAAGCCGGCGATCATTGCCACCCCGATCATCGCCTGCAGGCCGCCGACAAAGGGTGCGTCACCGGTGGTGAAGTTGCTGAAACCGGGGCTGTCGATGCCGTGCATGATGCCGATGATGCTGGCCAGGCCAATGCCGATGAACACCACGACCGCGACGACCTTGATCAGCGCGAACCAGAACTCGCTCTCGCCGAAGCCCTTCACCGAGAAGAAGTTGAGCATGAACATGATGCCGAGGAAACCGGCGCTCCAGTACATGCCCGAGACTTCCGGGAACCAGAACTTCATCACCAGCTGCGCCGCCACCAGCTCCGCAGCGATGGTTACCGCCCAGTTGTACCAATAGTTCCAACCCATGGCGAAACCGAAGCCATCGTCGATGAAACGGCTGCCATAAGTGCAGAACGAGCCGGAATCTGGGATGTAAGCGGCCAGCTCGCCGAGGCTGGTCATGAGGAAGAACACCATCAACCCGATCAGTGCATAGGCCAATAGCGCGCCGCCCGGTCCCGCCGTGGCGATGGTACTGCCGGAGGCGACGAACAACCCGGTGCCGATGGAGCCGCCGATGGCGATCATGTTCAGATGGCGCGGTTTCAGAGAGCGCTTGAGGTGATGCGGCTTCTCTTTCGGCCCCATGGCGAAAGTCAGTTCGACGTCATCTTTGATTCTGCGATTCACGGGTGTCCTCGATAGTTCAGGGCGAGCGGCGGTGCGCCGATCCGGGCAGGCTCGGTGGAGTGTAGTGCGAGCCTGGGATCAGCGCCGGGCGCTGTAGATACGGAAGCCGTCAGCCTCGGCCAGGGTGCGGCAGGGGCCCAGGTGCTGTTCGATCAGCGGCGGGTATTTCAGGAAGCTGTTGGCCACCAGACGCAGCTCGCCGCCGCTCGCCAGGTGGCGGGCCGACTGGCGCAGCAGGTGTTCGGTGGCGGCGTAGCTGGTGTGCACGCCCTGGTGGAAGGGCGGGTTGCTGACGATGGCGGCCAGGTTCTCCGGTGCGGCGTCGATGCCGTCGCCGGCGATCACTTCGCCCTCCAGGCCATTGGCGGCCAGGGTCAGGCGGCTGCTCTCGACGGCAAAGGCGTCGACATCCAGCAGGGTCAGCTGGCTCTGTGGATAACGTCGCTTGAGCGTGGCGCCGAGTACGCCGGCGCCGCAGCCGAAGTCCAGCAGGTGGCCGGTCGGCAACTTGTCCAGGTGCTCCAGCAGCAGCGCGCTGCCGCGATCCAGGCGGCCATGGCTGAACACGCCGGGCAGGGTGACGACTTGCAGCGGGCCGTCGGCCAACGGCAGTTCGTAGCGTTGCGCGAGGGCGTGCAGATCAGGCGCGGCGGGGGCGCCGTCGATGTGCGTGTGCCACAGCTGGCAATGGCGGGCGCTGTCCAGCTTGCTGGCGCGGCCGAATTCGCCGAGCTGCTTGCTGGCGCGTTCGACGCCGGCGCGTTTCTCTCCGACCAGGTACAGCTCGCCGTCCGGTACGCAGTTGGCCAGTGCGGCGAGCAGGTAGTCGGTCAGTTCGCGGGATTTGGGCAGGAACAGCACGGCGGCGTCGAACGGGCCCTCGGGCGGCGTCGCGCCGAAGTGGCAGCGGTCGGGATAGCGGCCTTCGAGCTGCCGGGCGTCGCCGGCGTGCCAGCTCCAGCCCCGGGCCTGCGGCAGGTCGCCGAGCAGGGCGTCGGCGGGCAGGCCGGCGAGCAGGACGCGGCCCTGGAAGCGCTCGATCTGGCGCAGCAGCACTTCACTGGTGGGGGCGTTGGACATGCGGCCTCCTCGAAAAAAGGGCGCGAGTTTAGCAGGGCTGCCGTGGCCGAGCCTAGGCGAGCCGTACCTCGGCGTTCTTCCAGAAGTCGTCGCCACGCAGTTCCAGCGCTCCTGCCGCGACTTGTTCGCGCAGGCGCCAGGCGGCCAGCAGGTCGCTGACGAACAGGCCATCGACATAGGCCATGGTCGGGCCGATCAGCGACTGCACCGGGCGCCAGGACTCGCTGGCGCTATCCAGCAGGATGCGGTCGATGTGCGCGTAACCGGCGCCGTTCAGTTGGCCATCCAGCCACAGGCGCAGCTCGGCGTTTTCAGCCAGGGCACACTGCCAGTCCGCCGCCAGGCTCTGGCGTTCGGCGCCGTCCAGCTCGTGGCTGGCGGCCAGGGCGTTGGCCAGTTCGACGGGCTTGAGCATGGCGATGGCGTGGCGGTCTTCGCTGCGGCACTGGCCGCTACCGGCGCCAACACTGCGCAGGATGATGTTCGCCGGCAACAGCGCGCAGACGCGGCGCAACATTAGTTGCTCGCTGGCACTGTCGCCGTGCCAGAGCGTGACGGAACCGACGTCCGGGCTGCGCAGCCAGTTCACTTCGGTGGCCATCTCGAGGGCGATTTTCCGCTCGCGCAGGGCTTCGCCACCCAGCTCATGCCAGAACGCGGCGCGCTGCTGGCAGGGCGGGTTATCCACATCACTCAGCGGGCCGACCGCGAGGTCGTCCGGCAGCACGTGGATTTTCTTCTCGGTCAGCACGCCAGCCTCGACGGCTCGGCGCAGGGCATCGGCGGCGCCGTCGCCGCAGACCAGGTGCAGGCTCATGGCGCCACCACCCGACGCGGTTCGCCGGCGAAGAAGCCGGCGGCGTTCTCGCTCAACTGGCCGACGATGCGCTGCCTGGCCTCACGCGCGCCCCAGGCACTGTGCGGGGTGAGGATGAAGCGCGGGATATCGCCGGCCAACAGCGGGTTGCCGTCCCTGGGTGGCTCGACGCTGAGCACGTCGAAGGCCGCGCCGCCGAGATGGCCGCGGCGCAGGGTGTCGGCCAGTGCCTGCTCGTCGACCAGGCCGCCGCGGGCGGTGTTGATCAGGTAGGCGCCGGGTTTCATCAGGTCCAGTTCGCGCTGGCCGATCAGGTTGCGCGTGGCGTCGGTCAGCGGGCAGTGCAAGGTCAGGGCGTCGACCTGCGGTAGCAGCTCGTCCAGCGCCAGGCGGTCTGCTCGGGCTGGGCGGCCGGGCAGGGCGCCGAACAGAACGCGCATGCCGAAGGCTTCGGCCAGCCTGGCCACCGCGCCGCCCAGTTCGCCGTGGCCGAGCAGACCGAGAGTCTTGCCTTCCAGTTCGACGATGGGGAAGTCCAGCAGGCAGAACTGCGGCGCCTTCTGCCAGCGGCCTTCGCGGATCGCTGCCTGGTAATCGGGCAGGCGGGTGGCCAGCGCGAGCAGCAGCATCAGGGTGTGCTGGGCCACCGACGGGGTGCCGTAGCCCTGGCAGTTGCTCACGGTCACGCCGTGACGGCGCGCGGCGTCGAGGTCGACGTTGTTGGTGCCGGTGGCGGCTACCAGGATCAGCTTGAGGTCCGGGCACTGCTCGAATACCTCGGCGCCGATGCGCACCTTGTTGCTGATCGCCACCTGCGCGCCTCGCAGTCGTTCGGCCACCTCCAGGGTGTCGCTGCGCTCGTGCAGGACCAGTTCGCCGAACGGCGCGCGCAGCGGCGCGAGGTCGAGATCACCGAGGTCGAGGGAGGCATGGTCGAGGAAGACGGCGCGAGCAGGATTCATGAGCGATGACACCTTGATCGGAAGGGCGGGGTGAAGGGGATTCTCGGCAGAACCACTGCCGTGGACAACCCGGTCTGCCCGCAGATGTGGAGTGAGGGAGCCGCGTATTGATGGTAGATGTTCGAGTGAAAAGTCTGACAGACGTTTCGGTTTTCCCTCATCTGCCAGTCCGCGCCGGGTTTCTAGAGTGCTCCCATCGAAATCTCGAGGTGATTGGCGATGATGGGTTGGGTTTTCTCCGGTCTAGCGGCCTTTGGGGTCACGACAGCGGGCATGCTGGCAGCTCGGGCCTGGTTTCGGATCGTGCCTGCCGTTAGTGTCCCCATTCGGCGCCGGCGGGCGGCCTTGACTCCGGGACACGAAGCTTTGCTGTGTTTCGGCACGCTGATGGCGGCCTGCGAGGGGCGCGACCTGGGCTTGCGCTGCGATCGACCGGGCTCGGCTGAATGGGGGCGAGAGTTGGCCGAAGGCTGGGGCATCCGTGACTCCGCCTCCGCCCGCGACACCTTGCAGGGGTTGCTGGCGAAGGCTCAGGGTGGACAGTCCGACGAAGATTTCCAGCGCCTGCAGCGCAACGAACCGAGTGTCTTTGACGGCGAGCAGCGGCTGCGTTGGCAAAGAGCGAAACGGGCCTGGAGTCGTGCCGGCCTGAGTTTGCCTCCGGGGCTGTCGATGGCGGCTCATGACCACGAATGCATCGCCTCTCTGGCCAAAAAGTGCCATGAGTGTGGCTATCTCACGCGTTCGGAATTCTGGCTGACCCTGGCCTGGGTAGCCGAAGATGCGGCATGGCACTTCGTCGATTGGCAGGCTTATGCCGCGTCTTTCGTCATGGCCCGGGCCATCCTGGTCCGCCAGGGACCGCCTGCGACGGAGGTCATCAAGGCCATGCGGCATCTGCTGGGCGGGCGACAGGAGAGCAACGAGCTGGCAGGGCTCTGGCGAGCGCATCCTCTGTCGGGTATCCGGGTCGATGAGGTGGCCATTCAATCTGAACGAAGGCTCGCCCGGCAGATATGGCCGGCACAGGACTCCCTGCTGGCGTTGGGCGCTTTGATCGCCAGCAGCGGTGGTGCGCGGGTCGACCGCCTGGCCATCGCTCCCGAGGAGCATGAGCTGCACGCGCGCTGGCTGGCGACCCATTGGCGAGCATTCGACAGTAGCCAGGTCATGGCACGAGTGGATTGGCTACTGGATACGGGCAGTCGGGCGAAACTGGACCCTGTGCTGGTGACATCGGCTGGCAAGCCTCAGGCCCAGGGCCTGCGGATCGAGCGTGCGTGCCGTGCCTTGCTCAGGGCCGGTCATGATCCGGCGCTGATACAGGGATGTCGCACGCTGCTGGCCTATGATCTGGAACGAGCGGCATTCGGCGCACGCCTGGCCTTCAGTGCTGGCTTGCTGGACGAGGAGCGTTTACGGAATGCGCTGCGTCACATGGCTCGGCAGGCTCGTGCCGCCTTCGACACCTGGGAGCAATACCTGGTGTCCGTGATCCTGGGGCATGCCATGGCCAATGAGGACTGGCGGGTAGGCAAGCAGTTGCTGCACAGCGGCATGGTCCTGCTGGACGGCATCACTCCCTTCGCCGAATTCCCCTCGCCGTGGCAAGCCTGCCCGTTGACGCAGCTACCGATCCTGCACGGCGTAGCACCTGCCTCGGTGCACTGAGGCATGCCGCGCGGTCGTCGCGACTTGTCGGCTGCCGGGCACTTCGTATAGAACCTGTGGCTTTCCACGGATGTTCGGAGGCGCGATGTACTGGGCGGAGTTTCTCACGGTGGCGTTCATTCACCTGCTGGCGGTGGCCAGCCCCGGCCCGGATTTCGCCGTGGTGGTGCGCGAGAGCGTGACCCACGGCCGTCGCGCCGGTACCTGGACGGCCCTGGGCGTGGGTAGCGCGATCTTCCTGCATGTCACATACTCGCTACTGGGCATCGGCCTGATCGTGTCGCAGTCCATCGTGCTGTTCAACGCCCTGAAATGGCTGGCGGCGGCGTACCTGCTGTACATCGGCTTCAAGGCGCTGCGGGCGCGGCCAGTCGATCCGGCGGCAGCCGAAACACTTGCCGCGCCGGTTGCCCGCACCGCGCGCGGTGCCTATGTCGCCGGCTTCGTCACCAATGGCCTGAATCCCAAGGCCACGCTGTTCTTCCTCTCATTGTTCACGGTGGTGATCAATCCGCACACACCGCTGCTGATACAGGCCGGCTATGGCGTCTACCTGGCGTGCGCCACCGCGGCTTGGTTCTGCCTGGTGGCGCTGCTGTTCAGCCAGCAGCGCGTGCGGGCCGGTTTTGCCCGCATGGGGCATTGGTTCGACCGGGTGATGGGCGTCGTGCTGGTCGGGCTGGGTATCAAGCTGGCCTTCACCGAACTGCGCTGAGTCGAAGAAAGAGGGCGCCAGTGGCGCCCTCCTGTGGACTTACTTCAAGGCCCGGATGCGGGCTACTTCTTCGGCGCTAACGGCCGCTGCCTGGTAGCCCCAGGCCGAGCGCAGGAAGCTGGCCAGTTCCGCCACCTGGACATCGCTCAATCGCCAGTCGAATGCCGGCATGCTCAGGCCTGTGGGCGCTGCCCGGGTGACCGGCATGCTGGAGCCATGCAGGATGATGCGGATCAGCGAGTCAGGGCTGGCGCCCAGCACCGCCGAGTTGCCTGCCAGACGCGGGAAGGTGCTTCGATAGCCTTGGCCGTCGCTGCGGTGGCAGGCGCTGCAGTTGTCCAGGTAGAGCTCCTCGCCAGCATTCTGCGGCTTTCCTTCGGCCAGACGTTCACTGGTGTTGTCACTGCCTACGGTTGCCACTGCGCGCCCGGCGGAGAGTGACTTCAGGTAGACCGCGACGGCCTTGAGGTCTGCATCACTGTAGTACTGGGTGCTGTGCGCCACCGCCTCGCCCATGGGGCCGAAGGCGGCCGTGTGGGTATTGCGCCCCGCCTTGAGGAACTCCACCAGATCGGCTTCTGACCAGTCCTGCAGGCCGCTGCCAGTGGCGCCGGTCAGGTCGGCGGCATACCAGCCGGCCAGCTTGGCGCCGCTGAGGTAGCTGGTTCCGTTCTGGTCCAGGGCTTTTTCCTGGAAAGCGATGCCGCGCGGTGTGTGACAGGTGCCGCAGTGGCCCAGGCCTTGAACCAGGTAGGCACCGCGGTTCCACTCCGGCGTTTGGGTGACGACCGGCTGATAGGGCCTGGCTTCGACGAACAGGGCGTTCCAGAGGCTCAGGGGCCAGCGCATGCTCAGCGGCCAGGGAAAGCCGGCCGCAGGATTCTCGGTGGGGTCGGCCAATACCCCGTGCCTGAAGTAGGAATACAGATCGCTGACGTCTTCGTCGCTGAGCCGGGAGAACGATGGATAGGGCATTGCCGGATACAGGTGGCGGCCGTCCGCTGCGACGCCCTTGCGCAGGGCATCGCCGAATTGCTCCAGTGAGTACGAGCCGATGCCGTTGCGGGTGTCAGGTGTAATGTTGGTGGAGTACATCGCGCCCAATGGCGATTGCAGTGCCAGTCCGCCGGTGAAGGGGCGCTTCGGATCGACGGTATGGCAGGCGGCGCAGTCGCCCAGTTGGGCCAGGTAGCGGCCACGGGCAATGGCGGTGTCCAGGTCTTGGGCGGCGTCGGCCTGGACCGACTCCATGGCCAGCAGGAGGGCCAGTGGAAACAGAACGGATTTCATGGCGTCTCTCCTCAGGCGGATACCAGCGGACCGGGGTGCTTCAGGTACTGCTGACGGATGGCGTTGGCTGCCCAGTAAGTCAGTGCGCCGACGATGCCGGTGGGGTTGTAGGCCATGTTCTGCGGGAAGGCGCTGGCACCCAGGACGAACAGGTTCGGCACGTCCCAGCTCTGCAGGTACTTGTTCACCACGCTTTGCCCTGCGTGCTCGCCCATGATGGCGCCGCCGGTGGTGTGGGTGCTCTGGTAGTTGCGCCAGTCGAAGCGCGAACCGGTTTTGGGGCCGCCGGAGACGCTGTGCCTGGGGTTGAGCACGCGGGCCATTTCCTCCATGCGCTGGATCATGTACTGCGCCTGGAGGATGTCGTTTTCCTTCCAGTCAAAGGTCATGCGCAGCATCGGCAGGCCGTGCTCGTCGGTGTAGCGAGGGTCGAGGTCCAGGTAGCAGTCGCGGTAGGCCATGCTCGAGCCTTCGGCGTGCAGGCCCATGTTGTGGTTGTAGTTGTCCCTGATTGCCTGCTTCCAGCCGCTGCCCCAGGCGGGGGCGGTGTCCGGCAGGACCATCTGCTGGATCGGCCGCCCACCACTGGTGGAGGAGGACAGGTAGGCGCCGCCGACGAAGCCATTGCCCTGGCTGAAGAACGCCTCGTTGTTGAAGTCGTCCAGGCAGGTGTAGCCGGCACCTGCACCGACGAAGGGATTGAAGTGCTTGTCCTTGTCGAAGAACAGCGTCACCGCCGAGTTGGTCTGGTAGGCGTAGTTCTTGCCGACCACACCGGTGCCGCTGATGGGGTCGTACGGCTTGCCGATCTTCGAGAGCAACAGCAGGCGCACGTTGTGCAGCTGGAAGGCGCTGAGGATGACCAGGTCCGCCGGTTGCTCGACCTCGCGACCCTGGGCATCGATGTAGGTCACGCCAGTGGCCCTGCGTCCGGTGGAGTCGGTGTTGATGCGGACGACCTTGGACTGGGTGCGCAGCTCGAAGTTGGGCTGGGTGAGCAGGACCGGGAGGATGGTCGACTGTGGCGAGGCCTTGGAATAGTTGAAGCAGCCAAAGCGCTCGCAGTAGCCGCAGTAGTTGCACGGTCCCATCTGTACGCCGTAGGGGTTGGTGTAGGGCTCGGTGCAGTTGGAGGCGGGGCAGGGGAAGGCGCTCAGGCCCAGCTCTTTGCCAGCCTGGGTCAACAGCTCGCCGGCGTAGAGGGTCTTCATCGGCGCGGTGGGGTAGGGGTTCTGTCGTGGTGCCTCGAACGGGTTGCCGCCGGCAATCTGCTGGCCGCGCAGGTTGCCGGCCTGGCCGGCGGTGCCGCAGACCTTCTCGAAATGATCGAAGTAGGGCTCCAGCTCGTCGTAGGTCACGCCCCAGTCCTGAATCGTCATGCCCTCGGGGATGGCGTTGGCGCCGTGGCGCTCCAGGGTGTTGCTGCGCAATTGCAGGTCATAGGGCTGCATGCGCCAGTGCTGACCGTTCCAGTGCACGCCGGCGCCGCCCACGCCGTTGCCGGGCAGGAAGGCGCCGAGGCGACGGTAGGGCACGGCCTGGTCTGCGGGCGTGTGGCGGATGGTGAGGCTTTCCTTGGCGAGGTTCTGGAACAGCTTGTAGCGGATGCCGTAGGTCAGCTCGTCAGCCATGCGCGGGTAGGCGAAGTCGGGGGAGGTGTTGCGCATCTCCCCGCGCTCCAGCGCGACCACCTTGAGGCCGGCTTCGGTGAGTTCCCTCGACATGATCGAGCCGGTCCAGCCCAGGCCGATGACCACGGCGTCGACGGGTGCCATCTTCAGTGCGCTCATGGCTCAGCTCCTGCGCCCGGCAATGTCGACCGGGCCTTGGGGGTAGTGGGCGTTGGGCCGTGAGGCCCAGTCGGCAAAATCGGCGCGGGCGCCGGGGAAGCCGATCAGCTTCCACGAGGCCATGGTCCGGTTGCCGCCATGGATGGGGTCGCTGAGCCAGCCTTCGCGGGTGTTCTGCAGCAGTTGCTGGAAGAACATCGGGGCGGGGCAGTCGTCGCTCAGCGCTACCGCACCTTTCTCCAGCTGGCCGAGTAGCGCGTCCTGCCGGGCGGGGTCCAGTTCGTGGAAGTACTTCCCGGAAAACAGTTGCTGGCAGTGGGCGTTCAGCGCGGCGATGCCGACGCGGTAGATGTCGCGCGGGGCCAGCAGGCTCTGGAAGCCCAGCTCTGGTGCTGCCGGCAGGGAGGGGCCCTTGAGGTACCAGATGCCGCCATGGCCGTAGAGGGTTTCCATCTGCCGGTCGATGAACGCCGGCACGCCCTCGGCGACTGCGCCGGGGCCATTGTCATCGCTGGGGATCAGGCGGTCGCAGGCGGCCAGCAGGAACAGCCATTCCTCATCGTTGAAGTACAGCGGCACGTAGCTGCCGTCGGTGGGCTTGGCCTCTTCTGCCGCGGGCGGCGCGGTCTCGGTGGTGGCACTGTCGGCCAGCAGGCTGGCGCTGCCCAGCAGGGTCACAGCTGGAATCAGGGTCAGCGAGCTTTTCAGGAAGCGACGGCGAGCGGGCTCGTCATCGTTGAAGTCGTTGGACATGGAAGGGCACTCTCAGACGAAGAGACTGCCCATGCTAGGGAGCGTGGCGCCGGGTTCTTGCCCCCGTGTTCGGATGATGGGGGCGGAAATTTCCGTGCTTTTGGACGCAGGGTTGCGCCTCATGCTCGGTGTCCAGGTCGATGACCTGAAACGAAGAAGGGGCGCCGAGGCGCCCCTTCTTCATGCCGGATCGAGAATCAGACCAGCTCGATCGCCACGGCGGTGGCTTCGCCGCCACCGATGCACAGCGAGGCCACGCCGCGCTTGCCGCCCTTCTTCTGCAGGGCGTTGATCAGGGTGACGATGATGCGCGAGCCGGTGGAGCCGACCGGGTGGCCCTGGGCGCAGGCGCCGCCGTAGACGTTGACCTTGGCGTGGTCCAGGCCGTGTTCGCGCATGGCGAGCATGGTGACCATGGCGAAGGCTTCGTTGATCTCGAACAGGTCGACGTCGTCCTTGCTCCAGCCGGCCTTCTTGAACAGGTTGGTCATGGCGCCGATCGGGGCCAGGGTGAACTCGGCCGGGTCCTGGCTCTGGGTGGCGTGGGCGACGATCTTCGCCAGCGGCTTCAGGCCACGGCGTGCGGCTTCTTCGGCGGTCATCAGGACCAGCGCGGAAGCGCCGTCGGAGATGGAACTGGCGTTGGCGGCGGTGATGGTGCCGTCCTTGCGGAAGGCCGGGCGCAGGCCAGGAATCTTGTCCAGGTTGGCGGTCAGCGGCTGCTCGTCGTCCTTCACCACGGTCTCGCCCTTGCGGGTGGTGACGGTGACCGGGACGATTTCCGAAGCCAGCGAACCGTCCTTGATGGCGGCCTGGGCGCGCTGCAGGGACTCGATGGCGTAGGCGTCCATCTCTTCGCGGGTGACGTTGTACTTATCGGCGGTTTCCTGGGCGAACGAGCCCATCAGGCGGCCGGTGCGGGCGTCTTCCAGGCCGTCGAGGAACATGTGGTCCTTGATCTCGCCGTGGCCCATGCGCAGGCCGGTGCGGGCCTTCTCGATGACGTAGGGGGCGTTGGACATGCTTTCCATGCCACCGGCGACCATCACGCTGTTGGTCCCGGCCTTGAGCAGGTCATGGGCCAGCATCACGGCCTTCATGCCCGAGCCGCAGAGCTTGTTGATGGTGGTGCAGCCAGTGGCGGCGGGCAGGCCGGCGTTCAGCGACGCCTGGCGGGCCGGGCCCTGTTTCAGACCGGCGGGCAGCACGTTGCCCATGATCACTTCCTGCACGTCGTCGGGCTGGATGCCGGCACGGGAAATGGCTTCGCGGATGGCGATAGCGCCCAGGTCGACGGCGGAAACGCCGGACAGGCTGCCCTGGAAGCCGCCCATGGGGGTACGGGCGCCGCTGACGATGACGATCTCGGACATGACTAACCTCTTCGCTCTTGTTGTGATGCGCTAACTGGGTACCGGGCGTGAACGACCGGGCGCCAGGATTCTACCGCGTGACCGAATGTGGCCATAGAGTCATCGGCAAATCACTCTTTTGACTGATGAATGGACACACCCGGCGCTCTAGAGTCGGTCTCATCCTGATGAGATCCAGCCTTGAGAGTGCGTACGCCATGCTGAAAACCCGCGTCATCCCCGCTGCACAGAACGCCTACCAGTACCCGCTGTTGATCAAGAGCCTGCTGCTGTCGGGCAGCCGTTACGAGAAAGGCCGGGAAATCGTCTACCGCGACACCGTGCGTTACAGCTATGCCACCTTCAACGAGCGCGTCGCGCGGTTGGCCAACGTGCTGACCGAGGCCGGCGTGAAGGCCGGTGACACCGTGGCGGTGATGGACTGGGACAGCCACCGTTACCTGGAGTGCATGTTCGCCATCCCGATGATCGGCGCGGTGCTGCACACCATCAACATCCGCCTCTCGCCGGAGCAGATTCTCTACACCATGAACCACGCCGATGACCGCTTCGTGCTGGTCAACAGCGAGTTCGCCGCGCTCTACCAGGGCATCGCCGGGCAATTGACCACGGTGGAAAAGACCCTGCTGATCACCGATGGCGCCGACAAGACCTGCACTCTGCCCGACTGCGTCGGCGAGTACGAAACCCTGCTGGCCGCCGCCAGCCCGCGCTATGCCTTCCCCGACTTCGACGAGAACTCGGTGGCGACCACCTTCTACACCACTGGCACCACCGGCAACCCCAAGGGCGTGTATTTCACCCACCGCCAGCTGGTGCTGCACACCCTGGCCATGGCCGCGACTATCGGCAGCCTGGACAGCATCCGCCTGATGGGCACCGACGACGTGTACATGCCGATTACCCCGATGTTCCACGTTCACGCCTGGGGCGTGCCCTACGTGGCGACCATGCTGGGGGTGAAGCAGGTGTATCCGGGCCGTTACGAGCCGGAGCTGCTGTGCAAGCTGATCCGTGAGGAGAAGGTGACCTTCTCCCACTGCGTGCCGACCATCCTGCAGATGATGCTCAACGCCGCCAGCGCCAAGGACCATGACTTCGGCGGGCTGAAGATCATCATTGGCGGCAGCGCCCTCAACCACGCGCTGTACGACGCCGCCAAGGCCCGTGGCATCCAGCTCACCGCGGCCTACGGGATGTCCGAAACCTGCCCGCTGATTTCCTGCGGTTACCTCAACGAGGAACTCTGCGCCGGCAGCGAGGATGAGCGCACCACCTACCGCATCAAGGCCGGCGTGCCGGTGCCGCTGGTGGAGGCGGCGATCATGGACGAGCACGGCCGGTTCCACCCGGCGGACGGCGAGTCCCAGGGCGAGCTGGTGCTGCGCGCGCCCTGGCTGACCCAGGGCTACTTCCGCGAGCCGGAAAAGGGCGAGGAGCTCTGGGCCGGCGGCTGGATGCACACCGGCGACGTGGCGACGCTCGACGGCATGGGCTTCATCGATATCCGCGACCGCATCAAGGACGTGATCAAGACCGGCGGCGAGTGGCTGTCCTCCCTGGAGCTGGAAGACCTCATCAGCCGTCACCCTTCGGTACGCGAGGTCGCGGTGGTCGGTGTGCCCGATCCGCAGTGGGGCGAGCGCCCGTTCGCCCTGCTGGTGCTGCGCGACGGCCAGGCGCTGGATGCCAAGGCGCTGCGCGAACACCTCAAGCCTTTCGTCGAGCAGGGCCACATAAACAAGTGGGCCATTCCCTCGCAGATCGCCGTTGTTACTGAAGTTCCCAAGACCAGTGTCGGCAAGCTCGACAAGAAGCGTATCCGGGTAGACATCGCCCAATGGCAGGAGGCCGGCAGCGCTTTCCTCTCCACGGTGTGACCGACGACCGGCAAGTCACGGTTTTCGGGCGGTCGTGCCAAGCAAGCGCTTGGCACGGCGCAGCCCAGTGGCCACGCCACCTCGGGGCCTGCGCAGGCGTCTAGTCAGGGCCTTTGTAAGACAAATCACACTTTCGAGCGATCAAGCACCTTAGGACGCTGGATATAGTCGCCGCTACTCATAACAAAAAACACATGGAGTAGCGTCGATGAAAACCATGCAACATATCTGGCGCCTGGCACGGTTGCCGCTGGCAGTCAGCCTGGCTTCTTCGCTGGCGGCTCCCGCCTCCGCTGTCAGCTTCAACATCGGGGAAATCGAAGGCTCGTTCGACTCGACGCTGTCCGTGGGGGCCAGCTGGTCGACGCAGAATCCGAACAGCAACCTCATCGGCGTGAACAACGGTGGCAAGGGCCTGTCCCAGACCTCCGACGATGGTCACCTGAACTACAAGGCCGGCAAGACCTTCTCGAAGATCTTCAAGGGCATCCACGACCTCGAACTCAAGTACGGCGATACCGGCGTCTTCGTGCGCGGCAAGTACTGGTACGACTTCGAGCAGAAGGACGAGAACACCGAGTTCAAGCCGCTCTCCGACCATAACCGCAAGGAAGCCGCCCAGGCCTCCGGCGGCGAAATCCTCGACGCCTTCATCTACCACAACTACAACATCGCCGATCTGCCGGGCACCGTGCGTCTGGGCAAGCAGGTGGTGAACTGGGGCGAGAGCACCTTCATCCAGAACGGCATCAGCGTGATCAACCCGTTCGACGTCACCGCCTTCCGCCGTCCAGGCTCCGAGATCAAGGAAGCCCTGGTGCCGGTGAACATGTTCTACCTGTCGCAGAACCTCACCGAGAACCTTTCCGCCGAAGGCTTCTACCAGCTGGAGTGGGATCAGACGGTGGTCGACAACTGCGGCACCTTCTTCTCCCAGCCGGACGTGGTGGCTGACGGCTGTACCCAGAACCTGGCGGTGCTGACCAACAACGCTGCCTCGATTCGTACCCTGAACGGCCTGCTCGGCCCGAACCTGGCGGTAACCCCCTCGCCGTGGAACGAAGGCCTGGTGGTCCAGCGCGGTCCGGACCGTGATGCCCGTGACAGCGGCCAGTACGGCTTCTCCCTGAAGTACTTCGCCGACAGCCTGAACACCGAGTTCGGCGGCTACTACATGAACTATCACAGCCGCCTGCCGATCTTCAGTGGCCGTGGCGCAGACGCCTCCAAGGTGGCGCAGATCAACCAGCTGATCACCAACATCGCGGCGATCAGCCCGTCCCTGGCGGCCCAGGCCGGCGCGGCGGCGATGGCGGGCAACTCCAGCTACTTCATCGAGTACCCCGAAGATATCCGCCTGTACGGCCTGAGCTTCTCCACCACGCTGCCCACCGGCACCGCCTGGCAGGGCGAGATCAGCTACCGTCCGAACGCCCCGGTGCAGCTGAATACCACCGACATCCTGTATTCCGGCCTGGACCCGGTCTCCATCGGCGGCAACCACGTCTACGACAACGCCTCCGTGCTGACCGGCACCGCCGGCCAGGACCTGCACGGCTACCGCCGCAAGGAAGTCACCCAGCTGCAGACCACCTTCACCCACTTCTTCGACCAGGTCATGGGCGCCGAGCGTCTGACCCTGGTGGGCGAAGTCGGCTGGACCCACGTCGGCGGCCTGGAAAGCCAGAACAAGGCGCGCTACGGCCGTGACCCGGTCTTCGGCCCCGGCCCGCTGAATGGCACCCTCAACGGCCTGGCCACCTGCGAGGCGCTGAACGCTTCCACCCTGGGCACCACCAATGCCAACAACGTCAGCCGCAACTGCGAAAGCGATGGTTTCACTACCGCCGACTCCTGGGGCTACCGCGCTCGCGCCATCTGGGACTACAACGACGTCTTCGCCGGCGTGAACCTCAAGCCCAACGTGGCCTGGTCCCACGACGTGGACGGCTACTCCCCCGGCCCCGGCGGCAACTTCGAGGAAGGCCGCAAGGCGGTCAGCCTGGGTATCGACGCCGACTACCTGAACACCTACACCGCCAGCCTGGCCTACACCAACTACTTCGACGGCAAGTACTCCACCGTCGACGACCGTGACTTCGTCAGCTTGAGCTTCGGGGTGACCTTCTAAGCCGGCCGTTCAACCGGCAAGCGGCCCGCCCTCGCGGCGGGCCATCCGCGCGGTCGGGTGACCTGGCCGCGCGGGGCAGCAGACAAGACCCGTGAACCGTTCTTTCAGGGCATCCCCGCAGGGGCGGCCATCACGGTGGGCAAAGACTCAACGAGGACGATAAACGAATGAGAACAACAAAGATCCTGCTGCACACGGGCGCCCTGGCGCTCAGCCTCATCGCCTCCCAGGTGATGGCGGCCGTCTCTGCCGATGAAGCGGCGAAGCTGGGTTCCACCCTCACCCCCATGGGCGCGGAAAAGGCCGGCAACGCCGACGGCAGCATCCCGGCCTGGACCGGTGGCCTGCCCAAGAACGCCGGGACTGCCGACAGCAAGGGTTTCCTCAGCGATCCATTCGCCAGCGAGAAGCCGCTGTTCACCATCACCGCGCAGAACATGGACCAGTACAAGGACAAGCTGACCCCCGGCCAGCAGGCCATGTTCAAGCGCTATCCCGACACCTACAAGATGCCGGTGTACACCACGCATCGTACCGCTACCGTGCCGGCCAATGTGCTGGAGGCGACCAAGAAGAACGCCACCAGTACCAAGCTGCTGCAGGGCGGCAACGGCCTGGAGAACTTCCAGGTGGCCAACCCCTTCCCGATTCCGAAGGACGGCCTGGAAGTCATCTGGAACCACATTACCCGCTACCGCGGCGGCCATGTGCGCCGTCTGGTGACCCAGGCGACTCCGCAGGTCAACGGCTCCTACTCGCTGGTGTACTTCCAGGACGAGTTCGTCTTCCGTACCGACCTGAAGGACTACGACGCCAGCAAGCCGAGCAACGTGCTCTTCTACTTCAAGCAGCGTGTCACTGCTCCGGCGCGCCTGGCCGGTAACGTGCTGCTGGTGCACGAGACCCTCGACCAGGTGAAGGAACCGCGTCTGGCCTGGCTCTACAACGCCGGTCAGCGCCGCGTTCGCCGTGCCCCGCAGGTCTCCTACGACGGCCCGGGTACCGCCGCCGATGGCCTGCGCACCTCCGACAACCTGGACATGTACAACGGCGCACCGGACCGCTACGACTGGAAACTGGTGGGCAAGCAGGAGCTGTACATCCCGTACAACAACTACAAGATGGACGATCCGAAGCTGAAGTATTCGGACATCATCAAGCCCGGTCACCTGAACCAGGACCTGGCCCGTTACGAGCTGCACCGCGTGTGGCACGTGACCGCCACCCTGAAGCCGGGCGAGCGCCACATCTATGCCAAGCGTGACTTCTTCATCGACGAGGACACCTGGCAGGCCGTGGAGATCGACCACTACGACGGTCGCGGCACCCTGTGGCGCGTAGCCGAGGCGTTCAACCAGTACTACTACAACTACCAGGTACCGTGGTACACCGCGGAAACCCTGTATGACCTGCTGTCCGGTCGCTACCTGGTGCTGGGTCTGAAGAACGAGGAGAAATCTGCCTACGACTTCAACTACAGCGCTTCGGAAAGCGACTTCACCCCGGCAGCGCTTCGCCAGGAGGGCGTGCGCTGATCCCCCGATCCCCACGGGTGGTACCGCGGTGAAAAAAGACCGGCCTTCGGGCCGGTTTTTTTATGGGGGATCATCTGTCAGATGAATGGATGGCGGAATGTAGGACGTCTTCTGGTCATGTTGTGAGCAAAGGTAACAAAATCGACTTCTATTCCCGACCGCGAGCGGCTAGGCTCGGACGGCAGTGTGACCTTCGTTGACCGCTATAAGAGCTAGAGCAAGAGCCAGGCCGATGACCGACTTCTCGACTCTGCCAAGTCTGACCGATGTTCCCCCCAGCACGGCCGGTAGCCGCTTCTTCCGGCCGCCGCTGCCGCATGGCCACGTCGCCCGTTCTCGGTTGTGCCAGCGCATGGCCGCGGGGCTGCAGGGGCGGCTGATACTGGTATCCGCGCCGGCCGGGTTCGGCAAAAGCTCGCTGGCCATCGAATTCTGTCAGACGCTGGAGAATCACTGGCGCAGCCTGTGGCTGGGGCTCAGTGCCAGGGACAGCGATCCCGGACGTTTCCTCGAACGCCTGCTCGAAGGCCTCCGCCTGCATTTCCCCACTCTCGGCGAAGAAGCCCTGGCCCTGCTGAAGATGCGCCAGCGCCACCAGCCTTTTGCGTTCGAGGCCTGGCTCGACGACCTGCTCGATGAGCTGGTGGACAGCCTGTCGGTCGACCGCCCGTTGCTGCTGGTGCTGGACGACTATCACCTGGCCCAGGGGGCTGTGCTGGATCGCTGCCTGCAGTTCCTCCTCAATCACCAGCCCGCCGGCCTGGTCGTGCTGGTCACCAGCCGTCAGCGGCCGGACTGGCACCTGGCGCGCCTGCGCCTGTCGCGGCAGCTGCTGGAGTTCACCGAACAGGACCTGCGCCTGACCGTCGAGGAAACTGCGCAGCTGGTCTCGGCCAACGGCGCGCAGCTGGACGACAACGCCCTCGACAACCTGGTCGAGCGCAGCGAGGGCTGGATTGCCGGGCTGCGCCTGTGGCTGCTGGCCCATGGTGACGAGCTGGCGGCCAATGTGCCGGATCTTTCGGTGCACGGCGCCGAAGAGCTGATCCGCGACTATCTATTGGAAGAGGTGATCGACAAGCAGTCGCCGGAGGTCCAGATGTTCCTGGCCCAGACCGCGCGCTTCGAGCGCTTCTCCGCCGAGTTGTGCGACGCGTTGCGTGATGCCCATGACAGCGCCTCGATCCTGCGCCACCTGCAGCAACACCAGGTGTTCCTCGTGCCGCTGGACGAGCAGGGTCAATGGTTCCGCTATCACCACCTGTTCTCCGACCTGTTGCTGGCGCGTCCGTTGCCCGGTTCCGGGCCTTCGGCGGCGGCGCTGCACCTGCGCGCCTGCCGCTGGTTCAGCGCCCAGGGGCTGTTCGACGATGCAGTGGAGCAGGCCCTGCGTGCCGGCCACCCGGAAGTCGCGGCGAGCCTGGTGCAGAGTCTGTCCGAAGAACAACTGCTGGCCGAGCAGAACGTCGCCACGCTGCTGCGCTGGAAGATGGACCTGCCCGACAGCCTGCTGGCCAGCACGCCGCGCCTGATCGTGCTGTACAGCTGGGCGCTGGCGCTGGCCTGTCAGCTGGACGCAGCCGAAGAACTGGCGGCACAGCTGTCGCGCTTCCTGCCCGCCGCCGATGCCACCGCCCATCGCGACCTGCTTGCTCAATGGCAGGCGCTGGCGGGTGTGATCGCCCGCGGTCGTGGCGAGATCGAGGCGGCTGAGCGGCACTGCGAGGAGGCCATGCAAGGCCTCGGTCCGGAGCGCTTCGGCCCCCGCCTGCTGTGCCTGTCGACCCTGAGTAACCTGGCCATCGTGCGTGACGACCTGTGGCGCGCACGCGGGCTCAATCGGGAAGCCCTGGAACTGGCGCAGCGCTTCGGCAATCCGCTGTTCGAGGCCATGGTGCATTACGACCGTGCCCGCGTGCTGCAGGCGCGCGGCGAGGTGCTGCGTGCCGAGGACGAAGTGCGCCAGGGCCTGGCGCGGCTGTCCGGCCTGTCTTCCCAGCGTCGCTATGCCGTACGTGGCCGGTTGATGCTTTACCAGGGCTACCTGCGCAGCCTCGCGCTGCAGCCGGACGAGGCGCGCAAATGCCTCAAGGCCGGTATCGAGGAAGCCCGCGCCTGCCGCGACATCAGCCTGGTGATCGGCTTCTGCGTGCTGGCCAGCCTGGAAGGTCGACTGGGTAATTACACCCGCGCCTTCGCCCACCTCGCCGAGGTCGAGCGGATGATGCACGTGTGGGATGTGCCGCCGGTGTACTACCTGTCGGCCATCACCCTGATCAAGTGCGAGCTCTGGCTTGGCCAGGGTCAGGTCGAACTGGCCACTGCCTGGCTGGAACGCCTGCGCGACACCTACACGGGCGACGAGCCGGCCACCCCTCCGGAATGTTCGCCGCAGTTGCCGCGCAACGTGGAGATGCTGCAATCCCAGCTGGAGCGCCGCGAGGGCCGCATGGCAGACGCCGAGGCGCGGTTGCGCGCTGTGGCCAGCGGTGCCCTGCAGGGCGGTGCGCAGTTGCAGGCGCGCTTCGCCCAGGGCCAGCTGGTCGCTCTGCTGCTGCAGGACGGCCGCGAGCGCGAAGCTTCCTTCGAGCTGGGCGAGTGCCTGAATGGTCTGGCGGTCGGCCTGCTGATCCCGTTGCATGAAGTGCTGCTGCAGCATCCGGAGTGGTTGCGCGAGCAACTGGCCGTGCGCGCTTCATCACCGGCCATCGACGCCTTGCGCGAGCGCCTACCAGCCCCGCCGGAGCGGGGTGCGGTGCTCAACGATTGCCTGAGCGGGCGCGAGCTGGCGGTGCTGGAACTGATCGCCCAGGGCTGCTCGAACCAGGAAATTAGCGAGCGCCTGTTCATCTCGCTGCACACCGTGAAGAGCCACGCCCGCCACATCAATGACAAGCTCGGCGTTGAACGCCGCACCCAGGCGGTGGCGCGGGCGAAGGAGTTGGGGTTGTTGCGGTAGAAGGTGTTGGCGCAGGTCTTTGATTTCGGCTTATCGACCGACCGTGCCCCCCCTCCCTAACCCTCCCCCGCAAGCGGGGGAGGGGACTGGTCCGTAGCGAGGGCTGGACCCGGCGTATCAAGGATGCTCCGCACCGCTTCCGGCTGACTCCTGCAATCCAGAATGCACCGAACGGCCCCCTCTCCCCTCAGGGAGAGGGCTGGGGAGAGGGTGTCGAACCGCGTACACCGATGCTGCACTGGCCTCAGCGTTCTAATTACCCGTTGACGAGTCTCACATTCCCTTCTTCTTCTCCGCTTCCGGCGGAGCGCTCAGGTCCAGCCCCTTGGGCACAGGTTGTCCCTTGGCCGGGGCGGCCAGCTGCTTCTGCACGTCCGCCTGGATCGCCTGCAGCACCGGCAGCAGGTCGCGCATGTTCTCGCGCACTTCCGGGTAGGCGTGCTTCTGCGCCAGTTCATCCACGCGCATCAGCAGCTGCACGCGGACTTCCGGCGGCAGGTGGATGAAGAGTTCGGGCAACTGCTTGGCCAGTTCGGCGCTGTAGAGCACCAGGTCCTGGCGGTCGAACTGCGCGGTCAGACCGAGGTAGTCCAACGCACTGCTGGTCAGCATCGAGGCGGCGGCCTTGGCTTCCTGCATGCCTTGCAGGCGCACCGGGTTGCGCTGCTCGCTCTGCGCCAGGGTCATCCAGAACTCCACCGTCAGGTTGAACAGGATCGCCTGCTCGCGCAGCGAGTAGCTCATCAGGCCCAGTGCCTCGGCGCCGTAGGGCTGCTTGGCGGCGCGGAAGTTGAAGTACAGGCGCATCAGTTCCTTGAGCTTGAACAGCACCTCGCGCGCCTCGTTCTGCCTCAGCTCCAGCGGCGCGTAGATGTTCAGCTGCGGGCGGAAATTCTCCTCGCTGACCATGCGCTGGTAGATTGGCCCGGTGAACTCGCCGCTGCGCCGGGGCAGGCCGTTGACCTGGGTTTCGTCGATCTTCTTCAGGGCGTCGATCAGCACCTGGTAGTCGGCGCTGGTCCAGTTGCGCTGGATGTCGGGAATCTTCTGGCCCAGGTAGTACAGGTCGGCAGACAGGGCCGGGCGGCACAGGAGCAGCAACAGCACGGCCAGCGGCCACAGCGAACGGCGAATGAGGATCGGCACGAACGGGCTTTCCTTGCGCGAGGGCGGGTCGGGCTAGGTTAACGAGGTGCAAGGCCTGCGTCATCCCGTGACGGGCCTCGACACTACCTAGGTTGGGCGCGGCGGCGAGGGCGCTGTGGTGTGATTCGGGCTTTAGAACAACAAGCACGGGAGTCACTCGTCCATGACCGCCACATTGTCTGTGCAACCGCCGCTGGCCGAGGGCCTGGCCCGCTACGGTTTCGGCCCGCTGCCACTGGCCGCGCTGAAGGCGCGCTACGCTTCGCCCGAATCCGGCTCGAAGTTCCTCCACGTCGACGGCTTCGATATCCACTACCGCGACGAAGGCAGCCCGGACAAGCCGGTGCTGGTGATGGTCCACGGTGTGATGGCCTCGTTGCACACCTGGGATGGCTGGGTCGCCGAGCTGGCCGGGCACTTCCGCATCATCCGCCTCGATGTGCCCGGCTTCGGCCTCACCGGTGGCGGCCAGGACCGCGAGTACGACGGCGAGCGCCTGGTGAAGGTGTTCGGGATGTTCCTCGACCGCCTGGACCTCAAGCAGGTGTCCATCGCCGGAAACTCCCTGGGCGGCTACATCGCCTGGAACTATGCGCTGGCCAATGCCCACCGCGTCGAGCGGCTGATCCTGATCGACCCGGCCGGCTACTACATGCAGAAGGTCCCGCTGATGATCGCCAGTGCGGTGCTGCCCGGTGCCGGCATCATGATGCCGATGTGGATGCCGCGCGCCCTGGTGGCCCAGGGCATCAAGGAAGTCTACGGCGATGCACGCAAGATCAAGCCGGGCGTAATCGACCGTTACTACGACATCAGCCGCCGGCCGGGCAACCGCCGCGCGATGATCGATATCTTCCGGGTGCTGGTGAAGGCCAACCGCGAGGAGCTGCCTACCACCCCCAACCGCGTCGCCGCGCTGAAGGTGCCGACGCTGCTGATGTGGGGCGAGCGCGATCGCTGGATTTCGCCGCGCCATGTGCCGATGTGGCAGCGCGATGTTCCGGGGATCGAAGTGAAGGTCTACGCGGGCGTGGGGCATATCCCGATGGAAGAAATCCCCGAGGAGTCGGCGGCGGATGCGCTTCGCTTCCTGCATGCCTGACTGTTGATCGCTCAATGAAAAGCCCGGCCATGTGCCGGGCTTTTCGTTCTGCCCAAGCGCTTTTCGTAGGATGGTGTGGAGCGAAGCGATACCCATCGGTTCCCGCGCGCCGACAGCATGGGTATCGCTGCGCTCCACCCATCCTACGGGGAAGTCCGCGGTCGGCACTGGAAACGACATCGCCCCGGCAAGGCGGGGCGGTGTGCGAAGCGAAGGGCGGATCAGCCAGCGTGAGCCAGTGGCTGCGGGTCGTACTCCTTGCGCACTTCGTAGAGCACATCGAGGTTGTTGTGCTGCCAGGGGTGGAAGTCGGACTTGAAGAAGTCCATGTATTCACGCAGCAGCGGGCGGAACACGCCGTGCTTGCCCCAGGTCCACTTGATGCCGTCGCGCCAGACGCGCCAGTTCCACAGCAGGCCGTCCACCTTGAGCATGTGCACCAGCCCGCGGAAGGTATCCAGCACGAAGAAGAAGGTGGCCATGCGCATCGCCCGGCGCAGCAGCTTGCGGCTACCGCAGACCTGGTTGTAGACGTCGAAGGCCACTGCCTTGTGCTCGGTTTCCTCCAGCGCGTGCCAGCGCCACAGACGCTGCATCACCGGGTCGGCGCCTTCCATGGTGCGCGGGTCGGTCAGCAGCCCGTTGGCCATGATCGCGGTGATGTGTTCCAGTGCGGCAGTCGCGGCCAATTGGCGCTTGGCCGGGAATTTCTTCTGGGTGAAGCGGATGCGCGCCTGGGCGCGCTTCTCGATGGCGGTGATGTCGTAGCCCTGGTCGCGCAGGCGCTGGCTATAGGTCAGGTGCTCACGGCTGTGGTGGCCCTCCTGGCCGATGAAGCCACGGATCTGCTCCTTGAGCACCGGGTCGGTGATCTGGTCGCGGAACTGCCGCACCGAGTCGATGAAGAAGCGTTCGCCGTCGGGGAAGAGTACCGACATGGCATCGAACAGGTGGGACTTGAAGGCGTCTCCGCCGTGCCAGTGGCGCGGCAGCGGATCGGGCAGATCGAAGTCCATGTGCCGGGGCTTGATCTCCAGTCCTGCGGGGGTGGTGCTGGCCATGGCGGCTCCATTGTTGTGCTTGTCCATGGTCATTACTCTGGGCTTGTAGGGAAAGCGTCACAAGGTTATTGTCTGCCAACTTTCCGGTCATATCCGGCCAGCGGTCACTATAAGAAGAACGATGAAACAACCGCTCAATTTCACCGCCGAACTGGTGCCTGTCGCCTATGCGCAGGCGCTTCTCGATCTCGCCGAAGAGCTGGGCGTGCCGCGTGTGCGCCTGTTCGAGCTGGCCCGTGTGCGCCCCGAGGTGCTGCAGAGCCCCAACGGCCGCCTGTCCTTCATCGACTTCCATCAGCTCTCCAGTACCGCCCTGGTGCACTGCAACGAGCCGGCCTTCGGCCTGCTGCTGGGGCAGCGGCTGAACGTCTCCACCCACGGCATCCTCGGCTATGCGGTGCTCTCCAGCGCCAACCTCGGACGCGCCATTGCTTTCGCCCTGAAGTACTACCGTGTGCTCGGCCTGGCCTACGACCTGGAAATGGTGGAGGACGGCGGCGTGTCCTACCTGCGCGCCAGCGAGTCGATTCCCCTCGGTCCCACCAGCCGCTTCGCCGCCGAAGGCCTGATGACCAGCCTGCATACCATCGCCCGCTTCCTCGTCGGCGAACCCTTGCAGGGGGTCAGTGTGGGCTTCGCCCATGCTGAGCCCGCCTACGTCGAGCGCTACGCCGAGGTGTTCGGCTGTGAAGTGCTGTTTGACCAGCCTTTCCACTTCATCGGCCTGCCCAGCGAGTACCTGGCGCGGCCCATGGCGCTGGCCAACCCGGCCACGGTGCAGATGTGCGAGCAGCAGTGCGAGGCGTTGCTGGCCACGCTGGACGTGCAGGAAGGCCTGCTGACCCGCATCCGCCGCCTGCTGCTGGCGCGCCCCGGCGAATTCCCCGACCTGGAAAGCGTGGCCGCCGACCTGCACACCAGCGGCCGCAGCCTGCGTCGACATCTTTCGAACCTGGGCACCACCTACCAGGAAGTGCTCGACGACGTACGCAAGCGCCTGGCGCTGCAATACCTCACCACGACCCACCTGCCGCTCTACGAGATCGCGCTGCTGCTGGGCTTCAACGACCCGTCGAACTTCCGCCGGGCCTTCCGCAAGTGGACCGGCAAGCTGCCCACGGACTACCGCCAGGACGACTGAACACTCGATCCATCGACTCGCCAGGGCAGGGCGGAATCGGCGAAAATGTGCGCCGTGTTCTTCCGCAACCGAGCGAGTCTTCGATGAGCGACCAGCCTGCCCTGATCCGCGAAACCTTCCCTGTCGGCCCCTTGCAGTGCAACTGCACCATCATCGGCGACCCGCTGACGAAGAAGGCCATCGTCGTCGATCCGGGCGGCGACCACGAACTGATCCTGCAGCGCCTCGATGCGCTGGGGCTGAAAGTGGTCAGCATCATCCACACCCACGCCCACCTGGATCACTTCCTCGCCTCCGGGCAGATGAAGGAGAAGACCGGCGCGACCCTGCACCTGCACAAGGACGACCAGTTCCTCTGGGACAACCTGGAAATGCAGTGCCGCATGTTCGGCGTGCCCTATACGCCGGTGCCCGCGCCGGACCAGTGGCTGGCCGACGACGAGGAGCTGGCCTGCGGCTGTGGTGTGGCGCTGCACACGCCGGGGCATACCCCCGGCTCCATGAGCTTCTGGTTTCCCCAAGACAAGTTGCTGATCGCCGGCGATACCCTGTTCCGCCGCAGTATTGGCCGTACCGACCTGTGGGGCGGCGACTACGCCACCATCGAACGCTCGATCCGCGACCGCCTGTATTCGCTGGACGAAGAGGCGACCGTGGTCACCGGGCATGGGCCGGATACCTGCCTGGGCGACGAGATGCGGGAAAACCCCTTCATCCGTGCTTAAGGTTGCTACGGAATTATTTGCACGACCTAAGCTCTAACCTGCCGCCCACTAATGGGTGTTTCGCTATTCGAGGAGTCATCCGACATGTTCACCGCACGTAGTCTGTCCATGGTCGCGGCTGCCACCGCCTTTGCCCTCATGGCCGGTTGCGCCTCCCAGAATCCCTATGACCCCAACACCCAGGCCCCGCCGGCCGAAGGCGGCATGAGCAAGACCGCCAAGTACGGTGCGCTCGGTGCGCTGGCCGGCGCCGTCGCCGGTGCCGCGATCAACCACGACAACCGTGGCAAGGGCGCGATGATTGGCGCCGCCGCCATCGGTGCTGCCGCCGCCGGCTACGGCTACTACGCCGACAAGCAGGAAGCCAAGCTGCGTCAGCAGATGCAGGGCACCGGCGTGCAGGTCGAGCGCCAGGGTGACGACATCAAGCTGATCATGCCGGGCAACATCACCTTCGCCACTGACTCGGCGAACATCGCGCCGTCCTTCTACACCCCGCTGAACAACCTGGCCAACTCCTTCAAGGAGTTCAACCAGAACAGCATCGAGATCGTCGGCTACACCGACAGCACCGGCAGCCGCCAGCACAACATGGACCTGTCCCAGCGTCGCGCGCAGTCCGTTGCAACCTACCTGACCTCCCAGGGGGTCGACGGTACTCGCGTCAGCACCCGTGGCATGGGCCCGGACCAGCCGGTTGCCTCCAACGCCGACGCCAACGGCCGCGCGCAGAACCGCCGCGTGGAAGTGAACCTGAAGGCCCTGCCGAACGCTCAGACCCAGCAGTACCAGCAGTAATCAGCGCCCATGAAAAAGCCCGCCGATTGGCGGGCTTTTTCGTTTCCGCAGACATTGGGGGTGGCAGCGGATTTAACCTGTAAAGGTGACTGTCTCTTCCTGAAAGTCCTTGCCTGGAATTTCCCTCTCCCTAACCCTCTCCCTGAAGGGAGAGGGGACTGGTTCGGTGCAGGCTGATACCGTGGCTTCAGCCTGCACGGAAAGCTCCCTTCCCCTTCAGGGAGAGGGCGGGGGCGAGGGTTGAGGCCCGCGCAGGATTTTCCAGGTAGGCATCAGGCTCTGGCGGCAGGGAACTCGCGGTGCAGCTGGCTCAGCAACTGGTCCTTGCGCTCCCACAGCTGGTTCACCCACAACTGGAACTCGGCGCGGTAGCCCTCGTCCTGGTCATAACTCTTGCCAATGAACTGGCGGGGGATTTCCATCTCCTCGAAGCGCACCACCACCGAACGCAGGCGGCCGGACAGCAGGCACCAGAAGGTCGGGCGACCATCGGGATAGTGAATGGTGACGTTGACCAGGGTGCGCAGCTGCTCGCCCATGGCGTCGAGAACGAAGGCGATGCCGCCGGCCTTGGGCTTGAGCAGGTGCTGGAACGGCGAGTTCTGCTCGTCATGCTTGGCCTGGGTGAAGCGGGTGCCTTCGAGGAAGTTGAAGATTGCCACCGGGATGCGGCTGAACTTGGCGCACGCCTTGCGGGTGGTTTCCAGGTCCTTGCCTTTCTTTTCCGGGTGCTTGGCCAGGTAGGCCTTGGTGTAGCGCTTCATGAAGGGGAAATCGAGCGCCCACCAGCACAGGCCGATCACCGGGACCCAGATCAGCTCCTGCTTGAGGAAGAAGCGCAGCAGGGGAATGCGGCGGTTGAGCTGGTACTGCAGGACGAGGATGTCCACCCAGCTCTGGTGGTTGCTGGTGACCAGGTAGGAATGGTCGTAGTGCAGCCCTTGCAGGCCCTGTACGTTCCAGCCGGTGCTGCGGACGAGGTTCATCCAGCCCTTGTTGCAGGTGATCCAGCTTTCGGCGATCACGCTCATGATTTTGCTCAGCGCCAGTTGGGCGGCGTTGAAGGGCAGTAGCAGCTTGATGATCGACATGCCCAGCAGCGGAATGCACCAGCACAGCGTGCTCGTCACCAGGATCAGGGTGGCGAGGATGCCGCGCAGGGTGTGCGGGAGGAAACTCAACATCGAGGAATGGTCCTTGTACGTAGGCGCCCGGTCGGCCGGGCGCGTGATGCGTTCTTGGGCACATCCCTCGTGCCTTGGGTTATCAGCCGTCCTTGCCGTTGTCCGCCTGGATCGCCGTCAGCGCGATGGTGTAGACGATGTCGTCCACCAGCGCGCCACGCGACAGGTCGTTCACCGGTTTGCGCAGGCCCTGCAGCATCGGCCCGATGCTGACGCAGTCGGCGCTGCGCTGGACCGCCTTGTAGGTGGTGTTCCCGGTGTTCAGGTCGGGGAACACGTACACGTTGGCGCGTCCGGCCACCGGGCTGTCGGGCGCCTTCTGGCGGCCCACGCTGGCGATGGCGGCGGCATCATACTGCAAGGGGCCGTCAATCAACAGATCGGGGCGTTTTTCCCGCGCGATGCGTGTAGCTTCGCGGACTTTCTCGACATCTGCGCCGGTTCCGGACTCGCCGGTGGAGTAGCTGATCATCGCCACTCGCGGAGTGATGCCGAAGGACTGCGCCGAGGCGGCACTCTGCAGCGCGATTTCCGCCAGGTCACTGGCCGAAGGATCGGGATTCACCGCGCAATCGCCGTAGACCACCACCTGGTCGGGCAGCAGCATGAAGAACACCGAGGACACCAGGTTGTAGCCGGGCGCCGTCTTGATCAGCTGCAGGGCCGGCCGGATGGTGTTGGCGGTGGTATGGATGGCGCCGGAGACCAGCCCGTCCACTTCGTCCAGGGCGAGCATCATGGTGCCCAGCACTACGTTGTCCTCCAGCTGCTGCTCGGCCATCGGCGCGTTCAGGCTCTTGCCCTTGCGCAGCTCCACCATGGGTTCGACGTAGCGGCTGCGAACCAGGTCCGGGTCGACCACTTCCAGGTCCTCGGGCAGTACGATGCCCAGCATCTGCGCCACCGCCTGCACGTCGTCGGGCTTGGCCAGCAGCACGCAGCGGGCGATGCCGCGGGCATGGCAGATGGCGGCGGCCTGCACGGTGCGCGGCTCGCTGCCCTCGGGCAGGACGATGCGCTTGCCGGCACGGTTGGCGCGCTGGGTCAGCTGGTAGCGGAACACTGGCGGCGACAGGCGCAGCTCGTGGGGGGAGCCGCAGCGGTCCTTGAGCCATCCGAAGTCGATGTGCTCGGCGACGAACTCGGTGACGCGCTCGGCGCGTTCGCGGTCATCCACCGGGATTTCCTTGTTCATCCGCGACAGGTCGCCGGCGGTGTCGAAGGAACCGGTCTTCACCGTCAGCACCGGCAGGCCGCTCTGTAGCGCGCTGCGGCACAGCTCCATGATCCGAGCGTCCGGCGCCAGGCCCGAACACAGCAGCAGGCCGGCCAGCGGCACGCCGTTCATGGCGGCCAGGCACGCGGCGAGGATGATGTCGTCACGGTCGCCCGGTACCACCACCAGCACGCCGGGCTTGAGCAGGTGCACGGTGTTCGGCGCCGAGGGCGCGCAGAGGATGATCTTCTGCACTCGACGTTGCTCGTAGTCGCCGGCATTGAGCACGCTGGCGTCCAGCAGGTCAGCCACGTCGCGGGTGCGCGGGGCGTTCATCTCGTCCTGCCAGGGAATGCAGCCGAGCAGGCGCACGTCGCCATCGCGCAGCAGCGGGGAATGTTCCTTCAGGCGTTCGCCGAACAGCCGTGCGGCTTCTTCGGCGTCACGCGGCATGTCGTCGCTTTCGCCGCCGCGCACCTTGTTCACGATCAGGCCGGCCAGATGCGGGTCGCGTGGGCCGCCGAACAGCTGGGCGAGGATCTCGATGCGGTCGGACAGTTCACTCACCGTCTCGTTGTCGGGCGCGGAGACGAGGATCACCTCGGCGTCCACGCTGCGCGCCAGGTGCGCGTTGATGCGCGCGGCATAGCTGGCATGTTTGGTCGGCACCATGCCTTCGACGATCATCACGTCCTTGTCCACGGCGGCGCTGTTGTACATGCCGACGATGTCCTCGAGCAGCTCGTCGAGCAGGCCGTCGCCGAGCATGCGCTCGACCTTGGCCAGCGACAGCGGGGTGGGTGCGTTGAGGCCATGGGTGCGTGCAACCAGTTCGCTGGAGCGTTCCGGACCGTCGTCCCCGGCGTGGGGTTGGGCGATGGGCTTGAAGAAGCCGACTTTCAGGCCGGCGCGTTGCAGGGCGCGGATCAGGCCCAGGCTGGTGGACGTCAGGCCGACACCGAAACCGGTCGGTGCGAGGAAGAAGGTGTGCATCCGGGCTCCTTAAGCCGTGCAGGGGTGGTTTGTGCCCTTGTGGGGCGCAACCGATGAATCTTCAGTCGAGGACAGCCAGGGTGTCGAGTGCGATCTGTTTCTCTTCGTTGGTCGGGATCACCAGCACGCGGGGATGTCCGGCGAGGTGGATCGGCCCGCCGACGCCGCGCACGCAGCGGGCGTTGGCTTCGCCGTCGAGTTCGAGATTGAGCACGTGCAGGTGCTTGACCGTCAGGTTGCGCACCAGCGCGGAGTTCTCGCCGATGCCGCCGGTGAAGATGATGCCGTCCAGCCGTGGCAGCGCACAGGTCAGCGAGGCCAGCGACTTGGCCAATCGGTAACAGAATACTTCGATGGCCAGCGCGGCATTGGCGTGGCCCTGCTCGCGGGCGTGCTCCAGGGTACGCATGTCGTTGGACAGTCCCGACAGGCCGAGCAGGCCGCTGTCGTGGTTGAGCATATGGTCGATCTTCTCCAGGCTCCAGCCCAGGGTGCGCGCCAGGTGACTGTGCAGGTTCGGGTCGACGTCGCCCGAGCGGGTACCCATCATCAGGCCTTCCAGCGGGGTCAGGCCCATGCTGGTGTCGCGGCTCTGGCCGTTGGCGATGGCGCAGGTGGAGCTGCCGTTGCCCAGGTGCGC
The DNA here is from genome assembly GCF_005877905.1 of Pseudomonas nicosulfuronedens. Classification (GTDB taxonomy): domain Bacteria; phylum Pseudomonadota; class Gammaproteobacteria; order Pseudomonadales; family Pseudomonadaceae; genus Pseudomonas; species Pseudomonas nicosulfuronedens. Next base: position 83,051 of record NZ_SWDV01000011.1, on the reverse strand, counting down.
GGACAGCCAGTAGCTGTCGCCCACGGCCAGCCCACTCATTTCTGCCGCCTTGTGGCTGACGTAGCGATGGCTGGTGCCATGGAAGCCGTAGCGGCGCACGTGTTGCTCGCGGTACAGCGGTTCCGGGATGGCGTAGCGGTAGGCGCGCTCGGGCAGGCTCTGGTGGAAGGCGGTGTCGAACACGGCGATGTGCGGCAGGTCCGGGTAGAGCGCCATGGCGGCGTCGATGCCGACCAGGTTCGCCGGGTTGTGCAGCGGCGCCAGCGGGGAGGTCTCGCGGATGGCGCTGAGCACTTCATCGGTCAGACGCGAGGCCTGGGTGAAGCGTTCGCCGCCATGCACCACGCGATGGCCGATGGCGTGCAACTTGCCCTGTGCGGCCTGGGCTACCAGTGGCAGCAGGCGGGCGAGGGCGGCCTTGTGGTCGGCGCCGGGCAGCTCCAGGGTCTGCGGCTGTTCGTCGGTCTCGCCCTGCCAGCGCAGGCTGGCGCCGTTGGCGCCAAGACGCTCGGCCAGACCGTGGAGAATGAAGTCGTCGCGTCCCTCTCGAACCAGAGCGAACTTGATCGACGAACTGCCGCAGTTGATCACCAGGATATTGCGAGCTGGCATGCCTACTCCTTGTTGCTGACGGATTCCTTGGCGCACCAGCCGCAGGGGAACAGCCGACCGATCTGCGCCATGCGCTGCTGCGGGTCCAGCACCCAGGGCCGCGACTGCCAGGGCGGCTGGTGGCGCAGGTGCTGGGTGTGGCCGCAGGACAAGACTGCCACCCAGTGGCCGTCTTCGTCCTGATGAAAGTCAAGCAGGCGCGGCGGGGCCGCGTTGTCCCGTCCGTCCGTCTTCGGGTCGCATTCGGGGGCGTCGCCGCGTAAACTTACGCGCTCAACTTCTATATCAGATAGGTTTCGAACCATGCAGATCGCGGCCAACAAGGCGGTTTCCATCGACTATACCCTGACCAACGACGCGGGTGAGGTCATCGACAGCTCCGCCGGCGGCGCTCCGCTGGTCTACCTGCACGGTGCCCACAACATCATCGGTGGCCTGGAAAAGGCCCTGGAAGGCAAGCAGGTCGGTGACGAGCTGGACGTGACCGTCGAGCCGGCCGATGCCTACGGCGAATACAGCGCCGAGCTGGTTGCCACCCTGACCCGTGAAATGTTCGAAGGCGTGGACGAGCTGGAAGTCGGCATGCAGTTCCACGCTTCCGCTCCGGACGGCGGCATGCAGATCGTCACCATCCGCGACATCGAAGGCGATGACGTGATCGTCGACGGCAACCACCCGCTGGCCGGTCAGCGCCTGAACTTCAAGGTGAAAGTGGTCGACATCCGCGACGCTTCCGCCGAAGAAGTCGCCCATGGCCACGTCCATGGCGAAGGTGGTCACCACCACTGATTGCTGTCATCCGGTCGGCCATCGACCGGGTGAAGCCATCATTGAGCTGCTACGCTCAATCGTGAAAGGCGCCTTCGGGCGCCTTTCTCATGCAGCCTGATCTACTGCAACAAGGCCAGGGCATTTTTCCCGCATCGACTGGGATTGCGCAGCACGACGGACAGATTGTCCGCTCCCTGCGCGGGCACTTCGTGCCTACTTCTTCAAGGAGCAAGCAATGAGCGCTTTTCACGATCTGACGCTGCACGGTCTCGACGGCCAGGATCTGCCGCTGGCGCCGCTCAAGGGCAAGGTCGTGCTGGTGGTCAACGTCGCCTCGAAATGCGGCCTGACCCCGCAGTACGCCGCTCTGGAAAACCTCTACCAGCAATACAAGGACCAAGGGTTCGTGGTACTGGGCCTGCCGTGCAACCAGTTCGCCGGGCAGGAGCCGGGCAGCGAATCCGAGATCCAGTCGTTCTGCTCGCTGAACTACGGGGTGAGCTTCCCCATGTCGGGCAAGCTCGAGGTCAACGGCTCCGAGCGCCACCCGCTGTACCGCCTGCTGGCGGGCGAGGGCGCCGAGTTCCCCGGCGACATCACCTGGAACTTCGAGAAGTTCCTCCTCGGCCCGGATGGCCGCGTGCTGGCCCGCTTCAGCCCGCGCACCACGCCGGATGATCCGGCGCTGATCCAGGCCATCGAGAAGGCGCTGGGCGCCTGATCCTCCCCGGCGGGAGAGGGCGCATGCGCCAATCCCGCCGGCATTTCTCCCCTCCGTCTTGTTCCACGCCAGGTGTGGCGGCTTAATCGGGCGACCTGCTTCCGGAGCCCGCCATGAGCCGTTTCGCTGCCGAGTCCTCCTGCCTGCCCGCCACGCCCGACGCCTTGCGCGCGCTCATCGAACAGCGCCGCGCAGTACGCCGTTTCCTCGAAGAACCGGTGCCGGATGCCGTGCTGCGAGACTGCCTGGAACAGGCCGTGCTGGCGCCCAATGCCTGCAACCTGCAGCCGTGGAGCTTCCAGGTGATCCGCGATGCCGAGTTGCGACGTCGACTGGGACCGGTGTGCCTGGGCCAGAATGCGGCGCGCACGGCGCCGGTGCTGATCGCCGTGCTGGCGCGGCCGGATACCTGGCGCGAGTCCTGTGCGGCTGTCCTCGATCAGTGGCCCGAGCCGCAAGTGCCGGAGAAGGTCCGGCACTTCTATGAGCGCACCGCGCCATTCCAGTACAACCAGGGAACCTTTGGCCTGCGCGGCCTGTTCAAGCGGGCCCTTTACGGCGTGGTCGGTCTGCGCCGCGCGTTGATGCGCCAGCCCAACAGCCACGCCGAGATGCGCCTGTGGGCGGTGAAGTCCACCGCGTTGGCGGCGCAGAACCTGATGCTGGCCCTGCAGAGCCACGGCTACGCGACTTGCCCCCTGGAGGGCTTCGACGAGGTGCGGCTGCGCCAGGTGCTGCAGATTCCCCGGCGCGCGGTACCGATCATGCTGCTGGCGGCTGGGCGGGCTGCCGACAACGGCGTCTACAACCCGCGCCTGCGCTTCCCGCTGGAGGAGCGCGTCAGCTGGCACTGACCTCATCGGGCCGTGTCAGCACCCCCATGCGCCCACCACCAAAGGACCAGTCGTCCGCCTCGCTGGTGGTGATCTGCACCATCACGTCCTCGCTGGCGATTCCCAGTCGCTCGCCCAGCAAAACGTTCAGCCGGCGGTAGAACGCCTGCTTGGTCTGCGAGTCTCGCGGACGGCCGATGGTGATGGCGATCAGTACGAAGTCATCGTTGCGCGGCCCGCCCAGGTAGTGGCGGTTGAAGACGAACTCCCCTGCCTCGTGCTGGTGGATCATCACGAACTGATCGCCCTCCGGCACGTTGAAGGCCTCGTGCATGGCGTCGTAGACGGTGTCGGCCAGTTCGCGAAGGTAGTCGGGTTGCTTGCCCTTGTGCAGGGAGATGCGGACGGTAGGCATGGTGCCGTTCCTCGAAGAGTGATTGACGAGTTCAGGCTAGCTCGGCAGATTGATTCGGAAAATCGGGAAATATTTGATCGATAGTTCGATTAATCAGGATTGTTGTCATGGCCCGCATCAACTTCGACCTGGACGTGCTGCGCACCTTCGTCACCGGTATCGAACTGGGCAGCTTCGCCCGCGCCGCAGATCGCCTGGGGCGTTCCACCTCCGCCGTCAGCGCGCAGTTGAAGAAGCTCGAAGAGCAAGCCGGCACCCCCGTACTGCGCCGCGAAGGGCGCGGCATGGCGCTGACCGAGGCGGGTGAGACGCTGCTCGGCTACGCCCGTCGCCTGCTGGAGTTGAATGACGAAGCTGCCGGCGCCTTGCGCGGTGGTTCGCTGGAAGGCCGAGTGCGCCTCGGCCTGCAGGAAGACTTCGGCGAAACCCTGCTGCCCGCCGTGCTGGCGCGTTTCGCCCGGGCTCATCCCAAGGTGCGGATCGAGGTGCGTACGGCGCGCAATCAGCAGCTCATCGAAGGTGTCCGCAACGGTGAACTGGACCTGGCGCTGGCCTGGGAAACCGGCGAGCGCACGCCGCACATGGAGCGCATCGGCGCGGTGGCGCAATGCTGGATCGGTGCGCTGGACGCAGTCCCGTCCCTCGGCGCGGAACCGTTGCCGCTGGTGATGCTGGAGGCGCCGTGCCTGCTGCGCAGCGCGGCGACGGCAGCGCTGGATCGGGCCGGTATAGCCTGGCGCGTGGCATTCACCAGCGCCGGGTTGTCCGGCATCTGGGTGGCGGTCGGCGCAGGGCTGGGCGTCGGCTTGCGCACGCCGATCGGCCTGCCAGCCAGCGTTGAACGGCTGGACGCCGAGCGCGCCGGACTGCCGATGATGGCGCCACTGGGCCTTTGTCTGCACCGCAGCGAAGCCGAGCCGGAGGCGGTGGTGGAGCGCCTGCGCGAGCTGCTGCAGGAGGGCGTCGCGGAGCTGCTGGAAAGCCCGGCGATTCGCTGATCCGCTTCTGAGGGAAAATCACTGCGATCAATGGTGCTGGAAAAAGCGAGACGACCGGTCATATTCTTGCGCCCATGAACAGCATCCGACTCGACAAGCGCGACCTTATCCTCGCCAAGGGCTCCCTGGCGATGACCCGCAGCGGTTACCACGGCACCGGCGTGCAGGACATCGTCCAGGCCGCCGGCATTCCCAAGGGCTCCTTCTATCACTACTTCGAGAGCAAGGAAGACTTTGCCCTGCAGGCACTGGAGCATCTGTACGCGCCGCGCCTGGCCCGCTACGCCGAGGCGCTGGGCAACCCGGCACTGGGCCCGCGGGCGCGCATCCTCACCTATTACCGCGAACTGCTCGCGCACTTCGCCCGCCAGGAGAAGCTCGAATACCACTGCTTCATCGGCAGCCTGAGCTTCGAGATGGCCGAGCTGTCGCCGCCGATCGCCGAGCGCGTCGACGGCATTCTCCAGCAGTCCATCGATACCCTGCGCGACTGCCTGGCGGACGCCCAGCGTGCCGGGGAGTTGCCCGCCTCGGAGAACGTCGAGCAACTGGCCGAGTTCATCGGCAATGCCTGGCAGGGCGTGCTGGCGCGCATGAAAGTCAGCGCTTCGCTCAAACCGGTGGAACGCTTTATCGAGCGCCTGGAGCACTTGCTCCAGGCCTGATCTGCCTGAGTCATCACTCATTTTTCAGCCCAACTCAAAAACGAGACGACCGGTCGCCTGGCCGTCATGGAGACTTCAATGACTGCATCCGTAGATACCCTGTTCTCGCCCTTCCGACTGGGCGGCCTGGAATTGCCCACGCGCATCGTGATGGCGCCGATGACCCGCAACTTCACCCCGGGCGGCGTACCTCACGCCCAGGTGGTCGAGTACTACCGCCGCCGTGCCGCTGCCGGTGTCGGCCTGATCGTCACCGAAGGCACCACGGTCAACCACAAGGCTGCCAACGGCTACCCGAACGTACCGCGCTTCCACGGCGAAGATGCCCTGGCCGGCTGGAAGCAGGTGGTCGACGCCGTGCACGCCGAAGGCGGCAAGATCGTCCCGCAGCTGTGGCACGTCGGCGCCGTGCGCCGTCTGGGCACCGAGCCGGACGCCAGCGTTCCGGGCTATGGCCCCAGCGGCAAGGAAAAGGACGGCACCGTGCTCGTCCATGAGATGACCAAGGAAGACATCCAGGAAGTCATCGCCGCCTTCGCCCAGGCCGCCGTCGACGCCAAGTCCATCGGCATGGACGGCGTGGAAATCCACGGCGCCCACGGCTACCTGATCGACCAGTTCTTCTGGGACGGCAGCAACAAGCGCACCGATGAATACGGCGGCAGCCTCGCCAACCGTTCGCGCTTCGCCATCGAACTGATCCAGGCTGTGCGCGCGGCCGTCGGCCCCGACTACCCGATCATCTTCCGCTTCTCCCAGTGGAAGCAGCAGGACTACAGCGCCCGCCTGGTGCAGACCGCCGAAGAGCTGGAGGCCTTCCTCAAGCCGCTGTCGGATGCCGGTGTGGATATCTTCCACTGCTCCACCCGCCGCTTCTGGATTCCGGAATTCGAAGGCTCCGACCTCAACCTGGCCGGCTGGACCCGCCAACTCACCGGCAAGCCGACCATCACCGTCGGTAACGTCGGCCTGGACGGCAGCGAGTTCCTGGCCTTCTTCGGCAACACCGAGGAAGTCGCCCAGCCGTCGGGCATCGACGGTCTGCTGGAGCGCCTGAACAAGGAAGAGTTCGACCTGGTGGCCGTCGGCCGCGCCCTGCTGGTCGACCCGGACTGGGCAGTGAAAGTGCGTGACGGTCGCCTGGAGGACATCAAGCCCTTCAGCCGCGATGCGCTGATGTCGCTGGCCTGATTCGCGACCCGGTGAAATGCAAAGCCCCTGGCGCCGATGGTGCCAGGGGCTTTTTTGTGGGCGAGGTGTTTCCTTGTAGGAGCAACTGCCTTCTTCTGAAATTCCGTGCCTACGTTTTTCCCTCTCCCCAACCCTGGCTGCGCGCCCCGCTCCGAAGGGAGAGGGAGCCGTCCGTGCCGGCTGATGGCGTGGTTTCATCCTGCTCCGAACAGTCCCCATTCCCGCTTGCGGGAGAGGGCTAGGGAGAGGGGCTCTTGTAGGGGGCCATGCCCGCGATCGCGCGCACGACGCGCTCCTACAAAATGTCCTGATTATGTCTAGTCATAATCTTTATGAATGGTCTGAAAGTACCGTCCCAGGCGTTTACAAATCTTTTCCGAGACCCACCTTTCCGCATGCTGACTTCCCAGTCCGAAACGGGCAGAGTATGAACGCGTTCACACAACAATAGGCCGGGAGACGGCCATAGGAGTAAGACATGCGGATCGGCTTGGTAGTCGATGCAACCTGCGACCTTCCCCCGGAATTCCTTGCTGCCAACAACATTCGCGTGCTGCCCATCGGCATCCGTGTCGGCGAGCGTCGCATCGTCGATGATCGCGATCCCGACACCACCCTCAAGTTCTATTCGCAGGACCTGCCCAAGGTCGGCCCCGAGGACGGCAGCGAACCGCTGACGCCGGCGCAGACCCACGACTGGTTCCTGGAAAAGCTGGTCACCGATTTCGACTACGTGATCTGCCTGACCGTGACCAGCCAGCGCAGCCCGATCTTCGAGCACGCCACCCAGGCCTCCTTCAGCCTGCTGCAGAGCTACAAGGAGCGCCGCGCCGCTGCCGGTATCGCCGGTCCGTTCGCATTGCGGGTGATCGACAGCCAGACCGTGTTCGCCGGCCTGGCCGTGTTGGCCGCTGAAGGTGTACGCCTGCTCGGCGAAGACCAGCATCCCAATGCCGTGCGTACCCGCCTGGAACAGCTCAGCCAGCAGATGAACACCTTCCTGGTCGCCAGCGACCTGGGGCACATCCGCCGTCGCGGGTTCCAGAAGGGTGACCGCAGCAGCATCGGCGACCGCCTGCGTGGCGCCTTCCTTGGTCTGGGCTCGATGCTCGACATGAAACCGGTGCTGAGCCTGGTGCAGGGAGAGGACAAGCCGGTGTCGGTGTCGCCGAACTACGAGAAATCCGCCGAACGCCTGCTCAACTTCGCCCGCGCGCGGGTCGAGGCGGGCGAGTTGCTGGCGCCGCAGATGTGCCTGAGCTATGCCGGCGATCCTTCCGCCCTGCGCGACCTGCCCGGTTTCGCTGCGCTGGAAGATGCCTGCGAAGCGAAAGGCATCCAGGTGCACCTGGCGATGCTCAGCCCCACCGGCGGCATCAACCTGGGCGCCGGCGCCATGAGCCTGTCCTTCGCCGCCGAGCCCAAGCCCTTCGCCTGATCCTACTTGTGGATTTCAGGATGCCCCAGGCCGCCGGGGTTCTTCCCCGGCAGGGCCGTGCGGCAGGCCTCCTGCAGATAGCCTTCGAAACGCTCGATCACGGTGTCCCATGCCTGATGGATGGCGTGGTGACGCGCGTTGAGGCGCACCCGACGCAGGCGCTCCGGGTCACCCAGTAGCCAGCTCGCTGCTTCGAAGAAGCTCTGGTTCTCGCCCGGCACGCCGAGCACGCCGTTGTGCCCGTGGCGGATGTGCTGGCCTGCCGCAGCCTGGTCGAAGGCGACTACCGCCAGCCCTGAAGCCAGTGCTTCCAGCACCACGTTGCCGAAGGTTTCCGACAGGCTGGGGAACAGGAAAAGGTCGCCGCTGGCGTAGTGCCGGGCCAGTTCCTCACCACGCTGCAGCCCACAGAACACAGCTTCGGGCAGCTCCTTCTGCAGGTGCGCGCGCTGCGGTCCGTCGCCGACTATCACCAGCCGGAGCTTGAGGTGCGGGTGCGCCGTGCACAGCGCGTGGAAGCTGCTGCCCAGCAGCGACAGGTTCTTCTCCGCCGCCAGCCGGCCGACGTGCAGCACGGCGATATCTCGCTCGCCCAGGCCCCACTCGCGGCGCAGTGCTTCATCACGTCGGGCGGGGTTGAACAACTGGCTGTCGACGCCGCGAGAGAGCTGCGCCAGGCGCTCGAAACCGCGCCGCTGCAACTCCACGGACTGGCTGGCACTGGGCACCAGGGTTTGCTGGGTGCGGTTGTGGAACCAGCGCAGGTACACCGTCACCAGCCGCATCAGCGGGCTGAAGCCATAGTGCGCGCTGTACTGCTGGAAGTTGGTGTGGAAGCCGCTGATCACGGGAATCCGCAGGCGCCGCGCGGCTCGCAGGGCAGCCAGGCCCAGCGGGCCTTCGGTGGCGATATAGAGCACATCCGGGCGGGTGTTGTTCCAGTGCCGCAGCAGCTTGTGCAGGCACGACTGGCCCCATTGCAGGCCGGGGTAGCCGGGTAGCGGCCAGCCACGGGTGAGCACGAGTTCGCCATCGCTGTGACGGCCTTCTTCGCCCTGCTGGCGTGGGCGCACGACCTGGATCTGGTGCCCGAGGCGCAACAGCCCCGAGGCCAGCCGGCCAAGGGTGTTGGCAACGCCGTTGATTTCCGGCGGAAAGGTTTCGCTGATCAGTGCGATGCGCAGGGGAGTCGTGGTCATGCTTGCAGTGTCCCGGCGCGCGGTGGCGCGCCGATGACAATGCGATGATCGATAGGTGACAACCGCTCGGCAGTGGGGGTGCCTTACTTCACCAGCGCTTTCTCGCCTTCCTCGCGCACCCAGAACAACACCGCACCGGCCACCGCGGCGGGCATGGCGACCAGGTTGACCACCGGGATCAGCAGCGCCAGGTAGGTGATGCCGCCAAAGCCCATGCAGGCCCAGCGCTTGCTGCGCAGCCAGGCGAGCATCTCGTTCCAGCCCAGCTTGTGGTTGTCCGCCGGGTAGTCGATGTACTGCACGGCCATCATCCACACGCCGAAAATCAGCCAGAGCGGTGCGGCGATCAGGTTCAGGCCGGGGATCAGGCTGAGAATGAACAGCGCGATGGCACGCGGCAGGAAGTAGCCCAGCTTGCGCAGCTCGCGGCCGATGGTGCGCGGCACCATAGCCATCAGTTCGCCCCAGCTGAACTCGGGGAAGTCGTCGGTGCCGCGCACCACCACCTCGACCTTCTCCGCGAGGAAGCCGTTGAAGGGCGCGGCGATGATGTTGGCGATCATGGTGAAGGTGAAGAACACGATCAGCAGCACCAGCGCCACGAACAGCGGCCAGAGGATGAACTGCAGGAAGCTCAGCCAGTCCGGTAGGGTCGGCATCAGCCAGTCGACCCAGTGGCTGAACTGGTTGATGGCGAAGCCGATCAGGCCGACGAACAGCAGGATGTTGATGCTCAGGGGCAGCAGGACGAACAGCCGCAGGCCGGGGCGCATCATCAGTTTCAGGCCTTCGCCGAGGTATTGCGGGCCGCTCAGGGTGGACATCGGACTCTCCAGGGGTGAACCGTAGGCGACCTTAGCAGACCCGGCGAACGGCCGGCGAGCCGTCTGTTTTGCCGGGTATGTGTTCGCGGGCCAGCCCTCAGGCGGCCGTGTAGCGATAGCAGCGGTTGCGTTCCTGCTTGGCCTGGTACATGGCAATGTCGGCGGCGCGGGTGAGGGCGTCGGCGTCGCCAGCATCCTGAGGGTAGAAGGCGATGCCGATGCTGGGGGTGACGAAATCGATCAGTTGGCCACTCAGGCGGTACTCGGCGCCCAGCACAGCCAGCAGGCGCATGCCCAGGGCGTCGGCTTGATCCGGCTCGGCGTTTTCCAGCAGGACGGCGAACTCGTCGCCGCCCAGGCGGAAGGCCTGGTCAGGCTGGCGCAGGCTGCTGCGCATGCGCTCGCCGACGGTGCTGAGCAGGGCATCGCCAAGGGCATGTCCGAAGCGGTCGTTGACCTGCTTGAAACGGTCCAGGTCGATGTACAGCAGGGCCACCCGGTTGCTGTGCACGACAGCCTGTTGCAACTGCTCGTTGAATGCCTTGCGGTTGCCCAGCTCGGTGAGGGTGTCGCGGTAGGCCAGGTCGATGAGCTGCTTCTGGTAGGCCACCTGGTCGCTGATGTCGCGCAGGATGCCGCGAAATCCCTGGAACTCGCCCTGGCCGTCGCGTATTGCCGAGAGCCGCGTCTCACAGCTGACCAGCCGGCCGTCGCGACGCTTGAAGGGGGCGGAGAAGGTGGTCTCCTGTTCGTCGTCGCGGGCCTGCCGATAGAGCCCCTGGGCACGGCGCAGGTCCTGCTCCTGCAGCAGGACGCTGAAGTGCTGGCCGCTGAGTTGTTCGGCGCTATAGCCGAGCATCCGGCACAGTGCAGGGTTGAGGGTGCGGATGAGGCCGTGGGTATCCATTTCGAAGTAACCGTCGCGGATCGCGTCGAGGATCGCCCGGTCGCGCGCCTCGCTCTGTTCCAGGCGGTCGAGAGTGCGGTTCATCTCGCTGGCCAGCTGGCCCAGTTCATCCTGCCCCTGCGGGCTCAGGCGCGAGGGCGTGTCGTCCTGGCCGATGGCCGCGACCTCGCGGTTCATGCTGGTAACACGGCGGATGATGCGGAACTCCAGGGCCAGGTAGGCAAGCAGGATGGCGCCACCCAGCAGCGCCAGGGTCAGGTAGAGGAACAGCCGGATGGATTGCTGGCCCTGCTGGTACAGCGGGCGGGCGCTGGTGAGCTCCAGGCGCAACTGTGGCTTGCCGTGGGAGTCGAGATAGAGCAGCGACATCTGCTGGCTGTTCTCGTCCAGCAGACGGCGCGAGCTGAGCAGGGTGGCGCCGCGCCCGGTGGGGATGTTCAGGGTGCGCCAGTCCTTGCCCTGCACAGGGTCCTGAGCCAGGCGCAGGCTTGCGCCCATCTGGGTCTGGAGGTTGTACATGCGTGCGTTGTCGAGCAGCACGCCAGCGATGACCACGCCGGCCGGCTCGGCGGTTCCGGCGGTGTTGCTGATGGGGTAGCTGAGCAGCAGCTGAGGCACGCCTTCGATCTGCAGCAACTGGTCGAGACTGTGGTGCGGATCGCCGTCGATGTCCAGTGCACCCAGTTCGATCGCGGTACGCAGGATGCCGTCGCGCAGCCGAGGGACGTCGGGCACCTTCTGGCCGGGTAGGCGCTCGGACAGTTCATCGAGCTTCCATTGCTGGGCGAGGATGTGCCCGTCACGGTCGACGAACAGTACATAGTCGAAGCCGAGGATGCCCAGCAGGTCCTGGTCCAGGTTGTCCTCGATGAAGCGCGCCTGCGGCAGGCGCATGAACTGGTAGCTGGCGTCCCACCAGGCGTAGCTGTGGACGATGTCGAGGTTGCGCTGCTTCTCGTAGGCGACGCGGTTGTGGACGATGCGCACCTCGTCGGCGAGGTGCTGGCGGTCCCCGCGGTCGAAGCGGTCGAGCAGGATCATGTCCGACAGCAGCCAGACCCCTGCGAGGCTCGCGATGAACAGGGGCAGGCACAGCCATAGCAGGCGGGCGCGAAGGTTCATGGTGATACGAGTGACCTTTGGTTTCTTGAGTCTAGCCATCCAGGCAATGGACGCTCGCTGCATAGGGGAAGCCTATGGAGGGCATTGAGATTGGACATTTCAGCAGGGGGCGGCGGCGGCGGTAAGCTGCGCGCCATCTGGAATCGAACGAGTTCGAGGGTCGATCCGACACTCCCTGACTTATCTCAAGGGGCGAAGGACGACTGCGGAAATCCCTGACCTATCTCAAGGGTTTTCCGGGGTTCTGCGGGACAATGCAAAGCGTGACTCAGGTCACACCGCATTGCCCACAGTCTCCGGGCCATGCGGTCCGCGCAAGAAACCTTTCCGTGGAGCTGCCGTCCTCCCAACCTTCCCCCTGGTGCTTTGGCAGCTCCCTTTTCTTTTGCACCCCGCTCTTCACCCGAGCACTGGAGGCTGTCATGTCCGATCGTCATGCGCGCGTCATCATTCTGGGTTCCGGGCCTGCCGGCTATAGCGCCGCGGTGTATGCCGCCCGCGCCAACCTCAAGCCGCTGCTGATCACCGGGATGCAGGCCGGCGGCCAGCTGACCACCACCACCGAAGTCGACAACTGGCCGGGCGACTCCCATGGCCTGACCGGGCCGGCGCTGATGCAGCGCATGCAGGAACATGCCGAGCGCTTCGAGACCGAGATCGTCTTCGACCACATCCACGGCGTCGACCTGGCCGGCAAGCCGTTCGTGCTCAAGGGCGACAGTGGTACCTACACCGCTGACGCACTGATCATCGCCACCGGCGCCAGCGCGCGTTACCTGGGCCTGCCCTCGGAAGAGAGCTTCATGGGCAAGGGCGTGTCCGCCTGTGCCACCTGTGACGGCTTCTTCTACCGCAACCGTGAAGTGGCGGTGGTTGGCGGCGGGAACACCGCCGTAGAGGAGGCCCTGTACCTGGCCAACATCGCCAGCAAGGTGACCCTGGTACACCGCCGCGAAAACTTCCGTGCCGAGAAGATCCTGCAGGACAAGCTGCGCGCTCGTATTGCCGAGGGCAAAATCGAATTGCGCCTGAACGCCCAGGTGGAGGAAGTGCTGGGCGACGACATGGGCGTCACCGGCGTGCGCCTGCGCCATAACGATGGCGAGGCTTCGGAGCTGACGGTCGACGGCCTGTTTGTCGCTATCGGCCACACGCCCAACACTTCGCTGTTCGAAGGCCAGCTCGACCTGAAGGATGGCTACCTGGTGGTCAGCGGCAGTCGTGATGGCAACGCCACCGCCACCAACATCCCCGGCGTCTTCGCCGCTGGCGATGTGGCCGACCATGTCTACCGCCAGGCCATCACCTCCGCCGGTGCCGGTTGCATGGCCGCGCTGGACGTTGAACGTTACCTGGATTCCCTGTAACGGCCCGAAGAGCCGGCGTGCAGGAAGGGGCCCCGCTTTGCGGGGCCTTTTTCTGTAAGGCGTGAACGTGCTTTTCGTAGGAGCGAGCTTGCTCGCGAACCGCTTGGCACCCTGCCTGGCAATTTCGCTGCCAGCGTTGCCAGATGACGCCAGGTGTTCGCCCAAGAAAAAGCCCCGCATCAGCGGGGCCTTTTCATCGAGCCGGACAACCTCAGCCGCGACGCGACAGCGGCTGGCGCTCGAAGTTGACGCCGGCCAGGCCGGTGGTCTGCAGAGCACGGATGTTGGCGTGGTCGGTGCCTTCGGGATGCTCACGCACGGCGCGGTAGTGCTCGCCGAACGCCAGCAGTGACTCTTCCTGGCTCAGGCCTTCGAGGATGGCGAAACCCAGGGTCTTGCAGGACCCTTCGTTCTGCCCGGCGGGGTTTTCCACGCTGCCGTTGGTGAAGGCGCTGGGGGTGTAGCTGTAGTGCTCGGCGATGTACGCCAGGGTGTCGGTGAACAGGTGCTGCTCGCTGCGCAGGCGCGAGCGGAAATCAGTGAGGGTCATCAAGGCAAACTCTTAGTGTTTCTTCGCGTTATCGAAGGCCGTCTGCTGGGCAGGGGTCGCTTCCGTCTGGTACTTGGCCTTCCATTCGGCGTAAGGCATGCCGTAGATCTCTTCGCGGGCCTGATCCGGGCTGACAGGCAGGCCCATGTCGTCCGCCGCGGCCTTGTACCACTTGGACAGGCAGTTGCGGCAGAACCCGGCAAGATTCATCAGATCGATGTTCTGCACGTCCTTGCGGGTACGCAGGTGCTGCACCAGGGTGCGGAACGCGGCGGCTTCCAGTTCGGTGCGCTGCTCGTCGGTCAGGTTCATCGGCTCGGTCATGGCAGGTCTCTCAACAAGGGCGCATCGGAGGCGCATGGCGGGGCTGGCGAGATTCTAAGAGGCGGGCGATCTGCCAGCAACGCCCATTGGCCGACTGGAACGGGCGTGCAGGGTAGTTGCTGGGAAATTGTGCGGCTCAGCGCTGGGCGGCCAGGGCGATCGACACCGACTCGGCGAAGCGCAGTGCGTGGGGCTTATCCACTTCCACTTCGGCGTAGTGCACGGCCGGGTTGGCCATGACCAGGTCGAGCAGTTCCTGGGTCAGCCGCTCGAGCAGGGCGAAGCGGTTCTCCTCGACGTGGGCGATGATCGCCTTGGTGATGGTGCGGTAGTTCAGCGCGTGGTCGATGTCGTTGACCTGCACCGCATCGCCGGCGGGGTAGAGGATGGTGAGGTTGATCAGCACATCCTGCTTGTTGAGGATTTCCTCCTCCTTGATACCGATGTAGGTGCGCACGCGCAGGTCCTTGACCCGGATTCGCGCCATGCCCGGCTGCAATTGCGTCATTTCACTTGCTCCGTCCGATCAGTTGCAGGAATTCCTGGCGGGTATTGGTGGACGCGCGGAAGGCGCCGAGCATCACCGAGGTGTTCATCACCGAGTTCTGCTTTTCCACCCCGCGCATCATCATGCACATGTGCTGCGCCTCGATCACCACCGCTACACCGGCTGCGTTGGTGACCTGCTGTACGGCCTCGGCGATCTGCCGGGTCAGGCTCTCCTGGATCTGCAGGCGACGTGCAAACATGTCGACGATGCGTGCGACCTTCGACAGGCCCAGCACCTTGCCGGTGGGAATGTACGCCACATGGGCCTTGCCGATGAAGGGCAGCAGGTGATGTTCGCACAGGGAGTAGAGCTCGATGTCCTTGACGATGACCATTTCGTCATTGTCCGAGGCGAACAGTGCGCCGTTGACGATCCCTTCCAGCGTCTGCTCGTAGCCGTGGCAGAGGTACTGCATGGCCTTGGCCGCGCGCTTGGGGGTGTCCAGCAGGCCTTCGCGGGTCGGGTCTTCGCCGAGCCCTTTGAGAATCTCACGGTAGTGGTGAGACAGGTCTTCGATCATGGTGGGAGTTCCTCGCGCCCGCGCCGGGCGGGTCATTTGAGGTGCCGGCCGCCGTTGACGGTCAGGGTAGTGCCGGTCACATAAGGGCTGTCGAGCAGGTAGCGCACGCTCTGGTAGATCACGTCCGGGCCGGGCTCGATGCCCATGGCGGATTTGGCCAGGGTGCGGGCGCGGTAGGCGTCGTCGTCGCCTTCGTTGAACAGGATCAGTGCCGGCGCGATGCCGTTGACCTTGATGCGCGGCGCAAGGCTCGCAGCGAAGGACAGAGTGAGGTTGTCCAGGCCGGCCTTGCTGGCGCAGTAGGCGATGCGGTTGGCGCTGCCCTTGCGGGCGACATCGTCGGAGAGGTGGATGATGTCGGCCGGCGCGCCACGCTCGATGGCGTCGCGCTCGAGCAGTTCGCTGCAGCGCAGGTTGATCAGGTAGGGCGCGAGCATGTGCACGCGGAACAGCGTCTCGAAGGCCTGCGCATCGCCGCCGGGTTGCTCGGCAATCCACGCGGACGCGTTGTGGACGATTGCGCGCAGGCGGTCGGTATGGGACTTGAGTTGGTCGATGAAGGCGAGGATGCCGGCTTCGTCGCCCAGTTCGGCGTGCAGGCAGGTGGCACCCAGCTCACGCAGTTCGGCAATGCCGGGCTTTTCCTGGCGATAGGTCGCGATGACCGGCTGGCCGTCCTGCAGCAAGCGCTTGGCACAGTGCAGGCCGATGCGCTGGCTGGCGCCGGTGATCAGGATGGGGGCTGGGGTATGGCCCATGCGCGCCTCGCGAAAATCCACTTTGGGAAGCGCCGCAGCGGACAATGTCCTAGCGGCCGGGTAGGGCAAAACTATACCAGCCCCGGCGCGGTGCGGCACGGATGGGGCATAATGGGCGGCCTTGTCTTGCCTTGTGGGAGTGAACATGAAAGTCGCCATCGTGTCCGGTTCGGTCTACGGCACCGCCGAAGAAGTCGCGCGTCACGCCAAGCGCCTGCTCGAAGCCGCTGGCTTCGAAGCCTGGTACGACCCGCGTGCCACCCTGGACGCCATGCTCGAGTTCGCTCCCGAAGCTTTCCTGGTGGTGACCGCCACCACCGGCATGGGCGACCTGCCCGACAGTTTCCAGCCGCTGTTCCATGCCATCCGCGATCGCCTGCCCGCCGACTGGCGTGGCCGCCCGGGCGCCGTGCTGGCGCTGGGCGATTCCAGCTACGGCGATACCTACTGCGGTGGCGGCGAGCAGGTGCGTGAACTGTATGCCGAACTGGGCGTGCAGGAAGTGGTGCCGATGCTGCGCCTGGACGGCAGCGAGACGGTGGACCAGGAGACCGACTCCGAGCCGTGGCTGGCCGACTTCATTGCTGCACTGAAGGCCTGATGCATCCCCGCGCCCGCTACCTGATCGATACTTTGCAGCTCTCCCCGCACCCCGAGGGCGGGTTCTACCGACGCGTGTTCGAGTCCGGTCTGCTGGGCGCCGATGGCCGGCCACAGTCGTCGGCCATCCTGTTCCTCCTGCCGGCCGGCACGGTCAGCCGCTGGCACCGTGTGGACGCCGACGAGCTCTGGCACTTCCATGAGGGCTCGCCGCTTGAGTTGCTGATCGCAGAGCAGCCGGATGCCGACGTACGACGCGAGACTCTGGGGCCGGTGGGCGACGACAGCTTGCCGCAGCGTGCGGTGCCGGCCCACGCCTGGCAGGCTGCGCGCTGCCTGGGCGACTACGTGCTGGTGGGCTGTACCGTTTCCCCTGCCTTCGAGTTTGCCGGGTTCAGGCTGCTCTCCGACGATGTGCAGGCGCAGCGGGAGTGGCCGAAGCTGGTCGGTGAGTTTGTAGCGCTGATCTGAAAAGCTTCGCGAGCAAGCTCGCTCCTACGAAGAGCGGAGCCGTGCCGACCCTGTAGGAGCGAGCTTGCTCGCGAACCGCCTCACTGCGGATGCAACGGCATCTCCAGCATCAACCCCAGCCACGCCTTCGCCGCATTCGACAGGTAGGCGTCGCGCCGCCAGATGAAGCTGATGTCCCAGCGCAGGTCCGGTTGGCTCAGCAGTACGCGTACCAGCCCGGGCCGCTCCAGATCCTTCGCCACCACGCGCGGCAGCAGCACCGCGCCTTGCCCGGCGGCGACCAGCGCACCCAGGAAATCCGCCTGGCCGCTGCGGCCGCCTTCCTTCGGCTCGAAACCGGCCTCGCGGCAGGCGCGCAGCAGGCGGTCGTTGAGGGTGAAGCTCTGCTGATAGAGCAGGAAGGGCGTGTCGGAGAGCTCCGCCAGTTCCAGGCTTTCACGCCCGGCGAGCGGGTGGCTGTCGGGCAGCAGGATGTCCAGGGGCTCATTGCAGAAAGGTTGCCAGTCGAAGCCGGGGTCGTCCGGCGTCAGACCGCCGCCCAGCTCCAGTTCACCGCTGTAGACCATCTCCTCCATGGTCTTGCTTCCGCCCTCGATCAGGTGCACGTCGATGTTCGGGTAGCGCCGCCGGTACTCGGCGAAGCGCCCGGCGAACAGCGCGTCCGCGCCCAGCAGTGGCAGGCCGAGGCGCAGTTCGCCGCGATGCAGGTGGGTGAGGTCGTCCAGTTCGGTGTGCAGCTCGCGGCGCAGACGCAGCATGTCCTCGGCGCGGCGCAGCACCACTTCGCCTGCGGCGGTCAGGCGGATGTGCGGGCCGCTGCGTTCCAGCAATTGCACGCGCAGGCTCTGCTCCAGCTGGGCGACCTGCTTGCTCACCGCCGACTGGCTGGCGTTCAGGTGTACTGCCGCCTGGGTGAAACTGCCGTGGCGCACGACTTCGGCGAAGGTGCGCAGCTGCTTGAATTCCATTCTGGAATGGCTCCGATTCGATCTATTCGCTTTGGGGATGATAGGCGTGGGCGTAGGCTTTGCGCCATTCCCAACCGATTTCTTCATCCGCTCAACACTTCGAGATCGCCGCCATGTTCCGCCGCGCCGCCCGCCTCATTTTCGAAATCGCCGTGCTGGTCGCCTTCTGGTGGCTGGGCGGCTGGATCGCCACGCTGACCGGCCTGCCGCTGCCGGGTGGGGTGATCGGACTGGCGCTGCTGCTGGTGCTGTTCGCCTGCGGTGCCATCCGACCGGCCCTGTTGCAGGGCGGCGCCGGCCTGCTGCTGGCGGAGATGCTGCTGTTCTTCATCCCCGCACTGATGAGCCTGCTGGACTACGGCCCGCTGCTACGCAGCGAGGGCTGGAAGATTCTGCTGGTGATCACCGCCAGCACCGTGATGGTGATGCTCTCCACCGCGCTGGCGGTGGAATGGATGTGCAACAGGAGTTCGCGCCATGAGCCTCGATAAGCAAGCGCTGTTCTGGTTGGCCGTGACCTTGGGCGGTTACCTGCTCAGCCGTACCCTCTACCGCCGTTTTCAGCAGTATTGGCTGTCGCCCATCGTCTTCGTGCCGGTGCTGCTGTTCGCCCTGGCGATCCCGATGCAGGCCCGCTATGCCGACTACGCCCGTGACACCAGCTGGCTGGTGGCGCTGCTCGGCCCGGCCACCGTGGCCTTCGCCATCCCGATCTGGCAGCAACGAGCTTTACTCGCCCGTCACTGGCCGGCGCTGCTGACCGGTATGCTGGCCGGCTCGACCATGGCCATTGGCAGTTCCTGGGCGCTGGCCCACGCGCTGGCGCTGGACGGCCAGGTGACGCTGTCGCTGATTCCGCGCTCGATCACCACACCCTTCGCCATGGAAATGTCCCACGACCTGGGCGGCGTGCCGGCGCTGACCGCGGCCTTCGTGATGATCACCGGGGTGTTCGGCGCGCTGATCGGCGGGGTGCTGATGAAGATGCTGCACCTGCGCTCCGCCCTGGCCCGTGGCGCACTGCTGGGCGTCGGCGCCCACGGTGCGGGCACCAGCCGGGCTTATGAGTTCGGCGGGGAGGAAGGGTCGGCGGCAGGGCTGCTGATGGTGCTGACCGGGCTGTTCAACCTGCTGATGGCGCCGGTCCTCGCGTGGTGTCTGTAAGGCCTAGCTCAGCTCGTAGGCATCGAGCATGCGCGAGACGTCGGCGGGGGAGTTGAACATCATCACGTCGATGATCGACAGGCCCGCCTCGAAGGTCCGGCGCTTCTGTTCGTAGGGCACCAGCTTGGGTTCCTGGAAGCGCAGGGTCAGTCCGGCGGCATCGTACTTGCTGCGGTCGAAGAAGCTCTGCCCACCCGGCGGGTTCCAGTACTCCTCTACGCCCCCCAGCGCCTTGCAGATGTTCAGCGCCCATTCGTCCGGCGCGGTCGGTCGCTCCATCGACAGGTCCATACGCGAGAGCACCGGCATCTGCCGAGGGAAGCCCAGGTAGGCGCAGGTCGCCTCCAGGGTGGCCTTGTTCAGCGAGACGATGTCCTGGAATGGGTGGTCGAGGGATGCTGCGATCATCTCGCGCACGTCACGGTAGTAAGGCGCTACCTTGCGGTACACGTCCAGCTGGGAGAACAGGCTGCGCCGCCAGTCCTGACGGTTGTCGACCTGCACGTCGCAGATCAGTGTCTCGCGGTGGTGCTTGACCCGTGGCACGCGGATATACAGCCAGCCGTCCTGCTGCTTGAGGATGCGGTTGCGCTCGATCCAGCCGTGATGGATGTACTGCACCGTATCGAACAGCACGAACAGATCGGTGTGCTTGATCAGGCTGAAGTAGCCCAGGTACGGAAAGAAATAGGGCTGCATGATGGCGGTTCGTTTCACGTCGGCTGCCTCGTTGGCCGAACTGGAGTCTCCTCCCGACTCCCGGGTACTGCCTGAGAAGGGCACTGCGAAAGATATTGCGAAATGTTTCCAGGTGGATCGAGGGCGCCTGTTGCGGCGTCTTGGCAGGTCTTGGCAATGGGCACGCTTCCGCCAGCCCTGACGTGCGAACTGGCTGCTGCACTGTCTGGATAGCGCTTTTGGAGGGAGTTGCCGGGCGTCGAATCGATCAGGCGCCGCGGGCAGCAACTACCGCCACTATAGGTGGGGAAACCGCTGACGCAAGGCAAGTTATCGGCCTGCGCTTATAGCGGAACATTCGCCAGACACTGCCAGAGTCAACTGTCAGTTCCGTGACAGTCCTTGGCCCGTTGCGCTGACTAGACTGCGCCTTCGAACAACAACAACGAAGAGGCTACCGACCATGCACGCCGCTCATCCGCTGCCCACCGTGAACGTCAAGGACCAGGTTTCCGCCGCCGAATGGCAGACCCGCGTCGACCTCGCCGCCTGTTACCGCCTGATCGCCCTGCAGGGCTGGGACGACCTGATCTTCACCCACATCTCCGCCAAGGTCCCCGGCACCGAGGACTTCCTGATCAACCCCTACGGCATGATGTTCCACGAGATCACCGCGTCGAGCCTGGTGAAAGTGGATGCTTTGGGCAAGAAGCTGATGGACAGCCCGTACGACATCAACCCGGCCGGCTACACCATCCACAGCGCGATCCATGATGTGCGCCACGACGTTGCCTGCGTCCTGCACACCCATACCGCCGCCGGCATTGCGGTGTCTGCGCAGAAGCAGGGCCTGCTGCCGATTTCCCAGCAGTCGCTGTTCGTACTATCCAGCCTCGCCTATCACGGCTACGAGGGCGTGGCGCTCAATCATGACGAGAAGGCGCGCCTGCAGGCTGACCTGGGCGAAGCCAACTTCATGATCCTGCCCAACCACGGCCTGCTGACCTGCTCGGGCACCATCGCCGATACCTTCCTGATGATGTTCACCCTGCAGCGCGCCTGTGAGATCCAGGTGCTGGCCCAGGGCGGTGGCGCCGAACTGATCCTGATCCCGCAGCAGATCCTCGATGGCGCCCGCGCCATGGCCGCCGCCGTGACCAAGAGCAAACAGGGCATGGGCGGTGCGCTGGCGTGGCCGGCACTGCTGCGCAAGCTGGACCTGCAGAACCCCGGCTACCGCGACTGATGGCCCTGGCCGGCATTGCCCTGCGCGACTGGCGCGCGCAGGGCTGTGACTTCACCTTCCGAGGGCATGCAGTACGTTACTGGAGCGCCGGCAGCGGCGCTCCGCTGCTGCTGATCCACGGTTTCCCCACTGCCTCCTGGGATTGGCACTACCTCTGGCAGCCGCTCGCCGAGCGCTACCGGGTGATCGCCTGCGACATGCTCGGTTTCGGCGATTCCGCCAAACCCAGGGGGCACGACTACCGCATCCTCGAACAGGCCGACCTGCAACAGGCGCTGCTGCAGCACCTGGGCGTGCGCGAGCCGGTTCACCTGCTGGTGCACGACTACGGCAACAGCGTCGGCCAGGAGTTGCTGGCGCGGCACGAGGAGGGCGCCTTCAACCTGGCTTCGCTGGCCTTCCTCAACGGCGGGCTGTTCCCGGAAACCCACCGCGCGGTGCTCTCGCAGAAGCTGCTGCTCGGCCCGTTCGGTTTCCTGTTCGGCCGGCTGTTCGACCGCCAGCGCCTGGCGCAGAACTTCGCCAAGGTGTTCGGCCCACAGACCCAGCCGTCGGAGGCGGAGCTCGATGCCTTCTGGGAGCTGATCCGCCACAACGACGGGCCGCGCGTCATGCACCGGCTGATCCATTACATCCTCGACCGTCGCCAGCACCGCGAGCGCTGGGTGGGCGCAATGCAGCGCACTTCGGTACCGCTGCGCCTGATCGATGGACCGGAAGACCCGATCTCCGGCGCGCACATGGTGGTTCGCTACCGGGAGTTGATCCCGCAGCCGGATACCGTCGAGTTGCCCGGCATCGGCCACTACCCGCAGGTCGAGGCGCCGGAGCAGGTACTGCAACACTATCTGGCGTTCCGTCAGGAAAGGGCGCCGTAGGTACGGACCGATCTGGCTGTAGATTCGGAACTGGCTGATAGATCGGTCCTGCGTGGCAGCGGTAGCTTGCCCGGCTTTGTCCAGCCGGAGGTCGCTGCCATGCCACTCAGATCCGTCATTCCCGTCCGCCAGCCGCAGGGTTCGCTGCTGTACCGGGCGCTGCTGCACCTGCGCCGGGACTTCGTCTTCGTCGCCATTCCCGTGCTGCTGGTGCTGGTCGCAATCTGCGCGGCTGGCGGCTACTACGCCTGGCTCACGCAGGACTGGGTGCCGGCCGCACTGGGCGCACTGGCGCTGCTGCCGGCCTTCGGCCTGCTGCTGTTCTGGAGCGAGTACGACTGGTGGCTGTTCAAGCTCGGGCCGCGCTCGGAGCTGAACCTGCCGATGCGCTGACGGATCATCCCCTGGCCTTATCGGGCACCATTCAGCCTTGGTCGTCTTGGTTGTGACCGGATCGTGACTGCCGGACACTCCGGGAAAAACCATCCTGTCTGGAGCCCCAATCATGAGTGATGCCCTGCACTTCGACGGAAAAGTCGTGATCGTTACCGGAGCCGGTGGCGGCATCGGCCGTGCCCACGCCCTGTTGTTCGCCAAGTACGGCGCGAAGGTAGTGGTGAACGACCTGGGCGGCAGCACCCATGGCGAAGGCGCCAACGCCTCGGCTGCCGACCGCGTGGTGGCAGAAATCCGCGAAGCCGGCGGCATCGCCATCGCCAACCATGACTCGGTGACCGATGGCGAGAAGATCGTCCGCCAGGCCGTCGAGGAATTCGGCCGCATCGATGTGGTGGTGAACAACGCTGGCATCCTGCGTGACAAGACCTTCCACAAGATGGAAGACGCCGACTGGGACCTGGTCTACAAGGTGCACGTCGAAGGCGCCTACAAGGTGACCCGCGCCGCCTGGCCGTTCATGCGCGAGCAGGGTTATGGCCGGGTGATCTTCACCTCGTCCACCTCCGGCATCTACGGCAACTTCGGCCAGAGCAACTACGGCATGGCCAAGCTCGGACTCTACGGCCTGACCCGCAACCTCGCCATCGAGGGCCGCAAGAACAATATCTTCGTCAACGCCATCGCTCCCACCGGCGGCACCCGCATGACCGAAGGCCTGATCCCGCCGCAGGTGTTCGAGGCGCTCAAGCCCGAACTGGTCAGCCCGCTGGTGGTGTACCTGGGCAGCGAAGCGTGCCAGGAAACCTCCGGCCTGTTCGAAGTCGGCGGCGGCTGGATCGGCAAGGTGCGCTGGGAGCGCAGCCTGGGCGTGGGCTTTGACCCGCGCAAGGGCTTCAGCGTCGAGGACGTGGCAGCCAACTTCGCGCAGATCTGCGACTTCGAGAACGCTGCGCATCCCAAGGACAACGTCGAAGCGCTGCGCGAGATGATGGCCAACCTGCAGAAATACGCCGGTTGATCCGGCCAGCCTGACCGGCGGAACGGCCAGCGGGGCTGTTCCTCGGCGGCGAACGCAGTAAGGTGAAAGGGCCGGCTCAAAGCCGGCCCTTTGCTTTTCCGCTTCCCGGCCCGAGGAGTTCGCCATGAGCGTGATAATCCAGAAGAACGGCCCGGTGACCACCCTGGTCATCGCCCGCCCTGCGGTGCGTAACGCCGTGGACCTGCCCACAGCCCAGGCGCTGGCCGATGCCTTGCGCGAATTCGAGCAGGACGGGGAAGCCCGTGTCGCCGTGCTCACCGGCGCCGGCGGTACCTTCTGCGCGGGGGCGGACCTGGCTGCGGTGGCCGAAGGTGGCGAGCGGCGCAACCGCCTGGAAATGGAGGGTGACGGGCCCATGGGGCCGAGCCGGATGCAACTGTCCAAGCCGCTGATTGCCGCGATCGAGGGCTATGCCGTCGCCGGGGGACTCGAGCTGGCGCTGCTGGCAGACCTTCGCGTGATGGCCGAAGACGCGGTTTGCGGGGTGTTCTGCCGGCGCTTCGGCGTGCCGTTGATCGACGGCGGCACCGTGCGCTTGCCACGCATCGTCGGCCAGGGGCGGGCGCTGGACCTGATCCTGACCGGTCGCCCGGTGGGCGCGCAGGAAGCTCTCGCCATGGGCCTGGCCAATCGCGTGGTGCCCAGCGGGCAGGCGCTGGAGTTGGCCGAGGAGCTGGCGCGGGAGATCGCCGAGTTCCCACAGCGCTGCATGCTGGCTGATCGTGACAGTGTCTTCGCGCAGTGGAACCTGTCGTTCGACGTGGCGCTGGCCAACGAATTCCAGGGCGGAATGGCGGTGATCGAAAGCGGCGAGACGGTGGATGGGGCGAAGCGTTTCGCCGAGGGGGAAGGGCGGCATGGAAAATTCTGACGAGTTTGGGTGCGTCGGATGGCACCCTCTCCCCAGCCCTCTCCCTGAAGGGAGAGGGAGCTATCCGTGCCAACGGATCGCACTGCGTTTCTCGGCGAGAAAAGGGTGACGCTTCACTCCGGACAGTTCCCTCTCCCTTCAGGGAGAGGGTTAGGGAGAGGGGAAAGTGCGAACGCCGGACTTTCGCCACGTCCCCGCCGGCCGATCAATCGCGTTCAATGATCACGTAGGTCTTGCGCGTGGTTTCCTGGATGTCCCAGATGCCCAGGCTGTTCTGCGGCAGCAGGAAGGCGTCGCCGGCCTGGAAGGCGATCGGCTCGCCACCATCCGGGGTGAAGGTGCCGCGGCCGGCGATGAAGTGGCAGAACTCCTGCTCGACGATCTGGCGGCGCCAGCGGCCGGGGGTGCATTCCCAGATGCCGGTTTCCACGCGGTCGGTACGCTCGATGGATTCCACGCGGGTCTCGGAGATCGGCTCGCCCAGGGGCACGGCTACCGGGTTGGCTTCACCGAGTTGGGCGTTCAGGGTGTCTTTCAGGTGGGTCAGTTTCATACGGGGGCTCCAGTGGGCTTTCTATGCTTTCTGTCCAGGTGCCGAGCCGGCGCTCAGCCAACCTTCCAGGTCATGAGGTTTTCCATGCTGGCGGCGACTTTCTCCGCTAGCCGGCGGCGCCAGGGCGCGCTGTGGGGGTTGGCCAGCACATCGTCTTCGTGCACGAAGCTGCGGATGATGGCGTTGTAACCGAGCCAGCGGCAGGGTTCGGGTTCCCAGCCGCGCAGGCCGTCCTGCACGCTGCGGTCGTTGATGACCCACGGCTGGCGGGTGAGGGCGCTGTCCTGGCCAAGGATCAGGTCGGCCAGGGTGCGGCCGCCCAGGTTGGTGGCGCCGACGCCTTCGCCGCCGTAGCCGCCAGCCAGCGCGATGCCGTTGCGGCGGTCCACCAGCATGTGCGGGTGGAAGCGCCGCGACATGCCCAGGTTGCCGCCCCAGGTGTGGGTGATGCGCACGTCCTTGAGTTGCGGGAACAGCTCGCTGAACAGGTAGCGGCGCAGGCCGACCTCATCTTCGGTCAGGCTGAAGTCGTTGCGCAGTTTGCCGCCGAAGCGATAGCCGCCACGGGCGCCGAAGGCCAGGCGGTTGTCCGGAGTACGCTGGCCGTAGGTGACCTGGCGGCTGAACTCGCTGAAGGCCTGGCCCTTGTCGAGGCCGATCTCCGCCCACACCGATTCGGGCAGCGGCTCGGTGGCCACCAGCAGGCTCTGTACCGGCAATTGGTAGTTGCCCAGCGGCGGCAGGTCGGCGGCGTAGCCCTCGATGGCCGGCACCACCCATTGTGCCTTCAGTTCACCCTGTTCGGTACGCAGCAGACCCGGTGCCCAGTGGGTGACGCGGCTTTTCTCGAAAATCGGCGTGCCCTGGCGCTCCACGGCGCGGGCCAGGCCACGGACCAGCTTGGCTGGATCGATGGTGGCGCAGTGCGGGGTGTGGATGGCCCCCAGCGCGCTGGGAATGCGCAGTTGCTCGGCCAGCTCACTCTTGCTCAGCCAGCGGTAGTCGTCTTCGGTCAGGCCTTCGGCGTGCAAGTGGGCGAGGTACTCGCGCAGGCGGGTTTCCTGCTCCGGATAGCGCGCGGCGGTGTAGAGCACGCCAGCCTTGCGGTAGTCGCAGTCGATACCTTCGCGATCGAGCACACGGGCGACTTCGTCGGGGATGTCGTGCAGCAGGTCGTAGGACGCGCGGCGCTGCTCGGGCGACAGGCCGGCGAGCAGACGGTCTTCGCCGAGCATGTTGCCCATCAGCCAGCCGCCGTTGCGGCCCGAGGCGCCGAAGCCGGCAGTCTCGGCCTCGACGATGGCGATCTTCAGCTGCGGTGCGCGCAGCTTCAGGTAGTAGGCGGTCCACAAGCCGGTATAGCCGGCGCCGGCGATGGCCACATCGACGTCCAGGGTGCCCTGCAGGGATGGCCGTGGGACGAGATCGTCGTCCAGTTGGTTCATCCACAGACTGATATGACGCCATGCCGACATAGACGACTCCAAAAGGAAGAAGGGGGAATGTCGGCAAGCCTAGATTTGGCGCGGGGTTCTGTCGTGCGCGCGGGTACGCGAGGATTGCTCGCGTACCCGCCGGCAGGGGCGGATCAGGCCCCCTGCTGTTCTTCGCGCAGGCGCTTCAGGTATTCGCGGGGAGACTGGCCGGTCTGCTGGCGGAAGCAGCGGTAGAAGGCCGAGAGCGAGTTGAAGCCAGCAGAGAAGGCCAGTTCGTCGATGCGTGAAGGCAGCGGCGGGTGCAGTTGGTTGAGCAGGTGGGTCAGGCGCGTCTGGTTGACGTACTGATAGAAGCTCAGCCCCATCACCTGGTTGAGTAGGTAGGAAATCTGGTTGCGCGTATAGCCGGTGGCAGTGGCCACTTGCGTGAGGTCGAGGTCCGGCGCCAGGTACGGCTGGCTCTTGCTGAAATAGTCTTCCAGGTCGCTGGCCAATTGGCTGAGCTGACGAGGCGAGAGCCCCAGGCGGCTGGTTGCCGGACGCGGATCGATGGTCTGGGGGCGGTTTTCCCCACCTTCGCGCACCACCGAGGCGTATTCGTTGATGCGCCAGATCAGGCCGTCACGGACGGTGATGGCTTCGCTGGAGTGGAAGGTCGCCAGGCGCCCGCTCAGCGTCACCGCGATGCGGTACTGGATGAAGGCGGTGTCGCCATCCACGCGGATGCGGTCGATGTGGTCGAGAAATTCTTCCGGGCGGCTCGGCATGGTCGCCTGCACGTAGTCGCGCAGGTCGGTGTAACCCAGGGTGCGGTTCTGGAAGAAGTCGTTGTACTGCACCTGCGGGTGATACAGCGCGAGCACCGCTTCGAGGTCGCGGAGCTTCCAGCACTGGTGGTAGCGCAGCACCACCTCGCGGGTCTGCTCGGTGAGGTGGCTGTCGGTCGGGCGTTGGTCGATGGCATGCATAGGGGGCTAAGCATGCCCCAGACGGCGCTTCTCGGGTAGTGGCAAAGCACCTGCCGGGTGCAAGGCACTATCCATCGTCTCGATGATCCGTCATCGCCTGCACCAATATCGCCCGACAGAGCCCGTCCCAGAGGGGGGATTCACTCTTTCGGGCGACACGCCAAATACCACCTTGGAGCGCTTACTCCCCGCCAGGTCGCTCAGTAGGGTAAGGCCACCTAGACACCGTCAGGAGAGCCGCATGACAACAAAAACAAGGCGCGGATTCTTCCAACCGCAACTTCTCGCCACTGCTGTCGCCCTGGGATGCGCCACCCAGGCTCAGGCAATCAACTTCAACATCGGGGAGATCGAAGGACAGTTCGATTCCAGCCTGTCTGTGGGGGCCAGCTGGAGTACGCAGAGTCCGAAAGAGGACCTGATCGGCTCCGCCAACGGCGGTCACGGGATGACCCAGACCAACGATGATGGCCGGCAGAACTTCCGCAAGGGCCATACCTTCTCGAAGATCTTCAAGGGTATCCACGATCTGGAGCTGAAGTACGGGGACTTCGGCGTGTTCACCCGTGGCAAGTATTGGTACGACTTCCGCCTGAAGGACGAAAGCGTGGCCTTCAAGGACCTGTCCGACGATGGCCGCAAGGAAGGCGCCAAGGCTTCCGGTGCACAACTTCTCGATGCCTTCGGCTACTACAACTATTCCATCGCCGAACTGCCGGGCACCGTGCGCCTGGGCAAGCAGGTGGTGAGCTGGGGTGAAAGTACCTTCATCGGTAACAGCATCAATGCCATCAACCCCATCGACGTGTCCGCCTTCCGCCGTCCCGGTTCGGAGATCAAGGAAGGCCTGATCCCGGTGAACATGCTCTATCTGTCGCAGAGCCTCACCGACAGCCTGTCCGTGGAAGGCTTCTACCAGCTGGAGTGGGACCAGACGGTGCTCGACAACTGCGGCACCTTCTTCTCCACCACCGACGTCGCCGCCGACGGTTGCAAGACCAACTACAACATCCTCGACAAGAACACCGTCACTGCATTGAATGCTCCGGCGACCAAGGCGCTACTCAACTCGCTGAACGTTACTGTCACCCCCGAGGGTCTGATGGTGCCGCGCGGCGCTGACCGTGACGCTCGTGACTCCGGTCAGTGGGGCCTGGCCCTGCGCTGGCTGGGTGATGATGTGGAGTACGGCGCGTATGCCATGAACTACCACAGCCGCACGCCCATCGTGAGCATGAAGAACGCAGGCGCCGCTGACATTGGCAATGCCCTGCGCGCTATCGGTGCGGGTGCTTCGGCGCTGGCTCAGCCGATCCTCCTGGGGCGCGGCAATTACTTCCTCGAATACCCTGAGGACATCCGTCTCTACGGCCTGAGCTTCTCCACCACTCTGCCCACCGGGACCGCGTGGAACGGCGAGATCAGCTACCGGCCGAACATGCCGCTGCAGCTCAATACCACCGACCTGACGCCGCTGCTCGCCACCACTGTGGCCGGTGGATTCGCCACCGGTGGCGTCGCCGGCGCCCTGGCCGAGGCCAACCAGATCAGCCATGGCTACATCCGCAAGGAAGTGACCCAGGCCCAGACCACGTTCACTCACTTCTTCGACCAGACCATGGGCGCTGACCGCCTCACCCTGGTCGGCGAGGTTGGCGTGACCTACGTCGGCGGCATGACCAACAAGGTCGGCGAGCGCTACGGCCGCGACTCGGTCTACGGCGTGCCGGAGAATGCGGCGGCCGATGCGGAGTACGGCAGCGGCGGCTTCTATACCTCGTCTTCCTGGGGTTATCGCGCCCGCGCCATCTGGGACTACAACAACGTGTTCGCCGGGGTGAACCTCAAGCCGAACATCGCCTGGTCCCATGACGTGAACGGCTACGGCCCGGTCTTCAACGAAGGCAGCAAGGCTGCCAGCGTCGGCATCGATGCGGACTACCAGAACACCTACACCGCAAGCCTGAACTACACGAACTTCTTCGGCGGCGACTACAACACCATCGTCGACCGGGACTTCCTCTCGCTCAGCTTCGGCGTGAACTTCTGACCTGCCTGCTCAAGGAATCGACATGAGAACGACAAGAATCCTCCAATGCGGCGCGCTGGCCCTGAGCCTGCTGTCCTGTGGCGTGATGGCGGCGGCGTCCGCCGACGATGTGGCCAAGCTCGGCACGACGCTGACGCCCATGGGCTCGCAGAAGGAAGGCAACGCCGATGGCAGCATTCCGGCCTGGACCGGTGGCATTTCCCGCACCGCCGGCAAGCTCGACAGCAAGGGCTTCCTCTCCGACCCGTTCGCCGGTGAGAAACCGCTGTTCACCATCACCGCGCAGAACGCCGACCAGTACAAGGACAAGCTTTCCGCCGGCCAGCTGGCGATGTTCAAGCGCTACCCGGACAGCTACAAGATCCCGGTTTACAAGACCCACCGTACCTTTGCGCTGCCTGACGACATCTACGCCGCGATCAAGCGCAGCGCCGAGTTCGTTCAGCCGATCAACGACGGTAACGGCCTGGAGAACTTCGAGAAGAGCCGCTACTACGCCTTCCCGCTGCCCAAGAATGGCGTACAGGCACTCTGGAACCACCTGACCCGCTACCACGGCGGCAATATCTCCCGCACCGTGGTGCAGGTGGTGCCGCAGACCAATGGCAGCTACACGCCGATCCGCTTCGAAGAATCGATTGCGGTGCCGCAGAGCATGACGGACCAGGACGCCGGCAAGACCGGCAACATCCTCACCTACTTCAAGCAGCAGGTAACGGCCCCGGCGCGCCTGGCCGGTAACGTCCTGCTGGTGCACGAGACCCTGGACCAGGTGAAGGAGCCCCGCCTGGCGTGGATCTACAACGCCGGTCAGCGCCGCGTGCGCCGTGCCCCGCAGGTGGCGTACGACGGTCCGGGCACCGCCTCCGACGGCATGCGTACTTCGGACAACTACGACATGTTCTCCGGCGCCCCGGACCGTTACGACTGGAAACTGGTGGGCAAGCGCGAGATGTACATCCCGTACAACAGCTACCGCCTGAATTCGCCGGAGCTCAAGTACGACGACATCGTCAAGCCGGGCCACATCAACCAGGACCTGACCCGTTACGAACTGCACCGTGTCTGGGAAGTGGTGGGCACGCTGAAGTCCGGCGAGCGCAACATCTACGGCCAGCGCCACTTCTACCTCGACGAGGACAGCTGGCAGATCGCGGTATCCGAGCTGTATGACGGTCGCGGGCAACTCTGGCGCGTCGGCGAGGGCCACGAGATGACCTTCTACACCGAGCTTGCCACTGGCTACGCCGCCGAGTCGCTGTATGACATCCTCGCCGGCCGCTACGTGACCTTCGGCCTGAACAACGAAGAGAAGCGTGGCTACCAGTTCGGCCAGAAGGCCAGCATGGCCGACTTCACCCCGGCGGCACTGCGTAACGCCGGCGTTCGCTGACGTAACACCCCGCTCCTTGGCCCCGGCATTCCTCGTGGATGCCGGGTTTCTTTTTTTCCGCCGTCTGCACGTCGCGTAGCCTCTATTTCGGGCCTGGGGGCGACCTGCGCTATACCGCCCCATGAATCTGGCTGATGGTCCTTTGCCCGCTTCGCCCGGCGGCATAGTCTGGCCAGCAAATGGCCGGAAGAAGCCCATGTCGACAATCGCCCTGCACAGCGTGGCGCTGCCTCGCCTGCCCCGCCAGCACCTGCCCCGCGAACGGCTGCATGCCAGCCTGAGCGCCACCGAGTGCCGCCTGCGCCTGCTGGTGGCGCCGCCCGGTTGCGGCAAGACGGTGCTGATGAGCGAGTGCGCGCGCCTCGCGCCGGCCGGCACCCGCCTGGTCTGGCTCGGGCTGGGCGGTCGCGCCCTGGAGCCCGAACAGTTCTGCGAACGGCTGGGCGAGGCGCTAGGGGTGCCCTGGTCCGGCGAAGCGGCGCTGGCGGCCTGGCTGGAAAACGCCAGTGAGCCGGTCTGGCTGATGCTCGACGACTATCCCCGTGCACCCGATCCCGCCCTCGATGACTGTTTCGATCGCTTGCTCGCCGTGGCCTCGCCGCAGATCGGCTGGTGGTTGGCCAGCCGCCGTCGCCCGGCCTGCAACCTCACCCGCCTGTTGCTCGAAGGCGAGTTGCTGGAACTGGGCGCCAGCACTCTGGCGCTGACCCAGATCGAGCTGGATGCCTACCTGCAGACTGCCGGCCTGGAATGGCCGCAGGCCCAGCGCCAAGCCCTGCAGGATGCCACCCACGGCTGGTTCGCCGGCGTGCGCTTGCGCCTGCTCAGCCTGGGCAACGAACCCATCGCACCCTGTGCCACCCAGGTGGCCGAGACCGGCAACGGCCTGCTGCAGGACTACCTGCAGCGCGAAGTGCTGGCGAGCCTGCCGGCGGAGCTGGCGGAAACCCTTTGCGGTCTGGCGCAGATCGCCCGCTTCAATCGCGAACTCTGTGATTACCTGTTCGACGAACCCGGCCTTGGCCTGGACGGCCTGCAGGCATGGGGCGTGCTGATCGAAGCGGTGGACAACACCCAGCACTGGTTCCAGGTGGCGCCGATGGTCGCGACGGCGCTGGCGAACCTGTCGCGCTGGCCGGCGGCGACCCTGCACCGGCGCGCCTGCCAGTGGTTCACCCAGTGCGGGGAAATTCACTCGGCGTTCGAGCACTCGCTATACGCCGAGCAGCCGGATGTTTCCGCCAGCCTGCTGCAGCGCCTGACCGAGGAGCAACTGCTGCACGGGCGCAATGTCGAGCGTGTGCTGCAACTTCGGGAATCGCTTCCCGAGGAACTGCTTTGCAGTACGCCACGTCTTCTCATCCTCAACGCCTGGACGCTGCTGTTCGTCGGTCGCCTGGACGACGTGGAAGCACTGCTGACCGGCTTTGATCGTTTCCTGCCGATGCCCGGTGAGCACCGCCAGCGAGCACTGATTGCCCAGTGGCAGGGGTTGAACGGCATGCTCACCCATGCTCGTGGCCTGGCCGGCTCTCGCGAGCAGCTGCGTGAGGCGCTGGCGTACCTGCCCGAGGACGCCTGGGCACAGACCCTGATCTGCCTGTCCGCGTTGACCCAGCAGGCCCAGGCCGAGGGACGCCTGGCCGAGGCACGGCTGATCAACCGCGAGGCGCTGCGGCGCGCTCGCCTGCAAGGCAGCACCACTTTCGAGGCGCTGCTGGAACTGGACCGCGCCCAGTGGCTGGAGCAGCGCGGCGAGTTGCAGCGTGCCGATGCACTGCTGGCGCGCGTGCAGGAATACCTCGACGAGATGCGTATCACCTGCAATGCCATGGCCGGCCGTGTTGCCCTGCGCCGGGGCTGGCTGTGTCTGCGCCAGGGGCGTGACGAAGAGGCTCGCGAACTGTTCATCGCCGGGTTGAACGAAACCCGCCGCAGCCACGATCCGAGCTCGATCTACGGCTTCACCGGCATGGCCTGGCTGGACGCGCTGGATGGCGACACCGACGGTGCGTTCAGCCGCCTGCTGGAAGTCGAGCGTCTGATGCAGCTGCAACATGTGCCCGAGCCGATCTACCGCGGCCCGCTGTTGCTCGCCAGCGGTGCGCTGAACCTGCGCCAGAATCGCCCAGGGCCGGCGCGAGAAGTCCTCCAGCGCGTAGCCTCGCGTTATCGCACCGACCACCTCAGTCCGCCCGCGGCAGCACCGGATCAGATACTGCGGGTCGAGCACCATCTGGCACTGGCCGAGCTTTATGACGGCGACGTGGATGCCGCCCTGCAGCGCTTGCTGGCAATGCTCCCGGACCTGCTGCGCCAGGGCCGAAATACCTTGGCCTGCGACGTCTGGCTGGCGCTGGCCGAGGCTCACTTCATCGCCGGCAGCCTGGACGAAGCGCGCAGCGCGCTGGACGAGGGCGTCGCCCTGGCCCAGCGCTTCGGGCTGCTCTCAACCTTGCGCGACACCCAGCGCCGCCAGCCCGGCCTGTTCGGCCTGCGCCCACATGCCGGCGAGATGGCGCCGCATAACCTGCTGAGCCTGCGCGAGCTCTCGGTGCTGGAGCTGATCGCCCGGGGTTGTTCCAACCTGGAAATCGGCGAGCGGCTTTACATCTCCCTGCACACGGTGAAAACCCACGCACGCCGGATCAACGGCAAGCTCGGCGTGGAGCGCCGCACCCAGGCGGTCGCGCGGGCCAAGGAGCTCGGTCTGTTGAAGGTCTGAGGCTTGCTGAAAGTCTGAAGCGTCAGTGCAACGCCTTGGGCGGCACGTGGATTTCCGCCAGTCGCTGGGCCAGGCGCACCTGCTCGGCGGCGTCGTCGCTGAGCAGCATCGCCCGCTCCAGGTCGTAGCGTTCGGCCTGCGGGCAATCCAGCGTGTGATAAAGGTCGGCGCGGGCCAGGTGATCGCTGGCACTGGGCGGCCCCAGCTCCAGCACGCGCTGGGCATCCTTCAGCGCCGCCAGCGGTTCTCCGGCGGCCAGGTGCAACTGGCGCAGATTGCGCGATAGACGTTGCAGCATGTCGGCGGCGCTGGCGGTGCGCAGGTGCTCGGCGGACAGCTCAGCGTTGGCGCCCATCTGGCGCGCCAGCAGGTCACGGCAGTCGCGGGTATAGAGGCGGCGGCCGGTGGCGGGGTCGAGCAGGTGGTCGGCGCCGGGCACGCGCAGCAGGAAGCGTCCGGGGAAGTTCACCCCGACCAGGGTGATGCCGTTGCGCCGTGCCATCTCCAGGGCGATCAGCGCCAGTGACAGAGGCTGGCCGTGGCGGCGCTGCAGTACCTGGGGGAGCAGGGCGGCGCGCGGGTGCAGCGGGTACTCGTCGTCCTCGGCGAAGCCCAGCTCGCTCAGCCGGCGCAGCAGGAACTGCGCGCGCTCCGCAGCGCTTGTGCCCTGGGGCAGGGCGACCGCAACCTGGTGCGCGAGCGAGTCGAACAACCGTAGCGCCTGTTCCGGCGGCAGGTGCGGTTCGTGCTCGGCGGCGATCCACAGGGCCGCCTCGAACAGGGCGGGCGGGTCCTGGGCAAGACAGGCAAGGCAGGCTTGACGCGGGTCCATGGCGTTCTCCGGCTGACCCTGCGGTTGTAACCGGAGCGCCGGGCACTCGTCCAGTGGCACGGTCGTCGCCCGTGACGGTCAGGTGACAGGCGCTGCCTATACTTAGAAGGATTCGCTTACGGACTGCCGTCCACCCCCAGCAAGGGAGCGCCGCCATGTTCGACATGATGGAAGCCACCCGGCTCGAGTCGCTGCATCTCTTCCAGGACCCGGCCACAGGACTCAAGGCCATCATCGCCATCCACAATTCCCGGCTCGGGCCGGCGCTGGGTGGCTGTCGCTACCTGCCGTACCCCAGCCATGATGCCGCGCTGCGCGACGCGGCGCGCCTGGCCCAGGGCATGAGCTACAAGGCGGCGCTGGCCGGGCTGCGCCAGGGCGGCGGCAAGGCGGTGATCCTGCGAGCCCCGCACGTCAATAACCGCGGCGAGCTCTTCGAAGCTTTCGGTCGCGCGATCGATTCCCTGGGTGGCGCCTACATCACGGCGGTGGACAGCGGCACCTCCAGCGCCGACATGGACTGCATCGCCCAGTTCACCCGTCACGTCACCAGTACCACCAGTGGTGGCGATCCTTCCCCGCACACCGCGCTGGGGGTGTTCGCCGGCATCCGCGCCAGCGCTCAGGCGCGTCTGGGGAGTGATGATCTCGATGGTTTGCGCGTGGCGATTCAGGGGCTGGGCAATGTGGGGTATGCGCTTGCCGAGCATCTGTCGGCGGCGGGCGCTGAACTGCTGGTCAGCGATATCGATGCCGGTAAGGTGCAGCTGGCGGTGGAACAGCTGAGCGCGCGCCCTGTGCCCAACGAGGCGCTGCTCACCACGCCTTGCGACATTCTTGCGCCCTGCGGGCTGGGTGGTGTGCTGTCATCACAAGTGGTCGGCCACCTGCGCTGTGCCGCCGTGGCGGGTGCGGCCAACAACCAGCTGGCTCATCCGGACGTCGCCGATGAACTGGAGGGGAGGGGAATTCTTTACGCGCCGGATTACGTGATCAACTCCGGCGGGTTGATCTACGTCGCCCTGCAACACCAGGGTGAAGCCCTGCCGACCATCACCGCGCATCTGTCGCGCATTGCCGAACGCCTGACGGAGGTCTATGCCCATGCCCAGGCTGATCACCTTTCGCCGGCTCGAGTGGCCGACAAGCTGGCGGAGCGGATCCTCTATGGGGAGTTCTCGGGGCACTGAGGCCCTCGCCGCTTGCAGGAGCGCACGGATGACGCGCCCCTGGAGGAGGCGCGAGCTTACTCCTCGGCGGCAGGTTCGCTGAATATCTCGCTCAGCGCGTCGGGCTGGTTCTTGAAGGCGCGGGCGAAGGCGTCGCGGTTCCTGGCCATGAAGATGCCGATCTCCTCGACCTGATCCTCCTTCAGCGAAGGCACCGCCTTCTGCAGCACGTCCGCCAGCGTTTCCGCCAGCTCCAGCATCTTGTCGTGCCGGTCGGCTTCTGCCTTATCCATGAACAGGCGCTCCGGATCGCGGCTGCTGCGGTACACCACTTCGACGGCCATTCATCACCTCTGTGCCTTCTCTTTGATTGGGGAGTTCGAAATAACTGTTTATTTATACAGTAAAGTGATTGCGCAATGCTACTGCCGTTGTGCGAATCATTGCCAGCAGCGTAGACGTCGGAGAGGGGTGTGCCTGTATCTGGCCAGTATCGGCAGTGGCCCAAAGCAGTGCGCGCGCCCTGTAGGCGCGCGCACTGCCGCCACGTGACTGGCGCAATGAATCGTCAGTCAGATGGCTCTGTAGGAAGGAGTTCTTGCGGAGGGTGGTTTCAGGAGGCGATCGGCAGGCCGTTTTCGCCGCGCGTCATGGCAGCCAGCATCTGCGGCGCCGTGCCGCCTTGCTCGATGGCGATGCCGAAGCGGATGCTCTGGATGAAGCGCTGCAGCTGTTCCGGGTCCTGCAGCTGGGTATTGCGGATCAGACGGCGCGCGGCGACACCTGCCTCGGTGGAGAGGGTCAGGACAATGCTGCCGTCTGGCCGTTCAAGGCTGAAGTTGACGCGGTATTCGTCCTGGAAGGCGTCGGTCAGCTTCTGAAAGGGACTTTCCATCACTCGTTCCTGCCTGTTTTGTGGCATGCCCCTGAATGGACTCGGGGCCGGCCGAAAAAGTTCGCAGTCATATTCGCGCAGCGCCCTTGTGCCATAAGAGGGGGGTGCCATGACTGCGCAAGATCAATGGCGTAGCACTTGCAGGCTTCACGCCAACAAAGCCTTGTATTGCGGAGAACCGACGAATGAAACAGAACTGGGCCGAGCGCCTGAGCGAGCGGATGCACGGCTGCGCCGAATCCCTGGGCAATCTGCTGGTGGAGGGCTTCCACTACCTGGCGCTGTTCGCCATCGGCGGCACGGTGTTCTGGTCGGCGGCGGTGGCGTTCGGCGAGATGGTCGGCAAGGGGCACGCGAGCATCGATGACATCCTGCTGCTGTTCATCTACCTCGAACTGGGCGCCATGGTGGGTATCTATTTCAAGACCAACCACATGCCGGTGCGCTTCCTGATCTACGTGGCGATGACCGCGCTGACCCGCCTGATGATTGCCGACATCCAGCACAACCACGTGCCCGACGACGGCATCATCCTGGTCTCGGTGGCGCTGTTGCTGCTGGCCCTGGCGATTCTGGTGGTGCGTTACGCCTCCTCACGCTTCCCCTCGCCGAGTTCACCGCAGCGCGGCAGCGAACGCGATCTGATCAGCGACGACGAGCGCTGATCGCCCGGCGACGTTGATCCAGAGCCGCCGCTCGGGCAGCGGATGCACTACCATCGGTGCATCCGCTGCCTGAGAAGACCACTCCATGAAGGGATGGAAGCTGTTCGCACCCCTGCTGATCCTGGTGATCATTGCCGTCACCCTCTACCTGCGCCTGCACACCCAGCCGCTGCTGCTGCAGGGTGAAGCGGACGCCACCAACGTCATCGTCGCTTCCAAGGCCAAGGGCCGGGTCGAGGTGCTGCATGTGCGGCGCGGCGACGACGTGAAGCAGGGCCAGGTGCTGATCTCCCTCAGCAGCCCGGAGCTGCAGGCCCAACTGGATTCCCTGCGCGCCGCGCGCAACCAGGTACAGGCCAATCTCGACGAATCCCTCCACGGTACCCGCGAGGAAACCCTGCGCGCCCTGCAGGCCAGCCTGTCCCAGGCCCAGGCCGAGATGCGCAACGCCGATCTGGAGTACCAGCGCAACGAAGAACTGGCCGGGCGCGGCTTCGTTTCCCAGGCGCAGTTGGACCTGTCCCGCCGTGGCCGCGACGTGGCGCGCAACCGCGTCGCCGAGGCCCAGGCCAATCTCGATGAAGGCACCCAGGGTGACCGCGAAGAGCGCCGTCAGGCGCTGGAGGCCGCCGTACGCCGGGCCGATGCGCAGATTCTCGAACTGCAGGCACAGACCGATGACCTCAACGTGGTGGCGCCGGTGGACGGCGAGGTCGGGCCGATCCCGGCGGAGCAGGGTGAGCTGGTCAACGCCTACAGTCCGCTGCTGACGCTGGTGAGGCTGTCCGACAGCTATTTCGTGTTCAACCTGCGCGAAGACATCCTGGCCGACGTGAAGAAGGGCGACGAAGTGGCCATCCAGGTGCCGGCCCTCAAAGGCGCTGAAGTGCAGGCCAGGGTCGCCTACATCGCGCCGCTCGGTGACTTCGCCACCAAGCGCGCCACCCGCGCCACGGGTGATTTCGATCTGAAGACCTTCGAGGTGCGCCTGTATCCGGACCAACCGGTGCAAGGCCTGCGCCCCGGCATGAGTGCGCTGTGGCAGTGGAAGCAGTAAGGCGCAACCTGCTGCGTTTCGCCCAGGCCTTCAGCAGCGAAACGCGAGTCGCCCTGCGCAGCTGGACCATCCACTGGCTTGGCTGGCTCTGGCCGTTGCTGCTGTTCGTGGTGATCAGCGGCGTGTACCAAGCGGGCACGCTACTGGACATGCCGGTGGCTGTGGTCGATGCCGACCACAGCAGCCTGTCGCGGCGGATCGTCCGCGAGTTGGACGCAGGCTCCCATGCCAAGGTCGAGGTGCTCGGCGGCGGGCTGCAGGAGGGACTTCGTCGGCTGCGGATGGCCGACGACTACGCGCTGCTCTATATACCCCGCGACTTCGAGGCGGACGCCTTGTCCGGCCGCCAGCCCGTTGCCGAGCTCTACTACAACTCGCTGTTCTACTCGGCCGGCTTCTACTCGACCCAGGATTTCAGCGGCCTGATGAGCTCGGTCAATGCCGAACTGCGACCGCGCCTGGCTGCAGGGATGGACCGCGCGATGCCCGCGCTGGCCAGCATCAGCGTGTCCTACGAAAGCCTGTTCAACGCCAGTGGCAACTACATCTACTTCCAGCAGTTCGCTGCCATCGTGCACTTGCTGCAACTGTTCGTGATCGTCGCCACGGTGCACGTACTGGCGCGCGAAGCGCCTGAGCTGCGGGCGTCCTCGCCGCACATCCTGCGGGCCAAGGCCCTCGGCGCGCGGCTGTTGGGCAAGATGGCGCCCTACACGTTGCTGTTCAGCACGCTGCTGATGGTCGAGCTGTTCCTGCTGGTGGAGCTCAATGGCGCGCGGATCAACGGCAATCCCTGGTGGATGCTGGCAATCACCGTCTGCTATGTCGCGGCGGCCCAGAGCGTCGGGCTGATGTTGTTCATCTTCACCGCCAACCGCTTCAGCGCCTACTCGCTGATCGGCCTGCTGATCGGGGTGGCGCAGACTTATTCCGGGGTGCTGCTACCGGAGCTGGCGATGCCGCAGATCGCCCGGATCATCTCCGAGGCCGAGCCGCTGACCCATACCCTGCACGGGCTGTTCGACCAGTTCCTGCGCAAGGCGCCGGCCGAATCCGGCCTGTACACCTGCTGCAAGCTGCTGCTCTACCCGCTGATCGCCTACATGATCGCCAAGATGCGCCTGCGCCGGCGCCTCGACCTGAGCCCGGCGTAAGGAGCCGCCATGGAGAACTTCTGGAACGTCTTCCGCCAGTCGCTGAAGAACATGCTCGGCAAGCCGCTCTGGCTGCTGATGGTGCTGTCCGTGGCACTGACCACCCTGCCGTACGCCCACCGCACCATGGACGACCTGCCGGTGGCGGTAATCGACATGGACCACAGCGCAGTCTCCCGCGAACTGATCCGTCTGCTGGACGCCGCGCCGAAGATCGCCACGCGCGCCTACGACCAGTTGCCGGAAGCCCAGCACGATCTCGCCTGGCGCGAGCTGTTCGGCATCGTGGTGATACCCGTGGACTTCGAGAAGCGGGTATTGCGAGGCGAATCGGTCACGGTGCCGATCTTCGGAGACGCCACCAACCGCATGGCCAACGGGCAGATCCAGCAGGACATCAGTGCCACCTACACTGAGCTGTCGCTGCGCTACAACCGTGAGCGGCTGATGCGCGGCGGCTTCTCCGAGGAGCAGTCGAACGTGCTGCTGCAACCGGCGATCGGCCAACTGACCGATCTGTTCAACCCCGGTACCAGCTTCGCCGCCATCGTCCTGCCGGGGCTGGTGACGCTGATCCTGCAGCACAGCCTGCTGCTCTCCTGCACGCGGGTGAACCTCAACCTGCGCGGCGGCACCCCGCGCTCGCTGCGCCAGCCAACATCGACCCGATTCGGTCGCTACGCTGCGCAGTTGCTGATCTGGATGGTGCTGGCGATGCTCTTCTACGTGATCTGGCCATGGATGATGGGCTACCGGCAGACGGCCTCGTTCTTCATGCTGATGGGGCTGGTGCTGCCGTTCCTGCTGGCGGTGATCGCCATGAGCGAGTTCATCGCCGAGCTGCTGCCCTCGGAAGAGGCGGTGTACCTGACCATGACCTTCATCACCCTGCCGCTGTTCTACATGGCCGGCTTCACCTGGCCGCCCCAGGCCATGCCGCAGTGGGTGCAGCTGCTGGCCGACGCGATCCCCTCGACCTGGGCGATCCGCGCGGTGGTGGAGATGAACCAGATGAATCTGCCGCTTTCCGCCGTGGCCGACAGGATTCTCATCCTCTTCGCCATGGCGGCGGCCTATGGACTGTTGGGTACACTGATCTACCAGTACCGCAACTGGCGCTGGGACCAGCTCAAGGGCTGGTAGGCTGCCGCTTTCGCTATCGAGAGGGAGTTTCGATATGACGATGTTCCGTTCCTGCCTGCTGCTCGGTGTCGGGTTGCTCAGCGGTTGTGGGTCCTACCACACCCTGCGCAGCGACAGTGTGGTGGACGCCAGCGACCTGAAGCTCAAGGGCTCCTATTGCGGTGCCATTCCGCGCGTCTATGGCGGCGTGGTCTGGGATGCCTGTCAGCTTTACGGCGAGCCTCCGGCCAACAGCGGTTACACGCCTCCTGCCGCGCCAGCTAACTACACCTTCGGCCCGCCGATCCTGCCTGTGCTGGATATGGCGCTTTCCGGCATCGTCGATACTCTGGCCTTGCCCTACACCCTTTATCGGCAGAGCCGCGATGGCAGCATCGAGCTGCGCCGGGACTGAGCGGAATCCAAACTTCACAGGAGATGAGCGATGCTGAGGCGTCTGTTCGCGGTGCTGATAGTCACCGCCGGAGTCAGCGGGTGCGGGTCGGTTCGGACGCTGGACAGCGAAGCGCATGAGAGCGTGAGCGATCTGAAACTGGGCAGGACCTACTGCACCGAGCTCCCCCGCATCTACAGTGGTGTCGCCTACAACTTCTGCGCCTTGCATGGTGATCCGGGCGGTAGCTATCAGCGCAGCGCCGGGCTTTCGCCACCGCTTCCCGACTCGCCCCAGGGGCTCTACTGGCCACTGTTCGATGGCCTGCTTTCCGCTGCCACCGATACGCTGGTGCTGCCTTACACGATCTATCGGCAGCAACGCGATGGCAGTATCGAGCTGACCCACGACTGAGCCGTCTAGAGTGAGAGTTCCAACTTCCCTGGGAGCTCTCTGATGAACGCATTGAACGGCAAGGTCGCAGTGGTCACCGGCGCGGCCAGCGGCATCGGCAAACAGATCGCCCTGACCCTGGCGCACGCCGGCGCGGCGGTGGCCATCGCCGACTTGCAGCAAGACGCCGCCCAGCGCGTGGTGGCCGAGATCGAAGCCGCCGGTGGCAAGGCGCTGGCGGTGGCCATGGACGTGACCGACGAGCAGGCCGTGGACAGCGGTATCGACCGGGTGGTCGCCACTTTCGGCGGGCTCGACATCCTGGTTTCCAACGCCGGCATCCAGATCGTCAACCCACTGCAGGACTATGCCTTCGCCGACTGGAAGAAGATGCTCGCCATCCACCTCGACGGCGCCTTCCTCACCACCCGCGCAGCTTTGCGCCACCTGTACCCGACCGGGCGCGGAGGCGTGGTGATCTACATGGGCTCGGTGCACTCCCATGAAGCCTCGCCGCTCAAATCCGCCTACGTCACCGCCAAGCACGGCTTGCTCGGCCTGGCCCGCACCCTGGCGAAGGAGGGCGGGCCACACGGTGTTCGTTCACACGTGGTGTGCCCCGGTTTCGTACGGACGCCATTGGTGGAGAAGCAGATTCCCGAGCAGGCAAAGGAACTGGGCATCAGCGAGGAGGCAGTGGTGAAGCAGGTGATGCTCGGCGGGACGGTGGATGGCGAGTTCACCACCGTGGAGGACGTGGCGCAGACAGTGCTTTTTCTGGCCAGTTTCCCTTCGGCGGCGCTCACCGGGCAGTCGGTGCTGGTCAGCCATGGCTGGGGGATGCGCTAAGGCGCCAGTGGAAAAACAATGACCCCGTCTCGTAAGGGGACGAGCGGGGTCACTGGGTCGACTTGCTTGCGCCGGCAAGAGCCCTGGTTCACTCGGGGCGTCTGCCTCTGCCGGGGCCGGGCTCGTTGCTTCGGCGCAGGAGTAGATTCCTACAAATAGGGGAGGCTCGATGTAGTGGGTTTCCCTTTTGCGTTGTCAGAAGGTTCTTCTCTGTAGGGCAGCAGGGCCGCGTCGACGCCCTGGCTGGCTGCTGCAGGAAGGCGCAAGCCTGGGGCGTCGGAGAGCTGGGGCTGGTTCGCGAGCAAGCTCGCTCCTACAGTCTGAACCGGGTCGCTCCAGGTAGGAGCGAGCTTGCTCGCGAACTGCTCTCGGCGGCTCAGACCGCCTTGGGCAGCGGCGCGAACAGCGCGTCGATGTCCGCGTCATCCAGCTGCCAGTCGGTGCCGGTGCCTTCGAGGATGCCGGCGGCCAGGGCGGCCTTGTCGCGCTGCAGCAGTTGGATCTTTTCTTCCACCGTGCCGCGGGCGATCAGCTTGTAGACGAACACCGGTTTGTCCTGGCCGATGCGGTAGGCGCGATCACTGGCCTGGTTCTCGGCCGCCGGGTTCCACCAGGGGTCGTAATGGATCACGGTGTCGGCGGCGGTGAGGTTCAGGCCTACACCACCGGCCTTCAGGCTGATCAGGAACAGCGGTACGCGGCCTTCCTGGAAATCCTTCACCGGTGCGCGGCGATCGCGGGTGTCGCCGGTCAGCAGGGCGTATTCCAGGTTGCGCTCGGCCAGAGCCTCGCCGATCAGCGCGAGCATCGAGGTGAACTGCGAGAACACCAGCACGCGGCGGCCTTCGGCGAGCAGCTCTTCGAGCATGTCGAGCAGGTAGACCAGCTTGCCCGAGGTCACCGCACGCGCGGATTTGCCGGTGGGCGGCGGGGCTTCCTTGTTCACCAGGCGGATGTCGCAGCAGACCTGCCTCAGTTTCAGCAGTGCCTCGAGGATGATGATCCGGCTGCGCGCCAGACCTCTGCGGGCGATCTCGTCGCGTACCTTGCGGTCCAGTGCCAGGCGCACGGTCTCGTAAAGGTCGCGCTGCGCCTCGCTGAGTTCGATGTGCTGGATGAACTCGCTCTTGGGCGGCAGTTCCGAGGCGACCTGCTCCTTGGTACGACGCAGCAGGAAGGGCCGGATACGCGCGGCCAGGTGCGCCAGGCGGCCCTGGTCACCGTGGCGCTCGATGGGCGTACGGTAGTCCACGGCGAACTGCCGGGCATC
Organism: Pseudomonas nicosulfuronedens; assembly: GCF_005877905.1. Classification (GTDB taxonomy): domain Bacteria; phylum Pseudomonadota; class Gammaproteobacteria; order Pseudomonadales; family Pseudomonadaceae; genus Pseudomonas; species Pseudomonas nicosulfuronedens. The sequence goes on along the minus strand of NZ_SWDV01000011.1, from coordinate 40,047 downwards.
GCCGAGCCAGCCCGGCAGCAGGAAGTGGAACAGCGACCACAGCTCACCCAGGTGATTCTCCAGCGGCGTGCCGGTCAGGCACAGCCGGTGGCGCGCGCGCAGGTGCCGCGCGGCCTGGGCGGCCTTGGTGGTGGCGTTCTTGATGTTCTGCGCCTCGTCGAGGATCAGCAGGTGATACTCGTGCTGGGCGAGCTTCTCGGCATCGCGGGGCAATAGGGCGTAGGTGGTGAGGATCAGGTCGTGCTCGGCGATCTTCGCGAACGCCTTGCGCCGCCCGGCGCCATGCAGTGCGAGCACGCGCAGATCGGGGGTGAAGCGCTCGGCCTCGTCCAGCCAGTTGGGGATCAGGCTGGTAGGCATGATCACCAGGGCCGGGCTGGTCAGGCGGCCGGCCTGCTTTTCCAGCAGCACGTGGGCGAGGGACTGCAACGTCTTGCCCAGGCCCATGTCGTCCGCGAGGATGCCGCTGGCGCCAACTTCGCGCAGGGTCTGCATCCAGCTCAGGCCTTCGTGCTGGTAAGCACGCAATTCGGCGTTGAGGCCGTCGGGAATCTGCGCCGGCTGGGCGCGGTAGTCGCGCAGGCGATGGGCGATCTCGCGCAGCTGTTCGCCGCCCTGCCAGGTCAGCGGCAGCTCTTCCAGTTCGGTGAGGCGCGCGGCGTCCGGCGCACCCATGCGCAGGCGACGTACCGGCGGCTGCTCGCCGATATAGAACTCGGACAGTGTGCCCAGCAGCGGCTTGAGCTTGCCGAACGGCAGCGAGACGCGCAGCGGGCGGTCGGAGGCGGTCTGCCAGGTGTGGATCGGGTTGCGCCCGGCATCCAGGCGCAACACCAGTTGTTCATCGTCGGCGTGGCGGGCGAGGGCGACTGGGTCGAGTAGCGCCGGCATGCGACGGATCAGCTCGATCAGCGCCGGCAGCAGGCTGATGCGCCGGCCTTCCACCTCGATGCCCAGCTCCAGGTCGAACCATTGGCGGTCGTCGGTCTCCTCGATCTCGGCGTACCAGTTCTCTACCGGCGTGAGGTCGAAGACGAATTCGGGGCGGATGTCGATTTCCCAACCCTGTTCGCGCAGGTGCGGCAGGCCTTCGCGCATGAACGCCTGCCAGGCGCTGTCGTCGGGCAGTTCGAACATTTCCCCGGCGCTGTCTTCCAGCGCGTCGCTGCGGCGCATTGCCGGCTTGAAGCCCAACTCGCGCAGGTCCAGGCGCCAGGCATGTTCCAGCTCCAGCTCGCGGCTGACACGGACGATCTGGTCGTCGCGGAATACCCGGATCTCGCGGCCCGAGCGCGGCGTGACGCTGCCCGAGACCGGCATGTCGCCATACAGGAATGCCAGCGCGGCGCGGTGCCGGGAGATGTTCTGCATGCGCCCGCTGCGCAGGTCGAAGCCGCTGTGCACGTGGCTGCCCAGAGTCAGCCGTGGCCGGGGCGCGAGTTCGTCGCGCTCCACGGCAGGCAGTGGAGATTCGGCGGGTGGCTTCATCCGAGTGTCCTTCCGGCAGTCCAGCCGAGTACGCAAACGCCCGATGATACCGCGATTTTTCTCGGGCGGGACGCGGAAGGAAACCGGCGGTCAGCGGGCGAAGCGTTTCGCCCCCGCCACGCATAGCACCACGGCGACAGTGGCGCCGGCCATCAGCGGGCTGATCTGCTCGTGCAGCAGCAGGCCGGCCAGTGCCAGGCCGAAGAAAGGCTGCAGCAGCTGCAGTTGGCCAACCGCTGCGATGCCGCCCGTGGCCAGGCCGTGGTACCAGAAGAAGAAGCCGATCAGCATGCTGAACAGCGACACGTAGCCCAGGCTGATCCAGGCCGGCCAGCTGGCGCCGGTGAAGGTTGCCGGCTGGGTGTACCAGGCCAGTGGCAGCATCAACGGCAGGGACAGCACCAGCACCCAGCAGATAACCTGCCAACTGCCCAGGTGACGGGCGATGCGCCCGCCTTCGGCGTAGCCCAGGCCGCAGACCGCGACGGCGGCCAGCATCAGCAGGTCGCCGGTGAAGTTACCCGCGCCACTCTGCGACAGGGCGAAGCCGGCGACGACGGCGCTGCCCAACAGCGAGCAGATCCAGAACGCCGGACGCGGCTGTTCGCCGGCGCGGATCACGCCGAACAGCGCGGTGGCCAGTGGCAGCAGGCCGACGAAGACGATGGCGTGGGCCGAGTTGACATGCTTGAGTGCCAGCGCAGTGAGCAGCGGGAAGCCCACCACCACGCCGCCGGCGACCACCAGCAGGGGAATCAGGTCCTTGCGCGCCGGCAGCTTCTGCCGCAACAGGATGAGGATCGCCGCGGCCAGCAGGCCGGCGATGCTGGCGCGGGCGAGGGTGAGGAAGGTCGGGTCGAAGTCGGCCACCGCTACCCGCGTTGCCGGCAGCGAGCCGCTGAAGATGAGCACGCCGAGGAAACCACTGAGCCAGCCGCCGAGGTTGCTGTTCGTGGCGAGAGTGTGGGTGTTGTTCATGGTGGGTCTTCCGGCAGGAGAGCGAGCCTGGAGGATGCGCGCGGAGCCGCCGGGCGGCCAGTGACAGAAAGGTACAATTTTCGCAAACTGTCCGTAAATTATATCGGTACACATTACCCAGAGGCAGGCGAGGGCGGCATGGGCAGACCAAAGAGCACGCGGGTCGATTCGGTGATGCACCACGTGCGCGAGCGACTGGCCGCGCGGGCGCTGGTGCCGGGAGAACGACTGCCGTCGATTCGCCAGTTGGCCGAGCAGTTGGCAGTGTCCAAGACCACCGTCGTGGAAGCCTATGACCGGCTGGCCGCCGACGGCGTGATCGCCGCGCGCCGGGGCTCCGGCTTCTATGTCGCCGGCCATGCGCCGCCGCTGTCCCTGGCGGACGTTGGCCCGGCGCTGGACCGCAGCATCGATCCGCTGTGGATTTCCAGACAATCGCTGGAGGCGGCCGACACCTCGCTCAAACCCGGCTGTGGCTGGCTGCCGCCGTCCTGGCTGCCGGAGGAGGAGTTGCGCCGGGCGTTGCGGCAGATCGCCCGCGCGCCGCAATCGAGTCTGCTGGAATACGGCCGTCCCTACGGCCATTCCGGCCTGCGCGAACAGCTCGCGCGCCGACTGGCGGACTATGGCGTGCCAGTCGGACCGCAACAGCTGGTACTCACCGACAACGGCACCCAGGCCATCGACCTGGTCTGCCGCTTCCTGCTGGAGCCGGGAGACTGCGTGCTGGTGGACGATCCCGGCTACTTCAACTTCCAGGCCCTGCTGCGCGCGCACCGTGTGCAGGTGGTGGGGGTGCCCTACACACCGACCGGGCCGGACGTCGCCGCCATGGCGACCTTGCTGGACCAGCATCGCCCGCGCCTGTACATCACCAACTCGGCCTTCCATAACCCCACCGGCGCGGTGCTCTCGCCACTGGTTGCCCATCGTCTGCTGAAGCTGGCCGAGGCCCATGACCTGCTGATCGTCGAGGACGATATCTTCGGCGACTTCGAGCATGAGAGCGCGCCGCGCCTGTCGGCCTTCGACGGGCTGGAGCGGGTGATTCAGGTCGGCAGTTTTTCCAAGACGCTGTCGGCTTCGGTGCGCTGCGGCTACATCGCCACCAAACCCGAGTGGTGCGAGCGCCTGGTGGACCTGAAGCTGGCCACCAGCTTTGGCAACAGTCCGTTCAGCGCGGAGATGCTCTACGAACTGCTGCGCAAGGGTAGCTACCGTCGCCACCTGGACAGCTTGCGCGGGCGCCTGGCCGACGCCATGGGCGAGACGCTGCTGCGCCTGCGCACGCTGGATATCCAGCCGTGGCTGGAACCGCGCGGCGGCGTGTTCGTCTGGGCCTGCCTGCCGGGCGGGCTGGACGCCGCCGAGGTCTCGCGCGCTGCACTGGCGGACAATCTGGTGCTGGCGCCTGGCAACGTCTTCAGCCTGAGCCAGAGCGCCACGGGCTACCTGCGCTTCAACGTTGCCCAATGCCTGTCTCCGCGAGTTTTCGAAGGGCTTGAGCGTGCCATGAGGAAAGCGTGTGTGCGCTGACAGGAATTTCGTTCAGAACCGGTCGAGTATTCTTTTTTCTTCGTGCGAACTCGGTGCGCTTCCCTCTCCTGGCGCTGGCAGGAAGTGACGCAGGTTGGGCAATGAGTCCTGAAGCGGCTGAAAAGCCTGCGGAAAGTTGAACAGATGTACAGCTCAATCCGAAAAATACCACTCCACGGTCGAAAAGGTAGGGCGAACCGCGCATAGGGCAAACCTCTAGGATTATCGATTCAGCACCTCGGAGCGTGATGCGCGATCCGAAGTGAATCGTTGGATCAGAAAAAAGGACACCCCTATGGCCGAGCCGTGTCAGCTGTACCTGAAGGTTTCCATCACCCGCCCCCGACTTGAGGCCTTCCTCTCCAGGGAAGCGGATTCTGCCGCCTGTTTCAGGGATCTCGAGCAATGGCTCGACGGCAATCACCACCGACGAGGCGGTCTGACCTGGGCCGAGCTGTGCGAACTGGGACAGGGCACTACCGCGGCGGCCTGGGTGGCGGGCTGGAGCCAGCACCTGCGCTCGCCAGCGTGGAACCACTACGACGAGACGACCCAGACCTGGAGCCTCGGCGTGCTGGAGTTCACCGAAAGCCGGGACTGGATACTCGGTTCGATCAACGTGTTGCGGCGTATCGCCGACTTCAAGGACCTGCCCGGCACGGACTACCTGCTGATCTACGAGTACCTGTTCGGCAAAGGCTCGGTGGTGGCTGCGGTCGAGCTGACCCCCGGCGCCTCCCGCATTCTCGAGGAACAACCGCCTCCGCGCCTGACCGCCGAAGCAGACCGGATGATGAACAGCCTGTTGCGCGCCATGGATGTGACCGCCACCTATGCCGTTCAGCGAATTTTCGACACAGATACTCACAAACGGCGCTGCTGAGTTCTTTTAATTGAGAACCAATATCATATAATTCCGCTTTTCAATCGCGTGCCTTGGGCTGTGCCCGGGCCGCCTCGCAGGATTCACCTCGATGTGCGTTTCCCCGCGCCCGACCCAACCGAGAGCCGACGCATGAGCGCAGCCCAGGCCGGTACTATCGCAGCCCGCATTCTCAGCGCCGTGGTCGGTGGCTATGCCCTGGCCTACACCGCCACGGCCTTCTTCAGCGTCTACCTGCCGATGTCGCGTTCGGACCGTGTTTCGCTGGCCAGCCTCGCCTGCTTCATTGTCTGGGTTGCCGCCATCCTTTATGCCTTTGGCGCGAAAAGCCCGTGGCGCGCGGTCTGGGCGCCGCTGGCGTTGAGCGTCGTGCTGGGCTTGGCGGCCTTCCTGCCCACTGCCTACGCGGTGCGCCCATGAGCCTGCGTCAATCGATGTCCGGCCTGCATACCTGGGCCGGGCTGCTGGTCAGCTGGATTCTCTTCGTCGTGCTGTTCTCCGGCACCGTTGCGGTGTTCGACAAGGAACTCACCCGCTGGATGACGCCGCAGCTGCACAAGCTGGAGCAGGTCAAGGTCGGCGCTGACCAGGTACGCGAGCTCATCGTCGAACGCGCGCCCAAGGCCCACGGCTACTGGATGCACCCGCCCACCGAGCGCATGCCCTACTGGACGGCGGGTTGGGAGCCGGCGGACTTCAGCGAGTTCCAGTCATTCCTGGTGGACGCCCAAAGCGGCGAGGTGCTGCCCAAGACCGTTGGCGGCAACTTCTTCCTCGAACTGCATTACGAATTGCACGGCGGCATGCTCGGTCTCTATGTAGTCGGCGTGGCCGGCGTGTTCATGCTGGTGGCGCTGGTCAGTGGTGTGATCGTCCACCGCCGTATCTTCAAGGACTTCTTCACCCTGCGCCCGAAGGCCGCCAGGCAGCGTGCCTGGCTCGATGCACACAATGTGCTGGGTGTGCTTGGCCTGCCGTTCCATCTGCTGATGGCTTACACCGGGCTGGCGATCTTCATCACCTTCTATATGACCGCCGGCATCAAGGTGGCCTACAAGAACGACATGGAGCATTTCTTCCATGATGTGCAGGGCGCCTTCGACCGCGAGGCGCTGGGCAAGCCGGCGAAGGCGACCAAGTCCATCGACAACATGATCCTCAAGGCCCGTGAAGCCTGGGGCGATGACAGCCAGGTCGGCTGGATCAATATCGAGAATCCGGGCGATGCGGCGGCGATGGTTCAGATCCGCAAGGCGGTGGACAAGAGCATGGTCAACGACCAGCGCACTGTGTCCTTCGATTCTGGCAGCGGTGCGCTGTTGCACGTTCAGAAGCCCTACAAACCGGGCTACAAGACCTATGCCTGGCTGACCGGCCTGCACATGGCGCAGTTCGGCAACGACCTGCTGCGGGTCATGTATTTCGTCCTCGGCCTGGTGGGTTGCGTGATGGTCTTCGGTGGCTTGCAGGTTTGGGTCAGCAAGCGCGAGACGAAAGGGCACCGAGGCCTGGCGCTGGTTCGCACGCTCAATGGCGCGGTCTGCGGCGGGCTGCCGATTGCCTCGCTCGGCCTGCTGGCCGCGTCGCGGCTGCTACCGGCCGACCTGCTCCAGCGCACCCGCTGGGAAGCCACCGCGTTCGTGGTGATCTGGCTGCTGGCGCTGGCCCACGCGCTGCTGCGCCGTGGCAGCCGCGTCATGGCCCGCGAGCAGTTCGTCGCCCTGGCGGCGCTCGCTGTTCTGCTGCCAGTCCTGAGCCTGTTCGGCCCTGAGCCGGGCCGGGTGACGACGCATCTCGCCAATGGCGACTGGATGATGGTCGGCATCGATCTCGGCCTGCTGCTGATCGGCGGTCTTTGCGCCTTCCTCGGCTGGCGACTGGGGCGGGAGCGCGCCGAGCCCGTTCGTGCGCGTCGTGCCCGCAATGAGGAGTACGCCTGATGCTGCTGGTCTTCGGTCTCAACCTGCTGGCGCTGGCGGCGGCCTGCCTGTCGCTGTCCCGCCATCATCGTGATCTGTTCGGCAGCGCGCCGTCGCAGTCACGCGTGCGCCTGCTGCGGATCGCCGCGTGGGTGGACGGTGCGCTGGCGTTGGCCTACGCGATCCACGTCATCGGCGTTGAGCTGGGAATCGTCTACTGGGCGTGCCTGCTGATGATCGCGGGTGCAACGCTGGTCCTGCTGTTGGCCTGGCGGCCACGCTGGGCATTGCCGACGGCGGCGGCGATGCCGGTGATAGGCGGAGTGCTGGCTGTACTCGGCTGAGGCCTTCAGGTTTCTGTAGGAGCGAGCCTGCTCGCGAACCTGGCTTGGCAGTGGAGAATATTCGCGAGCAGGTCAGCCGTTTGCGCAGGGGCGAACTCTGTCCACTCGCGGGTGCCTGCCGACCTTCTATTCCTCGAACGCCTGCCGGTACTCCCCCGGTGTCCCACCCACCACCGATCTGAAACGGTTGGCGAAGTGGCTGGCGCTGGAGAACCCGCAGGCCAGGGCAACCTGGCTCAGCGGCTGGCGGGTATCGCGCAACAGGCGCTGCGCCAAGGCCACGCGGCGGGCCAGCACGTACTGGTGCGGCGGCATGCCGAAGCTTTCGCGGAACATCCGCGCGAAGTGGTATTCCGACAGGGCCGTCTGCATCGCCAGCTCGCCCAGCGACAGCGGCTGGTCCAGTCGTTGCTCGATGTAATCCGCTACCCGCTTGCGCATGGTCGGTGCCAATCCACCCTTGAGCCTCAGTCCTTCCCGCAGGCCGACCTGGTTCAGCAACAGGTGATCGATCAGGTCATGGGCCAGGGTGCTGGTGCGGATGCGTTCGCCCGGTTCTTGCCAGTCGAGCTTCACCAGTTGGCGGAAGCGCGCGGCCTGCTGCGGGTCGTCGAGGAAGGTGCGTTCGTGCAACTGCAATTCGCGCGGCTCGCGGTCGAGCAGGCGGATGCAGCCAAGGGAGAACTGTTCCTGGCCGATGTAGAGGTGCGCCAAGCGGATGTCGCCGTTGACTATCCAGGCCGACTCGGCGCCGGCCGGCATTACGCAGAGTTTGTCCGGCGCGCCAGTGGTGCCGGGGGCGCCACGGCGGAAGGTGCCGGTGCCGTCGTTCAGGTAGCAGGACAGCGTGTGATGGCTGGGCGCGTGGTAGTCGCGGGCATCGTGGCTGTTGCTCCAGATCGCCGCGGACAGCCCGTCGCCCAGCTCCGCGCAACGCTCCAGGCGAGCGTTGGGCGAGGCGTTCATCGACTGGAAGACTTCGAGCTGCGAAATGGCTGACATGGGTATTCCTCTGTTGCCTTCACTCTACCCGCGCGGGCGCGCCTTGCCAGCCCGGTTGTCGCAATAAGCGCAAGAATCTGCAAGCCGGTGCCGGGCCTGGGCGGGAGACTGTCTCCCAGTACTCCGGAGACTGCCATGAATCTCTCGCTCTACCTGCTGACCGTGCTCATCTGGGGCACGACCTGGATCGCCATCAAGCTGCAGGTCGGCGTGGTCGCCATTCCCTTGTCCATTGCCTACCGCTTCAGCCTGGCGGCGCTGGTGCTGTTCGCCCTGCTGTTGGTGTCCAGAAAGCTGCAGCCACTGGGGCGACGTGGACAGGTGATCTGCTTTGCCCAGGGCCTGTGCCTGTTCTGCGTGAACTTCCTGTGTTTCTACACCGCGAGCCAGTGGATTCCCAGCGGGCTGGTCGCCGTGGTGTTTTCCACCGCCACGCTGTGGAATGCGCTGAATGCGCGGATTTTCTTCGGCCAGCGCATTGCGCCCAACGTACTGGGCGGCGGCGGGTTCGGCCTCGCAGGGCTGGCGCTGCTGTTCTGGCCGGAGCTGTCGGGGCACCAGGCGACGCGGGAGACCTTCTACGGACTGGGCCTGGCGCTGCTCGGCACGCTGTGCTTCTCGGCCGGCAACCTGCTGTCGAGCCTGCAACAGAAGGCCGGGTTGCGGCCGCTGTCGACCAACGCCTGGGGCATGCTCTATGGCTCGCTGATCCTGCTGATGATCTGTCTGGTGCAAGGCGTGCCGCTGACCTTCGACGCCAGCCCGCAGTACGTCTGGTCGCTGCTGTACCTGGCGATTCCCGGTTCGGTGATTGGTTTCACCGCCTACCTGACGCTGGTGGGACGCATGGGGCCGGAGCGCGCGGCCTACTGCACCGTGCTGTTTCCGGTGGTGGCGCTGAACGTCTCGGCCTTCGCCGAGGGCTACCAGTGGAGCCTGCCGGCGCTGGCCGGGTTGGGGCTGGTGATGGCGGGCAATGTGCTGGTGTTCCGCAAGCCCAGGCCGGTGTTGCAGTCGGCGCGGGCGTAGGATGGGTGGAGCTTGCGATACCCATCAACGGTGTTCACACGTTGATCGATGGGTATCGCTTCGCTCCACGCCATCCTAAGCAAGAATGCTGAGGTCTCAGGCCTTCCAGGCCTGCGGATTGACCAGGTTCTTCGGCCGCTCGCCCCGCAGGGCGGCTTCGAAGTTGTCCAGCGCGCACTCGGCCATGGCCCGGCGTGTTTCGTGGGTGGCCGAGCCGATGTGCGGCAGGGTCACGGCGTTGGGCAGGGCGAACAGCGGCGACTCGGCCAGCGGTTCCTTCTCGTAGACGTCCAGGCCGGCGGCGAGGATGCGTTTCTCCTGCAGGGCTTCCACCAGAGCGGCTTCGTCGATTACTTGGCCACGGGCGATGTTCACCAGGATGCCGCTGGGTTTCATCAGCTCCAGTTCGCGCTTGCCGATCAGCTTGCGGGTCTTGTCCGACAGCGGCACCACCACGCAGACGAAATCTGCTTCGCCCAGCAGCTCTTCGAAGCCGCAGAAGCGCGCATTGAACTCCTGTTCCAGCTCCGGTTTGCGGCTGTTGCCGTGGTAGAGGATGTCCATGTTGAAGCCGAAGTGGCCGCGACGGGCGATGGCTGCGCCGATGCGGCCCAGGCCGAGGATGCCGAGCTTCTTGCCGTGCACGTCGACGCCGAAGTGCTGGGCGTCCACGGTGCGTTTCCACTGGCCGGCCTTGGTCCAGGCGTCCAGCTCGGCGGTGCGCCGGGCGGCGGCCATGATCAGGGCGAAGCCGAGGTCGGCGGTGGTTTCGGTGAGCACGTCCGGGGTGTTGGTCAGCGGGATGCCGCGCTGGTTCAGGTAACTCAGGTCGTAGTTGTCATAGCCCACCGAGACGCTGGAAATGACCTCCAGCTGCGTGGCCTGGGCCAGTTGCTTCTCGCCCAGCGGGCGGCCGACGCCGATCATGCCGTGGGTGGTCGGCAGGGCAGCGGCCAGCTGCGCGTCGACATCGCCCTGTTTGGGATCCAGCACGGTGACGTTGAACTGGCTGCTCAGGCGGTCGAGGTGTTCCGGGGCAAGGCGGCTGAAGACGAAGACGTTCTTTTTCATGGCTCTCGGACGGCTGGGAGGCGGGAGGGGGGTTAACCCTACCATTGCCGGACCAGAGCGGCGCAAGGCTTGCGTGCGCGCCGGGCGATTATCGAACGTGAGGTGGTTTGCAGCGGGGAAGAAGATGGGTTCGCGGGCAAGCTCACTGAACACCGGGGTAGGGAGTTACACAGTGAGCTTGCCCGCGAAACACGGCGAAAAGGATAGTCAGGGTCCCACATCGGCGAGCCCGGCGCCATCGGCCTGGAGCACACCGGGGAGATTTTCTCGCAGGTACGCGACCCAGGTCTTGATCTTCGCGTCCAGGTACTGGCGAGAGGGATACAGCGCGTAGACGTTGAGGATCTGCAACTTGTAGTGCGGCAGCACGCGCACCAGCGAGCCGTCGCGCAGGCCATCGATGGCCGAGTAGACGGGCAGGGCGCTGATGCCCATGCCCGAGCCGATGGCCTCGGTCATGGCGTCGCCGACGTTCACCTGGAAGGGCGAGGGGCCGAGGGTAATCATTTCCTGGCCATTGGGGCCGTCGAACAGCCACTTGTCCAGCGGCAGCACGGGGCTGATCAGGCGCAGGCAATCATGCTCCATCAGCTCCGTCGGGGTCTTGGGCGTGCCGCGCCGGGCCAGGTAGTCGGGCGAGGCGCAGAGGATGCTGTAGGTCTCGCCGATGCGCTGGGACACCAGGCCCGAGTCGGGCAGTTCGGAGGCGACCACGATGGCCACGTCGAAGCCTTCGTCGAGCAGGTCCGGCACGCGGTTGGCCATGGTCAGCTCGAAGGTCACGTCCGGATGCAGCTGGCGATAGTTGGCGATGGCGCGGATCACGTAGTGCTGGCCGATGCCGGTCATCGAGTGCACGCGCAGGCGGCCGGCGGGGCGGGCGTGGGCGTCGCTGGCTTCGGCTTCAGCCTCTTCGACATAGGCGAGGATCTGCTCGCAGCGCAGCAGATAGCGCTGGCCGGCCTCGGTGAGGGCGATCCGCCGGGTGGTGCGGTTGAGCAGGCGGGTCCGCAGGTGGGACTCCAGATTGGCGACCGCGCGGGATACGTAGGCGGTGGTGGTGTTCAGCTGCTGCGCGGCGGCGGTGAAACTGCCGGTTTCCGCGACACAGGCGAACGCACGCATGGTCTGCAGTGTGTCCATTGGGGCCTCGTCAGTGGGGCGTCTGTCCCGGATGGCGACGCCAATGAAGCGATACGTCGTCGCCGGCGGCATGTCCTTGATGGGTGGCAATGCGCGGAGCAGAGCGGGGGCGGCCTATTGTCACATGGATGGCGACACACATTGTTTCATTATCGGTAATAAACAATCACAAATCAGCTGGCTTATCCGTTCCCTTTCCCATCCCTAGAATTCAATCGCCGCAACTGGCTTTGCCGGCTCTCCACGCTTAAAAGCCCCACGCTGAAAAGCTAGACCACTTCCAGGACCTCCACCGTGTCGCGTCACCTCGTGAAAGGACTGACGTTCGTCGGCTCCTTTGTCATTTTTTCAACAATCGCCGGATGTATCAGCACCAACGGCATCGCCCCGCAGGAACAGCGCCTGGGCGACACCGAGCTGGCCACCGACGCCGCCATCGCGCACGCCAACCAGGAAGCAGGCTGGCCGGCCGAGCAGTGGTGGCGCGCCTATGGCGATCCGCAGTTGAATGCCTGGGTGCAGACCGCGCTGGAGGGCAGCCCGACCCTGGCCCAGGCCGAGGCACGGGTGCGCATGGCCATGGCCATGGCCGGCATCGCCGAATCCGCCGAGTCGCCGCAGATCGGCGTGGATGCCTCGCTGACCCGCCACCGCTGGCCGACCGACTACTTCTACGGCCCGGGCGACCTGGCCGACAGCACCACCTTCAACAACAACGCCGCCCTGGGCTTCAGCTACTCGCTGGACCTCTGGGGCCGTGAGCGCAGCAACACCGAGCGCTACGTCAACATCGCCAAGATGACCGCCGCCGAGGCGCGCATGGCCCAGCTGGAGCTGGAGAGCAACATCGTCCGTGCCTACATCCAGTTGTCGCTGCAATACGCCAAGCTGGATATCGGCAAGGCCATGCTGGCGCAGCAGGAAGGCATCCTGGCCCTGGCCCAGCGCCGCCTCGACGGTGGCATCGGCACGCATTTCGAAGTCAGCCAGGCGGAAGTCCCGCTGCCGGAAACCGAGCGCAAGATCGAGGCGGTGGACGAGGAGATCCAGCTGACCCGCAACCAGATCGCCGCCCTCGCCGGCAAAGGTCCCGGCGCTGGCGCTTCGATCCAGCGCCCGAGCCTGAAGCTCGCCGAAGGCCCGGGCCTGCCCAGCAAGCTGCCGATGGAGCTGCTCGGCCATCGCCCGGACGTGGTCGCCAGCCGCTGGAAGGTCGCTGCCCAGGCCAAGGGCGTGGACGTTGCCCGCGCCGAGTTCTACCCCAACGTCGACCTGGTCGCGAGCATCGGCTACAGCGCCGTCGGTGGCGGCGTGCTGGAATTCCTCAACGCCGAGAAGTTCACCTACGGCGTCGGCCCGGCCATCTCCCTGCCGATCTTCGACGGCGGCCGCCGCCGCTCGCAGCTGAGCCAGGAGTCCGCCGGCTACGACGCCGCCGTGGCGCAGTACAACCAGACCCTGGTCAATGCTCTCAAGGGTATTTCCGACCAGCTGATCCGCATGCACTCCATGGAGCTGCAGGAAGGCTTCGCCGCCAAGTCCGTGGCCTCGGCCCAGCGCACCTACGACATCGCCACCAAGGCGTACCGTGGCGGCCTGACGGATTACCTCAACGTGCTCAACGCGCAGACCCGACTGTTCCAGCAGCAACTGGTGGAACAGCAGGTACGCGCCGCGCGCCTGGCCACCCACGCCGGTCTCGTCGTCGCCCTGGGGGGCGGCCTGATGGACAAGCAGGAAGGCCCGAAAGAGGCGAAGATGGTCCCCGAGACCGTCGACGTGCGCGCAGCTCAGGGAGCCGGGCGCTGATATGGCGGCGAACGACTTCAGCGCCCACCCGGCACCGCTGGACGCCCTGCGTCGCGCGCTGCTGGAGTGGGGCCGCAGTGACGGCATTACCTGGATCTACATCGCCAAGGTGCTGCTCGCCGCGTTGCTGACCCTCTGGTTGGCGATGCGCCTCGAACTACCGCAGCCGAGCACGGCGACCATCACCGTGTTCATCGTCATGCAGCCGCAGAGCGGCCAGGTGTTCGCCAAGAGCTTCTACCGGATTCTCGGCAGCTTGGTCGGCCTCTCCGTGATGGTTGCGCTGATCGCCATCTTCGCCCAGCAGCGCGAGCTGTTCCTGCTCGTGTCGGCGCTGTGGATCGGCCTGTGCACCGTCGGTGCCGCGCGCTACCGCGACTTCCGCTCCTACGCGTGCGTCCTCGCCGGCTACACCGCCACGCTGATCGGCCTGCCCGCCACCCTGCACCCGGAAGCCGCATTCATGTCGGCCATCTGGCGGGTGCTGGAAATCAGCCTGGGGATTCTCTGCTCCATGGTGGTCAGCGCCACGCTGTTCCCGCAGACCTCCAGCACCGCCATGCGCAGCGCGCTGTACCAGCGTTTCGGCGCTTTCGCCGGCTTCGTCCTGGATAACCTCGGCGGCGGTGAGCGGCCGAAGTTCGAGGCGGCGAACGTGGCCTTCGCCTCCCAGGCCGTGGGCCTGGAAGCGCTGCGCAGCGTTACCCGTTTCGAAGACCCGCACATGCGCCTGCGTTCCGGCCGCCTGTCGCGCCTGAACAACGAGTTCATGGTCCTCACCACCCGTTACCACGCGCTGCACCAGCTGCTCTCGCGCCTGCGTGCGCAGGAGGCCGAGGCCGTGCTGAGCGCCCTGCAACCGTGCCTGGACGAGCTGACCCAGGTGCTCGCTCCGTGGCGCGGCCAGTCGGTCACCGACCGTGACGCCGAGCGCCTCGCCGGACAGCTGGAAAGCCACCGCACGCGGATGATGCAGTGCATCCGTTCCGGCCGTGCGCAACTCCTCGCGGTGCAGGACGAGCCCTCCGCGCTGCTGGACTACAACACCGCCGGCGAGCTGCTCTACCGCCTGGCCGACGACCTCTACAACTACGCCCTGACCCACGCTTCCCTGGCTGCGCACAAGCACGAGCGGGAGAACTGGAAGCACGGCTTCTCGCCCAAGGCCAACCTGGTCGCCTCGCTCGTGGCCGGCGGCCGCACCGCGCTGATGGTGCTGGTGTTCGGCCTGTTCTGGATCGAGACCGCCTGGCCCAGCGGCAGCACCTTCGTGCTCAACGCCGCCGCCGTCGCTGCGCTGGTCTCGGCCGCGCCGGACCCGGCGAAGATGGCCATGCAGATGGCCGTGGGCACCTTCTTCGCGGCGATCCTCGGTTTCTCGGAAACCTTCTTCGTGTTCCCGCACCTGGACGGCTTCGCCCTGCTGGCGTTCGCCCTGGCACCGGTATTCGCGGTGGGCGCGTTCTTCTCGATCAAGCCCAAGTACGCCGGCTACGGCCTGGGCCTGCTGGTGTTCTTCAGCTTCGGCGCGATCCCGGCGAACCTCACCGTCTACGATCCGGGCCGCATGCTCAACGAGTACATCGCCCTGGTGCTGTCGCAGAGCCTGGCCGCGGTGGTCGCCGCGGTGATCATGCCGCCGACCAGTGCCTGGCTGTGGCGCCGCCTGGAGAAGGACCTGCGCTTGCGCGTGGTGGAAGCCATCAGCGGCAAGCTCGACGGCCTGGTTTCGTCCTTCGAGAGTGGCACCCGCGACCTGCTCAACCAGGCGTACGGAGTCGCCGCGCGCAGCCCGCAGATGCAACGCCGCTTGCTGCGCTGGACCTTTGTCGTGCTGGAGATCGGCCATTCGATCATCGAGCTGCGTGTCGAGCAGGAGAACCTGCCGGCCGAATCCTGCTACGCCGAGTCGACGCCCTGGCGGCAGTCGATCCGCAGCATGGGCCGCGCGCTGATCCGCCTGTTCGTCAAACCGTGCGAAGCCAGCCGCGAGCGCGCCCTGGCCGCCGTGGAGCAGGCAATCGACTGCGTGAAGACCACTGACGAGCCGCGCGCTCCGGACTTCGAAAGCTCGCCGCTGCGCCGCGTACTCAGTTATCTGCACTTCATCCGTAGCAGCCTGCTCGACCCGCAGTCGCCGTTGCGCGATGGCGAAACCTCTTCTGGAAGAACCACCCATGTTGCCTGACCTGCCCCGCGAGATCGCGTTCCACGGGGTCTACATGCCGACCCTGACCCTGATGTTCCTCGTCGCCGCACTGCTGTGCTGGGGCATCGACCGCATCCTCGCCTCCATCGGCCTGTACCGCTTCACCTGGCACCCGGCGCTGTTCCGCGTGTGCCTGTTTGCCTGCCTGTTTGGCGGCCTGTCTCTCACTATCTATAAGTAACGAGCGTGCACCCATGACTCTCAAATCCATCATCAGCCTGCTGGCGACCCTGATCATCCTGGCGGTCGCCGCGTTGATCGGCCGCGCCCTCTGGGTGAACTACATGGATACGCCCTGGACCCGCGACGGCCGGGTGCGCGCCGACATCATCAACGTCGCCGCCGACGTCTCCGGCGTGGTGGTCGACGTGCCGGTGCGCGACAACCAGCAGGTGAAGAAGGGCGACCTGCTGATGCAGATCGACCCGGACCACTACCAGATCGCCGTGAAACAGGCCGAAGCCCTGGTCGCCTCGCGCAAGGCCACCCTGCAGATGCGCCAGCTCAACGCCAAGCGTCGCCGTGCGATGGACGAGGAAGTGGTCTCCCGCGAGAGCCTGGACGACGCCAGCAACACCGCAGCCGCCTCCGAGGCCGACTACCAGCAGGCGCTGGCCGCGCTGGACGCCGCCAAGCTGAACCTGGAGCGCACCCAGGTGCGCGCCTCGGTGGACGGCTACGTGACCAACCTCAACGTGCACCGTGGCGACTACGCCCGCGTGGGCGAGGCGAAGATGGCCGTGGTCGACGAGAACTCCTACTGGATCTACGGCTACTTCGAAGAGACCAAGCTGCCTCACATCCGTGTCGGTGACCCGGCCGAGCTGCAACTGATGAGCGGCGAGCGCCTGAAGGGCCACGTCGAGAGTATCGCCCGCGCCATCTACGACCGCGACAATCCCGAGAGCCGCGAGCTGGTGGCTGACGTGAACCCGACCTTCAACTGGGTGCGCCTGGCCCAGCGCGTGCCGGTGCGCATCCACATCGACGAAGTGCCGGAGGGCGTGCTGCTGGCGGCGGGCATTACCGCTACCGTGATCGTCAACCCGGAGAGCCGCAACGCGGAACACTCCGATGGCGCGGCTGCGGCGGCGCAGTGATCGGATCGGATGCATGAAAACGGGAGCCTCGGCTCCCGTTTTCGTTAGTGGGCATCAGCCCAGTTGTGGCTGTACGCCGGCCAGCGCCAACGCCTCGTGCAGGGTCGGCAGAATGTGTTGCGGCGGAACCAGGGCGGTGATGCCGTGCCGCTCCAGGTCCTGGCGCAGGTAGTCGTTGACTCGCCCGAACACCAGCTGGATGCCTTTGTCCTGCAAGCGCTGGCACAGCTCGCCCAGCGCCCTGGCCGCCGAGTAATCCAGGCTGGTGATGGCCCCGGCATCGATGACGAACCAGGTCAACTCGCCGGGGGCGTGGTCGACCAGTTGGTTGACCTGCTGGGTGAAGAGGTTTTCGTTGGCGTAGAACAGGTCGGCGCCGAAGCGATAGACGATCAGCCCCGGCGAGGTCACTTGCCCGTACTCCACCGGCCGGGCCAGCCAGCGGCCCTGCGGGCCCGGTTCGAGCATCTGGCTGTGGGGCCGGTAGCTGTGGCGGACGTGGTGCAGCAACGACAGCGCCATGGCCAGCAGGATGCCCTGCTCGACACCCACCAGGACCACGGTGGCGGCGGTGACCAGGGCCATGCGGAACTCGGTGGGGCTTTCCGGACGCATCGCCCGCAGCGCCTTCAGGTCGATCAGCCCGAGACCGATGGTGAAGACTACGGCGGCCAGCACGCAGTGCGGCAGGTACTGCAGCCAGTCGCTGAAGAACAGCAGGACCAGCGCCACCACGGCGGCGAAGCCCAGCTGCGCCAACTGGCTGCGGGCGCCCGCCTGGTCGGCCATGGCGGTCTGGGTCGGGCTGCCGTTGACCACGAAGGCACCGCTCACCGCCGCGGCGGCGTTGGCGGCGGCCAACCCCAGGATGTTCGCGTTCTGGTCGTCGTGTTCCTGGTAACGGTCAGCGAACACCCGGCTGGCGGCCGAGGCCTGGGCGATGATCATCACGAAGCAGGCGAAGGCGATGGGCAGCAGGTCGAGCCATTGCTGCCACGCCAGTCGCGGCAGGACCAGCGAAGGTAGCCCGCCAGCGATGGGGCCGAGCACGGTAATGCCGTGGCCGGCGAGGTCGAAGCGGGCGCTGGCGGCGATGCAGCCCACCAGCACCAGCAGCGGAATGGGAAGGCGCGGGCCCCAGCGTTTGGCCGCCAGCAGGATGACGATCAGCGACAGGGATAGCGCGAGGGTCGGGCCGTGGGCCTGCAGCAGGTGGCTTGCCAGGTAGAGCGCCTGGTGAACGCTGTCGCGGGCCGTTACCTCGATGCCGAGCAGATCGCCCCCCATCGCCAGAGCGACCTGCACGCCGACGCCGGCAAGAAAGCCGGTTAGCACGGTGCGTGAGAGGAAGTCAGCGAGGAAGCCCAGCTTCAACAGCCGTGCAATGAGCAGCATGCCGGCCGTCAGCAATGCCACCCCGGCGGCCAACGCCAGGTATTCGGCGCTGCCACCGGGAGCGATGCCGGACAGTCGGCTGGAAAAGATGGTGGCGGTCGCCGAGTCCGCGGCCACTACCAGATGGCGCGAGGCGCCGAACAGCGCGAAAGCCACCAGCGGCAGCAGGGCGGTGTAGAGGCCGACCACCGCGGGCATCCCGGCAATCCGGGCGTAACCCAGCAACTGCGGGATATCCATGGCGGCCAGCGACACGCCGGAAAGGACATCGCGCCAGCCGCGCGTGCGGGAGAGTGGGCGAATACCCGGAAATAGCTTCATGGAACAACCCATCGATCGATGCGCCAGGGGCGATGGCGCATTCGAACAGCTGCCTGGCCGACAGGGCAACGCCTGCTTTCCCGGATGCTCATCGGAACGTCCGGATTGCGCAGTGGAAACGGCCGCTGGAGCTCAGCCGTCCTGCTGCAGCCGGTTCTTGTAGCTGCCGCGAATATTCATCGCCGCCAGGCACAACTGCAGCAGCACCAGCGCATAGGCCTGGGCCGGAATCCCCCAGGCAATCCACAGCGCGTTGCTGGCGAGGAATACCCAGAAGCCGACCTTGCGCCGTTTCCGGTCACGGGAACCGACCAGCCAGGCGGCGAGGACGGTGACCAGCATGGCTGGCCATTGCAGCAGGTCGATCAGCTCGTTCATGGGGGGCGAACTCAGGCGATTGTCCTGAAATCAGACCAGCCCCGGCGCGGCAAAGTGCGGACGAACTGGGTAGCCGTCGAGCAGCGCATTGGTCTTTTTCGGGTCCAGTTCGCCGTTGAAGGGCACGCCCAGCGCCTGGCGGTGAATGCCGGTGGACGCCAGCCACAGGGTGTCGATACGCGCGGCCAGCGCGCCGGGGACGTCGGTCACCAGCGAGTCGCCGACGAACAGGATGTGCTTCGCTCCGCGTGCTTCCAGCTGCCGCTGGGCGATACGGAACGCCGATGGATCGGGCTTGCCGTACCAGTGAACCTTGCCGCCCTCCTCGGCGAAGGCCTCGGCTAGGCGGCCGGCGCCGAATACCGTCTGGCCCCCGGAAACCACCACGCGGTCGGGGTTGGCGCAGAGGAAGGGCTTGTCGGTGGCGCCGCGCAACGGAGCGAAGCGCTCTTCCAGTTCGTCCTGCGGAAAGCTGCCGACGCCGAGGATCACCGACGCGGCGTGGATGTCATCGCAGAAACGCTGGCGAATCTCCGCCGGCCAGGTGGTCAGCGCATCGCCCACGCCAACGGTGTAGATGCCGCCGCGCTGGAATTCCCGTTCATGGGTGAAGGCATCGATGGCCAGCTGGCCGGAGGTGGTGATGCCGGCGAACAGCTCGCGGGAGACGCCCAGGCGCACCAGGGTGTCGGCCATTTCCGGGACGCTGCGCGAGGCGTTGCTCAGGAACCACACCGGCTTGCCCTCGGCGGCGCGGCGGGCCAGCCAGTCGAGGGCGCCGGGGAAGACGTCGACACCGTCGATCAGCACGCCCCAGAGGTCGAGCAGGAAACCGTCGTAGTCGGCGCAGAAGGCATCCAGGCCGGCGTGGTCGATGTAGCGGGTGTGGGTGACGGCGCTGAAGCGGGAGCTGGTCATGGCGTGCCTGTGCAACGGTGGGAGTGCGCCCACGTTAGCGCACTCTTGCCATGACGGTGTGACAGATGCGCCGATCAGTGCGCCGGGTGCAGCACGCTTTCCTCACCGAAAGTGTCCGCCAGCCAGCCCTTGAGCTGGCAGCCGGCGAAGGCCGAGGTGCTGCACTCGCCGCTGGCCAGGGCCTGTTGCAGCTGGCCAATGTCGGCCTTCTGCACGTAGGCGATGGCGTCGGTCATGTCATCTTCGGTGCCGTAGCCGCCCTGGGTCATCTCCTTGAGCGCGTCGTCCTTGCTCCAGCCCTGGACCACGGTGCGGTACATGGCGGCAAACAGGCCGGTGCGGTCGCGCCCGTGCTTGCAGTGCATCAGCACCGGACCGTTCTGCTCGGCGCTCTGCAGGATGCGCAGGACCTTCAGCACGTCGGCGTCATCGACGCGGTCGGCGTGGGTCGGGAAGCTCACCGCCTCCAAATCGTGCTGGCCGATCCATTCGCGGTCGTCGTCCTTGATGAAGCTCACCACGGTCTTCACCCGCAGGCGCTGCAGCTCGGGCACGTTGGCGCTGGCGGGCAGGGCACTGCGGTAGAGGGTCGGCGACATCTGGTAGAGGTTGAACGACTTGTCCACCGGTTTGGCCCAGTCGGCCGGCGTCTCGCCAGCGGCCTGGGCGAGGGGGATGATGCTCTGCAGCGCAGTGCCCAGCAGAGCAGCGGCGATGACGCCACGGAAAATCGAAGGCAGGGACATGGGAACTCCTCTAAGGTCCGCGTCACCTTAGGTGGAGGCCGGTTGTGCCCGAATGAAAAGCAGGTGAAGAAAGCGTGAAGCCTGCTCAGCGCCGGCCGGCAGGCAGGAAGCGCGCAAGCACGCCGGGGCGGAAGAACCACCAGACGCACAGCGGATAGCACAGGTAGTTCAGCGCGTAGATCAGCAGCGCCGCCGGGCTCGGTGTGTTCTTCCAAGCGGCCATGCCGACGAGGATGGCGTAGAGCACTGCCAGCCCGCCGCCGTACAGCGCAGTCAGCCGCCAGCGTTCGCCGATTTCCGCCAGCCGCTTGTGCCGGCGGGCGAACCAGAAGGCCATGGCGGCGGCAATCACGGCTGCTACCAGCAAGGTCGCTGGCACGCCGCCGACCCGTAGCAGCCCGCGCGCCACCACGTTGAGGAAGAAGGCGGCGAGGATGCCGGCGAGGGCGAGGTAGCGGACCGGGTTAGTCATCAGACCCCCTTCAGCAAGTAGGCGCCGGTAAACAGCAGCGCGCTGCTGGTCATCAGTGTGACGGCGAAGGCGCGGCCGTCGGCGAGATCGGCCATCAGGCCGTGCCACAGACGAGTCGAGGTGGCGGCAGCGTTCATCACCTCGCGATTGCGCAGCAGGCCGGCACTGTCATGGCTGCCCTTGAGCATCAGCGCGGCCAGCGCGCAGCAGGCGAAGCCGACGTAGATCGTGGTCTCGCACAGGGCCGCTGCGCTCAGCTCGCCCCGGTACGCCGTCACGCCGATGGCTACGGCCAGTTGCAGCAGGAGGAACGGCAGGAGGATGCGGCTGATGCGAAAGAGGAAGTGCTTCATAGCGCACCGTTGAGGCCAAAGCGCTTCTTCAGCACCTTGTCCAGCAGGCCAGTGGGCAGCCAGCGCGAGAGCAGCGGCAGGGCTCGGCTGCCGTTGCCAATGCGCACCAGGCGCGGGCGCGGGGACTTCTGTGCGGCGGCCAGCAGCGCGCGGGCGAAGTCGCTGGCTGGCGTGGGTTTGTCCTGGGAGGCGGCGGCGCGTGCCTGGATGAACTGGCGCAACGGCCACCAGGCGGAGTCCTCGCTGACCACCGCGGCCATCTCGCGGCTGGCGTTGGCGCCGAAGTTGGAGGCGATGGCGCCGGGCTGGACTTCCATCACCTCGATGCCGAAGGGCGCCAACTCCAGGCGCAGGGCGTCGTTCAGCGCATGCACCGCCGCTTTCGATGCGCAGTAGGCGCCGGCGAAGGGCGTCACCAGCACACCGGACACGCTGCCGATGTTCACCACCAACCCGCGCCGTGTGCGCAGCGCCGGGAACAGTGCGCGGGTGACGCCGACCACGGCGAACACGTTGGTTTCGAACTGTCGGCGGATCGCCTGGCTGCCGCCATCCAGCAGCGGACCCATGGCACCGTAGCCGGCGTTGTTGATCAGCACATCGAGGCCCCCGGCTTCGCGTTGCAGCAGCTCGGCGAGGCGCTCGACGGCGGGCTCGTCGTTGACGTCCAGCAGCACGCCACGCAAACCCGACTGGCCAAGGGCGGCGACGTCTTCGTCGCGGCGGGCGGTGGCCCAGACCTGGTAACCGGCGGCCTGGAAGGCATCGGCGAGGGCGCGGCCGATACCGCTGGAGCAACCGGTGATGAGGGCGACGGGCTGGGGCATGGTGGGGCAGTCCTTGGGCTGTGGGCGGGACTACCGTACCGGATTGTGCGGGGCAGGTGAATCAGTTGCCGAATCGACCGTTCACCCGCTCGGCGCGGAATTCCAGGGTGCTGGCACGGTAGCCGGGGCGCAGCGGCGGCAGCGGCAGGCAGTCGCTCCAGCTGTCGCCGGCGAGCAGCGCACCGGGGCCGCGATAGCGCGGGGCTTCGTAGAGGTTCTCGGCGAGGTCGGTGGTATCGCCGGGACGGTAGGCGGCGACTTTCCAGCGCAGTTCCAGCAGCGGGCGATTGGCGCCGTTCTTCAGGCTGACGGCCAGCGGGCGGCCGGGAGGGCACTGGTCGGGCTGGTAGGCGATGCGCAGCTCCAGGTGTTCGAGCTGTCGGTCGTCGCTGTTGTCCTGCCAGATGGCGATGGCAATCACACAGGCCAGCCCGACCAGGCCGGCGCCGGAGATCGGCAGGGCGCGGGAGGGATAGCGGATCAGCAGGATGATCCAGGTGACGATCAGCAGGATGCCGTACAGCATGGAGCGCTCCGTGGGGGATGTGTGGATACCTTAGCAGGAGCTTCGTCGCGATGGGCTGACGCCGCTCTTTGTCGGAGCGAGTTTTGCCTCGCCGGAGCCAAGGCGGAGCAAGAACGTAGGATGGCGTGGAGCGCAGCGATACCCATCGATTCCCGCGCACCGGCAGCATGGGTATCGCAAGCTCGCGGAACGCTGCTCGCCCCATCCTACGCAAGCGCTCGCCGGGGAGGTCGGCAGGTTGCGGTTCGCGAGCAAGCTCGCTCCTACAGATAGTTGTCACATCTGTTGTGCTGCCAGCCCGACCACGGCGGATAACGCTGGCGAGATATGCGCCTTACGGGTGCCATCGGAGCCGGCGGGCATAAAAAAGCCCCCGCACCATAAGGTGCGGGGGCGTCGGCGCCGATGGGGGAAGCGCCAGGTCCAGTGACCCTCAGTTCAGCGCACTACCGCCTGTACTTCGACGTTTTCGGTGGTACGACCGTAGACATCTTCCAGACGCTCGATGTCGTCTTCGCCCAGGTAGCTGCCCGACTGCACTTCGATGATCTCCAGCGGGATCTTGCCCGGGTTGGCCAGGCGGTGCACCGAGGCGATCGGGATGTAGGTGGACTGGTTCTCGGTGAGCAGGAAGGTATTGTCGTCACAGGTCACCTGGGCGGTGCCGGAGACGACGATCCAGTGCTCGGCGCGGTGGTGGTGCATCTGCAGCGACAGGCGTGCGCCCGGCTTGACGGTGATGTGCTTGACCTGGAAGCGGCCGCCCATGTCCACCGAGTCGTAGGAGCCCCACGGACGGTAGACCTGGCAGTGGTTCTGGGTCTCGCTGCGGCCGGCGGCATCGAGCTGGTTGACCACCTTCTTGACGTCCTGCACGTGGTCCTTGTGGGCGATCATCATGGCGTCCTTGGTCTCGACCACCACGATGTCTTCCAGGCCGACCACGGACACCAGCTTGCCGTTGCCGTGAACCAGGCAGTTGTGGCTGTCATGCACCACCACGTCGCCCATGGTGACGTTGCCATTGACGTCCTTGTCGTGGACTTCCCAGATCGACGACCAGCTACCAACATCGTTCCAGCCGGCGGCCAGGGGGACCACGCAGGCGCGACGGGTCTTTTCCATCACGGCGTAGTCGATGGAGTTGTCCGGGCAGCACTCGAAGGTGGCGGCGTCGATGTTGATCAGGTCGCCGTCGTGCTGGCTGCGCTCCAGGGCGAGCAGGCAGGTGTCGTAGATGTCGGCGTCGTGCTTTTTCAGCTCTTCGAGGAAGCGGCTGGCGCGGAACAGGAACATGCCGCTGTTCCAGAAGTAGCCGCCTTCCTCGACGAATTGCTGGGCACGGGCTTCATCGGGTTTCTCGACGAAGCGCTCGACGCGGATGACGCCGTCCGGCAGGCCGCGCTCGTCGCCGGACTTGATGTAGCCGTAGCCGGTTTCCGGGCGATCGGCGGGCACGCCGAAGAGCACCATCTCACCCTTTTCGGCGGCGTTGGTGGCCAGTGCCAGGGCACGCTGGAAGGCACGCTGGTCTTCGATCACGTGGTCGGCCGGGAGGATCAGCAGCAGTTCGTCACGGCCTTCGGCCATGAGCTTCATGGCGGCGATGGCGACCGCCGGGGCGGTATTGCGGCCGAAGGGTTCGAGCAGGATGGACTGGGTCTTCAGGCTCAGCGCTTCGAGCTGTTCCTGGACAATGAAACGGTGTTCCTGGTTGCTCACCACCACCGGCGGCTCCATGCCTTCGAACACCAGGCGCTCCAGGGTCTGCTGGAACAGCGTGTGCTCGCCGGTCAGGGCCAGGAACTGCTTGGGATACTGTTTGCGCGAAAGAGGCCAGAGTCGCGAGCCGCTACCACCGGAAAGGATTACTGGGATCATCGGGTTTCTCCTAAAGCGTTTGCGTTCTGTCTGCCGGGCCACGTCATGCGGGCCGGCGTGCGGTTTGGGTGACCTCTCCTGTGCTTGCCGTCGTAGCGGCGCACGGGTCCTGCTGCCGGTGTGGGGCCGGTCTTGTTGTTTTGCATATCGGGTCGGGAACGGGGCAGAGCGCCCTCTCCCCAGCCCTCTCCCTGAAGGGAGAGGGAGTTCTTCGTGCCGGCTGATGCCATGGTTTCCACCTGCGCCAATCCAGTCCCCTCGCCCTTCGGAGCGGGGCGCGCAGCCAGGGTTAGGGAGAGGGCGGGCGGTACGCGCTGGCACGTCATCGCCGACTTGCTCAGTCCGCCTTCACCGGGCGCTTGACCCATACCGGGTTCAGCTTGCTGTCACCGGTGACGTAGAGGCAGACCACTTCGCCGCGCTCGAGGGTGACGGGCTTGAGGTCGCTGACCTTCTTCGCGCCGTCGAACAGCGCCAGGTTGACTTTCACCGGGTTGATCTCGCGGTCGCCGTGGCTCTGCGGGGCGACGTTGCTGACTACTTCGGTCTTGCCATCGGCGGTCTTCAGGGTGAGGGCCTTGCCGCTGAGGTTCTGTACGCGGACCAGGGCCTTCTGCTTGTTCTTGAACGGCGGCTCGGGCACCAGGCGTGGCTGGCCGCCGGGTTGGCTGACGAGGGTGTAGTAGGCGTCCGGATCGAGTTTCACCGGCAGGCTCTGGGAGCCGACCTTGGCGGTGTAGTTGCCCGGCGGGAGGAACTTGAAGTCACTGGAGCCCTGCGGGGTAATGTCGTTGAGTGTGGCATTGCCGACGCTGACGGACAGCTCGCCGCTGCCGGCGTTGTAGGCCCGCACGAAGGAAGAGCCCTTGGGTGCCTGCGGGCCGTACAGCGCGCCTTCACCACCGGCGAAGGCGCCGAAGGAGGCGGCGCCCAGGGCGATGGCCAGGGCGGACGACTTCAGGGTGCGAATGCTCACTCGGTTAAAGTTGAGTCGGTTCATGGGGTGTACCTCCGTCTTCTCTCTCGTGTGGGCACGGGAGGTGCCCTGTTCAGCGCTCATTGCGCCGTGGGTTCTTGGGATCACTGAGCGGCTGCCTGGTTGGAAGCCAGGCGTTCGTCGCGGTTACCGTCCGCACGCAGTTGCGCCACCCAGTCCTGGTTGAACTGGCTCAGGTCGCTGTGCATCGGCAGGTAGCGTTCGGGGAATTCCCACACCAGCAGCTTGGCCGGCGCCTTCTTGAAACCTTCGTCCTGCAGGAGTTCGAGCATCGGTTCCAGAGGGCCCTTGCCCTCCTTGGCGTAGTTGATGACGTCCGCCGAGAGCGCCTGTTTCAGCGCGCCGGCGAAGTTCCAGCGCGGGTTGGCGCTGTAGCTGGTGCCGACCAGAGCAACCTGCGGCTGGGCGCTGTCGCCGAACAGGTCGCCACCGCCGGCGCTGTCGTCGCTGGCGGCGGCTTCCTCGGCCGGGTGGGTCTGGCGCTGCTGCAGCTGGTCTTCTTCGGGCAGCAGGTTGGTGAACAGCGGGTCCAGGGGCAGGAAGGTCAGCAGATCGCCCTTGTGTGCGCCGCTCTTGCCGGCCTCGGTGACGAAACTCTGGGTCGGCAGGTTGGCGCCCTGGCCTGCACGGATGCTTTCGCCCAGGCGCTGGGCCACGGCTTCGGCGCCCAGCGGGGTCCAGTGGGTGTCGGTGCGCAGGAAGACCTGGCCGTTGTCCTTGGCCTTTTCCATCGTTTCCAGCAGCTCGGGCGCGGCCATGCCGGCCTGGCGAGCGCGCTGCAGGAAGTCGGTGTAGAGCGAGGCGTGCAGGGCTGCCGGCTGCTCCTTGCCGACGTACTCGGGATACAGGCGTGTCTTGGCCGGAATAATGGCCAGCACCAGCTTTACGCCGCGGCGTTCCAATTCCTGCTGCACGCCACGCACCAGTGCCCAGTTGTCGTCGAGTTGCTGCTGGGTGGGGGCCGGCTTGAACTCTTCATCGGTGAACAGCCAGCCGTCCTTGCCGATCACCACGCCGGGTCGGCCTTCGTCGAAAACGGTGTAGTCCAGCGCGGCCCAGAGATTGGTGCCCAGGCGCTTGATGGGGAATTCGTCGTCGTAATGGCCTTCAAAGGCGTGCGCCAGCTTGCCGTTGAGCACCGTGGTGCCCTCGGCGGCGGAGAAGCTGGGGAAGGCCTTCAGCGACCAGCCGGCAAGGCCCAGCAGCATCCCGCCGAAGGCGGCGATGTAGGCGTACTGAAGGGGCCTGGCGATTCTCTTGGTTTCTACTGACATGGTTGCCTCGCTCAGAACTGGAAGTAGAGGAACGGCGAGTAGCTCTGCGCAGAGAGCTTGAGCACCGAGGCGGCGAAGAGCAGGAGCAGGGCGACGCGGGTGGCCAGCAGCGGCAGCTGGGTCATCCAGTGCGGCTGGTAGACGGCGGCGCCGCTGGGCGAATAGGCAATGGCCGCCGGGTCCTGCTGGGCCATGGCCGGGGTGCGCGGCTGGGCGCTCGCCGGGCCGTCGGCGTCGATCTGTTCGGTCTTCGCAGCGGCCTTGGGTGCCTTGCTCTGCATCGGCTGGTTATAGAACTGGCGCAGGCCGAAGTAGGCGAGCACGAGGTAGGCGATCACCAGGGTGCCGACCTGCAGGCCGGTGAGGCTGGCGCGGTTGAGCTCGGAGAGCTGCCAGTCGCCGAAACTGAACATGGCGGCGTACATGCGCCAGGCCACGTGCAGGTTCTCGGCGCGGAAGATCACCCAGCCGACGATCACCAGCAGGAAGGTGAAAACCCACTTCAGCGGATTGAGCACGCGCGGCGCGGCATTCACGCCCAGTGCACGCTCGATGGCCAGCCACACGCCGTGCCAGGCGCCCCAGAGGATGTAGGTGACGTTGGCGCCGTGCCACAGGCCGCCCAGCAGCATGGTGAGGAACAGGTTGCGGTAGGTCTGGAAGGTGGTGCCGCGGTTGCCGCCCAGGCTGATGTACAGGTAGTCGCGCAGCCAGGTGGAGAGGCTGATGTGCCAGCGCCGCCAGAACTCGGTGATGGACTGGCTGATGTAGGGCTGGTTGAAGTTCTCCATGAAGCGGAAGCCCATCATCAGGCCCAGGCCGATGGCCATGTCGCTGTAGCCGGAGAAGTCGAAGTACAGCTGCGCGGTGTAGGCCAGCGCGCCGAGCCAGGCGTCGCCGGTGGTGGGGTCCTGCAAGGCGAAGCAGTGGTCGGCCACCGCGGCCAGGGTGTCGGCGATGAACACCTTCTTGACGAAGCCCTGCATGAAGCGGGTGCAGCCTTCGGCGAACTTGTCGACGGTGTGGGTGCGGTGGTTGAACTGGTCCACCAGGTCCTTGAAGCGCAGCACGGGGCCGGCGATCAGGTGCGGGAAGATTGCCACGAAGGCCGCGAAGTCGATCAGGTTGTGCGTGGCCGGGGTGTCGCCGCGGTACACGTCGATGATGTAGCTGATCGACTCGAAGGTGTAGAAGCTGATGCCGATGGGCAGCAGGATGTGGGTCAGCACGAAGGGCTGCATGCCGAACGAGGTGATGATCTCGTTGAGGCTGTCGACGCCAAAGTTGGCGTACTTGAAGTAGCCCAGGACGCACAGGTCGACCACCACGCCCAGCAGCAGCCAGCGCTGGGCGGCCTTGGTGCGTACGCCGGCGGCGCCGATGCGCAGGCCGATCCAGTAGTTGAACACGGTGACGCCGGCGAACAGCAGGAGGAAGTCCACCCGCCACCAGGCGTAGAAAATGTAGCTGGCGACCAGCAACAGAAGGTTCCGGTAGCGGTTCCCGCTCAGGTAGTACAGGCCGAGGAAAACCGGCAGGAACAGGAACAGGAACACGTTGGAAGAAAAGACCATTCCGCGTCTCTCTCTGGAGCTTCAAACCTTGAGTGGCTCCGGACCTTCCGGCGTCTTCTCGACGCCCTGAGGAAAGGCCGGGGCAACCCGCCAATTCCTCCCCTGGTGGTGCTTAATCTGTTGCGCCCGCCCGCGTCTTTTTTGCGTGGGTCGGGTGGTGGTGCCGTGCCCCGCGTGTGCGGGATGGGTAGCTCTTTGTAGGAGCGAGCTTGCTCGCGAACCGCTCGGCGCTGGAGCTCTCGGAGACACTGTTCGCGAGCAAGCTCGCTCCTACAGGTCGCCGGCCGAATGACGCGAAGCGTTATCCGCCGAGGTTCGTGCCAGGCTCTCCGGCGCATTACCGCAAGCGGTCATGCGCCCTACGGGGACTGGTGCGTCTTCAGCTCCCCGCCCCCTGACGGTTGAAAACCTTGGTCACTTCACCCCCCAGGCGGAAGCTGTTGAACGGCTCCATCTTCTTCTTCCAGTCCTGGGTCTTGGGCGCGCAGCTGTAGAGCGCGCAGTAGGGTTCCAGCCAGGCGAACTTGCTGTTCTCCTTCAGGTCGGCCATGTCCTGGTCGTTGCCGGTCTTCTGGTCGAACGCGTCCTGGTCGTCCACGCCTTGCATCACACGGTTGGCCAGGCGCTGCAGGGCACCGTTGTTTTCCTGGCGCAGGTCGACGCCGTTCACCTGGGCGAAGGCGGCGATCATGGTCAGCGGCGGCAGCGAGTAGTTGTGGTAGGAGAGGGCGCGCTGGCGGCGCTTGAGTTCGTTGGGCAGGTAGCCGTCGTTGTCCACCTGGTTGGCGGCGACCTTGAACTCCTGTACCGACCAGTCGAACAGGTCGCGGCGGTTGGTCACCACGGCAGTGGACATCACGGACCACGCGGCCCAGTAGGAGTGGTTGTTGATCTTCTTCAGCGGCAGGTCGCTCCAGTCGCGCACCACCTGGCTGCCCAGGGTGCTGAACCAGTTCTCGATCTCCTTCGACTGCTCGCCATAGGCGGCCAGCGGCCGGCTGCTGGAGAACTTCAGGCGCATGTAGGAGGACGACAGGCTGCCCAGCGCCCATTTGCGCATGGACTTGCCGGTGTGGTTGAAGTCAGTGCTCTCCAGCGCGCCGGCTTTTGCCCACGAATCCAGCCAGCTCATCGCGCAATCAAGGTCGCCCTTGTTGCCGCTGCGCATGTACTGGGTGATGAGCTTGGTGGCGCCGCGCTCCATGTCGGTGATGTCCTTGATCTGGGTGCGGAACTCCTTGTCCGCCTCCGCATTGAAGGTGGCGCGTGCCGAGTCCGAACCCTTGTACTTGCTGGTGAATTGCAGGCTGCCGGTGTACGGCGTGGGCGCGGTGGGGCAGCTGTCCGCATCCTTCTTGCTGCCTTTCTCACCGACGGCGGAGAAGTAGCCCGGCGGCGGCATCAGGTCGGCGGCGTAGGTGGTGCTTTCGCCGAACAGTGCGCCGAGCACCGCGATGGTCAGGCCGATGCGGGCGACGACGGGCGTCTTGATCTTGTGGAGGCTGGGCATGGTATTCGTCCCTCGCTTCAGTTGGCGGCCACGTCGGCCGACTTGGCTTTGGGCGTCTGACAGAGCTTGGCCTCGACTTCCAGGCCCGCCGGCATGTCGTCCGGCGCCTCGATCTCCAGGGAGAGGAACTGCTGGTTCGACCAGTCTTCGTCGTTGCGCAGCTCGAAGACGTAGCGTCCGCCGGTATCCACGGCCTTGGACTGCTCGATCTTCAGCTGCTCGCGACGACCGTTCATGTACCAGATGGTGTTCTTGAGCTCGTGCACGCCGGGGTCGGAGTAGGTGACGTCGGCGGTGTAGCTGCCCGAACGGATCGGCAGGGCGCCGCTGTTGAGCAGCACCTCGTTGCTGCCCGCGTGCAGCTTGACCTTGCGGCTGATGGCCGGTTTGCCGTCGGCGCAGCCGTTGTCCACCAGCGGCATGGCCTGGCGGTAGAAACTCTTCTGCGCCATGTCGTAGTGGGTGGCGAATTCCCAGATGAGGATCTTCGGCGGCTTGTCGTGGAATTCCTTGCTGGTCATGTAGGCCAGCAGGGAGCTGTCGAAGCCGCCGCCGGACACGGCGTTGTTGAGGATGTCGACCTTGCCGTACTGCTCCAGGAAGCCGGCGAAGTTGTACGCCGGGCCGCTGTTGGACGTACCCACCAGCGCAACCTGGGCATCGCCGCCTTCACCGAACAGGTCGCCGCCGCCCGAATCGCCCACCGGCTCGGTCTCGAAGCGGTCGACGTACTGCGGTGCGTAGCTGCTGCCGCACAGTTGCGCGGCGGCCTTGTGGAAGGTGCCCAGCTTGGACAGCAGGCCCACGCGCTTGCTCTCGAATTCCTTCTTCGGAATGTCGTTGTAGGCGGGGATTTCCTTCAGGGTCTGGGCCACGATCTTCGCGCTGCGCATGGCGCCGTACGGGGTCCAGTGGTGGTCGCCCTTGAAGTAGTACGGGTGCTCCTGCTTCTCGTCGAACAGCGGGGAGAAGTCGGGGGTGTAGATGCCGGCCTTGCGGAACTGGGCGATGGCCGCCTGGTAGTTCTTTTTCGCCAGGTCGTAGTTGAAGCTGGCTTTCTCCTGCGGGTTGAGCTTCTCGCGGTTCACCAGGCCACGCGTGGGCTGGTAGACCACGACGAGGTCGATGCCCTTGCGCTTGAGTTCGTCGCGCAGTTGCTTGAGCTCGCGCCAGCCTTCGGCGCTGGTGCCGAAGTCGGTGCGCAGGTCGTAGGTGGTGCGGAACAGCCAATCTTCCTGGGCCGGCACCAGGTGGGTGAAGAAGCCCAGGTACTTGGTGTTGTACGCCGCGTCGTTGGAGGCGGTGGGGCACAGGCCGGCGGCCGGTTGCGCGGTGTAGCTCGGGGCGTCGGCGGCGCCGGCCTGCTGCGCGATGAGCAGAGCCGCAGTGAGGCCCGACAGGCGCAGGAAATTGACAGTCATACGTTTCATGGTCGGTCCTCAGTTCTGCAGTTCGGCCTGGCTTTCGACGGGGTCGATCAGCACCGCGCGTTGCTGGCGCACCAGCAGGTCCAGGATCTGGTCCTGCTTCTCGCCAAGCACGCCGTTGAAGCTGATGCCGGAAGATTTGGTCGGGCCGAGCATGGCCACCTTGTAGAGCTCCAGCGACAGCGGCGAGTCCACCGACAGCGGGCCCGAGCCATTGCCGGCCAGCTTGCCGCCGACCACGATCAGCGAGACCTTGGTGTCGAAGGGGTCGAGGTCGATGTTGCGGTCGGTGTCGGTGAGGTCCTTGATGTGGCCGTAGACGCCGATCAGCTTGTTGCCCGCTGCGAGGTTCTCGTACAGGCGGATGTTCACGCTGTTACGGATGCGGATGCCGTGGCGCAGGTTGGCCAGCACCTGGTTGCCGTAGATGAGGTTGTCGCCGGACTCGTAGAGCGTGATGCCGTCGGAGTGGTTGCGGTACACCTCGTTGTAGGCCACCAGGTTGCGCTCGGAATTACGGTCCAGGACGATCCCGGAAAGGTGGTTGTCGTAGGTCTTGTTGTGGATGATCCAGCTGTCGTTGACCTCACGGGAAACGATGATGCCGTGCTTCTTCTTCGTCCCGTAGACGGTATTCTCGGCGATGACCAGACGGTGCGAGCGGTCATGCGGGTCGATGCCGTAGACGATGTTGTTCTTGTAGGTGTTGCCGCGCACCACCAGGTCGTCGGCCTCATAGCAATAGAAGCCGTACCAGGCGTCCTCGAAGGTCGAGCCGATCACCCAGCCTTTGGGGCGCGGGCGCTTCATGGTCTTGTCCATGCCCGGGCTGTACTGCGAGATGGAGATGCCGTAGGCCTTGGAAGCGTTGTAACCGAAACTGGTGAAATGGCTGTTCACCAGGTAGGCCTCGGCGCCACCCCAGGAGATCAGGAAGGGGCGGAATTCGTTGGGCGTCTTGTACCAGGCCGGTTCCTGCTTCGCCTCGTTCCAGGCGGTGACCTTGGTGTCACGCACGAACAGCTTGCCGTCGTTGACCAGGAACGAGCCGCGATCCTGGGACAGGCGCAGTTCCTTGACCTTGCCGTCGATCTCCAGGGTTGCGCCCTGGCTGACGACGATGGGCAGGCGGGCGATGAACACGCCCGGCTCGGTCTGTTCCAGGGCCGTCTTGGGCAACTTGCCGGCCAGTTCCGCGAGGTTCACGTAGCCGCCGTCGATGAAGATTGCCTGGGGCATCTGGCGCTGGCGTTTCACCCACTCGGCGAGGCGGTTCTTGCCGCCGGTGAATTCTTTCAGAGGCTGCTGCTGGACCATGCGTTCAACGCGGGCTTGGCCGCGCTTGTTGCGCTCGATCTTCTTCTCTACCTCCTCGGCGGTGTAGCCGGAGAGGTCGGGCAGCTTGGGCGGCTCCAGGTGCAGCGGTTCGCTGGGGGCGGCGGTGACGGTGTAGTTGCCGGACTCCTTCAGCGTCTGGGTGTGGCCGGGTTCGGTGGCCGGGTGCTGTTCGGCGGAGTTGCCTTGAGCATCCTTGGCGATGCTGGTCGCGGCCTTGGCCGCGGGCTGCGCCGCCCAGGCCGGCGCGCCGGCGCTGAGCAGGCCGCCGAGCAGCAGCGCGGTCAGCGGCAGGGCGTGTAACGGGTGGCGGTTCATGGCCGTTTCTCCTTGCGCGCGGGCCTCCACCGGGCACGCGACAACGCGCCGGGTACGGCGGAAAGCGAGCGTGGGTAAGTGGTGGAGGGTCATCGCTACAGTCCTCAGAAGCGCCAGATCACATCGACGAAGGCGTGGTGCATGGTCGAGTCGACGTGGCTGCCGTAGGCGTCGCCGGGCTTGAACACGCCGCCGCGGAAGCGGATCAGTGCCGACGGCTCGTCGATCGCCTGGCTCATCGAGGCCGGCAGCAGGCCCTGCTTGAAGTACTTGGTGACGACCAGGTCGACTTCCTGGCCGACGTCTTTCGAGTCGTTGACCATCGGCGCGGTGATGCCGCTGTTGCCGATGTCGGAGTCGCCGTCCACGCGCCAGAACTTGTGGTACACCAGGCTCGCGTCATAGTCCTCGCGCAGCTGCCAGGAGCCGAACAGGGTGGCGTCCTGGAGGTTCGAGAGTTCGCCGCGGAAGGCCTCGCCGAAGCGGTGCACGCGCGAGCGGGTGCCGGTGAAGTTGGAGCGGTTGCTTTCCAGGCCGGTCTGCTGGAACTGGTCCTCGCCGTCCTTGCCGCCGCCACTGCCACGGGCGTAGCCGATACCGGTCTTCCACTGTTCGTCGATGTTCCAGCGCAGGCCCAGGTCGACGCCGTAGGCGTTGACGTCGCCACTCTGCTTGCCGGTGGCGATGCGGTCGTCGCCGACGGTGGTGCTGGTCAGGCGGTCGCGGTTGCCGGTCAGCCAGGTCGCGCTGGCCCAGTAGTTGAGCGGCATCTGCGAGCGGTAGTTGTAGGCGTCGCCGGTGGCTTCGATCCCCACCCAGGTGAGGTCACCGGTGTAGGTCTTGTCGAGCGAGTCGATCTCTTCGCCCGGGTCCTTCAGGTGGCCACTGTCGTCGGCGTGGTGCAGGCGCAGACCGACCCAGTGGTTGGGTGCCCATTGCGTGGAGATGTCGCCGAAGAAGTGGGTACGGTCCTTGTCTTCCGGGGCCAGCTCGGTGAGGTCGGTACGGTATTCGGAGAAGCGCTGGGCGACGCCGGCGTGGGCGCGCAGCAGGGTGGTGTCGAAGGTCCAGTTCAGCGCTTCGATGTTGGTGTCCTGCCATTGGCCGCTGTCATCGCGCAGACGCTGGCGACCGAAGCGCAGGTGCTCGCCCGGATACTGGGTAAGGCCGGCATAGTCGACCCAGAATTCGCGCAGGGCCAGGTAGCTGTCGTCGCGCTCGCGGCCGTCGTCGCTGTTGTCGTCACCGTCGGCGCTGGCGTTGTCTTCCTGCAGGGTGTCGGTCTGGATGGTGTCGGTGGCGGTCACCGCCTGGCCCATGGTGTAGGCGCTCCAGTCGCCCCATTGGCCGAAGGCCCAGGGGCGCACGTCCAGGCCGAGGCCGTTGAGATCGCCGCCGTGGGCGGTGCCCAGGTCTCGGTCATCCTCGGATTCGGCGGTCACCTTGATGTCGATGCCGAAGTTCTTGGGTGGCTCTTCCGCCGCGTGGGCGAGGCTGCCGAACAGGGTGCCGGCGAGGCTCAGGCTAGCGCCGAGCATGGCGGGGAGCAGGCGGGCGCGGCGAACAGCAGAAGCCAGAGCACGCGGTTGAACGCCATCGACGAGAGCAAACAGCGGAGTGGTCATCGGGTCGGTGCGCTTCATAGATTTTCTTGTTCCTGGTTGTTCTGCAGAAGGCTGACGGTGGCTTGCCAGTTGGCGCCGCGAGCCTGTTCTTCACGCTTGAGCAGTTGTTGCGCGGCGCTGCGGTCGGCCGGCTGGATCTGCGGTTCGATCTGCGCCATCAGGTCGCTGGCGGTGGGCACCTGCTGGCGCTGGGCGAGTTCGCCGAAGACGTAGGCATTGACCAGGTTCGGGCGCACACCGCGGCCCTGCGAATAGAGTTGGGCGAGGGCCATGTCGGCGCTAGCCTGGCCGGCACGGGCGGCGATCAGCAGGTGGTCCACGGCTTTCTGCGGGTAGACCTGGCCGAGGAAACCACGGCGGTAGATCTGGCCCAGGTAGTAGTGCGCCTGGGGCTCGCTGGCGGCGGCCTTGAGCAGGTGCTGCTCGGCCTTCTGCGGCTCCTGCGGGGCCCACTTGCCGTCGTAGTAGAGGCGCCCGAGCAGCAGCTCGGCGCGGGGCTGGGCGGCGTCCTGGGCCTTCTTCAGGTAGTCGAGCATCTGGTCCAGGTCGCCCAGGTCGGGGTTGTCGTATTGCAGCTTGGCCAGGCTGACCCAGGCGGCCGGGTAGGTCGGCGCGATCTCGGTGAGCAGTGCCTGGGCGGCCTGCGGGTCGGCGGTGCCGATGTTCGGGTCGGCCAGCACGCCGGCTACCGACTCGACGCGCTCGGACGGCACGCGACCGGCCTTCCAGCCTGCCTTGAGTGCTTCGATATGGGCTTTCTGCTTATCCGCGTTGCCCTGCTTCTGGTACACGGTGGCCAGTTCCATCCAGCACACGTCCATGCGGTTCAGCCAGCGCTGGCAGACCTGTTCGACTTCGCTCAGGTGCTGGTCGTAGGTGCCCTGGGTGCGGTACAGGATGATCTGCGCCAGGTCCGCCTGCGGCAGGCCCTGGGCGCGCCACTGGTCGATGCGCTGTTGCGGGTTCACGTTCGGCCAGGCCTGCGGGTACTGCAGGTAGAGGACGATCAGCGGCACCAGCGCGCTGTCTTCGCCTTCGTTGAAGGCGCGGCTCAGCAGTTGCTCGGCTTCGCGGTGCTCGGCGTCGGTGCCGCCGGGCTTGGCTGCCAGCCATTTGCCCAGACGGGCGCGGGCGCGTGGGGAGCTTTCGGCGGCTTCGCGGTAGAGCTTCTCGGCGCGCGCCTGTTCGTCAGGGTCGCCAGTGGCGGCCTGCATGTCGGCCAGTCCGACCTGTGCGTCGGCGTAACCCAGGGTCGCCAGGGCCTGGAAGTTGGCCTGGGCGGTGGCGATGTCGCCGCGCTCCAGGGCTTCCTGGGCCAGTCGCTGGTCGGGCAGGCCGGCGCAACCGGCGGCTGCGGCGATGGCCAGTGCCAGAGCCAGATGCGGGGCGTGTCGGAAGACAGGTCGATTCATGCGGGCGGTCCTCTTAGCGGGCGGTGGCCAGGGCCATCGCCTTGTTCAGCAGGGTGCGGCCTGGCAGGCCGCCGATGCTGACTTCAGTCGGGCGGCCAGCCATCTGGCTGTCGAGCGGCTGGTCGGGGGTGATCTGCACGCGGATTTCCGAGGACAGGTCACCGTCCACCGGCGCGGTGCGCAGGATGCGGCCGCCGCGCACTTCGCTGTCGCCGGCGACCTGGAAGTTCACGTGGGTGCCCGGCGAAAGCTCGGCGGCGTTGCGGTAGGGGAAGCGCGCCTCGACGGTGGCGGTGCTGTCGCGCGGGGTCAGGGTGAAGATCACGTCGCCCTTGTTGGCGAACTGGCCGTTGGCGACGCGCTGCTCGACCACGCGGCAGTCGCACGGGCTGGTCAGGGTGCCCTTCATCTGGTGGCCGAAGAGCTTCTCGATGTTGCTCGGGTTGAGCTGTTCTTCGGTCAGGTTGCCCTTGAGCAGGTCCAGCAGGTTGGCGGAGAAGGAAGCGATCGGCGCGCCCTTGGCGACTTCCGCGCCCGGCTCCACCAGGCTTTCCACGGTGCCTTCGCGGGGCATGGTGATCTGCTGGTTGGCCACGCTGACCACGCCCGAGTCGGCGTGGGTGACGAAGTACAGGTTGTAGATCTGGTTGAGGATCACCGCGAAGGCGCCGACACCGACTACGAAGATCGCCGTGCTCACGGTGACCGCGCGGAAGCGCCCGAAGAAGCCCATGCCACCGGAGCCGGCACCGTGCTTGCGGGCCTTGGTGAAGTTCTCGCGCTGCAGGGTGTTGAGCATGTCGCCCACGCTGACCACTTCACCGGCCAGGTAGGAGGTGATCAGGTAGCGCAGGGCGGCGATCTCGCGCGGCTTCAGGTGCTGGAATTCGCAGCCGACGCGGCCGCTGTCGCGGTCGAAGGAGCGCACCTGGAATTCCACTTCCAGGGAGAAGCTGATGCTGTCGATCTGGAACAGCAGCTTGCCTTTGTGCAGGTCGCCGACCTGCACCGGCGTGCCGCTGGTGCTGAAGGCGAAGCCACCGGCGGACAGGTCCAGCAGGCGCGCATCGACGCCTTCGCGGTTGCCACCGATGTAGCGGATGCGCGCGGGCAGCTTGACCCGTGCGTGCTGGCGCTGGGCTTCGGATTCATGCACGACATTGACGTTGACGGCGGTATTCATGGGGTCGAGTCCTGTTCGTAGCTAAAAGGGGCGTGGCTAAAGGGAGCCTTCAGACGATGGTCAGCAGTACGGCGACGAAAACGCTGGCCGCGGAAAAGGTCATGGCGCGCGAGGACCAGGTGTTGAACCAGCGCTGGAAGCTGGCCAGGCCGCGATCGAGCTTGGTGTTCTGGCGGGTCCAGGACTGCTGGTCGAGGCGGAAGAACACGTAGATCTTCACCAGGGCGCCGACGATCTGGTTGTAATAAAGAATTGCGGGATAGGCCGGCCCGATGTGATGGCCCGACAGCGACAGCAGCAGGGTCAGCACGAAGCGAGTGATGCCGATCCACAGCAGGTAGATGAGCAGGTAGGCGATGCTGTACTTGATGCTGGCGATGATCGCGGCGACCAGGCCCAGCAGGCAGGTCCACATCGACAGGCGCTGGTCGAACAGCACCACGCTGGTGAACCAGCCCAGGCGTTGCGGGCCCAGGGCCAGGGCGCGGGAGTTCTGCCGCAGGTTGTTGCCGTACCAGCGGAACATCAGCTTGCGGCTGGCCTTGATGAAGCTCTTCTCCGGCGGGTGCTCGACCGTGTTGATCGCCGCGTCCGGCACGTAGAAGGTGTCGTAGCCCAGGCGCATCAGGCTGTACCAGCTGGACTTGTCGTCGCCGGTAAGGAACTGGAAGCGGCCCAGGCGCCAGTGGTCCAGGTGATCGCTTTCCACGTCGGTGATGAAGTCCGGATCGGTGACCACCGCGGCGCGGAACACCGACATGCGACCGGTCATGGTCAGTACGCGCTTGGACAGGGCCATCGAGCACATGTTGATGTGGCGCTGGGCGAAACGCAGCTTGTGCCACTCGCTCATGATGTAGCTGCCGCGCACTTCGCAGAATTCGTTGGTGGTCAGACCGCCGACGTTGGGGAAGAGCTTGAACCAGGGCACGGTCTTCTTGACCACGCCAGGTTCCAGCACGGTGTCGCCATCGATCACCGCGACTACCGCGTGCTCGTCCGGCAGGTGGCGGGAGATGGCGCGGAAGCCGTGGGCCAGGCCGTCGCGCTTGCCGGTGCCGGGGATGCGCACGAAGTCGAGTTCGACGTGGTCCGGCGGGTTGAGCTTCTGCCACTGCTGCTTGATCAGCACCTCGTCGGACATCTCGACGATGGAGCACACCACGGTGGTGGGGTAGCCGCAGGCAATGGCTTCTTCGATGACCGAGCGATAGACCATGGAGGTGGTCAGCGCGTCGATACGGAAACTGGTGACCATCAGGTACACGTGGGACGGGTCGGCCGCATCGCCGAGCTTGCGTACCTTGCGGCGGTAGTGCGGGTAGACCCCATAGAGGAACAGCATGCCGCGCAGGAAGTGCAGGCCGCCCATGGAATAGCGCCAGATACCGACCGCGCCGATCAGCAGCAGGAAGTCCTTGGATTCGGCGTCGAATACGGTGGGCGGCACGAGCAGTGCCAGCAGCATCAGCAGGCCGAGGAAGACCAGCCAGCCGGTGGCTTCACCGATCACGCGTTTGTAGGTTTCCATCATCGAAATCCGTCTGTCGCTTGGTGGGCGGGTGGCTCTTGTAGGAGCGAGCTTGCTCGCGAACCCGCCTGGCACACTGGTGCTGTCGGATAGTTCATTCGCGAGCAAGCTCGCTCCTACGAAGAGCTGGTGGCGCTTACCAGCAGATGCCTTCGGCGCGCTCGTCGCTGACGCTCGGCATGAAGCCGATCAGGTCGACGACCTTCTTGCCTTCAGGCGCCTTGTTCACCACGTCGACGAACAGCTCGTCACCGTTGCCCAGCACCAGGACGTCGGAGGACTTCACGACCGCGTCCAGGTCCGAGACCAGCAGCGAGGAGACGTGCGGGATCTTCGATTCGATGTACTCCTTGTTCGCGCCATGGACGCGGGCGTACTCGACGTTGCGGTCGAAGATCTGCAACTCGTAGCCCTTGCCGATGAGCATCTCGGCCAGTTCCACCAGTGGGCTTTCGCGCAGGTCGTCGGTACCGGACTTGAACGACAGGCCGAGCAGGCCGACCTTGCGGCTGCCGTGGGCGGCGATGATGTCGAAGGCCTTCTGTACCTGGTGCTGGTTGCTGCGCATGATCGAGCCGAGCATCGGGTGTTCGATGTCCAGCTGGCTGGCGCGGTAGGTCAGGGCGCGTACGTCCTTGGGCAGGCAGGAGCCACCGAAGGCGAAGCCGGGCTTCATGTAGTAGCGCGAGAGGTTCAGCTTGCGGTCCTGGCAGATCACGTCCATCACTTCGCGGCCATCGACGCCGACGGCCTTGGCGATGTTGCCGATCTCGTTGGCGAAGGTGACCTTGGCGGCATGCCAGACGTTGCAGGTGTACTTGATCATCTCCGCGACCTCGATGGTCTTGCGGATGATCGGCGCGTCCAGCTCGCGGTAGATTTCTTCCAGCAGGTCGCCGGTCTGGGCGTCCAGCTCACCGATGACGGTCATCGGCGGGAAGTCGTAGTCCTTGATCGCGGTGGATTCGCGCAGGAATTCCGGGTTGGTGCCCACGCCGAAGTCGGCGCCGGCCTTCTTGCCCGAGCAGTCCTCGATGATCGGGATCACCACGTTGTTGACGGTGCCCGGCAGCACGGTGCTGCGCACGACCACGGTGTGACGCTCTTTCTTCTCGCGGATGGCGTAGCCGATCTCGCGGCAGACGGACTCGATGTAGCCCAGGTCCAGGTCGCCGTTCTTCTTGCTCGGGGTACCGACGCAGATGAACGACACGTCGGTGTCCAGTACGGCCTTCTTGAAGTCGGTGGTGCCGGACAGGCGGCCGGTACGGATGCCCTGCTGCAGCAGCGGCTCCAGGCCCGGTTCGACGATGGGCGACTTCCCATTGTTGATCAGATCGATCTTGGTGGTGGACACATCCACCCCAACGACTTCATGGCCTCGTGCGGACAGGCAGCCGGCACATACTGCGCCAACATACCCAAGACCAAAGATGCTGATACGCATCGCATTCACCTCTTCAATGGTCGAACTGTTTAAAGTTGCCCGGTAGGGCGATTTTTAAAGGCTGCAAGAACCCGCGGAAGATGCTC